>NZ_JBITYA010000014.1:0-298177 GCF_044544985.1 Streptomyces sp. NPDC053427 | reverse complement strand
CATCTCCCGGAAGTTTCCGGTCGACGGGGTATCAACATATCTGGCGTTGACTTTTGGCACGCTGTTGAGTTCTCAAGGAACGGACGCTTCCTTTGTGCCTGTTTCACCAGGCTCTCCGGGCGCTTCCCTTCGGTCTTGCGTTTCCGACTCTATCAGATCCTTGCGGCTCCGATTTTCGCCGGTGCGTTTCGGCCTTTCGGCTTCTTCGCGTTTCCAACCTTACCAGATCCGTTTCCGTCTCCGGCCCCCTGTTGGAGCGGGGTTCGGCCGCTTCGCTTTCGCTTTTCGGCCTTTCCGACTGTATCAGATCCGATTTCGTTCCGTTTCCGGTTCGAATTCAGTTCCGATTCCCTGTCGGGGTCACTACTTTAGCGGAATTCCTCGGTGACTCATAATCGAGTCCCGGTCCGAATTCCGGCATGCCGAAATCGTTCCCGGTGAGGGGCCGTGCAGTAGTGGTGTGCCGCGAAGCGGCGGGATGGCTGCCCGGGGCCTGCTGGCTCCGTGGCAACTCGGAGAACACTACACGAGGGGTTGAGGTGCTTCAAACCCGTGCGGGGTGCGGGTTGTGGCGGTACTTTGGGGTGCATGACTACGCATGCGCTCGTACAGCTGTGGTGGCCCGCCTGACGGCGGCCGACCATTTGCGCATGCATGACCACGGCCGCCGCTTCGGCGGCCGTTCGCGTATCTCCATCTCGTAGCCGGCCGGTGCGGGCGGCGGTCCCTGGGCGTATCGACGACGTAAGGGAGAGATGGATGCTGGGTGAGCGGGCTTTGGGCGCTGCGGGACCACGGATCTTCAGTGGGGTGCAGCCGACGGGGCATCTGACGTTGGGGAACTACCTGGGCGCAATGCGGCGCTGGGTCGAGGTGGATCAGCGGCGGGGCGACGCGTTGTTCTGTGTGGTCGATCTGCATGCGTTGACCGTGGAGCACGATCCGGGGCGGGTGCGGCGGCTGACTCGGCAGGCGGCGACGTTGTTGCTGGCGGCGGGGCTGGATCCGGAGCGGTGCACGGTGTTCGTGCAGAGCCATGTGGATGAGCATGCGCGGCTGTCGTATCTGATGGAGTGCACGGCTTCCGACGGCGAGATGCGGCGGATGGTGCAGTACAAGGAGAAGGCGGCGCAGGGGGCGGCTCGGGGGGAGAGCGTGCGGCTGTCGTTGCTGACATATCCGGCGTTGATGGCGGCGGACATCCTGGCGTACGGGACGCAGGAGGTGCCGGTGGGGGCGGACCAGGCTCAGCATGTGGAGCTGACGCGGGATCTGGCGGTGCGGTTCAACAACCGGTACGGGCCGACGTTCGTGGTACCCAAGGCGACCCTGCCGAAGGTGGCGGCGCGGGTGATGGATCTTCAGGATCCGACGTCGAAGATGGGGAAGTCGGGGCAGGAGCGGAAGACGGGGGTTGTTTATGTGCTGGATGAGCCGGATGTGGTGCGGAAGAAAGTGATGCGGGCGGTGACGGACGGGGGAAGTGAGGTGGCGTACGAGCCGGAGGCGCGGCCGGGGGTGGCCAATTTGTTGGATGTGCTGGCCGCTTGTACGGGTGGGGATCCGGTGGAGCTGGCGGGGGCGTACGGCTCGTACGGGGCCTTGAAGAAGGACACGGCGGACGCGGTCGTGGAGGTGTTGCGGCCGGTGCGGGAGCGGCATGCCGCGCTGTCGGCGGATGCGAGCCATGTCGATTCCGTGTTGCGCAGCGGGGCCGAGCGGGCCCGTTCGATGGCGCGGCCGCGGGTGGATGCGGCGTATCGGGCCGTGGGGCTGCTGGCGTAGGCGGGTACGGGCGGGGCGCGCGCGGTGCGGCGCCCCGCCGTATGTCAGGCGTTGCCCGAGGCCAGTTCGCGGCTGCGGTCGCGGGCGGCTTCGAGGGCCGAGAGCATGGCGGCGCGGACACCGTGGTTCTCGAGCTCGCGGATGGCGTTGATGGTCGTGCCGGCCGGGGACGTGACGTTCTCGCGGAGGGTGACGGGGTGTTCGCCGCTGTCGCGGAGCATGACGGCGGCGCCGATGGCGGCCTGGACGATCAGGTCGTGGGCCTTGTCGCGGGGGAGGCCGAGGAGGATGCCGGCGTCGGTCATGGCCTCGACGAGGAAGTAGAAGTAGGCCGGGCCGGAGCCGGAGAGGGCCGTGGCGGCGTCCTGCTGGCTCTCGGGGACGCGCAGGGTCTTGCCGACGGTGGAGAAGATCTCCTCGGCGAGGGTGAGGTGGCCGGCCGTGGCGTGGGTGCCGGCGGAGATGACGGACATGGCCTCGTCGACGAGGGCGGGGGTATTCGTCATGACCCGTACGACGGGGGTGCCGGTGGCCAGCCGTTCCTCGAAGTACGAGGTGGGGATACCGGCTGCGCCGCTGATGACGAGGCGGCCGGCGGGGATGTGCGGGGCGAGCTCGGTGAGCAGCGTGCCCATGTCCTGGGGCTTGACCGTGAGGATCAGGGTGTCGGCGGCCTCGGCGGCCTCGGGGTTGCTGACGGCCTCGACGCCGTAGCGGTCGTGGAGCGCCTTGGCGCGTTCCTGGCGGCGAGCGGTGACCAGGAGGTCGGAGGGTGCCCAGCCGCCTCGGATCATTCCGCTGAGGAGGGCTTCGCCGATTTTGCCGGTGCCGAGTACGGCGACCTTCTGGGTCATGCTGCGGTTCACCTCGCCGGTGGTGCCTGATCGGTTACGCCGTCATCCTCGCACCTGGGGGCGCGAGGTGCCGGGGCGTATCGAGGGCCGGACGCGTCAGTTCGTGCGGCGGCGGAGGGTGGCGGCGCCGAGAACGAGGACGAGGAGGGCGCAGCCGGTGACGACGAGGGTGTCGTGGACGAAGCCGGTGGTGATGTCGGGGTGGTGGAGGACTTCGTTCATGCCGTCCACGGCGTAGGACATGGGGAGGACGTCGGAGAGGGCTTCCAGGGCCGGTTGCATGGTGCTGCGCGGGGTGAAGAGGCCGCAGAGCAGGAGCTGGGGCATCAGGACGGCGGGCATGAACTGGACGGCCTGGAACTCGGAGGCGGCGAAGGCCGAGACGAAGAGGCCGAGGGCCGTGCCCAGGAGGGCGTCGAGGACGGCCACCAGGAGGAGCAGCCAGGGGGAGCCGGTGACGTCGAGGCCGAGCAGCCAGACGGACAGGGCGGTGGCCAGGGCGGACTGGAGGACGGCCAGGAGGCCGAAGGCGAGGGCGTAGCCGCTGATCAGGTCGGCCTTGCCCAGGGGCAGGGCGAGCAGGCGTTCCAGGGTGCCCGAGGTGCGTTCGCGGAGGGTGGCGATGGAGGTCACCAGGAACATCGTGATCATCGGGAAGATGCCGAGGAGGGAGGCGCCGATGGTGTTGAAGGTCTCCGGGCGGGCGTCGAAGACGTAGCGGAGCAGGGTGATCATCGCGCAGGGGACGACGAGGAGCAGCGCGAGGGTGCGGGGGTCGTGGCCCAGTTGTTTCAGGACCCGGGCGGCGGTGGCGAGGGTGCGGGACGGGGAGAGCGGCCGGGTCCTGGTGGGGTGGGGTGCGGTGGTGGTCATCGGGCCGACTCCTTGGGGGTGGTTCCCGGTCGCCGGGCGGCGGCCTCGGCCTCGTCGACGAGGTGGAGGAAGGCGGCCTCGACGGTGGCGGAGCCGGTGCGTTCGCGGAGGGCGGCGGGGGTCTCTCCCCCGGAGTCCGCCGGGGAGGTGCCGCCGGCCAGGATGCGGCCCTCGCGCATCAGCAGGAGGCGGTGGCAGCGCTCGGCCTCGTCCATGACGTGGGAGGAGACGAGGAGGGTGGCGGCGCGGGCGGTGGCGAGGGTGTGGAAGAGGTTCCACATGTCGCGGCGGAGGACGGGGTCGAGGCCGACGGTGGGCTCGTCGAGGACGAGGAGTTCGGGGGCGCCGAGGAGGGCCACCGCGAGGGAGACGCGGCTGCGCTGGCCGCCGGAGAGGCGGCCGGCCAGGGCGTCGGCGTGGCGGGTGAGGTCGACGTCCTCGATGGCGCGGGTGACGGTGGCGCGGCGTTCGGCGCGGGCGGCGCGGCCGGGGTGGAGTACGGCGGCGAAGTAGTCGAGGTTCTGGCGGACGGTGAGGTCGTCGTATACGGCGGGGTCCTGGGTGACGTAGCCGATGCGGGGGCGCAGGCGGGGGTGGCCGGCGGGCCGGCCTAGGACGTCGAGGGTGCCGGTGACGTGGGCCTGGGTGCCGACGACGGCGCGCATCAGGGTGGATTTGCCGCAGCCGGAGGGGCCGAGGAGGCCGGTGATCCGGCCGCGGGGGATGGCGAAGGACAGGTCGTCGAGGACGGTGCGGCCGCCTCGTACGACGGTGAGGTGGTGGGCGTGGACGGCCGGGTCCGCGCCGGAGGGAGCGGCGGGGGCGCGGGAGCGATTCCTGAAATTCATCACGCGATGAATAATCCTGAGGGGCGAGGCGCGCGTCAAGCGGTTGCGGGCCCGGTCTTCCCTGCCGTAGGGCGCTTTGCGGTCGGTATTGCACGCCGGCGGGCGCCGGAGCGATCGGAGCTGATCGTTCCTTTTCGGCAGTTCCGGGTTTACACGGCGGTTACATGCCGAGTTGCGACGGGACGTGTCCTCTTGGACACAATGGAGGGCACTGTCCAGCCACACCGAAACGCGCCGGAACGCGCCGGAACGGGAAGGGGCGATGATGGCCGGCAGTCGTTTTCGTGGCCGCGATCCCGGCCGGTTCCTGTTGGTCGTCGCGGCTCTCGTGGCCGTGGTCCTCGTTCTTCCGGTCGGCGCCTGGGGCGGGTACGGCGAGGCGTACGAGGCGAGGGCTGCGGCCGCGCGGACGGCGGCCGGCGGGTCCGGCCCCGGTGCCGCGGCCGCCACCCCTGCGACGCCGGATTCCCATGACCCTCCGGAGGCCGCCGCCGACCGCTACCGGCCACGCCGTGGCGGGCGGTCGGCGGCCGCGGTGTCCGCACCGCCGCCGCTGTCCACGCCCCTGTCGACCGCCTCCCCCGTACGGCACCCCGACGGCCTGCCCGGGTCCGTCCCGCTGACCGGCCGGCAGGCCGTCCCCTTGTCGAGATCCAGCGAACTGCCGGTCCAGCACCACGTGTTCCGCTGCTGAGAGTCACGCGCCGAGCGCATCTCCAGGGCCTCCCCCGCCCATGCATTCCGACGGATCCAGCCGTCACCTTCATGGCGCCACATGGCGCGCGCCCGGTTGCGCGCCGCCGCGTCGCGCGCCACCGCATCTCGTCACGCTGGAGGCACTCTCATGCAGAAATCCCGGCAGATGTTCCCGCGTCTCTCGGCGCGCATATCCGCGCGCCTGTCCACCCGCAGGTCCCCGCGGCCGTCCCCGGACGCGTCCCCGCGGATGTCCCCGCGGCTGCGCTCCACCTGGCGGGCCGACTTCACCGCGTCGCTCGTCGTCTTTCTGGTCGCCGTCCCGCTGTGCGTCGGGGTGGCCGTCGCGTCCGGGGTGCCGGCCGAGCTGGGGCTGCTCACCGGGATCGTCGGGGGGCTGCTCACAGGGCTGCTGCCCGGCAGCAGTCTCCAGGTCAGCGGGCCGGCCGCCGGGCTGACCGTGCTGGTCTACGAGGCCGTGCAGGAGTACGGGCTCGGCGCGCTGGGGGCGCTGGTGCTGGCGGCCGGAGTGCTGCAGCTGGCCATGGGGGCGCTGCGGCTCGGGCGGTGGTTCCGGGCCATTTCCGTCGCGGTGGTGCAGGGCATGCTGGCGGGGATCGGACTGGTGCTGATCGCCAGTCAGGTGTACGCCCTGATGGATGCCAAGGCGCCGGGGAACGGGCCGGCCAATGTGGCCGGGCTGCCGGAGCTCGCGGCCGAGACCGCCGGGTCCGGACCGGGGCTGGCGGCGCTGGCGGTGGGCGTGGGGACCATCTGTGTGCTGCTGCTCTGGCCGCGCTGGCGGCGGGCGGCGGAGGTGCTGCCCGCTCCGCTGGTGGCGGTGGTGCTGGCGACGGCCGCCGTGTTCGTCCTGGAACTGCCGGTGGCACGGGTCGAAGTGCAGGGCCTGCTGGAGGCCGTACAACCGCCGGGCGGCGCGGACTTCGCGCGGCTGGCGGAGGCGGGGGCGATCGTCGGCGCGCTGGGCACGGTGCTCGCGTTCGCGCTGATCGCGTCGGCCGAATCGCTGTTCAGCGCGGCCGCGGTGGACCGGCTGCACGACGGGCCGCGCACCAAGTACGACAAGGAGCTGATGGCGCAGGGCGCGGGCAATGCGGTGTGCGGGCTGCTCGGCGCGCTGCCGATGACCGCGGTGATCGTACGGAGCGCCGCCAATGTGCGGGCGGGCGCGCGGACCAAGGCCTCGCGGGTGCTGCACGGCGTCTGGCTGCTGGTGTTCGCGGCGGCGTTTCCGGCGGCCCTGGAGGTGGTGCCGGTCGCGGCGCTGGCGGGCGTCCTGGTGCATGCGGGCTGGAAGCTGATTCCGGTGCGCGAGCTGCGCCCGCTGTGGCGCGAGCACCGGGGCGAGGCCGTGGTGCTCGCGGCGACGGCGCTGGCGATCGTGGCCACCAACATGTTCGAGGGGGTGCTCCTGGGGCTGCTGATGGCGGTCGCCAAGTCGGCGTGGGAGACCTCGCACGTACACCTGGAGATCGCGGGGATGGAGGACACCGGGGAGACTCCCCCCTCCGGGCGGCCCCTGCGCGTACGGGCGATCGGGCATGCCACCTTCCTGCGGCTGCCGAAGCTGCTCGACCAGTTGGAGGCGCTGCCCCGGGACCGGGAGATCGAGTTGGATCTGTCCGGGCTGCGGCACCTCGACCACGCCTGTGCGGCCGCGCTCGGCAACTGGTCCGAGCAGCGCCGCCCGGGGCGGAACGCATCACTCCATAACATCCGCTAAACGGAAAGGATCGGCGTTCCGGCGGAAACCGCCGTAGGGTCGGGGAACTTGTTGATCACCAACCCGATCTCCGACCCTAGGAGTGCTGTGACGACCCGCCGGCCCCTGCGCTACTGCGGTGCGACCGCAGCGCTGTCCGTCGCCCTGCTGCTGTCCTCCTGTACGGGAGGGTCGGCGGCCTTCAAGGGAACGGCGGGCTCCAGCGGGGTCGGCGACCCGCTCTTCCCGGCACTGGGCAACGGCGGCTACCAGGTCACCCACTACGGGCTCACCCTCGACTACGACGTGAAGAAGCAGTATCTGGACGCGACCGCCCGCATCACCGCCAAGGCCACGCAGAACCTGCGGTCGTTCACCCTCGATCTGCAGGGGCTGAAGGTGTCCGGTGTGAAGGTCGGCGGCGAGGACGCCGACTTCTCCCGCAAGGGGCACAAGCTGAGGGTCACGCCGGCCACCGGGCTCAGGAAGGGCACGACGTTCCGTACCACCGTCGCCTACAGCGGGACCCCGCAGGAGATGACGGACCCGGACGAGTCGAAGGAGGGGTGGGTCAAGACCCCCGACGGCGCCTTCGTCGCCGGGGAGCCCGAGGGGTCCATGTCCTGGTTCCCGGGCAACAACCACCCCAGCGACAAGGCCACTTACGACTTCGCGATCACCGTGCCGAAGGGCTACACGGCCGTCGCCAACGGGGAGCTGCGGTCGCAGAGGACCGCCAAGGGGCGGACCACCTTCGTCTGGCACAACGGCGAGCCGATGGCCAGCTATCTGGCGACCGCCGGCATCGGGCACTTCCGCTTCACCGTGGACCGCACGCCCGACGGGCTGCCGCTGTACGAGGCGGTGGACCCGGCGGAGGAAGCCGACAGCAGGAAACCGCTGAGCCGGCTGCCGGAGATCATCAAGTGGGAGCAGAAGCTGTTCGGCCCGTATCCCTTCCGTTCCGCGGGCGCGATCGTCGACAACACCCCGGCACGCATCGACTGGACGGCCCTGGAGAGCCAGACCAAGCCGATCTACGCGGGGGCGCCGGACACCGTGACCGTGGTGCACGAGATGGCCCACCAGTGGTTCGGCGACTCGGTCACGCCGAAGACCTGGCAGGACGCCTGGCTCAACGAGAGCTTCGCGACCTACACCGAGTGGCTGTGGGAAGAACGCGAGGGCGGCAAGACCCCCCAGCAGCGGTTCGACGCGCTGTACAAGAACGGCAAGGAGGACTCGCTCTGGGAGTTCCCGCCCGGCAAGCCCGGCAAGCCCGAGAACGTCACCGGTGACCCCGTCTACGACCGCGGCGCCATGCTGCTCCAGCAGCTGCGGAACGTCGTCGGCGACAAGGCGTTCTTCGACATCCTCAAGGAGTGGCCCGCCAAGTACCGCTACGGCAATGCCGACGCGGCGGACTTCATCGCCTTCTGCCAGGAGCGGAGCAACAAGGACCTGACGGATCTCTTCGACGTCTGGCTGTACGGGAAGGGCAAGCCGGACCGGACGTTCTGAGGCGCTTCCCCGTTGTCCCTTTGCCGCTCCTCAGGACGGCCCCGCCGGGCGGCGTGTGACGGTGAGGTCGACCCCGTACCGCTCCCGGACGATGCCGTCCGGGAAGACGTCCAGAAGGGCGGCCCGTTCGTCCTCCAGGACGGCGGCGGCGGTTGCGGGGGCGAGGACGGCGAACTGCGAGTGGCTGCCGAGCATCAAGAGGTGGGTGTCGAGGGGCACCGGCCGGGTCCAGTCCGCCGCCCGGAACGCGGGCCGCAGGCCGTGTCGGCGGAACAGGGTGTCGGGGTCGTCGGTGATGCGGTGGCGGTCGTAGCCGGGCAGCCGCCGGGCGAGCCGGGCGTCCTGGTCGGCGGCCCAGCCGGTCTCCCGGTACGGGGTGTTCCACCACAGGGCGAGCGCGCCACCGGGCCGCAGCACCCGCATCGCCTCCGGGACCGAGCGGGCCGGGTCGGTCCAGTGCCAGGCCTGGGCGTAGCAGACGAGGTCGAAGGCGGCGTCGGCGAACGGCAGGGCGTCGCCGCTCGCCCGGACCAGCGGGGTGGTGGGGAGGTCGGCGCGCAGCTGGGCGGCCATCCCGGCGCCGGGTTCGACGGCGGTGACCTGGGCGCCGCGGGCGGCGAGCAGCGCGGTGGCGATTCCGGTTCCGGCGCCGACGTCCAGGGCCCGGGCGCCCTTGAGGGAGCGGCCGGAGCGTTCCTCGATCGCGTCGAAGAGTTCGGGGGGATAGCCGGGGCGGGATGCCGCGTACTGGGCGGCCACCGCGTCGAAGGAGCGGGCGCGGGCGGCGTGGGCGGGCGGCTGCGGCTGCGGCTGCGGCTGCGGCTGCGGCTGCGGCTGCGGCTGCGGCTGCGGCTGTTGTGACTGTTGGGGCTGTTTTGGCATACGGCCATCCTGCCCGCGCAACGATCGCTCAGGGCCGCGGAGTTCAGCCATCGTTTCGGTACGTGCCGCGGAGATCCGTCAGAAGCGCCCTAGCCGCGCTCCTTCCCCTTCGGCCGCGGCTTCTTCGAGGCCGGGTTGCCGGTGCGGGCGTTCCGCCGTCGCTCGTGGCGCTCGCGGGCCGCCGCGTACTCGGCGCGGCGCAGCTTCTCGCCCGGGGCTTCGACGAGGCTGCGGCAGAAATAGGCCAGGAGCGAGCCGAGGAAGCCGATGAGCATCAGGCTCTGGGCGGACTTGTCGGCGGCGCTCGCCGAGGACGGATCGGGGCGCCGGACGAAGCCGTCCCAGGTGCGGCGGAAGGCCAGGGCGCTGCACACGGCGAAACCGGCGACGACGAGGACGGTGACGAGCGGGCCGACGTTGCCGAATTCCAGACCCTGGAAGGCGAAGCGCAGGATGAGCGCGCCGAGGGCGGCGAGCGCGAGCGAGCCCACCGCGACGGCGGCGCGGCGCAGGGCGTAGCCGCCGTCGTGGTGGACCCAGGTGGTGCCGAAGAAGCGGATGTCCTCGGGCTGCGGGCCGCCGGTGGCCGCGCCGCCGTCCCGCTCCGGGCCGCCGGGTGCCGTGTGCGCTTCGCTCATGGCATCGATTATCCCCGGCGGCCGGTCACCGTCGGCCGGTGCGGCTGCGCGGCGCGGATCGGCTGGCGCTGCCGGTGCGGCGCGGCTCAGCTGGTGCAGCGCGGCGCGACCGGGCCGCTGCTGCCCGTCCGGACGTAGGCGTCGGAGACGTACTGGCCGGGTCCGATGTTGTCCCAGATGTCCGTGGTGCCGTAGGGGCCGGTGATCCGCTGGCCGCGTCGCTGGCACTGGATCTGGATCCAGGCGCCGCCCGCCAGCTTCCGGACGACCGAGGCGGCGGTCGAGGGGCCGCTGCGGACCTTGAGCTGCTGCCCCGGGGCGACCTGGTAGGTGCGGCGAGTGGCGGCGGCCAGGGCGACGGGCGCGTCGGAATCCGGGGCGGTTTCCTTCTCGGACCCCACGCCGGACGCCGGGCCGGAGCCCAGGTCGGAGTCCAGATCCCCGACGAGCGCGTCCAGGTCCGGGAAGTGCCGATGATCCTCAGTGGTCATTTCGCGTTCCCCCGTATGTGACTTTCGTGTGATTGATATGTGGCGGGTATGTGATGCGTACGCGATCCATCGATGCCCGTGGCGCTGGCGCATTTTCGGACACGCAACGCGCACGCTAGCAAGCCTCGTTCATCTCGTACGTGTCATCGACTAGGCTCCGCGCGTCGCACCTGCGACCGAATTGCATGGGTAGGACACGGGGGTGGAACAATGCCGCCGCTGCGTAATTCCGGGGGCGACCCGGAAGCGGAGCGTCCGGAATACGCCGGTCAATATCGCCTGGAGGCACGGCTGGGCTCCGGCGGTATGGGCGTGGTGCATGTGGCGCGCTCGTCTTCCGGGTTGTCGCTCGCGGTCAAGGTCATTCACGCCGAGTTCGCCCAGGACTCGGAGTTCCGGGCGCGGTTCCGGCAGGAGGTGGCGGCCGCGCGCCGGGTCAGCGGGGCTTTTACGGCGCCCGTCGTGGATGCCGATCCGGATGCCGAACGGCCCTGGATGGCGACCCTCCACATTCCCGGCCCCACCCTTTCCGACCATGTGAAACGGAATGGGCCGCTGGCGCCCAACGAGGTACGGAAGCTGGCCGCGGGGCTCGCCGAGGCGCTGCGTGACATCCACCGCGCCGGGGTCGTCCACCGCGATCTGAAGCCGTCGAATGTGCTGCTGGCCGCCGACGGTCCGAAAGTCATCGACTTCGGCATTTCCCGGCCGTCGGACAGCGAAATGCGCACCGAGACCGGCAAGTTGATCGGCACTCCGCCGTTCATGGCGCCCGAGCAGTTCCAGCGGCCGCGCGAAGTGGGGCCGGCGGCGGATGTGTTCGCGCTGGGTTCGGTGCTGGTGCATGCCGCCACCGGTAGCGGGCCGTTCGACTCGGACAGCCCGTATCTGGTGGCGTATCAGGTCGTGCACGACGAGGCGGATCTGACGGGGGTGCCCGAGGAACTGGCGCCGCTGATCGAGAGCTGCCTGGCGAAGGATCCGGCGGACCGGCCGACGCCCGGCGAGCTGATGGAGCTGCTGCACACCGAGACCCATACGGAACTGGACCTCGGCCTGCCCCCGGTCCCCACGGTGTCCACGGCGCCCGCACACCGGCCGGTCGCCCCGTCCCCGCGCATACCGGCCCAGCGGCAGCCGACGGGCGCCGCCTCCGCACCGTCCCCCGCCGAGACCACCCATGTCCGCGCCCGCACGGCCCTGCCATTGGACCCGCCCGAGGAGACCGGAGCGGACGGAGGGAACGGAGGGAACGGACGGGGCACACGGACCGGACGGGCCGGAAGCGCCGGAAGGGAAGCAGGCGGCGCCGCAGAAACGTCGCGCCGCTGGCCGGTATGGGCGGCGGTGGCGCTGCTGATCGCCGGGTCCGGTGTCTTCGCGGGCGTACGGGCCCTGTCGTCCGGCGACGACTCCGGCCTCCAGACCCGCCCGCCGCAGGCCGAGGCCGTGATCCGCCCCTGGCACACCACGGTCGTCCAGCGTTCCCCCGGCCACCGCTCCGAGCTGCCGTTCTGCGCGGCCGGCTCGGGTGCGGTCTTCTGCTCGCTGCCCGGACTGCGGGTCGGCCGCTTCGATGCCGCCACCGGGCGGGCGTCCTGGCGCCGCGACGCCAAGGCCGCGCCCCGCACCGACTCACCGCCGAGGGCACCGGTGCTGTCCGGCGGGCTGCTGTACGTCTGGACGGCCGACGGCAAGCGGCTGGAGGCGCTCGACCCGTCGGCCGAGGGGAAGGGCGCCACGCGCTGGAGCCAGGACCTGGCCGGATACGAGGTGGCGGCCGTCATCGGCGACCGGGTGCTGCTGTCCGCCGGCGACGGCACGGTGACCGCGCTGGACAGCACCACCCACCGGCAGAGCTGGCGCAAGCGCTACCCCGCGCACACCCCGGCGACGTTCTTCTCCTACGGCGACCCGCACACCGCCTACGCCGTCGGCCTCACCGCCGACAGCAAGGACACCCAGATCACCGCGATCGACCTGAAGGACGGCGCGGTCCGCTGGGCGCGACGCCTGCCCGGCTCGCTGACCCCCGCCGGTGTCGGCGCCTCCGGCGCCCTCTATTTCACCGCCGCCGACCCCATGCGGCCCATGACCACCACGGCCGTCGTCCGCTGCGACCCGCGCACCGACCGCCCGCGCCGTATCCCGCTGGACAGCCCGCTCGACGGCCTCGTGACGGCCGCGGTCCACGGCGAGACGGTCTACGTCCTCGCCGAGGGCGGCTCCCTGCAGGCCGTCGGCGCACGGAAGTGGAGCACCGAGACGTCGGTCAGCCGCGCCTCGACGCCCGTACTGAGCGGCGACCGGCTCTACTTCACCGCACCGGACGGCCGCCTGCTGGCCGTCGACACCCGCACCGGCACGCTGCTCGGCCAGACCCCACCCCGCCTGGCGGCCGACCGGCGCAACGGCTACCTGGATTCCCTGCCCGCTCCGGTGGTGGACGCCCGCCACGGCCGGATCTTCGCGTCGGCGCCCGACGGCACGGTCTTCGCCGCGCAGACGAAGGACCCCGCCCGCTGGTGACACCCGGCACCGCGGTCAGCCCGCTGCCGTAAGGGGCCACGCGCCCCATTGTCCGCCGACGCCGACGAAGGCGCCGGGATCCTCCTCATGGCAGGGACAGGCGCAGACCTCCCAGTGGACGCCGGGGGCCGAGGTGATCTCGGGCTCCGGCGTCCCTTTGTCGCAGGTCGCATGCGTCCCGATGTGGCAGGCCGGTGACACGTACGGCGCCAGGATGTACGGCCGTACGAGCCGCGGGGTGTCCACGAACAGCCTCCCCTCGGCCGCATCGCGCGCGTACGGACTCCTGTGCCGCGGCAGCCGCCGACGGTGCCGGGACCCCGGGGCGGGCTCCGGGGCCGGTACGGCGGTGGCCCCTCGATGCTTCCCGTACGCGGGGAAGAGCCGCACGAGCAGGGCCCGTACGAGCCGCCGCCCACTCACCGCTCCGCCGCCTTCCGGAGCACGGCGCTCAGCCGGTGGGCCGTCTCCACGTTGCAGCGCCCCAACTCGACCAGCGCGCGGGGCTGTACATGGCTCAGCCAGACCGGGTCGACGCCGAGCGACGGCAGCACGATGCCGACCTGCCGGAGTGCGGCGGCCAGTTCGCCGCAGGCCGCCTGCGCTTCACTGTGGGGTTCTGTGGTCATTTGATGCCGCTCCCGGTTGTCGTTTCCCTGCGTCGCGCGCCGGCCGCTGACTACCGTGAGTGGTCCGGCCATTACGAGGATGGACCGGCGAAAGGGCGCAACCCGCCAATTGCGGGGCGTAGTTCCTCGCCCTGGGTAGCTAGTTCCGCACCTTCCCTGGAGGGGCCCCATGCCGCCGAGAAGCATCGTCACCGGACGAAGTACGGACCCGCGCCGACGATTCGCAGAGGAGCTGCGATTACTGCGCACACAGCGCGGGGAGAGCCTGCGGCAGCTCGGCACGGCGCTGGGCTGGGACGCGTCCCTGTTCGGAAAGATGGAACGCGGGCAGACGATCGGAGGCCCGGAGGTCGCCGAAGCGCTCGATCAGCACTACGGGACGCCTGGATTGCTGTTGGCGCTCTGGGAGTTGGCGGCGGCGGATCCTACGCAGTTCAAGGAGCGGTACCGGCGGTACACGCTTCTGGAGTCCGAAGCGGCGAGCCTCTGCCACTACGGAGTCAGCACCGTTCACGGGCTGCTCCAGACGGAGGGCTACGCACGGGCCCTGCTCACAGCAGGTGGCATCAGCGGCGACGCACTGACACGGCAGGTGGATGCGCGCATAGGGCGCCGCGACGTACTGCACGCAGAAGGCGCGGCGCAGTTCCGCACCATCCTGTCCGAAGCCGTCCTGCGCACGCCGCTGGGCGACGCCAGCGAGTGGCGGCAGCAGCTTGAGCACCTCATGGCCATGGGGGAGCAACCGAACGTCACCGTTCAGGTCGTGCGGTACAAGGTCGGGCTGCACGCCCTGTCGAACACCGACACCATGCTCCTGCGGCTCCCGGGCGGCCCCACCGTGGCATGGGTGGAGACCGGATATTCGGGCGAACTCGTCCAGGAATCGGAACCAGTTGAGCGTCTGCAACGCGCGTACGATGCGGTGCGGGACCTGGCGTTGAGCCCGGCCGACTCACGGAAGTTCATCAACCAGACGTTGGAGGAAGTGCCGTGCGAACCATCGACCTGAGCACCGTCACCTGGCGCAAGAGCAGCTACAGCAACCAGGACGGCGGCGCCTGCATCGAGGTCTCCGACGACTTCCTCATGGCCGCCACGTGGCGCAAGTCCAGCTACAGCAACCCGGACGGCGGCCAGTGCATCGAGATAGCCGACAACCACCCCGCCCTCGTCCCCGTCCGCGACAGCAAGAACCCCCACGGCCCCGCGCTCGTCTTCCGCGCGGCCTCCTGGGCAACCTTCGTTACCGCCGTCAAGGGCAGCGAACTGCCCAGCGCCTGACGCCCCAATCCCAAAGACCGGCCCCCGTCGCCACCGCGGCGGGGGCCAGTTCCTTGATTTCCCGTTCCGTCAACCAAGATCCCTTGACCCCTGCGTCACGGCCTCGGGAGCATCGAGACAACGCCGCGAACCAGCGGCACGGCAGAGGGAAAGCGGTGGCCATGAAGGTGACCAAGCTGGTCAGCACGTGCGAAGAGGACGACTGCCCGACGCTGTACGCGACGGACCGCGACACGCTCCTGGTACAGGGGGTAACTCCACCCAATCACGGCTTACGGATTCCCACTCACGAAACGCTCGTGGAGATCCCGACTGACCTCATCCGAAAGGCCTTCCGTGACGAGCTCATCTAAGACCCTCGGCGATCTCTTCGGCACGTTCGAGCGAGAGGCGTTCCGGCTGGAAACCCTGGACGACTACAGCAACTCCGGGAATGTCGATGCCTACCGGACATTCCTGTCCGGGAAACCGCAGCCGCAGGACTACAACTCCCGATGGGTGGGCGAGGTTCAATCGCATACGGGCCAGGGAAAGCGCATCTATCGCGTACACATCCTGACCCGCCCGCTGACGGACTATCTCAGGTACGAGCTCGGGTGGGGCTATCAGAAGAACATGACCGGCGGGGAAGAGTTCTTCATCCTCGACGTCACCGAACAACCCAACCCGCTGGCGGACGTCCCAGATTTCTGGCTCTTCGATGCGGAGAGCACCGCCGCCATGCGCTACGACGATCACGGCGCGTTCCTCGGGGCGGATGTACTGCCACCTGACCGCGCGGCAGAGTTCGTCGGTTACCGGGACGAGGCGCTTGCGCGTGCGGTGCCCTTCACCGACTGGTGGGCCAAGCACGGCGAGTGAACAGAGCACAGCTCGGGGCCGCGCTGCGGGCACTGCGTTTGGCATCCAAGAAGGAGGCCAAGGCGGTGGCCCGCAGCGCACTCATGTCGCCGTCCAAACTTTCCAAGATCGAGAACGCGAAACTTTCGCCCAGCCCGACCGACGTCGAACGCATCCTGAGCGCGATCGGCGTATCGGATGAGATAAAAGCGGAGTACGTGAACGCGGCACGCGCCGCCGCGACCGAGGTGACCGCCTGGCGGCTGCTGAAGAGGGTCGGCCTCCACAAGGGGCAGCAGGCCACCAAGGCGCTCGAAGCGCAGATGGCCAGACTTCGACTCTTCCAACCCGCCCTGGTTCCCGGGCTGCTCCAGACGCCGGAATACATCAAGGCTGTTTTGCAGCGTCACGACCTGAGCGAAGACTCCCTGGCGCGCACCATCGCCGGGAGAATCGACCGGCAAGCCGTTCTCTACGACGGCACAAAGTCTTTGCGCTTCATCATCACGGAACCGGTTCTCCGGTGGCGAATCGTATCGCCGCAGATGATGGCCGCACAGCTCGACCGGATCGTCTCCCTTTCGCGACTGTCTCATGTGGATATACGAGTCGTCCCCCTCGAAGTACAGCAACACGACGTAGCAAGTCACGCTTTCGTCATCCGGGATGATCGCATGGTGACCGTCGAAACGATTCACGCGAAGGTGACCGTAACCGACCCACGGGACGTCCAACTCTACGTTCAAAAGTTTCAAGGTTTCGAGGAGATAGCCCTGTCCGGCGACGGAATGCGCGACATGGTCGAACGCATCAGGGACGAATTCTTGCGGGAACAGGAAACAGGCTAGGCCGGGTGCCGACCGCTGCCGAAGATAAATCCGTGCCGACAGACGGTCGGCACCCGGCAGACGATCAGGAAGGCACACCGATGCAGAACGGAACCGACCTGTACGCGCTCGACATCGATGGCGCCGCATTCACCACGGCATGCGGCGGCAACACCCACCCGGACGGGGAATCCTGCGTCACCCTCGCTCGAATCGGCCCGGATGCCTGGGCCGTTGGCGACAGCAAGCGACCCGGTAGGGAACCCCTCCGATTCACCACGGCGGAACTGGACGCGGCCGGTCTCGACCCGGCGCGGTTCGGGCTCCCGGCCTGACCGGCTCCTCAGCCCCGCCGGCCCCGGCCCTTCATCGAGGGGCCGGATCGGCGGGTCCCCTCACCGCATCGAGCCGAACGGGACGACTGTGCACCACCACGGGTATCTCTGGGCAGGCCCGAAACAACACTTCGACGACGACGGGCTACGGCGGCCTCCCCATACTGAGCCACCTCCGGCAGCGGGACCGGGCGACGGGGAACGTCACCGGTTACAAGAGCGGTACCGGGAAGTCGTGGCGGAATTCCCGCGCAGCAATCTGCCGCCCATCGAAACGGCACACTGGCTGATGAAACCGCGGAGTTCTGTCCTCGGGACATGGAAAGAAGCGAAAGAGGCAGCGGTCTGGCTCGGAAAGCAATTGGCGGACTACGCCCCTCGTTTCGGCTGCGACGTCCACCGGGACACAATCCATCTGGCCGCGGTCGTCGGCTCAGCCTCCGAGCGACTCGAATGGGGTGGTGATGTGTCCCTTGGCTTCTACCTCGAAAGCCCGGCGTTCCTCTCGCTGGCCCTGGTGACGTGCTCCCCGAACCGCTCCGTTCCCGAATTGCGCTGCCCCGTCGGGGAGTGAGGACGACCGCGCGGCGCCCCTTACCTTTGGGCCCCGTACCCGAAGGGGGCTGACTTCCTGGAAGCGGACGGCGATCCGATTGGCGGAACATAACGGCCGGTGCCGCACCGGACCGATCCATAGTGGCCATGAGGGGGCACGGGACCACCGGTGTACGGGAGAGCGGCATGCCGAAGTACCTGATCCAGGCGAATTACACGGCCCAGGGGACAAAGGGGCTGCTCAGCGAGGGTGGCAGCAGCCGGCGGGCCACCGTGGAACAGGTCGTCGGTTCCTGTGGCGGCACGCTGGAGTCGATGTACTTCGCCTATGGGGACACCGATCTGTACTGCATCGTCGAATTCCCCGACCACCTGTCCATGGCCGCCGTCTCCATGGCGGTCCGCGCCTCCGGCGCGCTGGAGTCGAAGGCGACCCCGCTGCTGACCGTCGAGGAGATCGACGCGGCCGCCAAACGGGACATCGCCTTCCGTCCGCCCGGCGACTGAGTGCCGGGCGGGTCCGGCACGAGCAGAGCCCCCACAGCGTGGGGGCTCTGCTGGTAGTACGGGCTCGTCTCAGCCGAGCTTGCTCACGTCCCGCACCGCGCCCTTGTCCGCGCTGGTGGCCATCGCCGCGTAGGCCCGCAGTGCCGCCGAGACCTTGCGTTCGCGCTGCTTGGGCTCGTAGACGCCGCCGAGGGCCTCGCGGCGGGCGGCCAGCGTGGCGTCGTCGACGAGCAGGTCGATCGAGCGGTTGGGGATGTCGATGCGGATGCGGTCGCCGTCCTCGACGAGGGCGATGGTGCCGCCGGAGGCCGCCTCGGGCGAGGCGTGGCCGATGGAGAGGCCGGACGTGCCGCCGGAGAAGCGGCCGTCGGTGACCAGCGCGCAGGCCTTGCCCAGGCCGCGGCCCTTGAGGAAGGACGTCGGGTAGAGCATCTCCTGCATGCCGGGACCGCCCTTGGGGCCCTCGTAGCGGATGACGACGACGTCGCCTTCCTTGATCTCCTTGCGGAGGATCTTGTCGACGGCCTCGTCCTGCGATTCGCAGACCACGGCCGGGCCCTCGAAGGTCCAGATGGACTCGTCGACGCCGGCGGTCTTCACGACGCAGCCGTCCTCGGCGATGTTGCCCTTGAGGACCGCGAGGCCGCCGTCCTTGGAGTAGGCGTGCTCGACGGAGCGGATGCAGCCGCCCTCGGCGTCGACGTCCAGGGACGCCCAGCGCTCGGACTGCGAGAAGGCGGTCGCCGAGCGCTTGCAGCCGGGGGCGGCGTGCCACAGCTCGACGGCCTCGGCGGAGGGGGAACCGCCGCGCACGTCCCAGGTCTTGAGGTGTTCGGCGAGCGAGGTGGAGTGGACGGAGTGCACGTCCTCGTTGAGGAGGCCGCCGCGGTAGAGCTCGCCGAGGATGGCGGGGATGCCGCCGGCGCGGTGCACGTCCTCCATGTAGTACGTGCCGCCCGGGGCGACGTTCGGGGCGACCTTGGCCAGGCACGGGACGCGCCGCGACACCTCGTCGATGTCGGTGAGGTCGTAATCGAGGCCCGCCTCCTGCGCCGCGGCGAGCAGGTGCAGGATCGTGTTGGTGGAGCCGCCCATGGCGATGTCGAGGGCCATGGCGTTCTCGAAGGCCTGGCGGGTGGCGATGTTGCGCGGCAGGACGGACTCGTCGCCGTCCTCGTAGTGGCGCTTGGTGATCTCGACGACCGTGCGGCCGGCGTCCTCGTAAAGGGCGCGGCGGGCGGTGTGCGTGGCGAGGACCGAGCCGTTGCCGGGGAGGGCCAGACCGATGGCCTCGGCGAGGCAGTTCATCGAGTTGGCGGTGAACATGCCGCTGCAGGAGCCGCAGGTGGGGCAGGCGTTCTCCTCGATGCGCAGGATGTCCGCGTCCGAGACGTTCTCGTTGGAGGCGTCGACCATGGCGTCGATCAGGTCGAGCTTGCGGACGGTGCCGTCGACGAGGGTGGCCTGGCCGGCCTCCATCGGGCCGCCGGAGACGAAGACGACCGGAATGTTCAGGCGCATGGCGGCCATCAGCATGCCGGGGGTGATCTTGTCGCAGTTGGAGATGCAGATCAGGGCGTCGGCGCAGTGGGCCTCGACCATGTACTCCACGCTGTCCGCGATGAGGTCGCGGGAGGGCAGGGAGTAGAGCATGCCGGCGTGGCCCATGGCGATGCCGTCGTCGACCGCGATGGTGTTGAACTCGCGCGGGATCGCGCCCGCGGCCCGGATGGCGTCGGAGACGATCCGGCCGACGGGGGCCAGGTGGGTGTGGCCGGGGACGAACTCGGTGAAGGAGTTGGCGACCGCGATGATCGGCTTCCCGATGTCCTCGCTCGCTACGCCCGACGCACGCATCAGGGCGCGGGCGCCCGCCATGTTGCGGCCATGGGTAACGGTGCGGGACCTCAGCTCGGGCACGATGGTCACTCCCTCGGGATACGTACGCATGGCAGCGGCGCCATACAGCAGCTGATCCCGAGGTTACGCTCTTGATCCAAGATCCGGACACCGACTCCGGTATGTGAGATGCCTGACCGGAGTGCGAGATGCCGCTTTGCGAGTGCGGCTGACGGCTACGGCTACGGCTACGGCTACGGCTACGGCTGGGTCAGATACCGCTGGAGCGTCGGCGCCACCATCGCAACGATCTCCTCCACGTCCGCGGACGCCATCGGCTCCATCCTGACGACGTAACGGAGCATGGCGATCCCGATCAGATGGCTCGCGGCCATCTGCGCCCGGAACTCCGGGTCGGGGACGTGCAGTTCGCCCGCCACCCGCTGGAGCAGACGGCGCTCGACCAGCCCGCGCAGCACCGCCGCCGCGGTGTCATTGGTCAGCGCGGAGCGCATGATCGCCAGCAGCGGCGGGCGGCTGACCGGGTTCTCCCAGATGCCGAACATGAAGCGGGCCATCCGCTCCCCCGCACCGGCCTCGCCCCCGCCCGCGATCGCATCCGGCATGGTCAGCGCGGGTGCGAAGGACAGCTCGATGGCCGCCGCGAAGACCTGCTCCTTGGTACCGAAGTAGTGGTGCACCAGGGCGGCGTCCACCCCGGCCGCCTTGCCGATGGCCCGTACCGAGGTCTTGTCGTAGCCGCGCTCGGCGAATTCCGTACGGGCCGCGGCCAGGATCCGCTCGCGGGCGCCGGGCCCCTCGGCGGCCTCGGCGCGGGCGGGGCGGCCACGACGACGGGCGGGCTTCACCGGCTTCCCGGGCTCCCCCGCCGGCTCCCCCTCGGGTTCCCCGTCCGGCTGCGGGTCGCTCACGACCCCGGCACCCAGGTGGGCGACGCGAGATGCAGCCGGGTGAAGGCCAGCGCCTCGGCGAGGTCGGCCTCGCGTTCCGCGGCGGACATCGCCCGGCGGGTGTTGACCTCGACGACCACATGCCCGTCGAAACCGGTGGCGGCCAGCCGCTCCAGCAGATCGGCGCACGGCTGGGTGCCGCGGCCCGGCACCAGATGCTCGTCCTTGGCGGAGCCGTTGCCGTCGGCGAGGTGGACGTGCGCCAGCCGGTCGCCCATCCGCTCCACCATCTCCAGCGCGTCATTGCGGGCGGTGGCGGTGTGCGAGAGATCGACGGTGAAGTGCCGGTAGTCGTCGCTGGTGGGGTCCCAGTCCGGGGCGTACGCCAGCATCTCGCGGTCCCGGTAGCGCCAGGGGTACATGTTCTCGACGGCGAACTTCACGTCCGTCTCGTGCTCCATCCGCCACACGCCGCGCACGAACTCCCGGGCGTAGCTCCGCTGCCACCGGAACGGCGGGTGCACGACCACCGTCGAGGCGCCCAGCTTCTCCGCGGCGTTCCGCGCCCGCTGGAGCTTGACCCAGGGGTCGGTGGACCACACCCGCTGGGTGATCAGCAGACACGGTGCGTGCACGGCCAGCACCGGCACCCCGTGGTAGTCCGACAGCCGGCGCAACGCCTCGATGTCCTGGCTGACCGGGTCGGTCCACACCATGACCTCGACACCGTCGTAGCCCAGGCGCGCGGCGATCTCGAAGGCCGTCGCCGTCGACTCCGGATACACCGAGGCCGTGGACAGGGCGACCTTCGCATCGGGAATGCGCACCACTGGCTCTGTCACGAAGGACAGCGTACGGGCCGCGGCTGGGCACCGGGCAGGAGGTCCGGGCCGCCGCGTTCACTCCGTCGCCGGGGGCGGCAGATGGTCCAGCCGCCGCAGGATCACGCCCTCGCGCAGCGCCCACGGGCAGATGTCCAGCGTCTCGACCCCGAACAGATCCATCGCCGCCTCCGCGACCAGCGCCCCGGCCAGCAGCTGCCGGGAGCGGCCCTCGGACACGCCGGGCAGCTCGGCCCGCTCGCGCGCCGACATCCCGGCCAGCCGGGGCACCCACTCCTCCAGCCTCTTGCGGGTCAGTTCCCGCTGGACGTACAGACCCTCCGCCGAGCGCGCCGCGCCCGCGATCCGGGCCAGCTGCCGGAAGGTCTTGGAGGTGCCGACGATGTGGTCGGGCGTTCCGTAGCGGGTGAAATCGCTCACCACGCGGGCGATCTCGGCCCGTACGCGGCGGCGCAGCGCCCGTACGGCCTCCGGGTCCGGCGGATCGCCGGGCAGATTGCGGGCGGTCAGCCGGCCCGCGCCGAGCGGCAGGGAAGCGGCCGCGTCCGGCTCCTCGTCCAGCCCGTAGGCGATCTCCAGCGAGCCGCCGCCGATGTCCAGTACGAGCAGCCGCCCCGAGGACCAGCCCAGCCACCGGCGGGCGGCGAGAAATGTGAGCCGCGCCTCATCCTGGCCGGACAGCACCCGCAGTTCGACGCCGGTCTCCACGGCCAGCCGGCGCAGCACCCCCTCGCCGTTGGTCGCCTCGCGGATCGCGGACGTGGCGAACGGCAGCACTTCCTCGACGCCCTTGTCCTCGGCCACCTGGAGCGCCTCCCGGGCGGTGGCCACCAGCCGTTCCACCCCGTCGTCACTTATGGCGCCGGACTCGTCGAGGAGTTCGGCAAGGCGCAGCTCCGCCTTGTGCGAGTAGGCGGGCAGCGGGCGTGCGCCGGGGTGTGCGTCCACCACCAGGAGATGGACCGTATTCGAACCCACATCGAGGACACCGAGTCTCATACGGGGAAACCTACTGCCGCGACCGGTAACTCTTGTCAGCCGCCTTAGGCTGGAGTCGTGGCAAAGACGAAAAAGGCGAAGAAGACAAAGCACACCAAGCAGGAAAAGGCCGTGGCGGCCGGGGCGTCGCCCGACGAGGTGGGCCTCGACTTCGCCCGGGCCTGGGTCACCTTCCCCGACCCGGCCGACGACGAGCAGCTCTTCCGCTGCGACCTGACCTGGCTGACCTCGCGCTGGACCTGCATCTTCGGCAGCGGCTGCCAGGGCATCCAGGCCGGCCGGGCGGACGACGGCTGCTGCACGCTCGGCGCGCACTTCTCGGACGAGGAGGACGAGGCGCGGGTGGCGACGCATGTGGCGCGTCTCACGCCCGACCTGTGGCAGTTCCACGACGTCGGCACGACGACCGGCTGGACCGAGGAGGACGAGGACGGCGAGCGGCAGACCCGCCGTTGGCAGGGCTCCTGCATCTTCCAGAACCGCCCCGGCTTCGCGGCCGGCGCGGGCTGCTCGCTGCACATCCTCGCGCTGCGCGAGGGCCGCGAGCCGCTGGAGACCAAGCCGGACGTGTGCTGGCAGCTGCCCATCCGGCGCACCTACGACTGGATCGACCGGCCCGACGACACCCAGATCCTGCAGGTGACGATCGGCGAGTACGACCGGCGCGGCTGGGGTCCGGGCGGCCACGACCTGCACTGGTGGTGCACCTCGGCGACCTCGGCGCACGGCGCGGGCGACCCCGTCTACGTCACGTACAAGCCGGAGCTGACCGAGCTGATGGGCAAGAAGGGCTACGCCAAGCTCGCCGAACTGTGCGAGGAGCGGCTGTCGGCGACGTTGCCGATGGCACCGCATCCGGCGGATCCGAAGCCGGCGAGCCCGAAGAAGTAGCTCGGAGAAGTAGGTCGGAGAAGTAGGTCGGGGCGGGCGGCCGGGGGCCCGAGCGGGCCTCTGGGCGGTGGCCCGGGCGTCCCCGCCCGGGGGGTACTGCCCGCCCGGCCGTGACGACCGCCGTCGCCGCCGCGGCCTGGGGGCTTCGTGGTGCGCGCCCTGGGGCGGGGCCCGTAGGGGGCGGGGGAACAGATCACCTAGGGGGTGCGAGCGCCCCCTGCGGGGCCACAACGCGACCGGGCCGGGGCGGTATTCCCGAGTCCCCGAGCCCCCGAACTCCCGAGTCCCCGAGCCCCCGAGCTCCCGAATTCCGGGACCTGGGACCTGGGACCCGGGACCCGGGTCCAGGGACCCGGATCAGCGCGCCGGGTTGGTCGTAGTGGACGGCTGCGCCGTCGGGGTCGGGGTCGGCGTCGGGTTCGTAGGGCTCGGTGTCGGCGTCGGGTGCGTGGGGGCCGGGGTGGGCGTCGGCGGGTGTGGAGTGGTGGGCGGGTCCGTGGGCGAGGGGGAGGTCGGGCCCGGGTCGGGATCGGTCGCGCCGCGGCCCTCCATCGCGACGGCCGTGCCGCCGGGCTCGATCGCGATCCGGGTCTTCCAGTACCCCTCGGGCTCCTGGTCGTGATCGACATAGACCGTGATCGTCGTGTTCTCCCCCGGCCGCAGCACCCCGGCCGTATGGCTCATCTGGAGCCAGGGCGCACCGGCCGACGCCGTCCAGCGCACCGGGGTCCCACCGGAGGCGTAGAGCGTGATGACCGTCGTCCCGCCGCTCGGCTGCGCCGTGACGGTCAGCCGTCCGGGCCCGGACCGGCCCCGGGCGGGAGCGGTCGGCGGCAGCGGAGTGCCGTCCGCGCCGATCACCTGGGCCGTCACATCGGACGCCGCGTCGCCCGGCGGGAAGCCCGGAGCGGGGGTCGTCCGGGCGTTGCCGGCGTTCTCGTAGCGGGGGCCGCCGACCCGGCTGTCCTTGCCGCCGGATTCATTGGCCGTCACCGCGGGGCTGTCGTCCGCCGCCGTCTCCGCGGTCGACGGGGCCTGGCGGTAGGCGGCCCATACGGCCAGCATCGGCGCGGCCAGCACGGTGGCGACGACGGCGCTGGTCAGCGCCCGGTTGCGCAGTCGGCGGCGGCGGGCGGCCCGGTCGGTGGGGGCGGCGGGGAATCCGCTGCGGTCGTAGCGAGGAGAACCGTTTGCCCCATTGGCTCTGCCCGCGCGCCCGGCACCCGTCGGCACACCCGCGCCGGCCACCCCCTCCGCACGCCCCGACCGCGACCGCCGGGCCGCCGCCGTCGCGACGGCCACCGCCGCCCGCGGCGCGGCGACCAGGGGCAGCGACCCGGGGGCGGCGGGATCGGTGCCGGGCCAGGGCCCGGCGGCGGTGGCTCGCTCCGCCGTCCGACGGCACTCGAGGCAGTCGTCCACATGCCGCACCAGTTCCCGGCGGAGCGCCGCGCCCAGCAGCATCTGCGTATCGGCCGCCAGCTGCGCGACCTCCCGGCAGCGGCCGCGTTCGACGACGGCCAGCGCGGCCCGGGTCCGCTCGACCTCGCAGCTGGCGGCGGCCAGCAGCACGCGGGTGTCGGCCGGTTCCGTGCCGAGCACCGCGGCGACCTCGCCCGCCGGGAGGTGATGGCGTACCGACAGCTCCAGCGCCTCGCGCTGCTCGGGGGTGGTGCCGGCGGCCTCCGGCCAGGCCAGCGCGGCGAGTTCACGCTGCCGCGCCTCGGCGTCGGCGGGCGCCTCGGCGTCGGATGCGAGGGGGAGCTCGGCGAGGCGGCGCAGGCAGGCCCAGCGGGCCAGGGCGTAGAGCCAGGGGCGGTAGAGGTCCGGGTCGGACGGGCGGCGGCCGTGGTGCCGCTCGGCGAGCGCCAGCGTCTCGCCGAGCACCGCGGTCGCCGCGTCGTGCTCGCACAGCACGGACAGGCAGTACGTGAACAGCCCGTCCAGATAGGCGTCGTAGCGCTCCTTGCGCTCGGCGCGTTCCTGGGGCTGCGGGCTGCGCGACCGGTGTGCGCCGGTGGTGTGCGTGGGGTGCTCAAGCCTGCTGCTCATCACCCGGCGACGGTAGGCGGATGATGCAGCCGCTCTCGCTCCCCTTGGACACTTTTAACCCTTACGGGTGACCATCTCCCTCAAAAGGGGACAGCGGTCCCCTAACCCGTCCTCCAGCCCGTTCTCGGCAGACCACTCGGTCGGCCCAACCCGCGGCACGGACCGGCACTGTCGGTGCCCGCCGATACGGTGACCCCATGGCAACCCGTAAAACGTCGGCCAAGGAGCGCCCCTCCTACCGTTGCACCGAGTGCGGCTGGACCACCGCGAAGTGGCTCGGCCGCTGCCCCGAGTGCCAGGCGTGGGGGACGGTCGAGGAGTTCGGCGGCGCCCCCGCGGTGCGCACCACCGCGCCCGGCCGGGTCACCACCGCCGCGGTGCCCATCGCCCAGGTCGACGGCACACAGGCCACCGCCCGCTCCACGGGCGTGTCCGAGCTGGACCGCGTACTGGGCGGCGGGCTGGTCCCCGGCGCGGTCGTCCTCCTGGCGGGCGAGCCGGGCGTCGGCAAGTCCACGCTCCTCCTGGACGTCGCCGCCAAGGCCGCCAGCGGCGACCACCGCACGCTCTACGTGACGGGCGAGGAGTCCGCGAGCCAGGTACGGCTGCGCGCCGACCGGATCGGCGCCCTCGACGACGACCTCTACCTCGCCGCCGAGACCGACCTCTCCGCCGTCCTCGGCCATCTGGACACCGTCAAGCCGTCCCTGCTCGTCCTCGACTCCGTCCAGACCGTCGCCTCGCCCGAGATCGACGGGGCGCCGGGCGGTATGGCCCAGGTCCGCGAGGTGGCCGGCGCGCTGATCCGGGCGTCCAAGGAGCGCGGCATGGCCACCCTCCTGGTGGGCCATGTCACCAAGGACGGCGCCATCGCGGGCCCCCGCCTCCTGGAGCACCTGGTCGACGTCGTCCTCCACTTCGAGGGCGACCGCCACGCCCGGCTCCGTCTGGTCCGGGGCGTCAAGAACCGCTACGGCACGACCGACGAGGTCGGCTGCTTCGAACTGCACGACGAGGGGATCATCGGCCTCGCCGACCCCTCCGGCCTGTTCCTGACCCGCCGCGCCGAGCCGGTGCCCGGGACGTGCCTGACGGTCACCCTGGAGGGCCGCCGCCCTCTGGTCGCCGAGGTCCAGGCGCTGACCGTCGACTCCCAGATCCCCTCTCCCCGGCGTACGACCTCCGGTCTGGAGACGTCCCGGGTGTCGATGATGCTGGCCGTCCTGGAGCAGCGCGGCCGCATCAGCGCCCTGGGCAAACGCGACATCTACAGCGCGACGGTCGGCGGCGTGAAGCTGACCGAGCCCGCCGCCGACCTCGCCGTCGCCCTCGCGCTGGCCAGCGCCGCCAGCGACACCCCGCTGCCGAAGAACCTGGTCGCCATCGGGGAAGTGGGCCTCGCGGGCGAGGTCAGACGCGTCACGGGCGTCCAGCGCCGCCTGTCGGAGGCGGCCAGGCTCGGCTTCACCCATGCCCTGGTTCCGTCCGACCCCGGCAAGATCCCCGACGGAATGCGGGTCCTTGAGGTCGCCGATGTCGGGCAGGCGCTGAGCGTGCTGCCCAAGCGGGTGCGACGGGAGGCACCACAGGATCAGGAGGAGCGCCGGTAGACTTTGCCCTGGTCTCGCCCGTCACCGCAGTCGTGTTGCCGGCCGGGATCCCCGCGTACTCTCGCTGAGTACGTCACCGCGGCATGGGCCGGGCGGCCTGCGGACCGATTGACCTTGCGACGGAGGAGTGCAGTGGCAGCCAACGACCGGGCATCGGCTCCCGGCAGGTCCGGAAGCTCCGGCACCGACCGCCTGATGCGCGCCACGCTGAGCGCCGTCGCGCCCGGTACGGCCCTGCGCGACGGCCTGGAGCGGGTCCTGCGCGGCAATACGGGCGGCCTGATCGTCCTCGGCTGGGACAAGACCGTCGAGTCGATGTGTACCGGCGGCTTCGTCCTGGACGTCGAATTCACCGCCACCCGCCTGCGCGAGCTGTGCAAGCTCGACGGCGCGCTGGTCCTCGACAAGGACATCACCAAGATCCTCCGGGCCGGCGTCCAGCTCGTCCCCGACGCCTCCATCCCCACCGAGGAGACCGGCACCCGGCACCGCACGGCCCAGCGCGTCTCCATCCAGGCGGGCTTCCCGGTCGTCTCGGTCAGCCAGTCGATGCGCCTGATCGCCCTCTACGTGGACGGCGAGCGCCGCGTCCTGGAGGAGTCCGCGGCGATCCTCTCCCGCGCCAACCAGGCCCTGGCGACCCTGGAGCGCTACAAGCTCCGCCTGGACGAGGTCGCCGGCACCCTCTCCGCCCTGGAGATCGAGGACCTCGTCACGGTCCGCGACGTCACCGCCGTCGCCCAGCGCCTGGAGATGGTCCGCCGGATCGCCACGGAGATCGCCGAGTACGTCGTCGAGCTGGGCACGGACGGCCGCCTCCTCTCCCTCCAGCTGGACGAGCTGATCGCCGGCGTGGAGCCCGAACGCGAGCTGGTCGTGCGCGACTACGTCCCCGAGCCGACCGCCAAGCGCTCCCGCACGGTCGTCGAGGCGCTCGCCGAGCTGGACGCGCTCAGCCACACCGAACTCCTCGAACTCCCCGTGGTGGCCCGCGCGTTGGGCTACAGCGGCGCCCCCGAGACGCTGGACTCCGCGGTCTCCCCGCGCGGCTTCCGCCTCCTGGCCAAGGTCCCCCGCCTGCCCGGCACGGTCATCGACCGCCTCGTCGACCACTTCGGCGGCCTCCAGAAGCTGCTCGCGGCCAGCGTGGACGACCTCCAGGCCGTCGACGGCGTCGGCGAGGCCCGCGCCCGTTCGGTCCGCGAGGGCCTGTCGCGCCTGGCGGAGTCGTCGATCCTGGAGCGGTACGTCTGACGCCGCAGCGCCGTAGCGGGTGACGGCCGCCGTCGCGGCGGCCGCACCGTACGGCCCGGACCGGCCCGCTTCGCCCCCGGACCGGCCCTCGGCTCAGCCCCTGGCGAGCGGCTGGGCCCTCGGCGAGCGGCTCAGCCCTTGGCGAGGGTGAACTTCGCCTCCACCGGGTCCAGCCCCGGCACCTTCGCCTCGACGACGTACTTCCCGGCCGGCACCGCCGCCGCGCTCGGAGTGGCGCACTGCGGGGCGCTGGCCCGGCGGTCCCACTCGACGGTGCGCTCCACGGAGCCCTTCGCCGGGACCTTCAGAAGGGCCGGGCTGGTGCCCGCGGGGCAGTCGTTGGAGGCCCACACCCGGTCGTCGCCCGCGGAGTCCTTGATCGTCAGCACCGCGGCCTTGCGGCCCAGGTCGACCTTGCAGGCCGAGCCCGCGGAATTCTTCACCGTCAGCTCGAACCGCGGCTTCTCACCCTGCTTGTAGGTGGACTTGACGCTGCGGAGCACCAACTCGGCGCCGTCGGTGGTGCAGTTGAGGAGCGGGGAGTCGGCCGGTACGAGCTTGCCGCCCGCGCCCTGGCCGATGGGCCCGCCGGCGGAGCCGCCGGCACCCGAACCGCCACCGGAGCCCTTGTCGCCGTCGTCCGATCCGGACGCGCCGCCCGAGCCGTCCGAGCCCGACTCGCCGCCGCCGCCCGATCCGCCGCGCCCGCCCGGCTTTTGACTGATCACCGGCCCGCTGCCGGAGGGCCCCGGCGTGATGGAGGTCGCGGGCCCCGACCCGTGCGCCTTGCCCTTGTCGCCCTTGCCGCCGGCCTGCTCGGTGTCCCCGCCCATGCTGAAAACCCACACCACCAGGAGGGCGAGCAGTGCGACGATGGCCAGCGTAACGGCCCTCCGCCGCCAGTAGATGGAGGAGGGAAGCGGCCCGATCGGATTGCGCAGTGATCCCACGTGGAAACTCTACGAGAGATCGGCGCGCAGACCGGCCAGTACCCGCCGCACGACGCTGCAACTTTTCCCATCATCGGCCCGGATACGGCCCGTCGGGGAGCCGGTGTGGGCCATTGCCGCCCGATCCGGCCGGATCGCGCCCGATGTGCCGCGCCCCGCGCGTTGCGGTCGTTTGCGCACCGAAAACGACCAAGGACGGCCGGGGACTTCGACGACGCCCCCTACGCGGCCCCGGCCCGGTGCCACTCCTCCTTGTGGCCGAATCCCCGGCCGTTGTCGATCAGCCGCAGCCAGTCGGGGCGCAGCTCCCACAGCGTGGTCCGCTCCAGGGCCGCGCGCAGCGACTCGCTCTCGGCGACGAAGGGGAAGCGTTCGGTGTAGGCCCGCCAGCCGGCCGCCCGCTCGTCGTCCCCCAGTGGTCGGCAGCGCCCCCGCCCCTGAAGGCCCGTCAGCCCGCGCCACTCCTGGCCGTCGCGCTGCGCGGTGAACGCGACCCGCGCGCCGCCGGTCGCGGACGCGGTCCCCGACGCGGACCCGGGTGCGGCCCCGGACGCGTTTTCCGGCGCGGTCCCGGGCGCGGCGAGGGCCCGGCCGTGCCGCGTACCGGTCGACGTGACGAAGTAGAGGACCGGCCCCTGGGCCGGCGCGTACAGCACGGCGGCCGCCTGCGGCCCGTCCTCGTCGACATACGCCAAGGTCATCGTCGTATGTGCGGCCAGCGCCCGCCGGATCTCCGCCGGGCATGCACTGTCCTTTGTGACCGCATTTTCTTCGCTCATGACCACATCCTCTTCCCTCCTGACCGCTTCCTCGCGTACCGGCGGTAGCGGCCACCCGTACGTACCGGGCCGTCCCGCGTGCGAGTGGGCGCGGGCGGCGCGGGGCCGGGACGTTTCTCGGGCGGGCGTGGGCGTGCCAGGATCGGTGGTGCCATGACTTCGACGCCTGCCACATCCACTGCCATGACCGCCGCCGCCGATACCGCTTCCGCCGCTTCGGCCGCGGAGGCCGCCGACGGGACCGGGCTGCACGGCCCGGTCACCGACTGGTTCGACGAGCACGCCCGCGATCTGCCCTGGCGCCGCCCCGAGGCGGGTGCCTGGGGCGTGATGGTCAGCGAGTTCATGCTGCAGCAGACGCCGGTCAGCCGAGTGCTGCCGGTGTACGAGCAGTGGCTGGCCCGCTGGCCGCGCCCCGCCAACCTGGCCGCCGAGGCGCCGGGCGAGGCGGTGCGCGCCTGGGGCCGGCTCGGCTATCCACGGCGCGCGCTGCGGCTGCACGCCGCCGCGTCCGCCATACAGGAGCGCCACGGCGGTGACGTACCGCGCGAGCACGGCCAGCTGCTGGCGCTGCCCGGCGTCGGCGAGTACACCGCCGCCGCCGTGGCGTCCTTCGCGTACCGGCAGCGGCACGCGGTGCTGGACACCAATGTGCGCCGGGTCTTCGCGCGCGCCGTCACCGGCCGCCAGTACCCGCCGAACGCCACCACGGCCGCCGAACGCAAGCTGGCCCGAGCCCTGCTGCCGCAGGACGAGCAGCTGGCGGCGCGCTGGGCGGCGGCCACGATGGAGCTGGGCGCCCTGGTGTGCACGGCGCGCAGCCCGGAGTGCCACCGCTGCCCGATCGCGGCGCAGTGCGCCTGGCGGCTGGCCGGGTCCCCGGCGCACGAGGGTCCGCCGCGGCGCACCCAGGCCTACGCCGGCACCGACCGCCAGGTGCGCGGCAAGCTGCTGGCCGTGCTGCGGGAGGCGGTCGCGCCGGTGCCGCAGCAGGTGCTGGACGCGGTGTGGGACGAGCCGGTGCAGCGGGCCCGCGCGCTGGACGGGCTGGTCTCGGACGGCCTGGTGGAGCCGCTGGGCGGGGGCCGGTACCGGCTGCCGCACGCGTAGCGAACGAAGCCGGCGTCACCGCAAGGTGACCGAAACCGGCGTGACCGAAAGCGGCCCCAATCTGGCTTGATTGGGGCCGTAGGCCTTTCGGCGGGCCCTCTTGTCCCCCGGGAGGATGACCCGCGCCGCCCCGCCGTCCGCCCAAGGTATGACCCCCGGCGGGCTGTTACACAACCGCAGGTTTTCCGTGCATTCGCTGTGGGGCCGACGCACATTACGTCGCAACACCCCCTCCGTAGCGTCTTCCTCGTGCTGGAGATGACCGCCAGCGCATTCAACGTGGGGAACGCAAGCGGAACGGAGGCGTCGGAATGGCGACCAGCGGCGGCAAGGTACTGGACTTCGAAGAGTATGTGCGTACGCGGCAGGAGGCCCTGCTGCGGAGCGCCCGGCGGCTGGTGCCGGATCCGGTCGACGCCCAGGACCTGCTCCAGACGGCTCTGGTCCGCACCTACGGCCGCTGGGACGGCATCGCGGACAAGTCGCTGGCCGACGCCTACCTCCGCCGCGTCATGATCAACACCCGTACGGAGTGGTGGCGCGCCCGCAAGCTGGAGGAGGTCCCCACCGAGCAGCTCCCCGACGCGAGCGTCGACGACGGCACCGAGCAGCGCGCCGACCGCGCCCTGCTGATGGACATCCTCGGCGTGCTGGCGCCCAAGCAGCGCAGCGTGGTCGTGCTGCGACACTGGGAGCAGATGAGCACGGAGGAGACCGCGGCGGCCCTGGGCATGTCCACCGGGACGGTCAAGAGCACGCTGCACCGGGCCCTCGCCCGGCTCCGCCAGGAGCTGGAGAATCGCGACATCGACGCGCGGATGCTGGAGCGCGGCGACCGGGACCGGGAGCGGTGCGCGGCCTGATCGTGACGAACGTCGCGGCACGCTTCACAGCATGTCGCGCGACAATCGCCACACGAGCACGACAGAGCACCACACGAGCAGCGGCGGGACCAGCGGCTGTGCGAGCGGCACGGTGGGCAGGAGCGGATTGTCCAGGAACAGGTTGACCGGCGGGTTGACCAAAGGCGGTGCGGCCACGGCGGGGGTGGCCGCCGTCGGCCTTTTGCTGGCCGGATGCAATCCCGGTGGCGACGGCGTACGGACCGAGGGTTCGGCCTCCGGCACGCCCGCGCCCAGGGGCGCGATGAGCGCCTCCCCCTCGCCGACCACTCCCTACGAGAAGGTCGACGCGGTCAAGCTGCTGAAGAACGACCCCAAGGTCGGCCCGTATGTGAAGAAGTCCCTGGCCCAGCCGTGCGTGGCCGAGGAGTACCCGGTCGAGGTGACGTACGCCTCACTGACCGGCGGCAAGTCCCCCGACGTCATCGTCAACGTCATGACCTGCGCGGATTCCGTCGGCATCGGCGCTTATGTGTTCCGCAGGCAGGGCAGCGGCTATGAAAACGTGTACGGCAATGAGCAGCCGTCGGTCTCGGCCGGGGTCAACGGGAGCAAGCTGGAGGTCTCCCAGCAGACCTACGATTCCGACGACAAGGTGTGCTGCCCCTCGGGCGAGGACGTCCTGACCTACCGCTGGTCGGACGACCGCTTCACCCAGCAGGGCCGGCCGTCTCACACCGACTACAGCAAGACCACCGTCAAGGAAGCCCCCGGGGCGGCCGACGGCACGGGACCGGAGGGGTAACACAACCGCATGGCCGATACGCATGTGCTCTTTGTCGAGGACGACGACGTGATCCGCGAGGCCACCCAGCTTGCCCTGGAGCGGGACGGCTTCATGGTCACCGCCATGCCCGACGGGCTCGCCGGGCTGGAGGCGTTCCGCGCCGACCGCCCCGATATCGCCCTGCTCGATGTGATGGTGCCGGGCCTCGACGGCGTCAGCCTCTGCCGCCGCATCCGCGACGAATCCACCGTCCCGGTCATCATGCTCTCCGCGCGCGCCGACTCCATCGACGTGGTGCTCGGGCTGGAGGCCGGCGCCGACGACTACGTCACCAAGCCGTTCGACGGCGCCGTACTGGTCGCCCGGATCCGCGCCGTACTGCGCCGCTTCGGCCACGCCAGCGGCCCGGACGGCAACGGCAGCCGCGCGGCCGACGCGGACGGCCCCGCCGAGGCCGTCCTGCGCTTCGGCGACCTCGAGGTGGACACCGAGGGCATGGAGGTCCGCAAGGCCGGCGAGCCTGTCGCCCTCACCCCGACCGAGATGCGGCTGCTCCTCGAATTCTCCGACGCCCCTGGTACGGTCCTCTCTCGCGACCGCCTCCTGGAGCGGGTCTGGGACTACGGCTGGGGCGGCGACACCCGCGTCGTGGACGTCCATGTCCAGCGGCTGCGCGGGAAGATCGGCCAGGACCGGATCGAGACGGTCCGCGGCTTCGGTTACAAGCTGAGAGGCTGACGCCACCGGTGGTCAGGCTGGCCGTGCGCACGGGTCTGAGATGGAAGCTCAGCGCGGCGATCGCGCTCGTGGGAGCGCTGGTCGCGATCGCGCTGAGCCTTGTCGTGCACAACGCGGCCCGCCATTCCATGCTCGACAGCAGCCGCGATGTGCAGGTCGAGCGGCTCAACATCACCCAGCAGATCTACGAATCGACCCACCGGCTCCAGTTCGGCGCGAAGGTCAACGACCCGACGCTGCCGCAGCCCCTCAAGGACGAGATCGCCGAGGGCGAGCGGGCCACCTACGTCGAGGACAACGGGGAGACCGCGCCCGAGGTGTGGGCGGCCACCCCGCTCGGCAACGGCCAGGTGCTGTCCCTGCACGACCCCTTCTTCGATCGCTTCACCGTCCTGGACGACCTGGACCGGGCGCTGCTGATCGGCTCGTCCGCGGTCGTGCTCGGCGGCTGCGCGCTGGGCGTGCTGATCGGCGGACGGCTCTCCCAGCGGCTGCGCAAGGCGGCCGCCGCCGCGGGCAAGCTCGCCGACGGCGACACGTCCGTCCGCATCCGCGACGAGGTCGGCGGCCGGGTCCGCGACGAGACCGACGATCTGGCCTGGGCCGTGGACGCCATGTCCGACGCCCTCCAGCAGCGCATCGAGGCCGAGCGCCGCGTCACCGCCGACATCGCCCACGAACTGCGTACCCCCGTCACCGGCCTCCTCACCGCCGCCGAGCTGCTGCCCCCCGGCCGCCCCTCGGAACTCGTACGGGACCGGGCCCAGGCGCTGCGCACCCTCGTCGAGGACGTCCTGGAGGTCGCCCGCCTCGACGGCTACGCCGAACGCGCCGAGCTCCAGGACGTCGCCTTCGGCGAATTCGTCACCCGCCGCGTGCGCTCCCTCAACCAGGACGTCACCGTCGACGTCGTACGGGACGCCGACGTCACCACCGACCCGCGCCGCCTGGAACGCATCCTCGGCAACCTGATCGCCAACGCGGCCCGGCACGGCAAGCCGCCCATCGAGGTCACGGTCGAGGGCCGGGTCCTGCGCGTCCGCGACCACGGCCCCGGCTTCCCCGAGCACCTCCTGCGCGAGGGCCCCAGCCGCTTCCGCACCGGCAGCACCGACCGCGCCGGCCGCGGCCACGGCCTCGGCCTGACCATCGCCGCCGGCCAGGCCCGCGTCCTCGGCGCCCGCCTCACCTTCCGCAACGCCGACGAGCTGACGGACGGCTCGACGGGCGCGGTGTCCGTGCTGTGGCTGCCGGAGAACGCCCCGACGAGTACGGGAAGCTTTCCGGTCATCCACCTGCCGGACCGGTGACCTCACCCGCTTGTGCGGATTGTGACCGTCCCGTCACTTTATGGATTCACCCGGCGTAGCGTGGCCGTTATTGGGTTGCAGCGGGCAACCCGCAAGCAGCGGCGGTGAGTTATGCCCCCTCGGAAGGATCCTGACGCTTCGGCGAGCGTCCCGTGCTTCTACGGTGCGGAGTTGCGGTACCAGAGAGAAGAAGCGGGCTTCACGCTGGAACAGTTGGTGGAGGGCAGCTTTCGCGGCCTCTCGTTCCTCAGCCAGATCGAACGGGGCGAGCGGGCGATGCCGATGGATCTGGCCCGACACGTCGACAAAAAGCTTGCTACGAACGGCTTTTTTGAGCGCCGTTGCGAAGCAACTCAGAAGGCCCGCAAGGCCGGGTACGCGGAGCATTTTGCCGATGTCGCGGAGCTGGAGCCGCGTGCAGCGACGATCGAGGACTGGGCGCCAATGCTCGTCCCAGGCCTGTTACAGACCGCACCGTACTCGCGGGCGATCATGCGTTCAGCAATGCCTTGGACCTCCGGCGACGAGATAGAGCAGATGGTGAGGGCGCGGCTGAAGCGGGCGGAGCTGTTCGAGCAGGAGAAGCCACCCAAGCTCTGGGCGATCTTGGACGAGAACGTGATTCGCCGCCGGGCCCTTCCGCCGGGGGAGATGGCGGAGTTGATGGAGCACATTGCGGACGTGGTCAAGGCAACGCCGTCCATTCTGCAGATCGTTCCGGGAACCGCAGGTGTCCACCCCTTCATGATGGGGCTGACCAGGATCATGACCTTCAGCGACGCGCCTCCCCTGGTCTACACGGAGGGCTTGCACAGCGGCCAACTCATCGACTACCCGCCACATGTGACGCGGTATCGGGAGTCGTACGATCTGCTCAGGGCCGCCGCATTGCCGCCTGAGGCGTCCCTGGCCATGGTCGAGGAAGCGGCAAGGGGCTACAGACATGAAGCGCAGCAGCGGGATTGACCTGAGTGCAGCCACCTGGCGCAAGAGCAGCTACAGCAGCGGCACCGGCGGCGAATGCATCGAGGTCGCCGAAGGCTTCCTCGGGGCCGCCACCTGGCGCAAGAGCAGCTACAGCAACGGCACCGGCGGCAACTGCATCGAAGTCAGGGGCGACCTCCCCGGCCTCGTCCCCGTCCGCGACAGCAAGGACCCGCACGGCCCGGCGCTCGTCTTCCCGGCCGACGGCTGGTCGGCGTTCGTCGTCGCCGTCAAGGACGGTCAACTGCCCGGCGCCTGACCCGACTTGCCCCGTCGACACGTTCGGCGGGGCAAGGCGCTCGGAACGGGCCACACCGGCGACGGCCGCCTGGCAAGATCGCCTGCATGTCGAACGAATCGGCGCATACCTACAGGCGCATAGGCGACATCCTCCGCGACCTCGGCATCACGCCGGATCAATCCGGGGCCCAGGGAGCCGAGCGCCCGCCCGACAACGCCACCCGGCCGCCCTCGCTCACCTACACCCGTATAGGCGCGGTCCTGCACGACCTCGGCATGCTGTCCGAGGAGACGAGGGACGGCGTCCTCGAAGAATGGGCCGATGACGCCGACGACGAACTGGACTACGGCAACGCAGCCGACGCCCTCGAAGAGTTCGGCGTGGCGATCTCGGTCAGTTCCACCAGCGGCGACATCCACCACGACTACGAGGCCCTGATGACGGACGCCGCCGCGATCGCCGGCGACAACGTCACCCTCACCAACTTCCGGCTCGTCGAGGGCGAAGGCGATTTCGCGGGCGACAGTCCCCTCAACGACCGTTTCGACCTTGTGGAATTCGAGCGGAACGGCGAGCCCGTCACCATCGGCGCCGAGCACTTTTCGGATCGCCACCTCAACCCGGGGGCGGGCGTCGATGCCGTCATGATGACCGTCGCCGACGACGACCCCCGCTCCTGGCACGAGATCGACTTCGAGGGCACGCAGCGCAGCGGGGACGACATCGTCCTGGTCCTCGCCACCCCCGGGCAGGCGGCGGCCCTCCACGACCGGCTGGGTTTCGCCTTCGTCACGGAAGAGGACGAGGGCGAGGACGAGGTCGAGGACCCGACAACCTTCACGTACGCCCAGGTCGGCACCGTCCTGCACGAGATCGGCATGATCTCCGAGGAGCGGCTGCGGCGCGGCATCGAAGAGTTCGCCGCCTACGCGCACGAGGCGGGGGACCACTACGAGGCGGCCTGCGCGCTCGAACACTTCGGTGTGGCGGTCTCGGTGCACGCCGACGACATCGACTCGATCCACGAGGGCTACGCCTACCTCCTGGAGACCGCCGCCGAGGTCGCGGGCAACAGGGTCGCCATCACCGATGTCCGGCTCGTCGAGGGCGAGGGCGAGTTCGAGGGCGGCCGGGACGACATCCTGGAGTTCGAGCGCGACGGCACGACCGTGTCCATCAACGCCGAGCACACCGCGATCGACTACTACGACCACCTGGCGGCCTGCGACGCCATCGAGGCGACCGCTCACGAGGACGACCCCGGTGAATGGTGCTTCCTCGACTTCACGCGCGAGGAGGGCCGCGTCTACGACACCGTGATGGTGTTCGCGACGCCCGAGCAGCGGAAGGCGCTGGGCGAGCGCCTGGGGTTCACGTTCCCCTTCGGGACGGAATGACGAGCGGCCCCCGCGTACGCGAGGGCCGCTCCGTTCAAGACGGTCGCTCCGGTCGGGCCGGACCGCCACCGTCCGTCAGATACCGTCCGTCGGATACCTTCCGTCAGTCGCCGTCCGTCAGACGCCGACCGGCTCTGCCATCGGCGCCTCGTCCGCCGCCGCGTCCGCGTCCGGCTTGGGCGCCGCCGGGCCGCCCCGCAGCGGGACCTCCTTCAGGAACCAGGCCGCGGCGAAACCGATGATGCTGACGACCGCGCCCCACAGGAAGACCTGGTGGCTGCCGTTGGCCACGGCGTGCGCGTACGCGTCCTGGACCACCGGCGGCAGCTTCGGCAGGGTCTTGGGGTCCATCTGGGCGCCGCCGCCGGTGACCTTGGCGCCGGCCGCGGCACCGAGCCGGTCGACCATCGTCGTCTTCACCTGGCTGGTGAAGATCGCGCCGAGGATGGCGACGCCGAACGAGCCGCCGATCGTACGGAAGAGGGTGGCCGAGGAGGAGCCGACGCCCATGTCCTTCATCTCGACGCTGTTCTGCGCGATCAGCATCGTGGTCTGCATCAGGAAGCCCATACCGGCGCCGAGCACCGCCATGTAGACACCCGAGGTGAAGCGGGTGGTCTCGGTGTCCATCAGGGCCAGCAGGGCCAGTCCCGCGGTGATCAGCCCGCCGCCCACGACCACGAAGATCTTGTACTTGCCGGTCGTGGTGGTGATCCGGCCGGCGAACAGCGAGACGGCCATCATCGCCAGCAGCATCGGGAGCAGCAGCAGGCCCGAGTTGGTGGCCGAGGCGCCCTGCACGGTCTGCTGGAACAGCGGCAGGAAGGTCATCGACCCGAACATCACGAAGCCGACGAGGAAGCCGATGACCGTGACGAGCGAGAAGTTGCCGTTACGGAAGATGTGCAGCGGCACCACCGGCTCGGCGACCTTGCGCTCCACCAGGACGAAGAGCGCGAGGGCGACGACGCCACCGGCGCCCAGCCCCAGGATCTGCGGCGAGGTCCAGGCGTACTCGGTGCCGCCCCAGGTGGTGAGCAGCACCAGCGCGGTGATGCCGACGGTGAGCAGCACGGATCCGACGTAGTCGATCCGGGCCTTCGACCGCTTCTTCGGCAGGTGCAGCACCGCGGTGACCATGATCAGTGCGACCGCGCCGAGCGGCAGGTTGATGTAGAAGCTCCAGCGCCAGCCGAGGTGGTCGGTGATGCTGCCGCCGACCAGCGGTCCGCCGATCATCGCGACGGCCATGACGCCGGCCATCATGCCCTGGTACTTGCCGCGCTCCCGCGGCGGAATCAGATCGCCGATGATGGCCATGACGCCGACCATCAGGCCACCCGCGCCCAGGCCCTGCACCGCGCGGAAGCCGATCAGCTGCCCCATGTCCTGGGCCATGCCGGACAGCGCGGAGCCGATCAGGAAGATCACGATGGACGTCAGGAAGACGCCCTTGCGCCCGAACATGTCGCCGAGCTTGCCCCAGATCGGGGTCGATGCGGCGGTGGCGAGCGTGTACGCGGTGACCACCCAGGACAGGTGCTCCATCCCGCCCAGTTCACCGACGATGGTGGGCATCGCCGTACCCACGATCATGTTGTCCAGCATCGCGAGAAGCATCGCGATCATCAGCGCGAAGAGCACCACCCGCACGCTGGCGGGCTGCTTCCCCCCGTCCGCTGCCGATATCTGTCCGTCCCCCGCTGAGGCCGCTTTCTGCGACATCCCCGTCCTCACTTCTCCCACTCCCACTTACTTGCCGCCCGGCTAGTTCAGTACAGTGAGGAAGGTAGGCGGCTAACTAGCCGGGCGTCAAGTAAGTTTCTGGGGCGCTCGCCGGGGCAGCCCTCTGACCAGCACCGCGACTACGCAAGCACCACGCAAGAACGACGCAAGCACGACGCAAGAACCACATGCGAATCATGTACAGACCACGCGGCAATGACGCGGCAACGACGCAGCGACCACGCAGGAGAAGGCCATGAGCACACCGCACTCGCGCCGGGGGAACACCCGCCAGCGCATTCAGGACGTCGCTCTGGGGCTGTTCTCCGAGCAGGGCTACGAGAAGACCTCCCTGCGCGAGATCGCCGAGGAACTCGAGGTCACCAAGGCGGCGCTGTACTACCACTTCAAGACCAAGGAAGACATCGTGATCAGCCTGTTCGAGGACCTGCGCGGTCCCATCGACGAGCTGATCACCTGGGCCGAGGCGCAGCCCCGCACCCTCGCCACCAAGCAGGAAGTGATCCGCCGCTACGGCGCATCGCTCCGCGACGCCGAGCCCCTCTTCCGCTTCATGCAGGAGAACCAGGCGACCGTGCGCGACCTCGCCATCGGCAACACCTTCAAGGAGCGCATGCACACCCTCTTCGGCCTCCTCCGGGAGCCCGATGCGGAGCTGACGGATCAGGTGCGCTGCCTGACGGCGCTGTTCTCCATCCACGCGGGCATGTTCGCGATGCAGAACCTCGAAGGCGACCCCGAGGAGAAGCGCAAGGCCATCCTCGAGGTCGCCACAGAACTGGTCACGGCGGCAAACCCGCCGAACCGCCGGCCAGCCCGGCCGGATTCAGCTCAGACGGTGTCGCCGTGAGCCCGCAGGAATCCGGTCGGCTCGATGCCCGTCCCGTAGTCAGGACCGGTGCGGACCTCGAAGTGCAGGTGCGGGCCGGTGGAGTTACCGGTGCTGCCGGAGAGGCCGATCTGCTGGCCCGTGGCGACCTGCTGGCCGACCTGGACCTGGATCTGTGAGAGGTGCGCGTACTGGGTGTACGTACCGTTGTCGTGCTTGATCACGATGGCGTTGCCGTACGCCGGGCCGTCGCCGCCACCCCAGGGGCCGGCCTTGACCACGGTGCCGTGATGGACGGCGTGGACCTGGGTACCGGTCGGCACGACGAAGTCCTGGCCACTGTGGTTGTGCGACCAGTGGGAACCGGCGAGACCGAAGGTCGAGCCCAGGGTGTACTTCTCGACCGGCTTGACCCAGGCCTCGGCCCGCTTGGCCGCGTCCTCCTTGGCCTTCACGGCGGCCGCCTTGGCCTTCGCCGCGGCCACCTTCGCGTCCTTGACCGCCTTGGCCTGCGACTCGGCCTGCTTGGCAACCGTGGAGCCGACATTCGCGGAGAGGCTCATCAGACCCGAGTCGGCGGCGTTGGCGGCACCGGCGCCCAGCGCGGCGGCTATGCCGAGACCACCGGCCACAACGGCGACGCGATTGCGCAGCACGGACTTCTTCGCGGAGTTCTTGGAATGACGAATAGCGGTGAACTTAGACATGCGGGTTTGTCCTCCAGTGATCTGGAATCAGGAATTGATTTGCTTCTCCCGGCTGCGGACCGGGTTGGCCATTCCTTGGTAACCCGCATTCGGCGACCCGCCAAGCGCCCCCTGCTACTACCCGGCGCCGTATCCGGCCCGGTGTAATTCAGACCATTGCGAGGCAGGCGGACCCACCCGATGACGGCACTCCAGCCTGCACCGCATGCCCTATGACCTGCCCGTTCATCGACACCCCAACCTGCGCCCGCCGATCACCGCCCGCTCCGGCGAAAACCCCGCCCCCCGGCCGAACGGCACCCCTAATTCCTCTAGTAGGCAGCAAATACCGTGTGCGCCATGTCACCGGCGAATAAGATCCACGGCTTTCTTTGTGACCTGGGCAACGTGACGCGGGTTACGTAAATCCCCGAGAATTGAGCGAATTGCCCACCCGGCAGCCCCTGGGCGCGTAGCCTGGCTCCGACGACAGCAGCAGCCACGGGGGAGGCCGCCCGCACGATGGAACCGTCAGCAATCGGCATACGGCTCGCGTCGAGCGTGGTCGCGCCCCTCGTGAAGAAGCTCTTCGTCAAGGAGGGGCCGGGCGCCGGGCTCGTCTCGGGGCCCGTACGGATATCCGGCCTGGTGTCCTTCAGGGGCGAGAAACGCACCCTCTCCGACAAGGACCTGCACAGACTCGCGACGGAGCTGGTGACCCGGTCCTTACGCGCCGCCCTCCCCGGCGAGCGCCCCCTCCCCGCGGACGAGGAAACGGCCGTGGCCGACGCCCTGGCCACCACCCTGAGCGGCCTCGGCGAGCTCGCCATGGACGACGTACAGGCCGTCCTGCTCGGCCACAGCGTCCTCGCGGACCGCCTGACGACCGCCGCCCCGCACGCCACCCGCGGCCTCGGCCGGGACGCCGAACTGCTCCACCACACCCTGCTCAGCACGGCCTGCCTGCACATCGTGCACTTCTTCACCCAGCGGTCGACGTTCGTGGCCCGCACCCTCGTCGAGCAGAGCCGCAGCCTGGACGGCGTGATCACCAAGATCGACGCCTTCGTCGAGGGACACCCCTCCGCGCGCGCCGCCGACACCGCCTTCGAGCGCAGCTACCTCACCTACATCGCCCGCAAGCACAGCCGGCTGACCATCTACGGCATCGATCTGGCCCACTCCCCGGACCGCTGGCCGCTGGACTCCGCGTATCTGAGCCTGGGCGCGACCGGCCCCCGCCGGGACCTCGCGGTCACCGACATGGAGCCCGAGGACCTGCCACCCCGCCCGCCGCAACGCGCCGACCGGGCCCTCGCCGACTTCGACCGCGTCCTGCTGCGCGGCGTCGCCGGCTCCGGCAAGAGCACCCTCATCCAATGGCTGGCCGTCTCCTGCACCAAGGACCCCACCGACACCCCCGTCCCCCACCTCTACGGCCGCCTCCCCTTCGTCCTCCCCTTGCGCACCCTGACCCGCTCCGGCGCCGCCCTGCCCACCCCCGACCGCTTCCTGTCCGCCGTCGGCTGCCCGGTCTCCGGCGCCCAGCCCGACGGATGGGCCGAGCGCGTCCTGGCCTCCGGCCGCGGCCTCCTCCTGATCGACGGCCTGGACGAGATCCCCGAGGCCGAGCGCAGGCCCGCCCGCGCCTGGCTGCGCGACCTGCTGGACGCCTTCCCCGGCAACCTGTGGCTGGTCACCACCCGCCCCTCCGCCGTACGCGAGGACTGGCTCGCCACGGACGGCTTCGACGAGCTGACCCTCACCCCGATGGGCCGCGACGAGGTCGCCGCCTTCATCGCCCGCTGGCACGCGGCGGCCCGCGAGGACACCGCGGACGTCGAACGCCTCGACACCTACGAGCAGTCGCTCCTGTCGGCCGTCCGCACCAAACAGGACCTCGGCCTGCTCGCCACCAACCCCCTGATGTGCGGGCTGATCTGCGCCCTGCACCAGGACCGGCGCGGCTATCTCCCGCACGGGCGCAAGGAGTTGTACGACGCGGCGCTCGGAATGCTGCTGTCCCGGCGCGACCGCGAGCGGGACATGGGCGCACCCACGGGCATCGAGCTGGGTGACGAGCCGCAGGTGCAGCTGCTGCAACGGTTGGCGTACTGGCTCATCCGCAACGGGCGCACCGAACTCCTCCGCGAGCGGGCGCAGCGGATCATCGGCGATGCCCTGCCGGCGGTGCCCGCGGCGGCGGCCCAGGGCGACGCGGCGGCCGTCTTCCGCCATCTGCTGCTGCGCAGCGGGCTGCTCCGCGAACCGTCGGCCGGGTCCGTCGACTTCATCCACCGGACGTTCCAGGACTACCTGGGAGCCAGGGCCGCCGTCGAGGAGGGCGACTTCGGACTGCTGGTGGAGCATGCCGTCGACTCCCAGTGGGAGGACGTCATCCGGATGGCGGTGGCACATGCGCGGCCGCGGGAAAGGGCCGAAATCTTACGGGGGTTGATCAATCACGGCGACCGCATCAGGAGCCCCCGCACCCGCCTGCGCGTCCACCTGCTCGCGATGGCCTGCCTGGAGCACGCCACGGAGCTCGATCCGCTGGTGCGCGAAGAGGTGTACGGGCGCGCGAGAGCGATCCTGCCGCCCCGCCGCCACGAGGAGTCGCAGCTGCTCGCCGACGTGGGACCCATCGTCCTGGAGCTGCTGCCCGGCCCCGACGGCCTGGAGGACGACGAGGCGCAAGAGGTGGTTTCCACCGCTGCGCGCATCGGCTCGGACGCCGCACTGGAAGTCATGAAGCGCTTCCGGAGGCACCCTTCCCCGAACGTGCGAGCCCGGCTTGCGTTGGCCTGGCAGAACTTCGACACCGAGCGCTACGCCCAGGAGATCGTCCGGTACATAGGCAGCGACGTGCCCGTCACCGTGAGCAGCCCCGCCGAACTGCACGCCCTCAAGGCCCTCGGCGGTCAGCCGCACACCATCGTCGTCGGCTCGCACAGCGACGACGAACTCCTCCGCGAGCTGGCGCACCGCGAGATCACGAACCTGGCCCTGGTGGACAACCCGAAGATCGACAGCGTCGCGTTCCTCCGGAACTTCCCGCAGCTGACGTCGCTGCGGCTCCAGGGCTGCCCCGCCGTCGAAAGCCTCACCCCGCTCGCGGACCTGCCCCTCCGCTACCTCTCCGTCAGCGGATTGGGCGATCTGCGCGGCCTCGACCGGCTGCGCCGTCTCGACTCCCTGACGGTCCAGTCGTCGCTCCCACCGGAGGGGCTGGCGTCGGCCCCGCCGGACGCCCCGCTCACCCGCCTCGTCGTCGACGAGCCGATCGGCCCCGCCGCCAACCGTGTGACGTCCTGGCCGCGCCTGCAATACGTACAACTGCGGCGCCTCTCCGAAGACTTCGCCGAGGCCCAGTGGCAGGCACTCGCCGGCCTCACCGAGCTCGAGGACTTCTCCTTCGGCCTGGCCGTCGAAGGTGCCGCCCTGCGCATTCCCCCCGGTCTTCAGCTGCCGCAGGTGACGACCCTCAGCCTCCTCAACACCGACCGCCGCCCCGTCTCCGAACTGAGCCGCATCCTGCGCAGCGCCCTCCCCGCCTTCCCCGGCGCCCGGAAAGTCCAGCTCTACGGCATGATCGACGCCCCCATCGACCTCTCACCGCTCTCGGCCCTCCCCCACCTCCGAGAGGTCCACCTCTCCCACCTCCACCCGGAAAACGCCAACTCCCTCCCACCGCACACCGAACTCACCCTCTACCCCCGCCCCCGCGCCTAACCACCGCCGCAACCGCTACGGGGAACCCATGGATCCCACAAGCCCCACTCCCCCCACCCCAGACGCCGCCTTCGAAACCCACTACGCCCACTCCACCGCCACCACCCACAACCACCTCACCATCTTCGGCATCGACCTCGCCCACTCCCCCGACAGCTGGCCCCTCGACGCCGCCTACCTGGGCCTCCAGTGCGAGCCCGACCCGGCCGCCCAGTCCGAGGGCGACGAGCCCCCCACCCCCGCCGAACAGGCCCTCGCCGACCGCCCCCGCATCCTCATCCGCGGCGTGGCCGGCTCCGGCAAGACGACCCTCCTCCAGTGGCTGACCGTCGCCACCGCCCGCGACGAACTGCCCGACACGCTCGCGGGGTTGAGGGGCCGGATCCCCTTCCTCCTCCCCGTACGCCGCTTCGCCCGCGACGGCTTCCCCGAGCCCGCCGGGTTCCTGGCCGCCGTCGGCTCCCCGGACGCGGCCGCTCAGCCGCCCGGCTGGGCCGAGCGCGTACTGAGCGAGGGGCGCGCCCTCCTCCTCATCGACGGGATCGACGAAGCACCCGAGAGCGCCCGCGAGGAGGTCCGCGAACGCCTCCGCGACTGGACCACCCGCTACCCGGGCACCGTCTGCATCGTCACCTCCCGCCCCTCCGCCGTACCGGGCAACTGGCTCGCCGCCGAGGGCTTCACCGAGCTCTCCCTGGCACCGATGAGCCGGGAGGACATCGCCGCGTTCATCCAGCGCTGGCACCGCGCCGCCGCCCAGCGGAACCCGGCCGACCTCGACCGGCTCGGGCACTACGAGCACACGCTGCTCAACGCCGTCCGCATCACCCGCGACCTGGGCCGCCTCGCCACCAACCCGCTGATGTGCGGGCTGCTGTGCGCCCTGCACCGCGACCGGCGCGGCTATCTGCCCAACGGCCGCAAGGAGCTGTACGACGCCGCGCTGTCGATGCTGCTGGAGCGCCGCGACCGGGAGCGGGCGATGGTGGCCACCGACGGCGTCCAGCTGACCCGGCAGCCCAAGATCCAGCTGCTGCAGAAGCTCGCCCACTGGATGCTGATCAACGGGCGCTCCGAGATGGACCGGGAGACGGCCATCGCGACCCTCGCCGCGCATCTGCCCGCCATACCGGACGCCGCCCGCCAAGGCGGCCCCGAGGAGGTGTTCCGCCACCTCCTCAACCGCACCGGGCTGCTGCGCGAGCCGACCCCCGGCACCGTCGACTTCGTGCACCGCACCTTCCAGGACTATCTCTCCGCGCGGGCGACGGTCCAGCGGCACGACTTCGCGCTGCTCCTCGAGCACGCCCACCACGACGACTGGGAGGACGTCATACGGATGGCTGTGGCCCTGGCCCGGCCCGACGAATGCGCGGCGCTCCTGGACGGCCTGCTGGCCCCGCACGCGGGCGTACGGGCCGCCGAGGCCCGGCACCGCAAGCTGCTGGCGGCCGCCTGTCTGGAGCACGCCGCCGAGCTGGACCCGGCGGTCCGGGCGCGCGTGCAGCGCTTCACCCGGGACATGGTGCGGCCCGGCACCCCGTCCGCGGCCCGCGCACTGGGCTGGATCGGCCCGATCGTCCTGGAAATGCTCCCCGACCCCGCCCGCGCCTCCGACGACGAGGCATACCTCCTCGCCATCACCGCCACCTCCATCGCGGACGACATGGCGATCGACTATCTGACGGGGCTGCGCGACCACCAGCACCACGCCGTACGGGCGCAGCTCGCCGGGGCCTGGCGGCATTACGACACCGCCCGCTACGCCCGCGAAATCATCGCCCATCTCGAACCGGCCGAGCTGTATTTCCCGGTGGCCGATATCGGGGAATTGCATGCGCTGCGCCGACTGGGCGGCCGCCCGCATCTACGGATTTCCGGGCACTTCACGCCGGACCAACTGATCGAGGGCATCGCCCCGGCGGACGGCCTCACCCGCCTCTGGCTCGCCTATGACCTGGGCGTCTCCATGGAATGGCTCTCGGCCTTCCCAAAACTGGACACACTCCAGATCGGCCGCCGTATTCCCCCGGTAAGCGGCGTACCCGACGGCATCCGCATAATCCAGCTCTAAGGGCTGTTCCCCACCGATTGCCTCGCCTTGCTTTGCCTCGCTTCAGCCTCCCGCCCGCCGACCACGAAGTCGCTCAAACGCTCGCGCCGACCCACACCGATCAGGCACTCGCAGATCACGCCGCCTCGCGCCGGTCAGGCGCAAACTCTGCCGCTGCTCACGCCGCCTCTCGCCGGTCACGCACTGGCCCAACGCTCGCGTCGCCGCCTCTCGCCGATCACGTGGTGCCCCACGGGAATACCGCCCCGTCATCCCCACGTTGTGGGCCCCGAGGGGGCGCTCCCGTCCCCTACGGGATCTGTTCACCCGCCCCCTAAGGCCCAGGCCGCATGCCTGAGTGACCGGCCGATAACGCAAACTGCCCCGGAACCGCTTCGTGCGGTTCCGGGGCAGTTCCCGTGGAGGGAGGCGCGTTACGCGTCCTTGCTCAGGTTCGGGCCCGAGCCGCCGGCGGCGGACTCGATCGGCGGGGCGTCGGGCAGGGCCGACTTCTCCTCGCCGCGGAAGGTGAACTTGGCGGTGTCACCCTCGCCCTCGACATCGACGACCACGATGTGGCCCGGACGCAGCTCGCTGAAGAGGATCTTCTCCGAGAGGGCGTCCTCGATCTCGCGCTGGATCGTGCGGCGCAGCGGACGGGCGCCGAGCACCGGGTCGTACCCGCGCTTGGCCAGCAGCGACTTGGCCTCGCCGCTGAGCTCGATGCCCATGTCGCGGTCCTTGAGCCGCTCGTCCACCTTGGCGATCATGAGGTCGACGATCTGGATGATGTCTTCCTCGGTCAGCTGGTGGAAGACGACGGTGTCGTCGACACGGTTGAGGAACTCGGGGCGGAAGTGCTGCTTGAGCTCTTCGTTGACCTTGTTCTTCATCCGCTCGTAGCTGGACTTGGTGTCGCCCTGGGCCGCGAAGCCGAGGTTGAAGCCCTTGGAGATGTCCCGCGTACCGAGGTTGGTCGTCATGATGATGACCGTGTTCTTGAAGTCCACGACCCGGCCCTGGGAGTCGGTCAGACGACCGTCCTCCAGGATCTGCAGCAGCGAGTTGAAGATGTCCGGGTGGGCCTTCTCGACCTCGTCGAAGAGCACGACGGAGAACGGCTTGCGGCGCACCTTCTCGGTGAGCTGGCCGCCCTCTTCGTAGCCGACGTAGCCGGGAGGCGAACCGAACAGCCGCGAGACCGTGTGCTTCTCGCTGAACTCCGACATGTCGAGGGAGATCAGCGCGTCCTCATCACCGAAGAGGAACTCGGCGAGGGTCTTGGACAGCTCCGTCTTACCGACACCGGACGGGCCCGCGAAGATGAACGAACCGCCGGGGCGCTTCGGGTCCTTCAGGCCGGCACGGGTACGGCGGATGGCCTGGGAGAGCGCCTTGATGGCGTCCTTCTGGCCGATGACGCGCTTGTGGAGCTCGTCTTCCATCCGGAGCAGACGGCTCGACTCCTCCTCGGTCAGCTTGAAGACCGGGATGCCCGTCGCCGTCGCCAGGACCTCGGCGATCAGCTCCTCGTCGACCTCGGCGACGACGTCCATGTCGCCGGCCTTCCACTCCTTCTCCCGCTTCGTCTTCGCGGCCAGGAGCTGCTTCTCCTTGTCGCGCAGACCCGCGGCCATCTCGAAGTCCTGCGAGTCGATCGCGGACTCCTTCTCCCGGCGCACATCGGCGATCTTCTCGTCGAATTCGCGCAGGTCCGGCGGCGCGGTCATCCGGCGGATCCGCATCCGGGAGCCGGCCTCGTCGATCAGGTCGATCGCCTTGTCCGGCAGGAAGCGGTCGGAGATGTAGCGGTCGGCCAGGGTGGCCGCAGCGACCAGCGCGGAGTCCGTGATGGAGACGCGGTGGTGCGCTTCGTAGCGGTCCCGCAGACCCTTGAGGATCTCGATGGTGTGGGGCAGCGACGGCTCCGCGACCTGGATCGGCTGGAAGCGGCGCTCGAGGGCCGCGTCCTTCTCCAGGTGCTTGCGGTACTCGTCGAGCGTGGTGGCACCGATGGTCTGCAGCTCGCCTCGCGCCAGCATGGGCTTGAGGATGCTGGCGGCGTCGATCGCGCCCTCGGCGGCGCCCGCACCCACCAGGGTGTGGAGCTCGTCGATGAACAGGATGATGTCGCCGCGGGTGCGGATCTCCTTGAGAACCTTCTTCAGGCGCTCTTCGAAGTCACCGCGGTAGCGGGAGCCGGCGACCAGGGCACCGAGGTCGAGGGTGTAGAGGTGCTTGTCCTTGAGGGTCTCGGGCACCTCGCCCTTGACGATGGCCTGGGCCAGTCCTTCGACGACCGCCGTCTTGCCGACGCCGGGCTCGCCGATGAGGACCGGGTTGTTCTTGGTACGGCGGGAGAGCACCTGCATGACCCGCTCGATTTCCTTCTCGCGCCCGATGACCGGGTCGAGCTTGGTCTCGCGAGCGGCCTGCGTCAGGTTGCGGCCGAACTGGTCCAGGACGAGGGACGTCGAGGGCGTGCCCTCGGCGGGGCCGCCGGCCGTGGCGGCTTCCTTGCCCTGGTAGCCGGAGAGCAGCTGGATGACCTGCTGCCGCACCCGGTTGAGATCGGCGCCCAGCTTCACCAGGACCTGGGCGGCGACGCCCTCGCCCTCGCGGATCAGGCCGAGCAGGATGTGCTCCGTACCGATGTAGTTGTGGCCGAGCTGGAGGGCCTCGCGGAGCGAAAGCTCCAGGACCTTCTTGGCACGGGGAGTGAAGGGGATGTGCCCGGACGGGGCCTGCTGCCCCTGCCCGATGATCTCCTCCACCTGCTGGCGGACCGCCTCGAGCGAAATCCCGAGGCTCTCCAGGGCCTTAGCGGCGACACCCTCACCCTCGTGGATCAGGCCCAGGAGGATGTGCTCGGTGCCGATGTAGTTGTGGTTGAGCATCCGGGCTTCTTCCTGAGCCAGGACGACAACCCGCCGCGCGCGGTCGGTGAACCTCTCGAACATCGTTAATCGCTCCTCAGAGCGGTCAGAAAGATCGGGGACGATCCCCTCCCTGTCCTTCCGCATGCTAGTCCCGCGGGGCGGGACAGCTCATTCCAACTGCCGACACCCGTCCGGATCACCCCCGCTCCGGCGGGGAAATTTACTGCCGAACAGCTGACATCTGCTCCAACTCGATGGTGCGAGACGATGTTCCCGCAGGCCAGGCATATACGCTCTTCACCACTACGCCCGTGGCGAACGCACCCCTTGCCGACACGCCCGCCGCCTCCCGCCCTCAGCCGGAGCGGATCGCCCTTGAGCGCCGGTCACACGGTCTCTTCCCACTGTGACTGTCTTACCCGCTGCCACTGACACTCCATGCGGCGCGGGCCGCTTCCATCCGCTACGGGCGAACATCCGCACGCCGCCGGATGCACCCTCACACCCCGGTTCGGCTACGGTACGTATCCATACCTCAACCCAGCGTAACTTCCTGTGTTGCGGGGAGTTGCACCGGATATGGCCCGCGCGCTTCCGCGACCCCGCAGCCCTCTTGCCGCCGTCCGCCGGTGGTACGAGGAGGAGATGAGCTGGCCGACCACCGGCACGGAGCCGGTGGAACTGCTGGTGGGGCCGCGCTTCGACGTCCTGGAGATGCCGGCCGACGCGGGGCGGGCCGTACTGCGGCGGCTGCCGCACACCGGTCCGGTCGCGCTGCTGCGTCCCGGCCGCGACGGAAATCGCCGCTTTGATCGGCCGAAATTGCTCATGCTCATCGCGGCCGGTGGGGCCGAGGAACTCCCGGAAATCCTGGAATGGCTCGAGTGGGGCGCGCTCGCACCCGATCTCGGCGCCCGCGGGCCCGGAGAACGGATGCCCGCACCGGCCGTCCCCCCGTACTCGTCCGCCGCCTGGGCGCCGTCATCGCGCGGATTCGGCGCGCGGGAGGCCGCAGGATGGTTGCGACCTCCCCGGCCGGGGCGCGCGGCGGAGAATTCCCTGCCCGCCACGGGGATCCGGGCAGGAACCGGAGACGTTGGGGGCGCCCCCGACCTCATTCGGCTGGTGAGCGCGGCGGCAACGGAGTGCCACCGTGCCCGGTTGCTGCGTGCTCGTAATGCCCAATCGGATCGCGCTGACGGCGATCAGCCGTTGGCCTTCTCAAATGCCTCGCGAATGTCGGCGGGGACGCGGCCACGGTCATTGACGTTGTAGCCGTTCTCCTTCGCCCAGGCGCGGATCTTCGCGGTGTCACCCGGGCCGCCGGAAGCGGCCCGCGCCTTGCCACGGCCCGCAGCGCGCCCGCCCGTACGACGACCGGCCTTCACGAACTCCGAGAGCGACTCGCGAAGCTTCTCGGCGTTGGCGACGGTGAGGTCGATCTCGTAGGACTTGCCGTCGAGAGAGAACGTCACGGTCTCGTCGGCCTCGCCGCCGTCGAGGTCGTCGACAAGAAGAACCTGAACCTTCTGTGCCACCGGTTTCCCTTTCATCGAATGTGGATTACGACGGAAAGCAAACCGCTTTTCCGGGAAAAACACAAACCCTTGGGTAGGGTTCACTTGCCCGCAGAGCGGGGAACACATGCTTCCGTAGCCATGAGATAGGGGAGCGATTCGGACATAGAACACTGATCACAGGTGCAGAAGCATCCGGCTGTTACCCAGGGTGTTGGGCTTCACTCGTTCGAGCCCGAGGAACTCGGCAACGCCCTCATCATAGGAACGCAGCAGCTCGCTGTAGACATCACCGTCTACCGGAGTCTCACCGATCTCCACGAAGCCGTGCTTGGTGAAGAAGTCGACTTCGAAGGTGAGACAGAAAATGCGTCGCACTCCGAGCCAGCGTGCGGTACGCAGCAGCTTGTCCAGGACTTGATGTCCGACTCCCGAGCCCGTGAGCTGGGGATCCACCGCCAGCGTGCGGACTTCGGCCAGGTCTTCCCACATCACATGGAGTGCACCGCAGCCGACGACCTCGGCGTCCTCATCGCGCTCGGCGACCCAGAACTCCTGGATGTCCTCGTAAAGCGTGACGGTGGCTTTGTCGAGCAGGATGCCGTCTCGTGAGTAGGAGTCGATGAGGCGGCGTACCGCCGGGACATCGCTGGTCCGGGCACGACGGACGGTGAGGCCTTTTGAATGCACGGGCATGCCGGGACGCTATCGCCCCGCCCCCGAGACGTCCGCCCCGGGTTCATCACCTTCGCCGGACGCGCGTTCTCGCGCCTCTTGCCGTGCTTGTTCGGATCCGGCTTGAGAGGCCTGTTCCGGGCCCGCTTCCGTTCCGGCTTCCGCGTCCGCTTCCGGTGCCTGTTCAGGAGCGGTCTGTTCAGCCGGGGCGGCGCTCTCCGGATCGTCGATCTGCACCATCCGTACGGCATCGCGCAGGGCATGTCGCTGTTCCGGCGACATCATGTCGAAGAAGGCCACAAGAGCGGCCGCGGGGTTGTCGCTGGCGGACCAGGCTTCGTTCATGAGTGCGGCCGAGTACGCGGCACGAGTGGAGACCGCCTCATATCGATAGGCGCGGCCTTCTGCTTCGCGGCGGACCCAGCCCTTCTGATGAAGGTTGTCCAATACGGTCATGACCGTCGTGTAGGCGATCGACCGTTCCTTCTGGAGATCTTCCAGGACTTCTCGAACGGTGACCGGGCGGTTCCACTCCCAGACCCGCGTCATCACCGCGTCTTCCAGATCACCCAATGGTCTCGGCACACAAGAACAATAGTGGGAGATGTCCCGAATGCCGGTTGATCTCGTTGCGTTTGGGCCGGAAAAAGGTTGTACGACCCGAGACGGTCATTCCCGGGTCGTACCGTGCGCGCGCACTGCCGAATGGACGGCGGGTCGGTCAGGCGCCGTGCGCCTTGGGCGCCGCAGCGGACTCGGCGCGGGCCATCAGGGCGTCCGCGGCGGCGTCTTCCTTGGCCTTGTTCGGACCGCCCTGGCTCTTGACGATCGTCACGATCAGCGCGGTGAAGGCCACGGCCATCACTACGGGCGGGGTCAGCGCTGCGAGGTAATCCATGGCGTGCGGCCTCCTTTGGGGCGTGAGATTCCAGAGTACGCAGCGCTCAGGCGGTGCGGGTCTCGGGGGGCGGGGCGGGCTTGCGGCGGGGCGGGAAGACCTCGCCGGGCGTGGGGATCGGGCGGTCCGGGCGCGGGGCCCTGGGCGCGGGCTGCGGCGCGGGCTGCGGGCGCCGCTTGGGCTCGGCCGTCGGCTCGGGCTCCGGCGTGCGCTCCGGCTCGTGCGCCGCACGCCCGCCGGGCAGGGCGCGCAGCCGGGCCCGTACGGAGCGCTCGGCCAGCTGCTCGCAGTGGCGCAGCAAGGTGGCGCGGCGCTCGCTCTCGGCCGCCCCGGTGCGCCGCGCGGCGAGCGAGCGCAGGGCGGCGAGGTCGTCGGGGCCGGGGACGTAGCCGGCCGCCAGGGCCTCCTTGAGGTGGGCGAGGTAGCCGACGGCCGAGCCGGGCAGGGTTTCGCGATAGCGGGCGAGGTCGGCGAGCAGGAAGGCGCGCAGCCGGCCGCCTTCGCGGACCGCCTCGTCCACCGCCTCGGCCAGCCGGAGATACTCCCGGGTGTCCTCCGGCCAGGGGAAGCCGGCGGCACCGAGCGGGACGGAGCGGTCCACCAAAGTGACTGACTGCAGGGCATGGGCGAGAGCGCGACGGAGCACTCGCAGCTCATCGGCGCTGAACGTCATGCCGCCGCGGGATCCGTATGGCATAGGCATGCGGAGACTTTACGACCGATTCGGACAAAAGCCGCTTAATTCGCGCACAATGGCGCGGCTGGTCGTACCGGGCACCTCTCGGGGACGAGCGCCCCTCGGGGAAGGGCGCCCCTCAGAGGCGAGTGGCCCTCGGGGACGGCGGTCCTCAAGGGCCGGGCGACAAGGGCCGGGCGATGCTCAGGACCGGGCGATGTTCCGCTCGTACACCAGCCGCAGGCCGATCAGGGTGAGCCAGGGCTCATGCGCGTCGATCACCGAGGACTCGCCGAGCACCATCGGGGCCAGTCCGCCGGTGGCGATCACCGTCACCTCGTCCGGGTCCTCGGCCAGCTCCCGCGCCATCCGCTGCACCACGCCGTCCACCTGGCCCGCGAAGCCGTAGAGGATGCCGGACTGCATCGCCTCGACGGTGTTCTTGCCGATGACGCTGCGCGGCCGGGCCAGCTCGATCTTGCGCAGCTGGGCGCCCTTGACGCCCAGCGCGTCCACCGAGATCTCGATGCCCGGCGCGATCACGCCACCGACGTACTCGCCGCGCGCGCTGACCGCGTCGAAGGTGGTGGCCGTGCCGAAGTCCACGACGATCGCCGGGCCTCCGTAGAGCTCGACGGCCGCCAGGGAGTTGATGATCCGGTCGGCGCCGACCTCCTTGGGGTTGTCCATGAGGACCGGCACGCCCGTCTTCACGCCGGGTTCGACGAGGACGGCCGGGACGTCCCCGTAGTAGCGGCGGGTGACCTCGCGCAGCTCGTGCAGCACGGAGGGGACGGTCGAGCAGATGGAGATGCCCTCGATGCCGTCGCCCAGGTCGTCGCCGAGGAGGGGGTGCATCCCCATCAGCCCCTGGAGGAGCACGGCCAGCTCGTCGGCGGTGCGGCGGGCGTCGGTGGAGATCCGCCAGTGCTCGACGATCTCCTCGCCGTCGAAGAGGCCGAGGACGGTGTGCGTGTTGCCGACGTCGATGGTGAGCAGCATGGCGGTCAGCGGCCCTCGTCCTGGCCCTCGGCCCGGCTGTCGTCCTCGCGCAGGTCGAGGCCGATGTCGAGGATCGGGGAGGAGTGGGTGAGTGCGCCGACGGCCAGGTAGTCGACGCCGGTGTCCGCGTAGCCGCGGGCGTTGGCGAGGGTGAGGCGGCCGGAGGACTCCAGCATCGCGCGGCCCGCGACCAGTTCCACGGCCTCCTTCGTCTGCTCCGGCGTGAAGTTGTCCAGGAGGATGAGGTCGGCGCCCTCGGCGAGGATCGGCGGGATCTGGTCGAGGCGGTCGACCTCCACCTCGATCGCCAGACCGGGGAACTCGGCCCGTACGGCCGTGAACGCCGCGGCCACACCGCCCGCCGCGACCACGTGGTTGTCCTTGATCAGCGCCGCGTCCGACAGCGACATCCGGTGGTTGACGCCGCCACCACAGCGCACCGCGAACTTCTCCAGGGCGCGCAGCCCCGGCGTGGTCTTGCGGGTGTCGCGGACCTTGGCCTTGGTGCCCTCCAGGACGTCCGCCCAGGCGCGGGTGGCGGTGGCGATGCCCGACAGCCGGCACAGGAGGTTCAGCGCGCTGCGCTCGGCGGTGAGCAGGTCGCGGGTGCGGGTGGTGACGGACAGCAGCTTCGTGCCGGCCTCGACCCGGTCGCCGTCCTCGACGTGCCGCTCGACCGCGAACTCGTCGGTGCACACGATGGACAGCACCGCTTCGGCGATCCGCAGCCCGGCGACCGTACCGGCCTCGCGGGCCGTGAAGTCGCCGGTGGCGACCGCGTCCTCGGGGATGGTCGCCACCGTGGTGACGTCCACGCCCTGGTCCAGGTCCTCCTCGACCGCCATGTGCGCGATGTCCTCGACCTGTACGGGGTCGAGGCCGGCGGCCACCAGGAGCGCGGCCAGGTCGGGGTCGAGACCGCAGCTCAGCGGGTCCAGCTCGTACGAGCCGTCGTCGTCGCCGGCGCAGCCGCAGGCATCGCCGCAGCCTCCGCCGGTGGGGGCGCCGCTGGAGGGCCCGCCGATCTGGAGGAGGGGGAGGTCGTCGGGGGTGCTGCTCACGGGTTCGGCTCCGTTTCGGGCTGGGTGGCGGGGAAGTCGGCGGTGTCCGTGGCGCGGTGGACCAGGGTGTGCGGCGGACTGTGGGTGATCAGGGTGTGGCGCTGCCAGGACGCGTCGTCCCGGTCGGGGAAGTCCTCGTGCCAGTGGCAGCCGCGGGTCTCGTTGCGCCTGCGGGCACTGGAGACCAGCACCCGCGACACCAGCAGGAGGTTCGTGGCCTCCCATGCTTCCACGCCCGGCTCGGCCGTCTTGCCCTCGTCGGACTCGGTGCGGGCCCGTGCGGTCATCCGGTTGAGCGCGACGGAGGCCTCCGCCAGGCTCGCCTCGGACCGCAGGACGCCGGCGCCCCTGGTCATGATCCGCTGGATCTCGAAGCGCGCCTCGGGCGACAGCAGCGGCACCGGCGGTCCGCCGGGCAGCCGGTGCTCCCCGGGCTGCCGTACGGGGTGCGCGGCGATGTCCGCGGCGATGCGCTCCGCGAACACCAGGCCCTCCAGGAGGGAGTTGGAGGCCAGGCGGTTGGCGCCGTGGACACCGGTGCAGGCGGCCTCACCGCAGGCGTAGAGGCCGGGCACGGTGGTGCGCCCGCGCAGGTCCGTACGGACGCCACCGGAGGCGAAGTGGGCGGCCGGGGTGATCGGGATGGGCTCGGTGACCGGGTCGATGCCGTGGGCGCGGCAGGCGGCGAGGATGGTCGGGAAGCGGTGTTCCCACATCTCGGCGCCGAAGTGCCGGGCGTCCAAGTACATGTGGTCGGCGCCCTGTTCCTGCGCCCGCCGGATGATCGCCTTGGCGACGATGTCGCGCGGGGCCAGCTCGGCGAGTTCGTGCTGCCCGATCATGAAGCGGGTGCCGTCGGCGTCGACCAGGTGGGCGCCCTCGCCCCGTACCGCCTCGGAGATCAGCGGCTGCTGGCCCTCCGCGTCCGGCCCCAAGTACAGGACGGTGGGGTGGAATTGGACGAATTCGAGGTCGGAGACCTCGGCCCCGGCACGCAGCGCCAGCGCCACGCCGTCACCGGTGGAGACGGCCGGGTTGGTGGTGGCGGAGAAGACCTGCCCCATGCCCCCGGTGGCGAGGACCACCGCCGGGGCGTGCACCGCGCCGACGCCGTCGTGCTGCCCCTCCCCCATGACGTGCAGGGTGACGCCGGAGGTGTTGCCGTCGGCGTCGGTGAGCAGGTCGAGGACGAGGGCGTTCTCGATGGTGCGCAGTCCGGCGGCGCGGACCGCCTCGACCAGCGCGCGGGAGATCTCGGCCCCGGTGGCGTCGCCGCCCGCGTGCGCGATACGGCGGCGGTGGTGGCCGCCCTCGCGGGTGAGCGCCATCTCGTCGCTGCCGGGTGCGGTGTCGAAGCGGGCGCCGGTGGCGATCAGCCGGTGCACGGCGTCCGGCCCTTCGGTGACCAGGGTCCGTACGGCCGCCTCGTCGCACAGTCCGGCGCCCGCGACGAGGGTGTCGGCCAGGTGCTGCTCGGGGGTGTCGCCGTCGCCGAGGGCCGCGGCGATGCCGCCCTGGGCCCAGCGGGTGGAGCCGTCGTCGAGCCGGGTCTTGGTGACGACGACCGTACGGCGACCGGCGGCGGCGCAGCGCAGGGCCGCGGTCAGCCCGGCCACCCCGGAGCCCACCACGACGACGTCCGCCTCGATGGACCAGCCGGGGGCGGGGGCGGTCAGCCGTATGCCGGAGGTCGGGGTGGTGCCGGGGGCTATCGCGTGGCCGGGACCGGTTCCTGTGGCAGTCATCGGGGCGCTCCGAGGGGGCCTTGGGGAGTGGTGGTGGGGTGTGCGGGCACGGTCGCGGCGGGGGCGTCGGCGGATACGGCGGCCCCGGTGGCGGCCGCGTGATGCGGCGCGCAGCGGGCGTCCGACGAGCCTGCCGTCGGTGCGAACACCAGGCGGATGTTGTCGATGAGGCGTGTGGTGCCGACCCTGGCGGCGATCGCGAGGACCGCCTCGCCCTCGTACCCGTCCGGGACCTCGGTGAAGTCGGACGGATCGACCAGCGCCAGGTAGTCCAGTTCGAGTGGCGGGTCCAGGCTGGCCGCGTCCGTCAGGACCGCGCCGGCCGCGGCGCGGGCCACGGACGGGCCGTGCGGCGGGCCGGCGGCGGCATAGGCGACGGCGTGCGCGTCCGCGGCGGCCCGGTCCTCGCCGAGCGCGGCCAGCGCCGCGGCCCGGTCCTGTACGGGGTGACCGGCGGAGGCGGCGCGGGCGCGCAGCGCCTCCTCGGCCGCGAGCCGGTCGCGGGCCGCGAACAGCGCGGCGGACAGCGCGAGCGCGGTGCGGCGTTCGGGCGCGGACAGATAGCGGTTACGGCTGGAGAGGGCCAGGCCTTCGTCCTCGCGGACCGTGGGGACGCCCACGATCTCGACGGGGAAGTTCAGATCGGCGGCCATCCGCGTGATGACGGCCAGCTGCTGGGCGTCCTTCTCCCCGTAGAGGGCGACATCGGGCGCCGTCAGATGCAGCAGCTTGGCGACGACGGTGAGCACCCCGTCGAAGTGGCCGGGGCGGCTGGCGCCTTCCAGGAGCGTGCCCATCGGGCCCGCGGCGATCCTGATCTGCGGCTCTCCACCCGGGTAGACCTCGTCGACGGACGGCGCGAACACCACGTCCGCGCCCGCCTCGGCGGCCAGCGCCACATCCGCATCCAGGGTGCGGGGGTAGCGGTCCAGGTCCTCCCCCGCCCCGAACTGCAGCGGATTGACGAAGACCGTGACCACGACCTGTCCCTGCGCGCCGACCCGCTCCCGGGCCGCACGGACCAGGGTGGCGTGCCCCTCGTGCAGCGCGCCCATGGTCATGACGACGGCGCGGCGGCCGGTGCCGCGGGGGAGGTCGCGCAGGGCGGCGGCGGTGTGCAGGAGGTGGGCGGGCGGGGGCGCGGGGGTCATCGGTCGCCTCCGGCGGGGCCGCTGTCGTCGGGGTGGGGGCCGCTTTCGGGGCCGTTGTCAGGGTCGTCGTCGGGCCCGGGGCGGTGGTCGGGGCCGTCGGTGGGCCCGGCGCCGTCGGTGGCCCGGTCCGGGGCGGGCCCGGCGAGCACGCCGAGCAGGTCCTCGGCCAGCTCCGGCTTGAGCAGGCCGTGGGCCAGCGCCCGGTCCGCGGTCGTACGGGCCATCGCCAGATACCCGGCGACGCTTCCCGGGGCATGCCGGCGCAGCTCCGCGACATGCGCGGCGACCGTACCCGCGTCCCCGCGCGCGACCGGCCCGGTCAGGGCGGCGTCACCGGAGCGCAGGGCGTTGTCCAGGGCCGCGCCGAGCAGCGGGCCGAGCATCCGGTCCGGGGCCTCGACGCCCGCGGTGCGCAGCAGCTCCATCGACTGCGCCACAAGGGTGACCAGGTGGTTCGCGCCGATGGCGAGCGCCGCGTGGTAGAGCGGACGGGCCGACTCCGCGATCCACTCGGGCTCCCCGCCCATCTCGATGACCAGCGCCTCGGCCGCCATCCGCAGCTCGTCGGGCGCGGTCACCCCGAACGAGCACCCGGCCAGCCGCTGCACGTCCACGGAGGTGCCGGTGAAGGTCATGGCGGGGTGCAGCGCGAGGGGCAGCGCGCCGGCGCGGGTGGCCGGGTCGAGCACGGCCGTGCCGTAGCGCCCGGAGGTGTGCACCAGCAGCTGGCCCGGCCGTACGGCACCGGTCTCGGCGAGGCCGCGCACCAGGTCGGCGAGGGCGTCGTCGGGGACGGTCAGCAGCACGAGATCGGCGCGGGCGAGGACCTCGGCCGGGGTGACCAGCGGGACATCCGGGAGCAGCGCCGCGGCACGGCGTACGGAGGCGTCGGAGACCCCCGATACGGCGACCGGGCGATGCCCGGCGAGCTGCAACGACGCGGCGAGGGCGGGCCCGACACGGCCCGCGCCGACGACTCCGACGGTGAGCCGGGCGGGGCGGTCCTGGGCCTCGAGGGGTGGGATTGCGTTCACGCGGCGATGGCCTTCCGTTCCAGTCCGCGGGGGGTACCGGACGATTCCTCGCCATGCTACGCGAGTGTTTCCGGCCGCCCAGAGGGCTGTGCGGAGGATGAGACATGACTCGCTCCGCACACCGCCCGACGGGTTATCCACAACTTTATCCACAGGGGTCGCGGAGGCACGCGGTGCTGCGTCATGATCCGGACATCGGCACGACGAGCGTACGAACGGACCGACGGGCGAAAGGGCAGGTGGGGGCCGTGGAGACAGGCGCACGGAAACCGGACGCGGGCGACGGCGCGGCGGAACAGGGAGCCGACGGGGCCGGGTCCGGGCCGGGGGCCGGGGGCCGTTCCCCGGAACTGGTGCGGCAGATCGCGGCGTGGCGCAGTTCGCGGCGGACGCTGGTGGACGGCCCGTCGGGCGTGACGGTCCGCGAGCGCCTGGACCGTCTGCTCGCCGACGCTCCCGCCGTCTACGACCTGGACAGCTGGACGGACATCTACGGCGACGGCGACGGCATCGTGGGCGAGCTGGAGCGCCGCACCGCCGAGGTCCTGGGCACCCAGGCCGCCGCCTTCTTCCCGACCGGCACGATGGCGCAGCAGGTCGCGCTGCGCTGCTGGGCGGGACGTACGGGCAACAACACGGTCGCCGGGCACCCGCTCTCCCATCTGGAGGTGCACGAACGCGACGCCTATGCGGTGGTCAGCGGAGTGCGCATGGTGCATCCGACGCGCGCGCCACGGCTGCCGACGGCCGAGGAGATAGCCGACCTGCAGGAGCCGTTCGGCACCCTTGCCGTCGAACTGCCGCTGCGGGAAGCGGGGTTCGTGCTCCCGGAGTGGACGGACCTGGAGGCCACCGTGGCCGCCGCGCGGGACCGCGACGCGGTGATCCACTTCGACGGCGCACGGCTGTGGGAGTGCACCGCCCACTTCGGTCGTTCGCTCCCCGAGATCGCCGCCCTCGCGGACAGCGTCTATGTCTCGTTCTACAAGTCGCTGGGCGGCATATCGGGCGCCGCCCTGGCCGGCCCGGAGGACTTCGTCGAGGAGGCCCGCGCCTGGCGGCACCGCTACGGCGGCCAGCTGTTCCAACAGTGGCCGGCGGCGCTGGCCGCCCTCGTCGGACTGGACCGCGAGCTACCGCGGCTGCCGGAGTACGCGGCCCAGGCGAAGGTCGTCGCACGAGCGCTCGCCGACGGCCTGGCCGAGGCCGGTCTGCCGTGGTCCGCGGTGCATCCGGCGACGCCGCACACCCATGAGTTCCAGGTGTGGCTCCCGCATCCTCCCGAGGTCCTGAACGAGGCCGGGACCCGGCTGGCGGAGGAGACCGGAACGACGGTGTTCCGGTACTGGTTCACGCCGGACGGCGCCCCGCCTCCCGGGCTGTCGATGACGGAAATGACGATCGGGTCGTCGGCCCTGGAGTGGACGCCTGCCGAGGTGCGGGCGGCCCTTGGGGAGTTCCTGGCGCGGGTGAAGGAGGTCGGTGGGTGAGCAGCGCCACCCCGGCCGCCCACGCCCTCCGTACGGCCCGGCGCACCCGGGCCGGGAGGCGGTCGGCCGGGTCCGTGACGACGGCCTGAAACCGTCGCCACTGCCGGATCTCGCGGGCCGTACGGACGGTGGCGACGCCCGGTGCGACGGGGGCCTCCTGGCCGTGCTGGGCGGCGCGGTAGGCATCGAGCATGTGCTGCTGGCTGGCGTTCATGTGCCTCACTGTGGGGCGGCCGCAGGGCCCGTGGCGCATTGATTGACGGGAGCCGTCAATCGACGGCCGTGCAGGTCGCGACCTCGCGCATGATGGGGGCATGGCCAACGTCATCGACATCACCGGGCTGCCGCCGGAGCGCATCGTCTTCTCCCCCTCTCCGTTGGCGGAGCTGGGCGCCGCGCTCCACGCGCTGTCCGAGCCGGGGCACCACCCCGGGCTGCACGGCTGGGTCACCGCGACCAACGCGGGGCTGAAAACCGACCTGGCCGACCGGCTGTCCGAGGCGGACTTCCTGTGGCGGTCCTCGCGTTCCGACATCCTGCTGCCGACCCGGCCCGGGGCGTCGCTGGCGGAGGAGCTGGACGAGCTGGACAAGATCGACGACGAACGGTTCGTGGCCGCCGCGTTCGAGATCACCTGCTCGGCCTCTTACACCCGCGTCACGCCGTCGCCGCTGGTCGACGCCGACGAGCGGGCCCGCGTACGGGAGATGGCCGCCGCGCGCGGCCCGCGGCAGGCGGCGTTCACGGACCGGATGCTCACCGACCCCGACGGCCTGCGGGTGTGGCTGCGCCGCCTCTTCGAGGACTGCGAGGACGCCTTCTTCGGCGACATCTGGCGCCGGGTGGGCATCCAACTGGCCGCCGACGCCCGGCACAAGACCGAGCTGCTGCGCCACAAGGGCCTGGCCGAGACGCTGTCCGCGACCTCGGCGGCGCTCACCTTGGACGAGGCCCAGGACGGCGGCGGCAGCCGCATCGTGTTGGACAAGCTGGCCGTGGGCCGTACGACGGCGTACGCGGACCCCGCCGACCCCGGTGTCACCTTCCTGCCGACGTCGTTCGGCTGGCCGCATCTGGTGTTCAGCCACGCCCCGGGCTGGCGCCCCGTGCTCCAGTACCCGGTGGCCGTCCCGGAGTTGCCGGCGCCGGCCGCGCTGGAACTCGTCCAGCAGCGGCTGGAGGCGCTCGGCCATCCCATGCGGATGCAGCTGTGCCGCACGCTGTCGCGCGGGCCGCATACGACGGGGGAGCTGGCGACTGCCTTCGGGATCACCTCGCCGGAGGTGTCGCGGCACATCACGACGCTGAAGAAGGCCGGACTGATCCAGACGCGGCGCCGCGGGCGGTATGTGCTGCACCAGCTGGACCTCCAGGTGGTGGCCCGGCTGGGCAGCGACTTCCTGGAAGGTGTGCTGCGCTGACGACGGAGTTCCCCGGCCCCGCACCGCACACCCTGCCGCGCCGCGCCGACCGTGCCGTCGCGGCCCTTAGGCCCCCGGCCCGCCCCCGGCCCGCACCAGCCCCGTCTCGTAGGCGAGCACCACCGCCTGCACCCGGTCCCGCAGGCTCAGCTTCGTCAGGATCCGGCCCACATGCGTCTTGACCGTGGCCTCCGACAGCACCAGCCGCGCCGCGATCTCGCCGTTCGACAGGCCCTGCGCCACCAGCAGCAGCACCTCCCGCTCCCGGTCCGTCAGCCGTTCCAGCTGGGGCCGGGCCTGCTCGGCGCCGGTGGCGGGCAGCATCGGCGTGAAGCGGTCGAGGAGGCGCCGGGTGGTGGACGGCGCGACGACCGCGTCACCGCTGTGCACCGCTCGGATCGCGGCGAGCAGTTCGTCCGGCGGCACGTCCTTGAGCATGAAGCCGCTGGCCCCGGCCTTCAGCGCGGAGAAGGCGTATTCGTCGAGGTCGAAGGTGGTCAGGATGAGGACCTTCGGCGCATCGTCCTTCCGCCCGTCCTCACAGATCCGCCGGGTGGCCTCCACCCCGTCCAGATGCGGCATGCGTACGTCCATGAGGATCACGTCGACCTGGGTGGAGCGCAGCACCTCCAGGGCCTGCACCCCGTCCCCCGCCTCCGCGACGACCTCCATGTCGGGCTGCGCGGCCAGCACCATCCGGAAGCCGGTGCGCAGCAGCGCCTGATCGTCGACGAGCATCACGCGGATGGTCATGGCGGGGAGATCCCTTCAACTGTGGGGCTACAGGGTACGGAGCGGGCCGGGTCGACGAGAGCGACGCAACCGGCGGGCGGGACGAGAGCGACGTGCGGGACGAGAGCGACGTGCGGGACGGGAGCAGCCGGAACACGGTGGCGCGGGCCTCGCGCGACCGCGGCCACGGCCACGCCCGCCTCTTCCCCTCACCGCTCCGGTTTCAGCGGCAGCACGGCACTGATCCGGAAACCGCCCCCCGGCCGCGGCCCCGCCGTCAGGCTGCCGCCCACCATGCCGACCCGTTCGCGCATCCCGATCAGGCCGTGGCCGAGGCCGTCCGCCCCGCCCTCCTCGTACAGCTCGTGCTGGGCGCCCCGCCCGTCGTCCTCGATGAGCAGATCGAGGTCGCTGTCGCGGTAGGCGAGGCGGACGGTGGCACCGACGTCCTGGCCGCCGTGCTTCCGGGTGTTGGTGAGCGCTTCCTGGACGATGCGGTACGCCGTCAGCTCGACGCTGCTGGGCAGCGGGCACGGCTCGCCCTCCACCCGGAAGTCGACGGGCAGTCCGGCGCCCCGTACCTGGTCGATGAGGTCGGCGAGCTGGTCGACGCCCGGCTGCGGTACGTATTCGCCGCCCTCGGGCTGCTCGCCGGTGCGGAGCACGCCCAGCAGGCGCCGCATCTCGGCCAGCGCCTGCCGGCCCGTTCCGGAGATCGTCTCCAGCGCCTGCCGGGTCTGCTCGGGCGCGGCATCGAGGACGTACGCGGCGCCGTCCGCCTGCACCACCATCACCGAGACGTTGTGCGCGACGACGTCGTGCAGCTCGCGCGCGATCCGGGCGCGCTCGGCGGCGACCGCGATCCGGGACTGCGCCTCGCGCTCCTTCTCCAGCCGGGCGGCCTTCTCCTCCAGTTGCGCCCAGTAGGCGCGGCGGGTGCGCATGGAGTCGCCGAGCACCCAGGCCAGGACGAAGGGGACGGTGAGGAGCGCGGTGAAGAAGGCTCCTTGCCACGCCGGCCCGTCGGAGGGCAGGTTCGAGAAGCGCCATACGGAGAGCGCGGGGCCCAGGAGGGCGCCGGCGAGGGCGCAGCGGGAGGCCCAGCGGGCGGAGGAGGTGGCGGACGCGACGGTGTAGGTGATCACGAACATCGCGAAGTCGCCGATGTTGGCCGGGATGCCGAAGACCAGCTGGCCGACACCGATGGCCGCGGTCAGCATCAGCATCTTCACGGGGGCCTTGCGGCGCAGCGCCACGACGAGGCAGAGGCCGACCGTGAAGACCACGGCGATGATCCCCTTGGTGCCGCCGCGGAAGTCGGCCACGATCCACAGACAGCTGAACCCGAGCAGGAGGACGGCCCAGAAGCTGTCCACTCCCGTCGGGTGTCTGCGGAGAAAGTCGTAGAGGCGCTGCACGTAACCCAGCGTAGGCAGGCCGGATAGGTGTAGGAGTCAACCGGAGGAGCGATCCTGTGCGCTGGGCGTACTCCCCAAGGTGGAGACCGTATGCGCCGCCGCCTCAGCCCAGCGGCGGGCCCGCAGCCGTCCCCCGGGGCCACGCCGGCCGCCCGTACCGTAGAGCGGGTGACGAACGAGTGGCAGGGCTGGCGGGACGCGACGGAGCGGGCGCTGTACGGCCCCGACGGCTTCTACACCCGCCCCGGCGGCCCCGGCCCGGCCGGTCACTTCCGCACCTCCGTGCACGTCTCACCCCTGTACGCCGGCGCCGTCGCCACCCTCCTCGGCCGCGTCGACGCCGCGCTGGGCCACCCCCGGGAGCTGGCGCTGGTCGATGTGGGCGCGGGGCGCGGCGAGCTGCTGACGGGGGTGCTGGCCGCGCTGCCGGATGCGGTGGGCACGCGGGTGCGTCCGTACGCCGTCGAACGCGCCGCCCGCCCCGAGGGCCTCGATCCGCGCATCGAGTGGCGCGCCGAGCTGCCCGCGGAGGGCGCGCTGACCGGGCTCTTGTTCGCGAACGAATGGCTGGACAACGTGCCGCTCGATGTCGTCGAGGCGGATGCGGACGGGGTGCCGCGGCAGGTTCTCGTACGGGCCGACGGTACGGAGCGGCTCGGCGAGCCGGTGGCCGGGGCGGACGGGGAGTGGCTGGCGCGGTGGTGGGAGACGGCCGGGGCCCCGGGGCTGCGGGCGGAGATCGGCCGGCCGCGGGACGCCGCCTGGACGCGGGCCGTCCGTACCCTGCGGGGCGGGCTCGCGGTCGCCGTCGATTACGCGCACCGGCGGGCGGACCGGCCTCCGTTCGGCACGCTCACCGGGTTCCGGGAGGGGCGGGAGGTGCGGCCGGTGCCGGACGGCAGCTGCGACATCACGGCGCATGTGGCGCTGGATGCGTGCGCGGGGCCGTCGGCGCGGCGGCTGACCCAGCGCGCGGCGCTGCACGCCCTCGGCGTGGACGGCCGCCGGCCCCCGCTGACCCTGGCCACCACCGACCCCGCCGGGTACGTACGGGCCCTGGGCGCGGCCGGCGCCGCCGCCGAGCTGACCGACCCGGCGGGCCTGGGCGCCTTCGGCTGGCTGCTGGAGCCGGTGGGTGCGGCGTGCGCGGGGCTGCTCAAGGAGTGGGACGAATAAGGTCAAGGGGTGGGACGTTTGAGGGCCAGGACGTCCCCCCGTACGGCCTCCTGCGAGACTGTCCCCATGACGGAGACGACGGTCGGCATCGGCGGCGCGGCGGAGAGCACCGACATGGTGCTGAACATCGGCCCGCAGCACCCCTCCACGCACGGAGTGCTGCGGCTGCGCCTCGTGCTGGACGGCGAGCGCATCCAGCACGCCGAGCCGGTGATCGGCTATATGCACCGCGGCGCCGAGAAGCTCTTCGAGGCCCGCGACTACCGCCAGATCATCATGCTCGCCAACCGCCACGACTGGCTGTCGGCGTTCTCCAACGAGCTCGGCGTCGTGATGGCCGTGGAGCGGATGCTGGGCATGGAGGTCCCCGAGCGCGCGGTGTGGACCCGTACGCTGCTGGCCGAGCTGAACCGCGTCCTGAACCACCTGATGTTCCTCGGCTCGTACCCCCTGGAGCTGGGCGGGATCACGCCCGTCTTCCACGCCTTTCGCGAGCGCGAGGAACTGCAGACGGTCATGGAGGAGATCTCCGGCGGCCGGATGCACTACATGTTCAACCGCGTCGGCGGCCTCAAGGAGGACCTGCCGGCCGGCTGGCTCGGCCGCGCCCGGCACGCCGTCGCCGATGTCCGCTCCCGGATGGACGTCTTCGACAACCTGGTCCTGGGCAACGAGATCTTCCGCGGCCGCACCCGCGGCATCGGCCGGCTCGCGCCCGAAACGGTGCACGCCTACGGCGTCTCCGGACCGATCGCCCGCGCGTCCGGCGTCGACTTCGACCTGCGGCGCGACGAGCCCTACCTCGCCTACGCGGACCTCGGCCCGACCCTCAAGGTCGTCACCCGCCAGGAGGGCGACTGCCTGGCCCGCTTCGAGTGCCTGCTGGAGCAGAGCCACAACTCCCTCGACCTCGCCGACGCCTGCCTGGACCGCCTCGCGGAGCTGGCGCCGGGCCCGATCAACCAGCGGCTGCCCAAGGTCCTCAAGGCCCCCGAGGGCGCGACCTACGCCTGGACCGAGAACCCGCTCGGCATCAACGGCTACTACCTCGTCTCCAAGGGCGAGAAGACGCCGTACCGCCTCAAGCTGCGCTCGGCGTCGTACAACAACATCCAGGCGCTGACGGAGCTGCTGCCGGGCACGCTGGTATCGGACATGGTGGCCATCCTCGGCTCCCTGTTCTTCGTCGTCGGCGACATCGACAAGTAGCCGGGGCCGGAGCGGCCGTCCACACCCTGTGGACAACCGTCACGGGGTACGGAACGCGAAGTCGAGCATCCTCCCCGCGTCCCGGAACCGGTACGGGTCGTTGAGGACGGCACCCACCACCGTGCGCTTGCCCCGCTGGGCCGCGAAGACCAGGCAGGAGCCCGACCGGCTGCCGGTGCCGGTCTTGATGCCGAGGGCGCCCCGGTAGGAGCCGAGCAGGGTGTTGGTGTTGTACCAGGTGTAGGTGCGGTTGACGTTGGCCGCCTTCTGCCGGGTGCGGGGCACCTTCACGATGGCGGCGAAGGTCCGGTTGCGCATCGCGTGCCGGGCGAGCCGGACCAGGTCCCGCGGCGTGGTGTAGTTGCGGCCGTGGGCGATGCCGTCGAACGAGTCGTAGTGGGTGCGGCCCAGCCCCAGCGTCCTGGCCCGGGCATTCATCCTGGCGATGAAGGACTGGGTGCGCCGCGCCGCCGTCGGGCCGCTGCCGAAGGTATCGGCGAGCGCGTACCCGGCGTCGCAGCCGGACGGCAGCATCAGCCCGTACAGCAGCTGACGCACGGTCAGCTTGTCGCCGGTGCGCAGGTCGGCGGAGCTGGCTCCATAGCGGGCGACGTAGTCGCGGTAGGCCTTCTTGACGGTGACCCGCTTGTCCAGGTTCACCCCGCGGGTCTCGAGGACCACCAGCGCGGTCATCACCTTGGTGGTGCTGGCCATCTCGCGCCGGGTGTCCGCGGCCCTCCCCCACAGCGTCCGGTTGCTCCCGCCGTCCATGAGGTAGGCGCCCTTCGCCGTGACCCCCGGCGGGCCGCTCGCCGCCTGCGCCGGGGCCGCGGGAAGGACGACGGCGAGCGCCGCCGTGGAAGCGGTCAGCGCGATGCCGATTCCCCTGCGCCGGACCGTGCTGCCCCCGAAAAGCTTCATCGATGCTCCGTCCCCAGGGTGGCCGCTCACCGGTTTCACACCAGTGGTGAAGGGAGCCGCATCCTGCCACTCGGCGCACGCTCAGGGGAATAGGAAAATCACGCGTGTCGTACTTTGTGCCGCACCGCTTTCGCGGCGGGGCCGCTTCCGGTCGTGTACCGTCCGCGGCCCCCGACCGTCCGCGCGGCCCGGACCGGTCTACGAGATGGCGGTACGCAGTTCGACCAGGTCGAGCTGCTCGGTCTCGTCATGCGCGGTCAGGTCGATGACCTCGCCCACGCCGTCGGTCGTCGCACCGTCAGGTCCCTTGCGCTCGGGCGTCGCACCGTCACCCGCATGACCGTCGGCCGCTTCGCCGTCGGCCGCTTCGCCGTCGGCCGCGGCGACCTCACCCGAATCGCCCGCACCCATCTCGCCGACGGCCGCGCCGGCCGGAGCCGTCAGCCGCCCCCGGGCACGCGCCGACTGCTCGGCCAGCGCCTCGTCGCCGACGACGTCCGCCAGGTCGTCCTCCAACGGCGCGGTCAGCTGCCGGGGCAGGACGGCGGCCGCGTTGCCGAAGAAGTCGAAGCCGCCCAGCATGCGGGACGCGGCGGGGCGGGAGGGCGCCACGGCAGCGGCGGCGGCCGGGACCCGGCGGAGCGCCGGGGTGACGGCCGCCTCGGCATTCCCCCGACGCTTCTCACCGTCCCGGGCGCCCTCGCGCCGGTTCTCACCGCCGCGCCCGCCGTTCCGCTGCCGGGCCGCGTTACGGGCCAGCCGCCGCAGCGCCTGGTCCGCCTGCGCGTACATGGCAGGGGCGGGGACGGGTGACGGGGCAGTGGCGGGGGCGGAAGCCGGAGCCGAGGTCGAACGGGAGGCGGGGACCGAAGCCGGGGCCGGGGCGGAAGCCCGAGCCGCCGGGCGGCGCTCGCCGGCCGCCGGCAGCGCTCGCGCCGGCGCCGCCGCCTCGATGGCGAGCAGCCGACGCCCCTCCAGGGCGCTGGCCCGCTCGGTCTCCGCGGTGGCATAACGGCGCAGCAGTTCGGCGTGCTCGCTGCGCAGCCGGGCCAATTCTGCGCGCTTGGCGCGCAATTTGGCATCCAGCGCGGTGCGGATCTCGCGGGACTCCTCGACATCCGTTTCGAGCTCGGCTATCCGCTCCTCGGTACGCCACTCGTCGCGCACTCGGGCGCGGGTGAGTTCGGCGACCTGCTTTCCGGCCTTACGGTCCCAGGTCCGCAGAAGGACCGCACCGCCGATTGCGGCGGCCGCCGCGCCCGCGGCGAGTACCCGTTGCACCAGATCGTCGCCGACAAACCACGCGCCCGTGGCGCACGCAATCGACGCACCGGCGACCGTCGACGGAGGAAGCAGCCGGTGGAGGGGCGGTGAATGGCGGTGGCGTCCTCGTGGCATGGCCAGAAACTTACCGTGCGTGCGGGGCCTATGGGGCCCCGCCCGCGAATCCGTTTCTCGGCGGTTACTTCTTCAGCAGCCCCTTGGACTCCAAATACGCCTGCGCCACATCCCCCGGCTTGAGCCGCTCGGCATCAACTTTGCGGTTCAAGCCGATCAAGTCCTGGGTGGTGAGCACACTCGTGAGCTTGCCGAGCACCGCCGCGATCTCCTTGTCGCCCGCGGTCTTGGCATTCACCACCGGCAGCACATTGTCGGCGTTCTGGAGCTTCTTGTCGTCCCGCAGAAGCACCAGCCCGAAGTTGTCGAGCGTGGCATCCGTGGTGGTGGTCAGCACCAGTTGGTCGGTGCCGTCCTTGACCGCCTGCTTGGCCTGCGGAGTGCCCACGCCCTTGGGGTCGAGGCCGCTGATGTCGATGCCGTACGTCCGCTCCAGGCCCGGCTTGCAGAACACCCGGGTCTCGCACTCCTCCCCGGACGCGAGTTTGATCTTCTGCTTCGACCGGCCGAGGTCGGAGAGCGTCTTCAGCTTGTGCTCGGCGGCGAATTCCTTGGTGACCGCGAAGGCGTTCTGGTCGGTGGCCGAGCCGGCCGGCAGCACCTTGAGACCGTAGGAGCCGGCGAGCTTCTTGAGCGCCGTTACGGTCGTGTCGATGTCGCTGGAGGCCACCGGCTTCGCCTTGGCGCCGTTCTTCTTGGCGTTGAGGAATTCGGCAAGTGTGGAGGCATATTCCGGAACGACATCGATCTGGCCCTTCTCCAGGGCCGGCTCATACAGCTCACGATTGGACAGCGTCTGAACCCGCGCTCGGTATCCGGCGTCTATAAGGATCTTGGAATAGATCTCGGCGAGCACCTTCGACTCGGTGAAACCGGCCGAGCCGACGACGATCTCCTCCTTCCCGCCGCCCTTGTCCTTACCGCCCTTGTCCTCCAGGCTCTGCCCCTGGCACGCGGTCAGCCCGGCCGCCAGAGCGATCACTGTCCCCGCGACAAGCGCGGTGCGCGCCGCGCGCGTCCTGCTGCTCATGGAATTCACCATTCAGTCCGTTCGGATGACGTCGGATGACGTTGGATGGGGTCGGATGGAGTCGACCGAGACCGACCGGGGCCGGCCGAGGCCGGCCTGGACCTGGACCGGAACCAGGCCCGGCGGGCCCGGCCGACGACGGGTGCCGGCGGATGCGTCGCACCGGTCCGTACCGCGGCAGCATCGCAAAGCCGGGATCCGGCGTCAGGGGATTTTCCGTACCGCGACCGCATCGTCACCCCGCCCCTCCCCCGCCGCCCCGCGCGAGCCCGCACCCGAGGCCATGGCCGATGCCGTGACCGGTGCGCCACCGCCCGCACGCCTCACCCGCCTCCCCGGCCCTCCGCGTCCCGCACGCCGCCGCCCCCGCATCGGATCGCACACCCGGTCCACCACCACCAGCGCCCCCTCAACGGCCAGCGCCAGTACGGCCACCAGCACCGCACCCGCGACCACCTGCGCGGTGTCGTAGTTGCCGAAGCCCGCCGTGATGATCCGGCCCAGGCCGCCGCCGCCCGCCAGCGCGGCCAGCGTCGCGGTCGCCACCACCTGCACCGTGGCCGACCGTATGCCCGTCATGATCAGCGGATACGCGAGCGGTATCTCGACCCTCAGCAGCACCTGCGGCCCCGACATGCCCATCCCCCGGGCCGCCTCCACCACAGCGCGGTCCGCCTCCCGCATCCCCAGATAGGCGTTGGTCAGCAGCGGCGGCACCGCGAACAGCACCAGCGCGATGACGGTGGGCCAGTCCCCCTGAGTGCCCAGCGGACCGAGCGTCAGGAGCACCAGGACCGCGTACGTCGGCACCGCCCGCCCCACATTGGAGACGTTGATCGCCAGCGCCCCGCCCTTGCCCAGGTGCCCGAGCCAGAGCGCCACCGGCAGGGCTATCAGGCAGGCGATGAGCAGGCACAGCCCACTGAGCCACAGATGCTCGCCCAGGCGGTGCCACACCCCCTTCTCCCCGGCCCAGTTGGCGCCCGTCGTCAACCACTGCCACGCGCCCCCGATCGCCCCCATGAGCTCAGCCCCCCGCCTTCGCGGGGCGCGCCCCGCGCCGCGCCCCGGCCCTCACCCGCTGCTGCGCCCGCGTCCAGGGCGTCAGCAGCCGCTGAAGCCCCATCAGCAGTCCGTCGGCCGCCAGCGCCAGCAGCACACACAGCACCGACGCGGTCAGGACCTCGGCCTTGAAGAAGCCCTCCAAACCGCTGGCTATGAGGTTGCCCAGCCCGCCGTAGCCGACCACGGAGCCGATGGTGGTCATCGCCACCGTCGAGACCGTGGCGATGCGGAGTCCGGCCATCACCGCGGGCAGCGCAAGCGGGAGTTCCACCCCGAACAGCAGCCGCACGGAGCCGTATCCCATCCCCCGGGCTGCCTCCCGCACCTCGGCGGGCACCGCCTGCAGACCGGCCAGGATGTTGCGTACCAGAATCGTCAGCGAATACAGCACCAGGCCCGTGACCACCACCGCGGCCGAGATGCCGAAGACCGGCGTCAGCAGCGCGAACATCGCCAGCGACGGCACGGTGTAGAGCACCGTCGTCAGCCCCAGGACGGGCCCCGCCGCGCCCCGCGAGCGCCGGGCGATCAGCGCCAGCGGAAAGGCGATCAGCACACCGATCAGTACGGACACGGCAGTGATGCCGACGTGCTGGAGCGTCGCGTCCACCAATTCCTGGCTGCGGGTGCGGACATACTCACCGCAGATCCAGTCGTTGGCCGTCAGACAGCTCCCGCCGCCCGACGTCGTCACCGCGGTTGTCGTTGCCGCCGCGGCCGCCGTGGCCATCGCTCCACTCACCGACCGTCACCTCCCCCGCCCCGATCGCCGCCGATTCCGGTGACCGTCTGCGACCCTAACCCCCACCACTGACAATCGGCCCTGCCCCACCCCTCACCACCCGCATCGCCATTCACCCGCAACACCGCGTTCACGACCGCCCGTTCACCATGGGTCACCCCCCACACCAACGGGAAGCCCGACCCACTTCAAGCGCGTCACGATGAAGACGTACGACGGCCACGGCTCCGACCAGCTCTCCGACGGCAGGCGTCGGGCGCCGGGCGGCAGGCGTCGGGCGGCAGGCGTCGGGCGCCTGGCGTCGGGCACCGGGCACCGGGCGTCGGTCAAGGGGACCTTCGGTCGAACGAGGGCGAGACGGGCCGGGTGGGGCTGCACCGAGCCCGGCCGCGTGGAGTTGAGCCGAGCCGGGTTGGCTGGGCCGGGTTGGGCTGGGCCGGGTTGAGCCGAGCCAGGTTGGGCCGGGCCGGGTTGGGCTACGCCGGCCAGGCCGGGCTGGGCCGGGTTGGCCTACGCCGGCCGGGTCGGGTTGGGCCTGGTTGGGCCGGACTCGGCCGGGCCCGCGCGATCGCGTCGTACGCCGCAGGAATACCTCCCACGACCGCCGCGTTGTGGCCCGCAAGGGGACCCCGCACCCCCTAGGGGATCCGTTCGGCCACCCCCCAAGGGCCCCCGCTACGCCCGCGACGCCCCCGGGTGGTCATGGTTGTCCTCGCCCTCGGGGAGCTTGCAGACCCGCTCCAGGAACATCGCGGCGATCACCACGGCCGCGCCCGCGAGAACCGACAGACCGGCATAGATCGCCTGGTCCCGGCGCGGGGCGAGCTCAAGGCCCGAGGTCAGCAGGAAGGCGCCGACTCCGCCGTAGAGCCCGGCGACCGGCGCCGCCACCAGGGCGCTGGCCTGCCCGAAGACCACCGCACGGGCGGCGAACAGGGGTTCCACGCCCTTGGCGCCCTGCCGGCGCTCGCGCTGTGCGCGCAGCCGCGACCGGAAGGAGAACGCCATGGTGGCGAGCACGGCGGCGATCAGCGCCAGCACGATCGGCGCCGCCATCGGCACGCTGACCAGGGTGCCGAACGAGTCCCACAGCCGGGCGCCTCCCCAGGCCAGCACCCCTGCCGCCAGAAACAGCCCGACCAGCACCTTGATGTGTAGCTGCTTCACCGAGCCATCGCCCCTCGCGCCGTTCCGGCCATCCCTGTCGTTATGGCCGCCTGTCCGTTCCGTGCACATTCATGCGCACCCATACGCCGTCATGCGCACCCATACACCGTCTTACGCGCCCATAGGCCTTCATACGTACGCGCAAGCCACAGCTCACTCGTACGCACGCATGCACAGCCATGGACGTCCACGGGCGCCCATGGACATCCCTGGGCATCCATGCCGTACGGAGCCATCGACTACGCATCGTCGCCGCAGAAGACCGACCCGCAACCCTAACGACTACTCAGGCAGCCGCAGTTCCAGGTCCGTGCGCGGCGTCACGCCTTCGCGGCCGAGCGACGACAGCAATTCGCCCACCGCGCCGTGCCCGGGCACCTCGGCCGCCGGGTCCACGTCGTGCCACGGCACCAGGACGAACGCGCGCTCATGGGCCCGTGGGTGCGGCAGGGTCAGCCGCGGGTCGTCGGAGACCACGTCCTGGTACGCCAGGATGTCGACGTCGATCGTGCGCGGGCCCCACCGCTCGTCGCGCACCCGCTCGAAGGCTTCCTCGATGGCGTGCCCGCGCTCCAGGAGGGAGTCCGGCGGCAAGGTTGTCTTGATCAGCACCACGGCGTTGAAGTACGCGGGCTGGGAGTCGGGGTCCACGCCCCACGGCACGGTCTCGTACACCGGGGAGACGGCCTTGACCCGCAGGCCCGGGGTGTCCTCCAGCGCGTCGACGGCCCCCTGGAGGGTCTCCAGGCGGTTGCCGAGATTGCTGCCGATCGAGATCACGGCGCGTTTGGGATTGGACAGCGTCACGTCCGCGGCGTCCACCTGCTCCACTACGGAGGCGGGCACCGGCTGCACGGTCGGGTCGCCCTGATGAGGGGGCCGAGCAGCGGCTCCGTCCGGGGCGGTGGTCGGGTGACTGGTGGGATTCATACGGCACTCCGGGTGATGGTGATGGTCACGTCGTCGAAGGGGACGGTGATCGGGGCATCCGGCTTGTGCACCACCACCTCCACCTCCTGAACCCCCTCGTGCTTGAGGCACTGGTCGGCGATCCGCTCCGCGAGGGTCTCGATCAGATCGACCGGCTCACCCTCCACAACCGCCACCACCTCCTCGGCCACGACGCCGTAGTGCACGGTCTTCGCGAGATCGTCGGATGCCGCGGCCGGGCGGGTGTCCAGGCCGAGCACCAGGTCGACGATGAAGGTCTGGCCTTCCTCGCGCTCCCGGGGAAACACCCCGTGGTGCCCTCGGGCCTTCAGCCCACGCAGCGCGACACGATCCACGCGAATCACTCCCACTGGTTCACTGGCACCGCCGGCGCCACTGCTCATCGGTTTTCGGGCACGTCCCGGACTCGTCCGGCACACTGCCCCAAACTCGAATCTACCTGCGAGCCCTGACAGTGCTCGCCCAAGGGGGCTATGGACAAGTCCCCGGACTGCTGCTAGCGAGCCGCGAGAGGTCATCCGCGCGACCTCTTACCCCCCTGCCCGCACCCCACCCCTACCCGTACCGCACTTGGCTCGAACGGGTGCACCCCGGCCACCCCGCTGACGCACCCGCGGGGATACGGCATACGGCCCCAGGACAGCCCGGGGACCGCCTCTCAGGACGCCCCGGGCCCCGGGACGGCCACCCATACGGCTCAGACCCCGCCCGGCGCCCCGGCCCCGCCCGCCGGGCCGTCCTCGTCCCCCTCGGCGTCCTCGTCACCGTCCTCGTCGTCCTCGCGGTCCGCCAGCACCGGCGACCCGTGGTGCGACCACACCCGCCAGCCGTCCTCCGTGCGCTTGAAGACGTTCGTCGCCACGACGAGCTGGCCGATCAGCGGCCCCACCGTGCCGTCGTCCTCGGCCGGACCGCCGCTGAGGATGTTCTCGGTGCACGTCACCAGGGCGGTGTCCCCGACGACGTCGATCTCCACATCCGTCAGGAAGAACTGGATGTACTCGGTGTTCGCCATGATCAGCGCGTACGAGCGCAGCACCTCGCCACGACCGCGCAGCACCGGCCACCCCGGGTGCACCACACTCACCTGGCCGTCGAGCCACAGCTCGGACAGCGCCTCGTGATCGCCGCGCTCGATGGTCTCGTACAGGGTGGTGTTCGCCTGCTCGACCAGCTCGATGTCCGTTTGTGGGCCCAAGCCGCTCACAGCGCTCCCGTCGCGTTCACCGTCGTATCCGTCACATCCGCCGCGGCTTCCACCGCGCGGGCCACCCGCACCGCGTCCGCGCTCGCCCGCACCTCATGCACCCGCACCGCCCACGCCCCCTCTCGCGCCACGATCGCCGACACCGCGGCCGTGGCCGCGTCCCGCTCCCTGGCGGGCGGCGGGGCGGCTCCCTCGCCGCCCGCCAGCACCCTGCCCAGGAAGCGTTTCCTCGATGCGGCGACCAGGAGGGGACGGCCCAGCGCCCGCAACCGGGCCAGCTGGGCGACCAGCGCCAGATCGTGCTCGGCGTTCTTGGCGAAGCCCAGCCCCGGGTCGACGACGATCCGGTCCGGGTCGATGCCGCCGGACACCGCTCGCTCCACGGACCGGCCCAGCTCGTCGACGACCTCGCGGACGACGTCCCCGTAGACGGCTCGGTTGTTCATGTCGATCGACTGGCCGCGCCAGTGCATGACGACGAACGGGACATGGGAGGCGGCCACCGCCGGGATCATCGCCGGGTCGGCGCCCCCCGCGCTGACGTCGTTCACCAGCCGCGCCCCGGCCTCCACGGCCGCTTCGGCGACGGAGGCGCGCATGGTGTCGACCGAGACGACGGCGCCGGCCGCGGCCAGTTCCCGTACGACGGGCACGACCCGTCGCAGCTCCTCGGCCTCGTCCACCCGGGCCGCACCCGGCCGGGTCGATTCGCCGCCGACGTCCACCAGGTCGGCGCCCTGCGCCACCAGGTCGAGGCCGTGCTTGACGGCGAGTTCGGTGTCGAACCACTCGCCGCCGTCGGAGAACGAATCGGGCGTCACATTGACGACGCCCATCACCGCGCAGCGCTCCCAGTCCGGCAGTCCGGCCACCCGGCCACGCAAGGTACTCATGACACCAGCCTAGGCCGTGTGCCGACCGGCCGGATTGCGGCCGTCGGCAGGGGCGCGGGACGGTCGGTGGACGGCCCCGCGCCGCCTGTCACGCGGCGGTCTCGACCGCTCCCGGAGCCGCGGCCCGTTCCGTCGTGTGGGCGCACGGGCGCGGCTCGGCGGGCTTCGACCGTCGCAGTACGCGCGGCAGGCCCAGCTCCAGATAGCCCTCGGCCTGCAGCGCCGCCAGGCCGATGCGGGGGATGTCGCGGCTGTTGCGGAAGACCACGAAGCGGGGCTCCCAGCGTGGCCGGAACTTGTCGTTGAACTTGTAGAGCGACTCGATCTGGTACCAGCGCGACAGGAAGATCAGCATGCCGCGCCAGACGCGGATGACGGGCCCCGCGCCGAGCTTCTCGCCGCGCTCCAGGGAGGAGCGGAAGACCGCGAAGTTCAGCGACACCTGCTTGATCTTCAGGTCGGGTGCGGCCTGCAGCGCGGCGACGATCAGCAGCTCGTTCATGCCGGGGTCGGCGCTGCGGTCGCGGCGCATCAGCTCCAGGGAGATGCCGCTGTCGCCCCAGGGGACGTAGTGCTGCATGGCCTTGAGGTCCCCGTACGGGCCGGGCGCCTCGCCCTCGGCGGGGGCCAGGTGGGCGGTGGCGATCACCGCGTCGCCGTCCGTCTCCGCGTCGATCCGGCCGAGCGCCATGGAGAAACCGCGCTCGGTGTCGGTGTCGCGCCAGGCGTTCGCGGCGGCCTGGACACGGGCCAGCTCCTCGGGCTCCAGATCGCACACCCGCCGGACCCGGGTCTCGTAGCCGTTGCGCTCGATGCGCTTGACCATCTGGCGGACGTTGCGCATCGCCCGGCCGCTGAGGGTGAAGTCGGCGACGTCCACGATGGCCTCGTCGCCGAGTTCGAGGGCGTCCATGCCGGTCTCACGGGTCCACACCTGGCCGCCGGTCTCGCTGCAGCCGGTCACCGCGGGTGTCCAGGAGTGCGCCCGCGCCTCCTCCATGAAGCGCTCGATGGCGCCGGGCCAGGCCTCGACGTCGCCGATCGGGTCGCCGCTGGCGAGCATCACGCCGGAGATCACCCGGTAGCAGACCGCGGCCTTGCCGGTCGGGGAGAACACCGCGCCCTTGTCGCGGCGCAGCGCGAAGTAGCCGAGCGAGTCGCGGGCGCCGTGCTTGGCGAGCAGCTCGCGCAGCCGCTGTTCGTCGTCCTCGGTGAGGCGGGCGACGGGGTGCTCGGGGCGGAAGGCGAGGTAGGCGGTGGTGGCGACGGTCAGCAGGCCGAGGGCGCCGAGGGAGTAGCCGACGGTGTAGTCGACGCCCTGGGTGTAGGCGACGGGGCCCTCGAAGCCGAACATGCCCCACAGGACGTGCTGGGTGAGGTCCCAGAAGGACGGCGAGCCGACGGTCTTGTGGGGGTGGGTGCTGACGATGACCATGCCGATGGCGAAGCCGGCGCCGCCGAGCACGACGAAGTTGGCTACGGCCTTCCAGCGGCTGCGGGGGTCGGGCAGGGCCGCGAACTCCCGCCGATGCCACACCAGGAACACCAGCAATGCGAGCGAGAGCACCGCTCCGAAAATGGAGTGGCGATATACGAGCTGAGCGGCGATCCCCACCGGAAGCAGCGCTACGGCCGCGACCCAGGCCCGCCGCTTACGCCGCTTGAGCCCGTGGGCCAGCAGAAGCAGCAGGATGCCCACGACGATGGACGCGGCCGCCGCCAGTGGGCTCACCGCGCCCGGCAGCACCTCGGCCAGGGCATGCATCTTGCTGTGCCGGAACCGCGGAAAAACACCGGCCGCCAGGTTCAGCAGACCGACGACCACGCCGGCCGTACCGACGAAGCCGGGGACCCTTTCGGGCCGCGGGCCACGGAGCCAGCGTGGCGTTCGCCACGCAACCGTCTCCGACTTTTCGCCATCTAGCCTGTCAGACATCACTTTCCCGTCGCCCCGGTCGAGAGAACGTGCGAGCCTAGTCGCAGCATCTGGACTTTTTGCGCCCTGTATGACGGCGTTTCAGGGCTCGGGGTTCCACCAGCGGACCGGCTGGACCGGCCGCCCGGCAGAAAGCACCACATGGGCCTCACCAGCAAGAAAGTGCTGCTTCTTGCCGTCCTCGTCGCGGTAGCACTCTTCGTCCTCACGATCTGGCTCTGGCCTCGCCTGTCCAAGGGGAACTGGCGAGCCGTACTCGGCCGTATAGGTCTGCTGTTGGCCACCCAGATATCTCTCTTCGCCACCGTTGGCCTCGTCGCCAACAATTCCTTCGGCTTCTATGCCTCTTGGGCCGACCTCTTCGGCCAGGAACAGCAACCGGGTGTGGTCACGAATTACCAGACCGGACCGAACGGCACCAAGCTTCAGATGCTCGGCACCCAGCGGATCAGCATCGCCGGCGGCTCCCGGCCCACGAAGGGCGGCCGGGTCGACAAGGTCCTGGTGCGCGGAGAGCGATCCAAGATCGGCAGCCCAGCATATGTGTATCTGCCGCCTCAGTATTTCCAGAAGAAGTACGCGAAAAAGAAATTCCCGGCAGCGGTCGTGCTCACCGGCTACCCGGGAACCGCCGAGGCCCTGTTCAAAAAGCTGGATTTCCCCCAGACCCAGCACGATCTACTCAAGCAGCACAAAATGCAGCCGACCATCCTGGTGATGATGCGGCCGACCGTCGCCCCGCCCCGCGACACCGAATGCGTGGACATCCCGGACGGCCCGCAGACCGAGACCTTCTTCACCCAGGATCTGCGCACCAACATCGCCGAGCACTACCGCGTCGGCACCCAGGCCAAGAACTGGGGCGCCATCGGAGACTCCACCGGCGGCTACTGCGCCCTGAAGATGACCATGCGCCACCCCGAGGCCTATTCCACCGCCGTCGCCCTCTCCGGCGCGTACAAGGCCCCCCTGGACGCCACGACCGGCGACCTCTTCGGCGGCGACCCCCAACTGGCCCGCGAGAACAACCTCCTGTGGCGCCAGCGCCACCGCCCCGCCCCGCCGGTGAACCTGCTGGTCACCACCAGCAAGCAGGGCGAGGGCAACTACCACCAGACCCTGCGCTTCATCCAGCAGACGAAGTCGCCCACCCGCATCTCGTCGATCATCCTCGACAGCGGCGGCCACAACTTCAACACCTGGCGCCGCGAAATACCCGCCGCCCTGGAGTGGCTGGGCGGGCACCTCAGGGCCTGAGGCGCGCCCGAATGCCCGCCCCGCCCGCTCCCCGGCGGACGGCCCGCCCCCAGGAACGGCCCCCGGCAGCCCGCCCGACATGACGATCCCCCTCGATCGGTGAACAACTCCACCGACCGAGGGGGATCGTCATGCACACCGGCAAGCCGGCTATCGCGCCATTATCAGGCTCATCGCCTCGGCCCGGGTCGAAGCGTCACGGAGCTGACCGCGCACCGCCGAGGTGGTCGTCTTGGCCCCGGGCTTGCGGATGCCGCGCACCGACATGCACATGTGCTCGGCCTCGACCACCACGATCGCGCCGCGGGCTTCGAGAATCTCCATCAGCGAGTCCGCGATCTGCGTCGTGAGGCGTTCCTGCACCTGCGGGCGGCGGGCGTAGACGTCGACCAAGCGGGCGAGCTTGGACAGGCCGGTGATCTTGCCGTTCTCGGCCGGGATGTACCCCACGTGCGCCACGCCGTGGAAGGGCAGCAGATGGTGTTCGCACAGGCTGACGATCTCGATGTCCTTGACCAGGACCAACTCGTCGTGGCCGAGGTCGAAGGTCGTCGTCAGGACGTCCTCCGCGGTCTGCCACAGGCCCGCCAGGATCTCCTTGTACGCCCGCGCCACCCGCGCCGGTGTCTCCAGCAGCCCCTCGCGGTCCGGGTCCTCTCCGACCGCGATCAGCAGCTCGCGCACGGCGTTCTCGGCCCGCTTCTCGTCGAAGGTGCCGATTCGGCCGTCGCCGTCCAGCGTCACGGGGTCCGTCATCTGGTGCCTCGTTCTCTCTGCGCCCGCTCGAAACGCGGAATGCCGCGCCCCCCAGGCTAAAACCTGCGGGACGCGGCATCCATTCCGGGTCCGGTACGGGCATCCCGTACCGGGTCACGGATCAGCTCTCCGGGGAGGTGTCCTCGGGCGCTTCCACCTTCTCCGTGGAGACCGTGGCATTGGTCGGCACGGAGCCGTTGGCCGGGGCGAGCTCCTTGGGGGAGAGCACCGGCGGCCGGCTGGAGGGCGTACGACGCGACGAGCCGGTCCAGGCCGGGCGGGCCGGGCGCTTGACCACGTGCTTGAAGACCTCGGCGATCTCCTCCTTGCCGAGGGTCTCCTTCTCCAGGAGCGTCAGCACGAGGTTGTCGAGGATGTCGCGGTTCTCGACGAGGATCTCCCACGCTTCGTTGTGGGCGGTCTCGATGAGCTTCTTGACCTCCTCGTCGACCAGCGCGGCGACCTCTTCGGAGTAGTCACGCTGGTGACCCATCTCACGGCCCAGGAACGGCTCGGAGTTGTCCGTGCCGAACTTGATCGCGCCGAGCCGCTCGGTCATGCCGTACTGCGTGACCATCGCGCGGGCCGTTGCGGTGGCCTTCTCGATGTCGTTCGAGGCACCGGTGGTCGGGTCGTGGAAGACCAGCTCCTCCGCCGCGCGCCCGCCCAGCATGTAAGCCAGCTGGTCGAGCATTTCGTTGCGGGTGGTGGAGTACTTGTCCTCGTCGGGCAGGACCATGGTGTAGCCCAGGGCCCGGCCGCGGGACAGGATCGTGATCTTGTGCACCGGGTCGGAGTTGGGGGAGGCCGCCGCGACCAGGGCGTGTCCGCCCTCGTGGTACGCGGTGATCTTCTTCTCCTTCTCGGACATGATCCGGGTCCGCTTCTGCGGTCCGGCCACGACGCGGTCGATCGCCTCGTCCAGGAAGTGGTTGTTGATCAGCTTCGAGTCGCTACGAGCGGTCAGCAGCGCCGCTTCGTTGAGGACGTTCGACAGATCGGCACCGGTGAAGCCGGGGGTGCGCTTGGCGACGGCCGAGAGGTCGACGTCCGGGGCGACCGGCTTGCCCTTCTGGTGGACCTTGAGGATCTCGAGGCGGCCCTGCATGTCCGGACGGTCGACGGCGATCTGCCGGTCGAAACGGCCGGGGCGCAGCAGCGCCGGGTCGAGGATGTCCGGACGGTTCGTGGCGGCGATCAGGATCACGCCGCCCTTCACGTCGAAGCCGTCCATCTCGACCAGGAGCTGGTTGAGGGTCTGCTCGCGCTCGTCGTGGCCACCGCCGAGGCCCGCACCGCGGTGCCGGCCGACGGCGTCGATCTCGTCGACGAAGACGATCGCCGGGGCGTTCGCCTTGGCCTGCTCGAAGAGGTCGCGGACCCGGGAGGCACCGACACCGACGAACATCTCGACGAAGTCGGAACCGGAGATCGAGTAGAAGGGGACCCCCGCCTCACCGGCGACGGCGCGCGCGAGCAGCGTCTTGCCGGTACCGGGCGGGCCGTACAGCAGCACGCCCTTGGGGATCTTGGCGCCGACGGCCTGGAACTTCGCCGGCTCCTGCAGGAACTCCTTGATCTCATGGAGTTCCTCGACCGCCTCGTCCGCCCCCGCGACGTCCGAGAACGTCGTCTTGGGGGTGTCCTTGGTGATCAGCTTCGCCTTCGACTTCCCGAAGTTCATCACCCGGGAGCCGCCGCCCTGCGCCTGGTTCATCAGGAACAGGAAGAGCACCACGATGAAGACGAAGGGAGCCAGCGTGATCAGCATCCCGACGATCGGGTTCTGCTTCGACGGGGAGACGGTGTACCCGTCCTTGATGTCGCCGGTCTGGTACTTGGCCTGAAGGTTCTTGGCCAGATCGACGCCCTGGTCGCCGATGTAGCTCGCCTGGAGCTTGTTGGAGCCCTCAATCTTGTTGGAGCCCGACAGCTCAATCTTGATCTTGTTCTCGTCACCGGTCGTCAGCTCGGCGGACTTCACCTTGTTGTCAGCGATCGCCTTGACGACCTGACCGGTGTCCACCGTCTTGTAGCCGCCGGACGAGCCGACGACCTGCATCAACACGACCACGGCGAGGACGGCCAGCACGATCCACATGACCGGCCCACGGAAGTATCGCTTCACGTCCATCCATACGGAGCCGCTTGAGGCCCCGTCCCTCCTGCCACAGTGAGGCACAACGCCCTCGGGAGGGTCGGTCGTGCGTACGGTGTATTACTGGCCCGAAAAAAGAACTGCCTTCGGACGGTACCCCAGCATTGTCGCCCGAGGCTGCCGCCCACGGTTAACAATGCGGCCCGGGATTCCGTTCTCCCTGCTCCAACGCCGGAGCGCCACGAACGGTTCCCGACGGGTCTCGGAGGCCGGTCCCGGCCCCGCCCCGGCCACCACGGCCGGGGCCCGGCGACGACGCCGGAGCGCGCTCAGCCGCCGTAGACGTGTGGCGCGAGGGTACCGACGAACGGCAGGTTGCGGTACTTCTCCGCGAAATCCAGGCCGTATCCGACGACGAATTCGTTGGGGATGTCGAAGCCGATCCACTTCACGTCGATGGCGACCTTGGCCGCGTCCGGCTTGCGCAGCAGCGTGCAGACCTCGAGGGAGGCCGGCTCGCGGGAGCCGAGGTTCGACAGCAGCCACGACAGCGTCAGGCCGGAGTCGATGATGTCCTCGACGATCAGGACGTGCTTGCCCTTGATGTCGGTGTCGAGGTCCTTGAGGATGCGGACCACGCCGGAGGACTGGGTGCCCGCGCCGTAGGAGGACACGGCCATCCAGTCCATCGTGACGGGGGTGGACAGCGCGCGCGCCAGATCCGCCATCACCATCACCGCGCCCTTGAGGACACCGATGATGAGCAGGTCCTTGCCCGCGTACTCCGCGTCGATCTTCGCGGCCAGCTCGGCCAGCTTCGCGTCGATCTCTTCTTTGGTGATGAGTACCGACTGAAGGTCGGTGCCCATGTCCTTGTCGTCCACCCGTGCCACTCTCGCTCGGTTCGGTGTTCCTGACCGGCCGGCTCAGCCCTGCCGAATGACCAGTCTGCCACCCTGCCGCCGGACACCGACGCGCCCGGGGAGGTTGATGGCTCCCTGGCCGCGCCAGGCGGTGATCAGCCGGTCCACTTCTTCGATGTGGCGGGCGAAGAGCGAACCGGCCGGCGAACCGGCCGCGATGACGGCCCGGCGCAGCACTCGGCGGCGCACCGCGGGGGGCAGCGCGTAGAGCGCCGCGACATCCAGCGTGCCGGCGTCGTCGAACACCGCGGCCTCGGCGTCGGCGGCCCAGGCGTCCAGGGCGTCGGCGTCGTCCCGGGAGAGCTGGGCGGTACGGGCGAGCGCCTCGACGACGCCCTTGCCGAGCGCCTTCTCCAGCGCGGGCAGCCCTTCGTGGCGCAGTCGTGAGCGGGTGTAGGCGGGGTCGGTGTTGTGGGGGTCGTCCCATACGGGCAGCGACTGCATCAGACAGGCCTTGCGGGCGGTCTGGCGGTCGACGTCGAGGAACGGGCGGCGGTAGCGGCCACCGGTTCCGCTGGCCGCGGCCATCCCGGACAGCGAGCGGGTGCCGGAGCCGCGGGCGAGGCCGAGCAGCACCGTTTCCGCCTGGTCGTCGCGGGTGTGGCCAAGGAGGACCGCGGCGGCGCCGTGGCGTTCCGCGGCGGCGTCGAGAGCGGCGTAACGGGCGTCGCGGGCGGCGGCCTCCGGACCTCCCTCTCTGCCGACCTGGACGGTGACGGTCTCCACGGGATCGAGCCGCAGGCCCCGCAGCCGGAGGGCGACCTCGGCGGCGCGGAGGTCGGAGCCTTCCTGAAGGCCGTGGTCGACGGTGACGCCCCCGGCCCGGACGCCCAGCTTGGGGGCTTCGAAGGCCAGGGCGGAGGCGAGCGCCATGGAGTCGGCGCCGCCGGAACAGGCGACGAGCACGAGCGGGGAGTCGTGCCGGCCCTGCGCGAGGTGGTGGTTCAGTACGTCGTGGAGTACGCGGCGGACCGCCAGGCGTATCGCGGCGACCGCTGGATGGGGACCCATGTCCGTTTCCAATCGTTCAGCTGGGAGCCTCGGGCGTGGACGGCGGCGGCGTCGTGTTGTTGGTCACGCCGCCACCATCACACAGAGTGCCTAGATGGTGACAGAGGCGGGAGGTTCCCCGAGCATTGCACGCCTATCCATGGATCACGGTCCCTCAGACGGGTGATTGAAGGGGCGCTCTTCTGCCGCGCGGCGCGCCCGTCGGGTACGGCTCGCTTACGGAGCCCCGTCCGCCTTGCGATGCACCCGCGCGACCCAGTCCGCCGGTTTGGCGATCTCCTGCTTGGTGGGGAGGGTGTTGGGCGACGTCCACACGCGGTTGAAACCGTCCATGCCGACCTCCTCGACGACGGCCCGCACGAACCGCTCGCCGTCGCGGTACTGGCGCAGCTTGGCATCCAGCCCCAGCAGCTTACGCAACGCCTGGTCGAGCCGTCCCGCACCGCTGGCCCGGCGCTTCTGGAACTTCTCGCGGATCTCGGCGACGGACGGCACGACCTCGGGCCCGACGCCGTCCATCACGAAGTCGGCGTGCCCTTCGAGCAGGGACATCACGGCGGTGAGCCGGCCCAGGATCTCGCGCTGCGCCGGGGTCTGGACCACGTCGACCAGCGAGTGACTGCCGTCGTCGCCCTCCTCCCCCTCGGGCTTGGCGCCGGCCAGCGACTGGGCGGCCTCGCGCAGCCGCTCAAGGAGGGTGCCCGGGTCGATGTCGGTCTCGCCGAGGAACGACTGGATCTCGCCCTCGATGTGGTCGCGCAGCCAGGGCACCGCCGTGAACTGCGTGCGGTGGGTCTCCTCGTGGAGGCAGACCCACAGGCGGAAGTCGTGCGGGTCCACTTCGAGCTCCCGCTCCACGTGGACGATGTTGGGCGCCACGAGGAGCAGCCGTCCGCCCTGCGCCGAGGCGGGCAGGTCGCGGGAGGCGGGGGCGAAGGTCTCGAACTGGCCGAGGACGCGGGAGGCCAGGAACGACAGCAGCATGCCGAGTTCGACGCCGGTCACCTTGCCGCCGACGGCGCCGAGCACGCCACCGCCGGGGACGGTGGCGCGGCGGTCCTCCATCTTGGCCAGAAGGGGCTTGAGGACGGCACGGAACCCGGCGACGTTCGCCTTGATCCAGCCGGGCCGGTCCACCACCAGGACCGGGGTGTCGTGCGGCTCGCCGTCGGCCACGCCCGGCTGTGCCAGGCGGGTGAATTCCCGGACGTGCACTTCGGAGGACTTGGCATGCCTTCGTAGTTCGGCGACGATCGCCCGCGCCTCGTCGCGGCTCACCTCGGGGCCGGGGCGCACGAGGCGGGTCGCGGTTGCCACCGCGAGGTTCCAGTCGACCATCTCGGTTCCACCGATGCTCGTCATGGGTTCACCGTACGGGGACGTTTCCCTCTGGGGTAGCCGATCCGCTGCGCTTTGCCGTGGCCGTACGTTGTCGGCTTCCCCGCCATGGTGGTTGTTCGCCGTTGCGCCTGCGGCGGGCTGGTTGCCGCTGCGCGGGGCTGTTCGGCAGCGGCACCGGGCCTACACGGCTCCGCCGCTACGACCCGCACCTCCCCGTTGAGGGTGGAGAGAAGACGGTGGGGGCGGACGTAGGCGGTCAGGTGTCTCTTGTGGACCGATCATGGTGAACGGACACACCACGCCCGCCCCCACCGACCCCTTCCACCCACCCACGGGAGGGGACGGACCGTAGCGGCGGAGCCGTGTAGGGCCGGCACCGCTCCCGACAATCCCACGCCCGCCGCAGGCGCAACGGCGACAAACCACCACGGCGGGAAAGCCAAAAACGTGGGGCCCAAGCCAAAGCGCAGCTAACGGCAACCGCAATTGGCCACCGTGGAAGCCAGCCTGTCGAGTGCTCGTTGGGCGCCCTGGGGGTCCGTCGTGCCGCTGGTCATGAAGGCGAAGACCAAGAGCCGGCCGTCCGCGTCCACGACCGTTCCGGCCAGGGTGTTCACGCCGGTGAGGGTGCCGGTCTTCGCGCGTACGGCGCCGGCCCCCGCGGTCCGGGCGTAGCGGCCGCTGAGGGTCCCGGTGAAGGCGGCCACGGGCAGGCCGGTGACCACGGGGCGCAGGGCCGGCCTGTCGGGGGCGGAGGCGGCCAGGAGGAGGCGGGAGAGGAGGGCGGCGGAGACCTTGTCGTCGCGGTTGAGGCCGCTGCCGTCCTTGAAGGTGGCGCCGGAGAGGGGCAGGTGCAGGGCGGCGAGGGCCTTGTGGACGGCCTTGCCGGCGCCCGCGAAGCTGGCGGGTTCGCCGGAGGCGAGGGCGGTCTGGCGGGCCAGGGCCTCGGCGATGTCGTTGTCGCTGTAGGTGAGCATCCGCTCGACGAGGGTGTCGAGGGGGAGGGAGTGGACGGCGGCGAGGCGGGCGGCCTTCTTGGGGGCCCTGGCCGCCTTCGGGGTGCCGTTGACGGTGATGCCGCGGTCGTGGAGCAGCTTGGCGAAGGTACGGGCCGCGGCGGCCGCGGGGTCGCCTGCGCGCGGGGCGGTGCCGTGGTCGGTGGCGTCCAGGCGGGCCTCGTCGGTCATCAAGGCGCTGACGGGGGCGAGGTTCTCGTTCGGGCCGATGGGGTGCAGCGACGGGCCCGAGTAGGCCGAGGTGTCGTAGCCGAGCGTGACCTTGGTGGCCTTGCGCTGCTCGAGGGCGCGGGCGGTGCCGTCGGCCAGGGCCCTCAGGTCCGCGGGGTGGTCGCCGGAGCCCGGCCGGGAGGCGCGGGCGGTGAGGGTGGGGTCGCCGCCGCCGACGAGGACGATGCGGTGGGTGCCGTCGGCGACGACCGTGGTGTCGATGCGGTGGTCGGGGCCCAGGCGGGAGAGCGCGGCCACGGCGGTGGCGAGCTTGACGGTGGAGGCGGGGGTGGCGGGCGCGCCCTGTCCGGCGCCGAAGACCTCGCGGCCGGTGGCGACGTCCAGGACGGAGGCGCTGCGCAGCGGGCCGAGTTCGCGGGCCTTGAGGAGCGGCGCGAGGGCGTCGGCCAGACCGGCGTCGGTGGGTACGGGTGCGGCGCCGCGGCCGGTGGGCACCGGGCCGCCCAGGGCAGGCAGCACGGGCGGCGCATGGGGCACGGGCCGCCCGGCCTCGTCGCGGTGCCCGCCGCCCGCGCCGTCAGCGGCGGCCGCGAGGCTCCTTTCGGCCGTGCGCTGGCCGGATTCCCAGGGACCGGCGGCCGTGATCGCGCAGGCCGCGACCGCGAGGCCGGTCACCGCGGAACCGGCGGTCAGCTGCCACGTCCGCTTCTGCTGCGGCGGGGTCCGCCGCCACCACTGGCGCGCGAAGAACCATTCGTCGGCCACGAACTCGGCGGCACCCCGGCCCGCACCGGCCGCCGCCCGCACCGCGGACCGGCCCCAGCCAACCCATCTGACCTGCCACGACCTGGTCTCCGGCACCACGGACCAGCCCCTTTCGCGATCACACACCAGCGTGAGGGACACTTAATCACCAGAAGTATGTGCTGATCATGGAGGAGCCACCCGTGGAGTTCGACGTCTGCATCGAGATCCCGAAGGGTTCGCGGAACAAGTACGAGGTGGACCACGAGACCGGTCGCATCCGACTGGACCGCCACCTGTTCACCTCGACCGTCTACCCGGCCGACTACGGCTTTGTCGAGGGCACGCTGGGCGAGGACGGCGACCCGCTGGACGCGCTCGTGCTGCTCGACGAGCCGACTTTCCCGGGCGTCCTGGTGAAGTGCCGCGCCATCGGTATGTTCCGGATGACGGACGAGGCCGGCGGCGACGACAAGCTGCTGTGCGTGCCCGCGTCCGACCCGCGCGTGGAGCACCTGCGTGACATCCACCACGTGTCCGAGTTCGACCGCCTGGAGATCCAGCACTTCTTCGAGGTCTACAAGGACCTGGAGCCCGGCAAGTCCGTCGAGGGTGCCGACTGGGTCGGCCGCGCCGACGCCGAGGCCGAGATCGAGGCCTCGTACAAGCGCCTCGAGGCGCAGGGCGGCCACTGAGCCGTAGTGCCCAGGGGGTGAGCCGGTCGGTGGCGACGGCGGTTTTCGGGCCGCCGCACGCCCGCCGTCGCGCCCCGATTTTCGTACACACATGTCGTACGAGAAATACCCGAACGGGCGGCATCCACAGGAGTGGGTGCCGCCCGTCGGCGTGTGCGAGGGGGCTCAGAAGCCTCGGGTCCGCTTCGCCGCCCGCCGGCCGGCGCCCATCTCCTCGGTCGGCGCCCGCAGGAAGAGCCGGGCCACCTCGCTTCCGAGGTTGACCCCGACGGCGATGGCCAGCGCGAGCGAGGCCGCCTTGATGAGCGAGGAGAAGCCGTCGATCAGATGGCCCTGGGCGAAGTTCAGCAGGCCGAAGTACGTGGCGCTACCGGGCAGCAGCGGGCCGATGGCCGCGGTGACGTACGGCAGCGCGGACGCGTAGCGGTAGCGGGACAGCAGCTGGCCGAAGAGGCCGACGAGACCGGCCGCGATGGCGGTGGACGGCACCTCGTTGAAGTCGGCGGTGACCGCGAGGGCGCCGTAGACGACCCAGGCGACGCCGCCGTTTATCGTCGCGAAGGCCACGGTGTGACGTTCCTGCTGGAGCAGCACGCAGAACGCCAGCGCCAGCAGCATGGACGCCATGATCTGCACCAGCGGCTGGTTGTAGTGCTTGAAGGACTCTTCGGGGTTGAGGTGCTTGAGGGCGGGGTTCAGCTGGAGCCCGACGTAGAGCACGGAGAGCACGCCGACGACGATGCCGACGACCAGGTAGCCGACCTCCAGGAGGCGGGCGGCGGCGGTGATGTAGTAGCCGGTCAGGCCGTCCTGGACGCCGGCGACCAGCGCCCGCCCCGGGATCAGCGCAAAGAGCCCACCGGTGATCACCGCGGAGGCCTGGACGTTGGAGTGCGCCAGCCCGAAGGCCAGGCCCACCGCGGCGGGCGGCATCGCCGCGACCACGAACTGGTAGAACTCCGGCAGCCCGCGCCCGGACGCCAGCCACGCCAGCCGGTCGCCCAGCATCGAGCCCACCGCGGCCGCGAAGAACACCAGCGCCCCGCCGCCGACCAGCATCGAGGCGGCGCCGGACAGCAGCCCGGAGGCCAGCGTCAGCCCCCAGCTCGGGTACGGGTGGCGGTTACGGCGGATCTCGGCGAGCCCGCGGTAGGCCTCCTCCAGCGTGAGGCCCTCGGAGGTGATCTCGGCGACGAGCCGGAAGACGGCGGACAGCCGGTTGTAGTCGACGCCGCGGCGCCGCACGGTCCGGCTGGCCGTGAGCGGGTCCTCGACCAGCGACGGCTGGTACGAGATCGACAGCAGCGTGAAGGTGACGGTCGGCTCGACCCGCTCCAGCCCGTAGGCGTGCGCGACGCCGAACATCGCCGCCTCGACGTCCTCGGCGCCCTCACCGCCTGCCAGCAGGATCTCGCCGATACGCAGGGTCAGGTCGAGCACGCGGGGAATGGCCGGACCTGTCTCCTCCTCGGGGCGCTCCGGCCGCTCGGGCACCGGCCGCTCGTGGACCGGCATCCGCAGCATCGTGCGCATCCGGTCCTGCCAAGGGGCTTCCTTGGTGAGGCGGATGGTCGGTATGCCGTGCGGCGGGGTGAAGGCGCTCATGGCGGTCGCGCCGACCGGCACCGGGGTCTGGCCGGTGGTGCTTCCGGGCGGCGCGAAGGCCGATCCCTCCTGCTCGGTCGGCGTCTCCGGGCGCAGCCCGGTCGGCAGGGCGAATTCGGAGGTCGGGTGTTCGTCCTCGGGGAGGGGCGGATACGGCACCCCCAGCGGCGGGGTGAAGGCGCTGTGCGCCTCGTCCGACTGCGGCTTGCCCTCGGGACCGCCCTGGTCCCCGTTGCCGCTGCCGTTGCCGCTGATACCACGCTGGCCACGCTGTGGGTCCGACGCCACTCTGCTCGCTCCTCGTACGCCTCCTACCGACCGTCAGGGACACAATGCCTGATGCCGCGTGCCGTCAGCACACGGGTGGGTCGGTGTCGGTCAGGCGCGCAGGGGAGCGCTGCGGGGGCGTACGGGCCGGGCCGGCGTCCCCCGGACGGCGTCAGCGCTTGGCGTGCCGGCCCCGGCGCCCCTCGGCGCCGCCGCCCTGCGGCCGGTCGGCGGCCTGGTGGAGGGCCTGGCCGTACGTGCCCGCCGCGGCCGCCTCCTTCTTGGACTTGCTGCGCGCGCGGAGGTACTCGATGGCGATCGGCACGACGGACACCAGCACGATCGCGATCAGAATCGCCTCGATGTTCTTGTGCACGAACGCGATGTTGCCGAGCGACGCGCCGAGCACCGTCACCCCCACACCCCACAGCGCACCGCCGATGAGGTTGAAGGTGATGAAGGAGCGGTAGTTCATCCGGCTCACACCGGCGATGATCGGCGTAAAGGTCCGCACGATCGGCACGAAGCGGGCCAGGATCAGCGACTTGGGCCCGTACTTCTCGAAGAACTCGTGCGCTTTCTCAACATTTTCCTGCTTGAAGAGCCGCGAATCCGGCCGCTTGAACAGCGAGGGCCCGACCTTGCGGCCGAAGAGATAGCCCACCTGGTCGCCGAGGCACGCGGCGAGGAAGATCAGCCCGCACACCAGCGCCAGCGGCTGGTCCAGCTTGTTCGTCGTGACCAGCAGCCCCGTGGTGAACAGCAGGGCGTCGCCCGGCAGGAAGAAGCCGATCAGCAGGCCGGATTCGGCAAAGACGATGACCAGGACGCCGATCAGGCCGAACGTCGCGATCAGATAGTCCGGGTCCAGCCATTGGGGGCCGAGCGCGAGAGTATTCACGGGGTGAAGGCTCCAGGGTCGAGGGCGCCGGATCGTGCGGTGCGACACGGGGTGCGACGGGGATGCAGGCGCTGTATGCGACCCAAAGCTATCAACGCCGGGTGACCGGCCATGGTTCCAGTCGCGCGCTCCCGCGGCCCTCCGGCTGGCAGCACCTCCGGCACCGGGTGATCCTGGCCACAAGGAGGTGCACCCCTATGGGCATCGAGGAGTACGGCGGTGGACAGCACTCCGCGTCCGACGTCCTGGTGGTCACGACGAACGACGCTCCCGGGTTTCACGTGGACCGCGTCATCGGCGAGGTCTTCGGCCTGACGGTGCGCTCCCGGCACCTGGGCAGCCAGATCGGCGCCGGCCTGAAATCGATGATCGGCGGCGAGCTGCGGGGCCTGACCAAGACCCTCGTCCAGACCCGCAACCAGGCCATGGAGCGCCTGATCGAGCAGGCCCGCTCGCGCGGCGCCAATGCGGTGCTGATGTTCCGCTTCGACGTCACGGAGGCCGCGGACGTGGGCACGGAGGTCTGCGCCTACGGAACCGCGGTGGTCCTCGTCCCGCAGGGCTGATCCCCGTACCCACCCCCGCCCGTCAGCTGTGCCGGACGGCGTTCGCCAGCATGGCGTCCCTCATGTACACCGCGAGCCCCGGCCGGATCGCCTCGTACGTGGCCGTGAACCGCTCATCGGCGACATACATGTCGCCGAGCCCCGTGTGGATCTCGTACGTGCAGTCGTATCCCTGGGAAATGAACTGCCGGTGCTCCTCCGCCACGTCCATCGCCGCCGCGGAATCCGCCGCCACCCCCTGCTCCAGCAGGTCGGCCATTTTCCGGTGAATGGCGTCGAATCCCGCCGTCAGCCGCTTCCAGTCGTCCTTCGTGTACGAGGCCGTCCGCCGCTCCGATTCCTTGTACGCCTCGCAGCCGCCCCACCTCTCCCTCGCCTCCTCGGCATACGCGTCCGGGTCGAAGTCACCGAACACCTCGAACTTCTCCTCCGGTGTCAGCCGTACATTCATCCTGCGTGCCTCCATCGCATGTTCGACGGCGGCGGCCATCTTCTGGAGTTTCCCGATCCGCGCGCTCAGCAGGTCGTGCTGGCGCCGCAGATGTTCCTGCGGATTCACATCCGGGTCGTCCAGAAGGACCGCGATCTCATCGAGCGGAAAGCCGAGCTCCCGGTAGAACAGAATCTGCTGCAGCCGGTCCAGATCGTCCTCGCCGTAGCGGCGGTGCCCGGCGTGATTCCGCTCGCTGGGCGCCAGCAGTCCGATCTCGTCGTAGTGGTGCAGGGTCCGCACCGTGACGCCGGCGAACGACGCGACCTGTCCTACGGAATAGCTCACGCCCGCTCTCCCTCCGTCCCGCTCTTCTCGGTACGCACTCCACGATGTGTCCTCACGCCGCGTGAGGTGCAAGTCCGGATGGTGAAAAACCGGCGAGGCGATGTCCGGGCGGGTGAGATCCTGCCGCACATGCTGGGGATAACGGATCTGTCCACGTATCTGGTGGGCCTCGCGCTGATCATTCTTCTTCCGGGCCCGAATTCGCTGTACGTCGTCTCCGTGGCGGCCCGGCGCGGCCCGCGCATCGCCTATCGCGCCGCGCTCGGCGTGCTGTGCGGCGACACGGTCCTGATGACGCTGTCGGCCGGCGGGGTGGCCTCGCTCCTGCAGACCACGCCGATCCTCTTCACCGTGGTGAAATTCGCCGGCGCGGGATATCTGACCTGGCTGGCGGTCGGGATGCTGCGCGGCGCCTGGGCCCTGTGGCGCGGCCGCGAGGCCCGCCGGGCGGAGCGCGCCGGGAAGCCCGCCGAGCCCAAGGAGACGATCGAGCGCCCGTTCCGCCGGGCCTTCGTGGTCAGCCTCCTCAACCCCAAGGCGATCCTCTTCTTCATCTCCTTCTTCGTGCAGTTCGTCGACCCGTCCTACGCGCACCCGGTCCTGTCGTTCATCGCGCTCGGCGCCTGGGCCCAGCTCTTCAGCTTCACGTACCTCTCGATCCTGATCTTCAGCGGTACGTTCCTGGCCGCCACCTTCCGCCGCCGCCGGAAGCTGACGGCCGGGCTGTCGGCGGGCGCCGGAGCCGCCTTTCTCGGATTCGCCGCAAAACTGTCGCTGGCCGGCGCGAGCAACTGAGGGCCGTCCCGTCATGCCTGGCGGGTTGTCGAGGTGCCGGGGCCGGCGGTGATTCCGCCGGCCCCGTCGGATCACTGCTCGTGGCGGTCCGGTCCGGCCATCCGGAAGCGGGCCACGTCGCCCTCGGTGGTCCACCGGTGGAAGCCCGCCTTCTCCAGCACACGCACGGAGGCCGGGTTGGACAGCTCCACGCCCGCGGCCACGGTGTGGACCTCGGGCAGGGCGAGGGCGAAGTCCGCCAGGGCGCGGGTCGCCTCGGTGGCATAGCCCCGGCCGCGGCGGGACGCCACCAGGCCGTATCCGATCTCGACGATTCCCCCGGTGGGAGGCCAGAACAGGCCGATGGACCCCACCACCAGGCCACTGTCGCGTTCGATGATCAGACGGTGGCCGTGTTCGCCGAACCAGGCGGGGTGCTGCTCGAAGAGGCCGGCTATGACGCGGTCGCCTTCGGCGGGGAAGTCGTCCGCCCAGTGCGCCGACCGGATGTCGCCGAGGACCGCGGTCGCCTCCGCGGTGGTCCAGGGCCGAAGGACGAGACGTTCGGTGGTCAGCTGCTCAGGGGCTGATGAAGAAGCTGCTGAAGAAGAGGTGGACACGGATCACTCCTGGTCGTGGGAACGACCGGGCCGCGCTCTGTTATCGCGCGGGCCGGATGAGGGCATGCTGAGGACGGCCGACGGCAGCCATATTCATCAACCTCCCCATCCCGTGATCACGCGTCTTTCGCGCCGACGCGACGGTAATGACCCCGGCCCCGCCCGCACAAAGGGTTTTCTAAGGGCTGTCCCGGTATCGGTCCCGGACCTCGGGGCGTGGCCGGAAGCCGGCTGACCTGTAGGTGGCGACGGCGCCGACGTTGGAGCTCGGGGTGGAGACGATCGCGCTCGACGAGCCCAGCTCCTGGAGTGCGGCCGCCGCGGCGACGGTGATCGCCTCGCCGTAGCCGCGACGGCGATGGTCCCGGTGCACGCCCATCGGTTCGAGCAACCCGGGCCTGCCCGGACCGGCCGACCACACCGTCACCGCCGCCACTGCGTTGCCCTGGTCGTCGTACGCCACCAGACTCCGGGCATCGGCGTACGGCAATCCCGCCGCCATCGCGTGCCAGCGCTCTTCCGTGAACCTCGACCCGTCGAACGCTGCCCGCCGTACGGCGGCAAACAGGTGCGCCTGCTCCGGCCCGACCACCTCGATCCGCACGCCGGGGTCCCGCACCGGCTCGGTGAGGTCGCGGCGCAGCGGTGTCCACGGCTCGTCGACGTTCCAGCCGTCCTCGGACAACAGATCGTGGACCAGCGCGCCCACCGGCGCGTCGATGTTCACCCTCCCCTCGGGCAGCACGCCGCGCTCCGGCTCGGTCACGTCCTCGACCACCCGCCGCGCCAGCTCCTCGTCCCGCTGCGCGTCCGGCGCGAGCGTCAGCCGCAACAGCTCGGGACCGTCCAGCAGCCCGACGGCGACAATCCGTCCGTCCCGGCTCCACGTCCTGACCGCCGCGGCGGTCGCTTCCGCACCCAACCGCCAGGACCAGCCCAGGTCCCCCGGATGCAGTTGCATCGGCGCCCCGTCGTACTGCCACTCCCGCAGCACGCCCACGGCGTCGCCCAGCCCGTCGACTCCCGGCTTGCCCATCGCCATCGCCATGCCCCGATCACACACCGCCGGACCGGCAGTCCGCACCCGGTTTCCGGCCGGTCGGCGCGGCATTACGGGACAGCCCTTAGCGGCGCCCGCCGCCGCCGGACGACCACCGGTTGAGCCGCCGGACGTTCTCCGCCAGCTCCTCCCGCTTGGCGTGCCGCGCCCGCAGCTCCCGCCATTCGTCGCCGGTGAGCACATACGGCCGTACGGGACGGCTGTCCGCGCTGCACAGCACGAGCAGGGCGGGCGGCACGCGGCGCACATGGACGAGGCGACGCCGCCCCGGCGGCACCTCCACCGGCCAACTCGTCCCGGTGGTGGGCCCGTTGAGCGCCCGATGCTGACCCCGGCCGGGGATTAACCAACACAGCAGCGGCCCGAAGAGCATCCAGCTAAGGTCGGTCATGCCGTCTTCTCCTGACTAGTTGATGGCCATGCCCCCGGGCCGATGCCAGCGGTCGCGGGGGTCTTCCCTTGCTACTTCTCGACGGCCTTACGGAGCGCCTCGGCCAACTTGCGGGCGGTGGCCGCATTGCAGTTCCCGAGGGCGACGAGCGGGACGCCGTAGCTGCCCGCGAGGCTCGGCAGGTCGATACCGAGCGACGGCAAGGTGATGCCGTTGGCCTGGAGCGCCGCGAGAAGCAGCTCGGCACTCTGATGGACGTCCTCGTGAGGGTCGGACATGCCGCGTACGCCTTCCTGTGCACGTTGTAACGAGTTCCTTACAGAGTGAGGTCAACCCACGTAGCGTGGAAGGCAATTGGGTTGCGCACGGCAATCCAGCTAGTTGGGTGGTGAACTATGCCTCCTCGCAAGGATCCCGACGCATCAGCGAGTGTTCCCTGCTTCTACGGCGCCGAGTTGCGCTATCTGAGGGAAACCGCGGGACTCACGCTCGAACAATTAGTGGAAGGCAGCTTCCGCGGGCTCTCGTTTCTCAGCCAGATTGAGCGGGGTGAGCGCGGGATGCCGATGGATCTGGCCGTCCATGTCGACGCGAAGCTGAAGACGAACGGGTTCTTCGAGCGCCGTTGTGAAGATGCGGCGAAGGCCCGGCGGGTGGGACATCCGTCGTACTTCGCGGATATCCCGGACCTGGAGAAGCAGGCGACGACGATCGAGGACTGGGCGCCATTCGTGATCCCGGGTCTCTTGCAGACAGATACCTACGTGCGGACGCTCTGCCTCGCAGCGAAGCCATGGGACGAGCCCGAAAACGTCGAGCTGAAGGTCCGTGCGCGGATAAAGCGCGCGGAGATCTGGAAGCGCAAGGACCGCCCCGCGTACTGGGGGATCCTCCGCGAAGAACTGATCCGCCAGCCGATGCTCCCTCCAGAGAAGATGGCCGACCAGTGGGAGCACATCGCTGGCCTGATCCGGTCCACGCGGAGCGTTCTGCAAATCCTCCCGGAAGCCGCCACCCGCTACCCACTCATGACCGGCATGGCAAGGATCATGGCCTTCCCGGACGCTCCACCATTGGTCTGGTCTGAGGGTCCATTCAGCGGTGAAGCCATCGACTATCCACCGCTCGTGACGGACTATCGGAAGTCGTACGATCTGCTCAGGGCCGCCGCTCTTCCACCGGAGGCGTCCCTGGCCATGATCGAGGAAGCGGCAAGGGGCTACAGAGATGAAGCAGCGCAAGAGGATTGACCTCAGCTCCGCAACCTGGCGCAAGAGCAGCTACAGCAACGGTGACGGCGCCGAATGCCTAGAGGTCCACGACGGCCTCCCCGGCCTCGTCCCCGTCCGCGACAGCAAGGACCCGCACGGCCCCGCGCTCGTCTTCCGGGCCGCCGACTGGGCCTCGTTCGTCACCGCCGTCAAGGACGCCGAACTGCCGGGCGCCTGAGGCTGATCGGGCGCATCCGCCAAGAGTGGCCCCCGTGCGACAACACGGGGGCCATCGGCCATGGCTAGGCCGGGACGTCTTCCCGCGTCTCGCCGGACCCGCGCGCCAGCCGCCGCAGGTACAGCGTGCGCCGACGCTGGACCAGCAGGAGGCCCACCAGCGGTCCCAGCACGACGGTGGCGAAGCACATGCCGAACAGCGGCCCGCCGTCGTGGCCGACCCCCGCGACGATCAGGCATACGGCGAGGAAACCGAGGCCGGACCCGTACATTCCCGGGCCGTTCACGGCCGGCTGCCACAGCGCGTACGGCCCCACCGCGCGCAGCGGCCGGGCGCCTTGGCCGGGCGGCTCGGCGGGTTCGCCCTGAGGGAGGCCGGCATCGCTTCCCGGGGGCGTCAGCCCGCAGACGTACCGGTCGTCATCGAGGACGAGCAGGGCCGCGACGGACCAGTCCGACGGCTTCTCCGCAGTCGGCGCCCAGTAGAGCCACCCGGCCCGGCCTTCGAGGGCTCCGGCAAGGGCCTGCGGGTCCAGGCACCGGTCGATGAACAGATCACGGCTGCCTTCGGGCGAGGAGAGGCGCAGGGCGGGGGACAGCCGGGAATCGGGCTCAGGGCGCTCGTTCGGCGGGGTGCGGGCCGCCTTTTTGGGGTCGGGCGACGTGAGACATTGCCCGGCCGCCCCGCCCGCGATCTGCACCCGCAGCCTGCGCGCCGGACCGTCCCCTAGCGCGGACTTGGGCGTCATGGGTCCGTCCCAATTCTTGACGCCGGACCTGACGAGCAGGAGGAGACCGCCGATGGGGAAAGCACCGAAGGCGGCCAGGAGAGTCATCTCGGCAAGCGAGGCCGGACCTCCCAGGAGGGACGCGAGTTGCCGACGGTTGGTCATGATGACACCCAGGGACGGGGCATCCGGAGCGTAGAGACCACCCGTCAACCGGTCCCCGGTTGACAAGCTGCCGGATGTTGACTTGCTTTCCCCTTTCAGGCTCAGGGGTTTGCCATGCTTACCGGGGCCGGGCGCCTCAACGGTGACGAGGTATCTGTACGTCGTGCCGGTCTTGGACTGATTCCGGTATCTGTGATGGATCTTTGTGACGGTGACAGGCGCGAACCGGTAGGCGTGCCGGGTAATGGCTGCCAATTGGGGCGTGTTGTCCGCGGCCGAAAAACCCAGCAGAAAGAAAGGGACGAACAAGCCCCAGACCGCGAAGACGCTGCACACACCGCGAACCGGTGGCCACCACCCTTGGCCCATCTTCAGCCCGAACGCCGACGGTACGGCCCCTCCCAGCCGGGAACGCCAACGTCCAGTGGCCCGCAGCCACCACGCAAGGGACGCCACCGCCGAGAGCGCCAGACAGGCCAGCAGATCCCAGCGCGGATACGGCGCGATCTTCCGTACCAGCAGACAGACCAGAAACGCCACGGCACCGGCCCAGGCCAGCACCGTTGCCGCGGCGGTTCCCACGTCCCGCTCCCTCACCCGAAAACGTCCTTCACTGAACCGTTCTTCGGACCTTGTGGAGCATCGGCGGCTTCGTTCTTCGCCGCATCCTCCTCCTCGGGCCAAAAGAAGTCATGCACTGGCTTGCCGATGGCTCCGGCGCCACCGTAGATGATTCCCTGGGCCGGGCCTTCGACGGAGAAGTGCGGGCCTTCCCTCCCGGGTGGCAGTTGGGTGTTCGCGCCGTGCACGGCGGCGCCGCCCGCGGCGCCGCCGGCCCCGTTTACCACGGCATCCCAGCCCAGGTCGCCCCAGCCGACGTCGTTCGACGAGTCGTTGTCGAGGTTCTTCGCCCCGTCGACAGCCATCCCGCCGGCCATGCTCCCTGTGGCGCCGCCCACAATGTCACCGAGCAGCGGTCGGCCCAGTTTGGTCAGCCCGCGGGCGGCGGCGAGCCCCGGCCCCGTGCCGACGACGGCGGAGAGCCCGCCCTGCCAGACCGCGTCCCCCAGGTTGGTCTCCTGGCCGGTGAGGGCGTTGGTGATGACGGTGCCGCCGGTGTTGCTGGTCCAGTTGACCAGCACGTTCTTCAGGAAACGGTGCTCCTTCGCCAGCCGGGAGACGACTTTGAACGCCTCGCCGACCTTCCGCAGAATGGTGCCGAGCGTTTTCGCGAGCTTGGCGGCCCTGGCCGCGAGTTGAGCGGCTCGGGCGGCCCCCGCGGCCGCCGAGAAACCCATCGTCAGAAAAGACAGCCCGACGGAGACGCCGATGGAGATGCCGATCTCCAGATAGATCTCGTGGATCTCGGCGTTGATCTCCTCGATGGCGTCCGCGGCCTCATCGAGGCTTTTTGCCGCCGCGGGCAATTGCGGCAGCGTCTTGTCCATCGCCGCATCGAGGCTTTTCCAGTGTTCCGCGAAGGCGTCCGCCGCGGGGCCGTGCCAGTGGGACTCCAGGGTCCGCTGCACCTCGCGGTCCATGTCCTGGAACATGTTCCGGAGGTTTTCGTGGAGGTCCCGCCAGCCCTTGGCGGCCGAGCGCAGGACGTCCGGATCGCCACCGGGGTTGACGATCTCCAGTCCGGCCTCGAAGACCTGCTCCGCTACGGACTCGTCGCCGCTCATGCGTGACGGCCCTGGTCGAAGCCGGTCGCCAGGGACTCGTCGGTCGCCGTGGCGTTGTGCTGGACCGTGCGCAGCCCGTCGCCGAGGTGGTCCAGGTGCTTGCGCAGGGCATGCAGCGACTCGACCATGTCATTGGACATCTCGATGTACGCGGACGTCACCTCCTCGGATTCGGTGAGTACGCCGAATCCATCGTGAATCACCTCGGAGTCGGTCTTGGCCTGGAATTCCTTCAGATAGGTCTCCAGGTCCGAGCCATAGGCATCGAAGCTCTTCGCCAGCTGTGAAAGAGCCGCCGCGTCCACTAACGATTCGTTATTGGGCATGCGTATCCCCGTTCCGCTCCCAGGCATGGTGACGACACAACGCAGAAAGGCGCCGTGGCGTATCAGCGTAGAAGCGCGGTGATCTTCACAGCGGGGGCCGGGATCGTTCTTGTCGCAACCTTTATGCCGCGTCCCCGGGCGGGGCCGCCGGCCCGAAACCGGAGCCCGGTGGCGGCAACACCAGGCGCATTGCGCACGCCCTCGTACGGCGCCGGAGCACCACACTGGCCGCATGAGCAGCCAACACACCACACTGATCACCGGCGCAACTCAGGGCCTGGGCCGCGGCCTTGCCCTCGACCTCGCCGCACGAGGTGGCACTCTCCTGCTGCACGGCCGCAACCGGGCCCGCCTCGACGCCGTCGCGGCCGAGGTACGGGACACCGCCCCGGCCACCACCGTCCGCACCTACCTCGCCGACCTGGCCGACCTCGACCAGGTGCACGCGATGGCCGCGGAGATCCGCGCGGCCGAGCCCCGGCTCGACGGGCTGATCAACAACGCCGTCGCGGGCGGCGGCGCCGACCCGCTCCGGCGCGAGCTGAGCCGGCAGGGCCACGAACTCCGCTTCGCCGTGAACCACCTCGCCCCGTACGCCCTCACCCGCGATCTGCTACCGCTGCTCATCGCCTCGGCGCCCGCCCGCGTCGTCAATGTCGCCTCGATGGGCCAGGAAGCCATCGACTTCGACAACGTCATGCTGGAGCGGGACTACGAGGGCCTGCGCGCCTACTGCCGCAGCAAACTCGCCCTGATCATGGCGACGTTCGAGCTCGCCGCCGAGCTGGACGGCACCGGGGTCACGGTGAACACCCTGCACCCGGCGCATCTGATGGACACGCACGGGGTGCGCGAGTACGGCCTCACCCCGGCGACCACCGTCGAGGAGGGCGTACGGCCGACCGTACGGCTGCTCACCGACCCGGACCTGGCGTCCACCACGGGCCACTACTTCGACCGGTTCACCGACAGCCGGGCCCACGAGCAGGCCTACGACGCCGACGCCCGCGCGCGCCTGATGAAGCTGACCCGCGCCCTCGTGCGGTAGCGGGGAACGGGCCGTCCCCTGCCGGCTGGGGCCGCCGGGCCGTCAGGCCTCCTCGGCGTGGTCGATGAGCGCCTGGACGCCGTCGAGGATGCGCTCCAGGCCGAAGGCGAGCGGGTCGGCCGGCGGCGACGCGAACGCGCCCTGGGCGAGGGCCTTGGTCAGGGCGGGGAAGCGGTCGGCGTGGCGGTCGAGCAGTTCGCCGGTGAGGCGGTTCCACTCCTGGTCGTGGTCCTCGTCGAAGTCGGCCGTCTGCTGGGCGAGATTGCGCACCAGCCCGACGATCAGGAGGAACACCTGGTGGCGCTGGGCGGCCGTCAGGGCGGTCGGTTCCATGGCGGCGAGCGCGGCGTCCAGCCAGCCGAGCTGGCCCGGCCCCATGGCCTGGCGGCGCATCGCGGTGGCCGCGAGCAGCCAGGGGTGGTCCCGGTAGACGGCCCATGACCGGCGGGCCCATTCCTCGAGCTGGGGCCGCCAGCCGGGGCCCGCGGCCGTGAGATCGGGGCGTTCCGAGCTGACGGCCTCGACCATCAGCTCGACGAGCTCGGCCTTGCCGGGTACGTAGCGGTACAGGGCCATCGCCGAGACGCCGAACTCCGCGGCGACCTTGTTCATCGAGACGGCATCCAGGCCCTCGGCGTCGGCGAGGGCCACGGCGGCCTCGGCGATGCGGCGGGGGGTGAGGCTGGGCTTGGGGCCGCGGGTGGGCTGGTCCTGCTCGCCCCACAGCAGCGCGACGCTCGTGCGCAGGTCGCGCGCCTTCTCCTTGCCCCCCTTGGCTCCCTTGCTTCCCCGGGCTGTGCCGGTCCTGGCCATGACGGTCCTCCCTGTCGGTGCTGCGGCGCGGGGTGGGTTGACGCCCTCACCAACTGTATATACCTTAAACCTCATCGCTTAGCGCATAAACAGTTTAGGGGGAACACTCATGTTCGGCACTCTCGCCATCGCCTCCGCCGTCGTCGTCGCCGCGCCCGCAGCCGGCCTGTTGGGCCATCGACAGCTCAAGCGCGCCGCCCACACCAAGAAGCTCCGCATCACGAGCCCGAACGGCATCGACGCAGCCGGCTTCGTCCGCATCGGCGGCATCGACCAGTGGATCTCGATCCGCGGCGAGGACCTCCGCAACCCGGTGATCCTGGAGATCCACGGCGGCCCCGGCGCCTCCAACCTCGCCTTCACCCCGCGCACCCGCGCCTGGGAACGGCACTTCACCCTCGTGCGCTGGGACATGCGCGGCGCCGGCCGGACCTTCGGCCGCACCGGCCCGGACGGACAGGGCGAGATGAGCCTGGCGCGGCTCCAGCGCGACGCCCTCGAGGTCACCGAGCACGTCCGCGCCCGGCTCGGCGTCGAGAAGGTCCTGCTGGTCGCCAACTCCCTGGGCTCCGTCCTCGGGCTGCGCCTGGCCCGCAGCCGGCCCGAGCTGTACTCCGCCTACGTCGGCACCGACCAGAACATCAACGCCGGCGGGCGCGAGCGCGCGGCGTACCGGGCGCTGATGGACCGGCTGCGGGCGGCGGGCAAGCGCAAGGAGCTGGCGACCGTCACCGCGATGGGCCCCGACAAGTCGGCCTGGAGCCCCGAGCAGTGGACGCGGTACAACAAGCTCCTCGTCACCTCCGACCCGCTGACCTTCGACACGATGAAGACCGTGGTGCTCCGCTCGCTGTGGTTCTCGCCGCTGCACACCCTCCGCGAGCTGGGTACGTACATGAAGGCCATGAACTTCTCCGAGCGCATCGTGCCCGAGACCGTGACGATCGACGAATGGGCCGAGGGCACCGCTTTCCGCATCCCGTTCTTCCTCTTCCAGGGCGATCGCGACGTCATCACCCCGTCCGAGCCGGCCCGACGGTTCTTCGACGACGTCACCGCCCCGGTCAAGGACTTCGCGCTCATCGAGGACGCGAGCCACTTCGCGTCCTTCCGCCGCCCCGACCGGTTCCTCGACCTGATGCTCGGCACGGTGCGCCCGGCGGTCACCGGCGAGCCGCTCGCCCGCTGACCTCCGCGCCCCGCCCCACGCATCCGTCCCGGGCCCCCCTCCTCTGGCCGAACCCTGGAGGCCGGGCTTCCGCTACGCCCCTATCGTCGAGGCGAGGAGGTGCCCCATGTCCCCGGACCCGCCCCCGCCCCACTCCCCGCCGGTGCACGTAGCCGTCATCTACTACTCCTCGACCGGCACCATCGCCGAACTCGCCCGGGTGATCGCGGACGCCGCCGAGCACGAGGGGGCGGAGGTGCGGCTGCGCAGGGCGGCCGAGCTGGCGCCGCAGGTGGCGATCGAGGCGAATCCCGCGTGGGCGGCGAACGTCAGGGCGACCGCCGACGTCCTGGAGGCGACGGCCGAGGACATGCTCTGGGCGGACGCGGTGATCTTCGGTACGCCGACCCGCTTCGGCAATGTGACCTCGCAGCTCAAGCAGTACATCGACACCCTCGGCGGCCACTGGCAGCAGGGCCATCTGGCCGACAAGGTCTACAGCGGCTTCACCGCCAGCGCCACCAAGCACGGCGGCCAGGAATCCACCCTCCTCGCCCTCTACAACACCATCCACCACTTCGGCGGCATCCTCGTCACCCCCGGATACACCGACCCGGCGAAGTTCACGGACGGCAATCCGTACGGCACCTCGCACGTCGGCGGCCCGGACGTCCCGGTCGACGACGAAGCCCGCACCGCGGCACGCATCCAGGCGAAACGCGTCGTGAAATTCACCCGGGCCATCAAGTCCGGTCTCCCCCCGGCACATTGACGGACGGACAGCGGACATGACCCTCCACAAAGGCGCATCCGACCGCGACCGACGGTCCGCCGGCCACTCGGTCAACCCCTTCTACGGCGAGGCCGACCCGGTGTCGGGCATGACCTCCTCGCCCCCGCGGCACACCCTGCCCGACGCCCCCATCGCCCCCCACGCCGCCTACCAGTTCGTGCACGACGAACTGATGCTGGACGGCAATTCCCGGCTCAACCTGGCGACGTTCGTCACCACCTGGATGGAGCCGCAGGCCGGCGTCCTGATGGCCGAGTGCCGCGACAAGAACATGATCGACAAGGACGAGTACCCGCGCACCGCCGAGCTGGAGCGCCGCTGCGTGGCCATGCTCGCCGACCTGTGGCACGCCCCCGCCCCGGAATCGACCGTCGGCTGTTCCACCACCGGCTCCAGCGAGGCCTGCATGCTCGCCGGATTGGCCCTGAAGCGACGCTGGATGCAGCGCAACCAGGACCGGTATCCGGGCTCGGCCCGGCCCAACCTCATCATGGGCGCCAACGTCCAGGTCTGCTGGGAGAAGTTCTGCAACTTCTGGGAGGTGGAGGCGCGCCAGGTGCCGATGGAGGGCGACCGCTTCCATCTCGACGCGGAGACCGCCGTCGACCTGTGCGACGAGAACACCATCGGCGTCGTCGCCGTCCTCGGCTCGACCTTCGACGGGTCCTACGAGCCGGTGGCCGACATCTGCGCCGCCCTCGACGACCTCCAGGAACGCAAGGGCTGGGACATTCCGGTGCACGTCGACGGCGCGTCCGGCGCCATGATCGCGCCGTTCCTCGACCCGGACCTGGAGTGGGACTTCCGCCTCCCACGGGTCGCCTCGATCAACACCTCCGGGCACAAGTACGGCCTGGTCTACCCCGGCGTCGGCTGGGCGCTGTGGCGCGACCAGGAAGCGCTCCCCGAAGAGCTGGTCTTCCGCGTCAACTACCTGGGCGGCGACATGCCGACCTTCGCCCTCAACTTCTCCCGCCCCGGCGCCCAGGTCGCCGCCCAGTACTACACGTTCCTGCGACTGGGCCGGTCCGGCTTCCGCGCCGTACAGCAGGCCACCCGGGCCGTGGCCCGCTCGACGGCCGAACGCATCCGGTCGCTGGGCGACTTCCGCCTCCTCACCAGGGGCGACGAGCTGCCGGTCTTCGCCTTTACGACCGCCGACGACGTCCAGGCCTTCGACGTGTTCGACGTCTCCCGGCGGATGAAGGAACGCGGCTGGCTGCTGCCCGCGTACACCTTCCCCCCGAACCGCGAGGACCTGTCCGTCCTCCGCATCGTCTGCCGCAACGGCTTCTCCCAGGACCTGGCCGACCTCTTCCTCGCGGACCTGGAACAGCTCCTGACCGAACTCCGGGAACAGCCGGGCCCGCTGCAACGGCCGGAGAACGTGGCGACGGCCTTCCACCACTGAGGGCCCGCCCGCCCTGTGCACGAGGACCGCCGCGCCGGACCCGGCGGGCACCTCCCGCGCGTGACGCCCCCCGGACGGCGGGGAGGAAAGCTCACGGGCGCCCGGGTCATGCGACGCCGTCGCCGGCCGCTCCACGGGGCGGGGACCCGGCGGACCAGGCGCCGTAGCGGGCGCCCAGGTACGCCGCCGAGGCACCGTGTGCGCAGACGCTCAGCCCCACGGTCACGGCGACGACCCCGCCGAGCAGCTCCCCGCCGGGCAACTGCTCCTCCAGGGCGAGCAGCCCGAACACCACCGAGGCCAGCCCGCGCGGCCCGAACCAGCCGACGTACGCCACGGTGGGCGCGCGCAGCCTCGTACCGGCCAGGGCGACGGCGACGGGCAGCATCCGGATCGCGGTGAGGCTGAGCACGGCGTACAGCACCATCCGCCAGTTCAGGTGGGTCAGGGCGGGGCTCAGGACCAGCGCGCCGAAGAACAGGAAGCTCAGTGCGGTCAGCAGCGCGCCGAAGCGGTGGGTGAACTCGGTGGTGTGACCGGTGTCCGCATCGGCCGTTCCCGGGCTGCCTGCGGACAAGGCGGCGGCCCGCACCCCGGCCCCGAACGCCAGGCCCGCCGTCCAGGCCCCGATGAACCCGCTCCCGTCGACCAGGTCGCACGCCGCGTAGGCGACCACCGGCACCGCGAGAACCAGCACCTGGCGCCAGTCGGGTGTGCTCCACCCTCGCGCCGCCGAACCACGCAGCAGCCGCGCGCCCAGCCACCCGGCCGCCAGCCCGATGGCGGCGCTGACCACGAGGGCCAGGAGGAACGTCGCCAGCGGACCCCGGTGCCCGCCGTGGCCCCCGGCCGCGGCGGCGAGGGCCAGCACGAAGAACGGCAGGGCCAGGCCGTCGTTCAGGCCCGATTCGACGCTCAGGCCGTGCCGGACGAGCGCCGGGACCCGCCGGTCCGCGATCGCCTGCTCCCCCAGGGCCGCGTCGGTGGGCGCCAGGATGATCGCGGCCAGCGCAAGCTCCCACCCGCCGAGGCCCGGCAGGACGAGCCAGGCCGTCAGCCACCCCAGCACCATGGCCAGCGGCAGCCCGACCGTCAGGAGCCGAACCGGCAGAAAGCGTTCCCGCCGCAGGTCCCCGGTCCGGATCGCGGCGGCGTCCGTGAACAGCACCAGCGTCAGCGCGCTCTCCAGCAGCGTGCGGGTGAGCTCGGCATCCTGGCTGCGGGTGATCAGATCCAGCCCCAGCGGTCCGATCGCGATCCCGCAGGCGACGAACAGCATCGGCCCGGAAACCGCCGTCGTGGACAGCCGCCGCGACAGCGCCGCATACCCCGAGACCACCGCACCCGCCGCCACCGCGGCCCAAGGATTCACCCGGCCCACCTCATCCGTTCCGGTCCACCGCAAGCTTGCGGCCGCGCCCCGGCCGGAACGGCACGGCGCCCCGCACCCTCACCCGAGCGTCACCGGATGGCCCCCGGAAAGGCCCCGGGCGACCTGCTCGGCGCCCCACCGCCGGAGACTCCGCATGCCGGGCCGCCCACCAGGAAGCAAGTAGTCAACTTTGACTACCGTCGCCGTCGCGCCCCTTCGGCATACGGGTTCTCCTGCCCCTCCGCCAGCACCCCGACGAACGGCTCGCCCTCCCCCGCGAAGACATACGCGCCGCCCTCGATCCGCTCGATCAGCCCCCGAGTCCACTCCGCGCCGCTGTCCGCGGAGCACACCCACATGTTCATGATCTCGCCGATATGGCCGAGCCGACCCGGCCCTTCCTCGGGGGTGTAGTACTCGGTGGCCGTGCTCCGCCACTCCTCCAGGCCGCGCACCCGCTCCTTGAGCAGCGCCACCGCCTCGGCCCGCGGCAGATCCAGCAGAAAGCCGATCCCGGCGCTCAGCACATCGGCCTTCTGGTCGTGCCGCGAGAGCGCCGCGCGCAGCAGCGTGAAGAACTCCGCCTCGCCCGCCCCGGTCAGCTCGTACTCGGTACGGGGCGGGCCGCCGGCGGTACTGGCCGCGACGTCATGGGCGACCAGCAGCCCCTGCTTCGCCATCTGCTTGAGTGCGTGATAGATCGAGCCCGGCTTGGCGTTGGACCACTCATGGGCGCCCCAGTACTCCAGGTCGTTGCGCACCTGATAGCCGTGCGCCCGCCCGTGCTGCCGCACGGCACCCAACACCAGCAGCCGGATCGCCGACATCGTCTCCTCAATCCCTCACAGCCCGTCCTGCCCACAGACTAGACGGGCCCGGCCGGCGACGAACCGGGCCGAACCCGAGCCGTTCGGCGCCGGCCTGCTGCGGGGAAAGCGGACGCCCGCCGCTACCCCTCGCGCGCCTTCCGCTCCTCGTCCACCAGCACGAAGGCCGTCTTGCCGTCGAGGGACTCGCGGACGATGTCGGCGTGACCGGCGTGCCGGGCGACCTCCTCGATCAGGTGCAGCGCCAGCCAGCGCATCGACTGCCGGGCGTCCGGCGGGAACCACGGCGCCTCCGGCAGCGCGAAGGTGTCGTCCAGGCTCGGCACCGCGCGGAGGAACTCGTCCGTCTCCTTCGCGGTCCGCTCCCAGTAGGCCAGCACACCGGCCAGCGTCTCGTCGTCCTCCCGCTCGAAGCTCCGGCCGAACTTCTCCGCGTCCAGCGGGCCCGGGCTCCCCGCGGCGATCGCGAGCCAGTTCTCCTCGACCTGCGCGACATGCTTGACCAGCCCGAACAGCGAAAGCTCGCTGGCGCTCGGCCGCTCGACGACCTGCTCCTCGGTCAGCCCGAGGACGGCCCGCCGCACGCCGCCGCGCTGCGCCTCCAGGAAGCTCAGCAGGGCACCGCGCTCGTCACCATGGGCCTCGGCAACAACATGAGTGGGCATAACGGCCGCCTTTCATGACGTCCAGCGGCGAACGGCCCCGCGCCGCCCGCCTTCCGACATGACCAACGTAAGGGCCAAGTAGGACAGCTTGCTTCCTACTTGCCGTCCTGGCCCCGGCCCAGCCCTCAGAACGGGAACCGCGAGCGGCCGTGCTGGATCGAGATCCACTTGGTCGTGGTGAACGCCTCCACCATCGCGTCACCGTTCAGCCGCCCCACCCCGGAGCTCTTCTCGCCGCCGAACGGCACGATCGGCTCGTCGTGCACCGTGCCGTCGTTGATGTGAATCATCCCCGTGTCGATGCGCTTGGCGAACCGCACGCCGCGCTCGATGTCCGCGGTGTGCACGGCGCCGCTGAGCCCGTACGGCGTGGCGTTGGTGAGCCGTACGGCCTCGTCGTCCCCGTCGAACGGGATCAGCAGCACGACCGGGCCGAAGATCTCCTGGGCCAGGAGCGGAGAGTCCTCCGGCAGGCCGCTCAGCACGCTCGGCCCGACCAGCGTGCCCCGGGTCTCGCCGTGGACGAGCGCGGCGGCACCGTCGGCGACCGCCCGGTCCACCAGGGCGGTGATGGCCTCGGCCTGGCCCTCGTTGATCAGCGGCCCGATGTGCGTCCCCGGATCCGTCGGGTCACCGACCTTCAGGGACGCGACCTTGGCGACGAACTTCTCGGTGAACTCCCGCTCCACGGCCCGGTCCACCAGCACGCGGTTGGCGGCCATGCAGACCTGGCCCTGGTGCACGAAGCGGCTGAAGACGGCGGCGTCCACGGCGTAGTCGAGATCCGCGTCGTCGAGGACGACCAGCGCGCTGTTGCCGCCCAGCTCCAGGATCGCGTGCTTGAAGTTCGCGGCGGCGACCGTCGCGACATGGCGGCCGACCTTCTCCGAGCCGGTGAAGGAGATGGTCTTGGGCACCGGGTGCTCGATCAGCGCGTCCCCGATCTCGGCGATGTCGGTGACCACGACGTTCAGCAGCCCGGCCGGCAGCCCGGCCTCCTCGAAGATCCTGGCGACCAGACCGCCACCGCAGATCGGGGTGTTCTGGTGCGGCTTGAGGACGACGGCGTTGCCCAGCGCAAGGGCCGGCGCGACGGACTTGACGGAAAGGAGGAAGGGGAAGTTGAAGGGGGAGATGACGCCCACCACACCGACCGGGAGCCGGTAGAGGCGGTTCTCCTTGCCGTCGATCGGCGAGGGCAGGATCCGGCCCTCGGGGCGCAGCGCCAGCTGCATCGCCTCGCGCAGGAATTCCCGTACCAGATGCAGCTCGAAGCCCACCTTGGCCAGGGTCCCGCCGACCTCCGCGGCGATCGCCGCGCCCAGCTCTTCCTCGCGGTCGTCGATGATCCGCAGCGCCCGCTCGAAGACCAGCCGCCGGGTGTACGGATTGGTGGCGCCCCACTCCCGCTGGGCGCGCTCGGCGGCGCGGTAGGCCTGGTCGACCTCCTCGACCGTGGCCACGGTTATGGAGGACAGTTTTTCGCCGTTATAAGGATTGAAATCGACGATGTCCCAAGAGCCGCTGCCGGAGCGCCACTCGCCGTCGATGAACTGATACGCCAACTCGTCGAAGTAGGACATGCCATCCCGATCTGGAGAACAGGGCGCTCAGGGCGCCGCATTGGGGGGTGCTGACTCCTGATGGTTTTTCATCCTACTCACGCGTTACATGAGTTGGAGTAGACCACGCAACAGGTCGCGGCTCTCGGCCGGATTCGGCCCCTCCTCCTGGAGGCGGTCCATCGCCCTGGCGTAGTGCGCCACTTCCTCGGGCTTGTCCACATACAGCGCGCTGGTCAGCTGTTCCAGATACACGATGTCCGGCAGACCCGTCTCCGGGAAGCCGAGCATGGTGAACGCGCCGCTCTCCGCCGCATGCCCGCCGAAGCTGAACGGCATGACCTGAAGGCGCACATTCGGCCGCTCGGACACATCGATCAGATGCCGCAACTGCTCGCGCATGACCTCGCGGTCACCGTACGGACGGCGCAGCGCCGCCTCGTCCAGCACACAGTGGAATTCCGCCGGCCGTTCGGCCAGCAGCAGCTTCTGCCGCTCCAGCCGCAGCGCGACCCGGCGTTCTATCTCGGCGGTGCCGGCGCCGGGCATGCCGCTCTCGACGACCGCATGCGCATAGCCCTCCGTCTGCAACAGCCCGTGCACGAACTGGACTTCGTAGTTGCGGATGAGGGACGTCGAACCCTCCAGGCCGACATATGTCTGGAACCAGCCGGGCAGCACATCGGTGTAACTGTGCCACCAGCCCGTCGCGTTGGCCTCTCGGGCGAGGGAGAGCAGCGCATCGCGCTCCTGCTCGTCCCCGACCCCGTACAGCGAGAGGAGATCCTCCACGTCCCGCGCCTTGAAGCTCACCCGCCCCAGTTCCATGCGACTGATCTTGGATTCCGACGCACGGATCGAGTAGCCGGCCGCCTCGCGGGTTATGCCGCGCGATTCACGAAGCCTGCGGAGCTGCGCCCCCAGCAGGATGCGCCGCACCACCGACCCGCTCGACTCACCTTCGGACACCTCTCAGACCCTCCTGTGACCCCACCCCGTCCAATGGTGCGCCGCAGTCTGCCACGTTCGCGCTTCGTTGAGTGCTCGTGCGGTTACTGATATGTGACTTCCCCTCAAGCCCTCCACACGAAGTCGGAGGAAATATCGGCGCGATATCGCCTGGATCCACGCAATCACGGCGCGTGCACGTGCATTTGCCCTTGCATCTGTCGTGGTCATTGGGAACGATAGGCGTCGCACGCATGCTCGCTCGTGAAAGATCCGCCAGATCCGGCTGACCGGCCAGGGTCATGACGTCCGCGAACGCCAGGAGTGCCTCGCATGGGGACCAGGGTTTTGACCATGCTCGAGCCGTTATGGCAGGGCCTTCCTCCCGTCGACCCCTTGTCCGTCTCCGGATCCGCGTCCTGCACGCTCGCACCGCGCTACGAATCGGTCGGCGGTGCACGGAAGTTCACCCGCGAAACCCTTCAGGACTGGGACCTGGACGAACTCTTCGACGGGGTCGCCCTGGTGGTCTCCGAGCTCGTCACCAACGCCCTGCGGCATGCGGTCCTCGCCACGGAGGCCCGGGTCCCGGAACCCCGCATGCCGGAGGCGGCCGACGGCGCCTCGCCCACCCGGCTCCACCTGATGCGCTGGTCCTCCCGGCTCATCTGTGCCGTGCGCGACCCCAGCGATGCCTCACCGGTCGCCGGGGAGGCCGACTCGGCCGCGGAATCGGGCCGCGGGCTCTACCTGGTGGAGTCCTTCAGCGACAGCTGGGGCTGGCACCGCCTGACCGGCGCGATGCACGGCAAGATCGTGTGGGCCCAGTTCCGGCTGCCGTAGTACGGGAGGACCGTGGAACCGGAGGACCGGGAAGCCGGAGGACCGGGGATCGGAGAAGGGCACCGCGGTGCTCGTATGCAAGGCCCTGCCCGGCGGCGCGGGAAAGCGCTCCGCCCGGACAGGGCCTCCGTCGTGCGTACCGCGTCGCGCAGGGCGCCCCTGCGCGACCGCGCTTCACAGGGCCAGACGTCCGACATCGGACATCGGACGTCGGACCTGCGCCCCTAATCGCGTACGAGGTGGTCGAACTCCCCGTCCTTGACGCCGAGCAGCATCGCCTCGACCTCGGCCGGCGTGTAGATGAGCGCCGGGCCGTCCGGGAAGCGGGAGTTGCGTACCGCGATCTCGCCCCCGGGAAGCTTCGCGAATTCCACGCAGGAACCCTGGGAATTGCTGTGCCGGCTCTTCTGCCAGGCCGCATCGCGGAGATCCGTTGCGGCCATGCCGTTGTATGCGTCGGGCACAGGGCTCTCCCAGTGAGAAAGGGCGTCAACTGCGGGGGATCATAGCTGTGTTCACATGCAGATGCATGCGCAGATGCACGTGCACGACAGGGCGTGCCGCACCGGTCACAGCTCGTCGAGCGCCTTCCCCGAACGCTCCGCCACAATCGACCCCCGCCCGCCCCTCATGATGCGGTGCGCCCGCACCCGGCACCGGCCGACGGGCTCGAAGCCCTCATGGACACCCTCATGGACGCCTTCGTGGACGCCCACGTGGACGACGAAGAGACGGGCGCCGGGTCCTTCGGGTTCCGGGGTCTGGCGTCCGGTGATCGCCTGCGGGAAAGCCGTGGACGGCCCGCCCTAGAGAAGGGCGGGCCGTCCGAACAGGCGCAGGAGGCCCCTACGCGTCATCCGCGGGGGATCTCCCACCCGTCATCGAGAGGCGTACGGCAGCAGCGCCATCTCCCGGGCGTTCTTGATCGCACGGGCCAGCTGCCGCTGTTGCTGCGCGGTGACCCGGGTGACCCGGCGGCTGCGGATCTTGCCGCGGTCCGAGAGGAACTTCCGCAGCAGATCGGTGTCCTTGTAGTCGAGGGAGGTGATACCCGCCGCGTCCAGCGGATTGGGGCGGGGGGTGGTCCTGTGGCGGGGGTCGTGCCGACGGGGCATGAGGGACTTCCTTCACGGGTGCTGCGGGTTCACGAGTGCGGCGGGCGGATCCCTACGGCGGGACGGCCGGTAGGCGCACGGGCCGCGGCCGGCCCGCGGCAGGTTCTACGGGACGGGGTCGAGGAGCTGGTCGAAGGCGGGCGGCAGGCTCCTCCAGGCCGGCGGGCCGCCCGCGTACTCGGCGTCGGTGAGCAGGCAGGACTCCAGCAGGGAACTCAGCCCCTCGCGGTCCAGTCCGGGCGAGGTGAACACCAGATGCTGGGCACGGTCGCCGTGCTCGGGGTGCCAGTCCAGCGCGGCGGCGGCCCTCCGCATCGGCGGCACCATCTCCCAGGCGGCGTCCGGCAGCGAGGCCAGCCACGGCCCGGCGTTCTCCACGCACAGTGCGCCGCCGGCCGCGTCCCAGGACAGCAGCGTGTCCGGGCGGTCGGCGAGCCAGAACCGGCCCCGGCTGCGCGCGGCCGCGCAGGTCAGGTCCTCCAGCGCGGCGTAGAGCCGCTCGGGGTGGAAGGGCCGGGTGTGCTGCCACACGAGCGTGCCGATGCCCTCCGCGTCGGCCTCCTGCGGCAGCAGCGCACAGGCCGGGTGCTGCCGCGCCGCCGCCGCCTCCACATCGAACCCGGCCCGCGCGACGGCCGCCAACTCCCCCGAGGCGACGGGCACTTGGCGGGCCGTGGGATGCAACTGCGCCAGCAGGGCGAGGTCCGCGGGCTCGGCGGCCTCCTCCCCCTCCGCGATCGCCAGGACCGGTGCGTACTCCAGCTGCCGCGCCCAGGTGTCGGCGACGGTGCGCCGGTCCGAGGCCGCGGCGGCGAGCCCCGCCTCGGCGAGGTCGTCGCCGCACCCCAGGTACGGCAGCAACAGCGCCGGGTCGACGGCCGTGATCACCCCCGTCAGCGCAAGGTTCTCGCTGCCGCAGGCGGTGACCACCTCGGCCATCGCCTGCGGCTCGACCGAGTCCCACAGCTCCACGATCGCCAGCCGGCAGGTCCCGCCCGCGGCCAGCCGCTCCAGCTCGGGGACCAGGTCCTCGCGCAGCGCACAGCAGGCGCAGTCGTTGACCAGCGGGGCGTCGCCGGTGCCGAGCGTCCCGCCGGCGTCGCGGACCGTGCGCCGCACGGTGCCGTCCGCCGCCGAGGCGAGGTCGTGGTGGAGGGCGACGCTGCCGGGCACGGCGCGCAGCAGCCGCTCGACGGCGGCCCGCCGCGCATCCGCGTGCAACCCGCCCACCAGCACGATGTCGAGCGGATCCATCAGCGGGCCCCGCGACGACCGGACGACGTGCCGTAACGGCGCTCGAACCGCTCCACACGGCCCGCGGTGTCCATCACCCGGGCGGTGCCCGTGTAGAAGGGGTGGCTCGCCGAGGAGATCTCGACGTCGATGACGGGATAGGTGTTCCCGTCCTCCCACTCGACGGTCTTGTCGCTGGTCGCGGTCGAGCGGGTGAGGAAGGCGTAGTCGGCGGCCCGGTCACGGAAGACGACCGGCCCGTACGCGGGGTGGATTCCAGGCTTCATGACTGTCCTCAGCGCTCCTCTCGGAAGGTGGCGTGACGCCCGGCGACCGGGTCGTACTTGCGCAGTTCCAGGCGGTCGGGGTCGTTACGGCGGTTCTTGCGGGTCACGTAGGTGTAGCCGGTGCCGGCGGTGGACCGGAGCTTGACGACCGGGCGTAGTTCGTTGCGGGCCATGCAGGTAGTATACGCAAATGGTTTCCATTTTCAATAAGGGCTCCCTCGGGGCCCCGGCCATCGAAAGGACCGCATCGTGTCCGCCCACTGCCAGCTGACCGGCCGCAAGCCCGGCTTCGGCAACGCCGTCTCCCACTCGCACCGCCGCACCCCACGCCGCTTCGACCCCAACATCCAGCGCAAGCGCTACTGGCTGGAGAGCGAGGGCCGGCACGTCCGGCTCACGCTCAGCGCCAAGGGCATCAGGACCGTCGACACGATCGGGATCGAGGCGGCCGTCGCCCGGATCCGCGCCCGGGGGGAGAAGGTCTGATGGCCAAGCAGAGCAAGATCGCCAAGAACGAGAAGCGACGCGCCACGGTCGCGCGCTACGCGGCCCGGCGGGCCGTCCTCAAGGCCGTCCTCCGCCATCCGCAGACGCCCGAGGAGGAACGCTTCGCCGCCCGGCGCGAGCTCTCCCGCCAGCCGCGGGACGCCAGCGCCACCCGGGTCCGTAACCGCGACAGCATCGACGGCCGCCCGCGCGGCTACTTCCGCGCCTTCGGGCTCTCGCGCGTACGGCTGCGCGAAGGGGCCCACCAGGGCCATCTGCCGGGCGTGCGCAAGTCCAGCTGGTAGCCGCCCCCGGCCGTCCGGGCCCAGGGGCGCCCCCTGGACCGGGCGGCCGGACCGTTCGGGTAATACTGGACAGACCGTCCCCAGGCATCACCCGACGAAAGCGAGCGACCATGCTCCGCAACGCCTTCGAGCCCTGGCACCTCCTCCTGATCCTCGCGGTCCTCGTCCTGCTCTTCGGCTCGAAGAAGGTCCCGGACATGGCACGCGGCCTCGGCCGGTCGATGCGCATCCTCAAGTCCGAGGCCAAGGCCCTCAAGGACGAGCGCCCGGCCGAGACGCCCCGCCCGGAGTCCACCCCCAGCCGCTGACGGCCGCGGCCGCCCCCTGGCCGACCCGCGCCCCGTCCGGTCCCGACCGCCCCGCCCCGCCTGCCCTCAGCTGTCCCCGCCCTCGTCGATCAGCCGCCGCACCTCGCGGTCGACCAGCCCCAGCCGGGCCTCGGCCACCAGCGGCACCGCGCGCCGCTGCCGACGCGCCTCGGCGGGATCGATGTCCACGGTGACCAGCGCGGGCTCCCACTTGGGCGCCTGCGCCACCACCGTCCCCCGCGGATCCACCACCCGCGAGCCGCCCCAGAACGTGGCGCCGTGCTCGTTCCCCACCCGGTTGACGAACACCACCCAGCACTGCAGCATCCGCGCCGTATAGGACAGCAGCGTGTCCCAGTACAGAACGGTGTCCATCGCCTCCGGGTCCAGGCTCGCCGCGCTGTTGGTCGGCACGAACAGCACCTCGGCGCCGTCCTGCACCGCCAGCCACGGCAGCACCGGCTGCCACGCGTCATTGCACACCAGCGTGGCGCCCCGCCCGCCGCTCGCCGACTTCGACAGGTCGTACGCGCGCATCGACTGGCCCGGACTGACGTGCTTGCGCTCCTCCCACGCAAGGTAGTTCGGCAGATAGAGCTTGCGGTGCGCATGCACCATCGCCCCCTCCGCGTAGTACGCCGAGGTGTTGTACGCCCGCAGAACGGTGTGCTCGTGCAGGCCGACCAGCACATCGGGCCCGAGGATGCTCAGCTCCAGGAGCCGGGGATCGCGCGACTCGATGGAGGTATCGCGCTTGAGCGCCCCCAAGTGATAACCGTGCAGGCTCAGTTCGGGAAAAACGACGAGCTCGGCGCCCTGCTCCGCCGCCTGCTTGATCTGCTCCTGGGCGATGCCGATATTCTCCGGCACCTCACCCAGCACGCAGTCCGTCTGCGCCAGTGCGATACGCATGGCCCACACCTCACCGATCAGTCGGCTTTGCGGCTTCCATTTGCTGCTTCTGCTTGTGGCTTCTGTTTGCAGCTTCGCCCGAGGCTTCCCCTTACGGGTTTAATGCAATTTTGCCAGTTTCCGGCCGTACGGTCTCCCGGATCACACACCGCACCCGAACCGCACCCCAAGGCCACGTCGGGCCCCTGACAGAGGGGTCTCCACCAACGGGCGAAAGAACGATCCTTCCCGTGCCGGACACGGGCTTCATGCGTTGATCCACACAACCCGTCGCACGCCCGCCGGGCGGCTTCCAGCCGCAGTCCGCCCGGCGGCGCAGAGACGACGGCGCGCGGCCGAATCGTCCGGCGATGCCGATGACCGCCTCGGCCGGGCGGCCCAGGCCGAGCGGCCCGCCGGACCCGCTCGGCCGGCCGCCGAACCCCGGCTCCTCCGCGACGGGCCCGCACGGCGGGCGAACCGCTGCCGTGCCGTTCACCGGCCCCCTCCCCTACGGCACGGCCGCCGCGGAGATCCCAGCCGGCGGCGACGCCCCGACGGCACCCGCCATCGTCCTCGTCATTGCGCACGTCTTGGTCATTGCGCACGTCCTCGTCATTGCGCACGTCCTCGTCATTGCGCATAACCCTTCGGGAGAGGGAACTCCCGGTACGGGAGCCCCCTTCCACCAACCCCCACGCGGGCGCGAGTTCCGCACCCTCACCCGAACAGAGGGAATTGCGCCTGCCCATAAGCCGTCATTGGGACTTCCGACCACGCCGCCTCGCCCATCTGCCGCACCAGATCTTGCAGACCGTCAATTCCGTTCGCAGGGTGGCGATGAGTCCCCCGCACCGCGCGGCTCCTTCGCACAGCACGGGAAAGGAACCTGCCATGCGCATCTCCCGGAAGGCCGGTCTGCTCATCTCCGCCGCCGCGTGCGGAGCCCTCGCGGTGGGCGCCGCGGGAGAGGCCATCGCGTCCATGGGCGACCCGGAACATTCCACCGGCGCCTCCGCGCATCGGGCCCCACTGCCGAACACCGGTCCCCTCAAAGCCCAGGCCAAAAACCTGGGCGATATCTCCGGAGTGCTCAAACCGGTGACCGACCTGATCAATGACGTCCTGGCATCCGCCGACAGCGGCAGACTCACCCCGGATCAACTGGCCACCTACACCACGGCCATCAGAAACGCCATCAGCGCCGCCCAGCAGGCCTCGCCCGCAATTCCCTCGACGCCGTCCATCTCACAGCCCGACAACGGTTCACGGCCCGACAACGGTTCACGGCCCGGCAACGGTTCGAAGCCCGGCAGCCAAAAGGCCGCCACCGATCTGCGGGCCGACGCCCTGACCGGCCTCCAGGCAAGGGTCGATGCCTTGCTCAAGGCGATTTCGGCCGGCGATCCGGCCACGGTGACCAGCGCCGCGGCAAGCAGCATCACCGCGCTGGCAAACGTCATCGTCAGCATTACGCTCGGCGGACTGCCGGCCCCCGATCTCCCGGGCCTGCCGACACTGCCCAGACTCTCCGGCGGAATCACCTGACCCGGAAACGTCACCGGGCCCGCGTCGCCGACAGCGACGCGGGCCCGATTCCGCTGTTCCGGCGTTCACGTCGCCGACCGGCATGCCAATGCCCTGGCAACCCCATCAATCTCGCAAGGGCATTGGCATGCGTCCCTCCACACGCCTTGAACAACGAAAGAGAGCGACCCGGTCCGGTCACGACCGAATAACAATTCTGCATTTCGCCCGCCGATTATCACACGCATACGCAGCAAAAAACCCGGGTCGCCCAGAAGAAGGAGGTCTGGGCGACCCGGGCACTATCCGGCCGGTCAGCGGTTTCCCGTGCCGTTCCCGGAAAGGACCGGGATGTCGACGACAATGTGCGACAACGGCTCGTCAACCTTGGCTCGGGTGGACTTTCTCGATGCACTGCTGGTTCTGCGGCGAGGACTGCACAGCGACAGCGAAGTCCAGGACCGCACCTTGCGGGCGACCACGACGCGAGGCACCGGCCACATTCCCCTCGGCGGCCGGAGCGACGCGGGGCTTGTCCAGCGAGCCCGGATGCCCGTGACCGTCGCCTCGGGGCCCGGCCGACCTGGGATTCCGCAGGAAAACCACCGACGTAATCCACCGGGCACACCGGAAAGAAGGCGAAGTCGGCGAGATCGATGAAATCTGCGAAGTTCAGATCACACCCACCCACTGATCACTTCGTGAGCGGCAGCCCGCCGAGCAGCGACCGCGTGCCGTCGACCTGATTGCCGTGGAGGAAATTCTTGGGCCCGGCCTTCACGGTCTTCGCCGCGTCCTTGACCGTCTTGACCAGCGGCGCGACCTGGCGGCCATCCAGTCGTTCGTTGCTCAGCGCGTCCGCCAGACCGCCGTTGAAGCTCATGCGCGGGGTCGTGGGGCGCGGGGCCGTGGAGCCGGCGGCGAAAGCGGGGGCGGCCGCGCCGATCGCCATGACAGATCCGGCAACAATCGCGGCAGACTTCGCGTACTTCACTTTTTCGCTGTCCCTTCTCGGGGCGGTGCTTGAGGGGCTCGCGACACCAGCGCCGCGCGAGCAAACACTTCGCTGCTCGGATCACCGCTTTCGCCCTGACTAACGAGTCCCGCCCCCCGGAGAAACTCCGAAGTTCCGCCTTCTTGGCAACGCCACCCGAAAGAAGCGAACCGTTCCCGTTTCCGGTGACCGCCGCCGAACGCCGACGGCCCCGGCACGCATGGACTGCGTACCGGGGCCGGTCAGAGCGACTTGGCTCGAATTATTCTGCGTTCAGCGGTTGAGGCAGCGGTTGCCGAACGCCGGGCTGAGCAGCCCGATGAACTCGACGGTGTTCCCGCAGACGTTGACCGGAACGTGGACCGGCAGCTGGACGACATTGCCGGAGAGCACGCCGGGGGAGTGCTTGGCGCCACCCTTGGCGTGCGCGTCGGCGAACGCCGGCGCAGCCGCGCCCACTGCCATGAGCGTGCCGGCCGTAACTGCAGCGACCTTTGCGTACTTCACTTTCAGCCCTTCCTGCAGCGGGTCCGTAGCGATCACGACCGTCGTGTCGCACGGGCGGATACCTGCTCGCCCGTAACTCCGCTGCCACTATTGGTAACAATTCCCCCTCGCCAACGAAACTCCCGCGGCAAAGTTTTGGAAGAATCGCCCGAATGATGCAAAGCACTTTCGGGAGATTGCCACCGCGCATACGACGCGAGAAAACTACCGCAGTTCGAACAGGCGAGGGACTCACCGAATACGAATTCCTACCGAAAAGGGAACCTAGAATTCCCCTACGGTCCGTAAGAGGGGGTGCCGCATGCCCCGGCCCGCCCGCAAGGAGGAAGCCGGCAGCCCCGGGTGTGCGGCCGATGACCGGATCAGCGTTTGTGGACTCCGTTGCCGGCCGGGACCGGAATGTCGTCCACGATGTGCGACAGCGCCTCGTCGCCCTTGGCCCGCGTCGAGTTCTCCGCGCACTGCTGCTTCCGCGGCGACGACAGGGCATTGACGCCCCGCGCCGCACCCGACAGGAAGCCGAAGGCACGGGCGACGTTCGCCTTGAGCGGCACGGCCACGCAGGACTTGTTCAGCGAGCCCTGGATGAGTTCCATCCGCGGGCTCAACTTGCCATGCGTGAGGGAATTACCCAACGCCGACCGGACGCCATTGCCGTTGCCCGTCGAGGTGCTGTTGCGATCACCGATCGCCATCGCCTGGGTGACGACTGTCGCCGAGATTCCGACGACGGAGGCGGCTACCGCCGTCGCAGCCAGGACCTTCTTGATCACTACTTACCCTTCCCGAAGCGGAGTCCCCGTATCCGGAGCGCACTGGTCAACTCGCCTCAGAGGACGCGGTTTCGCCCATTCACCCAAATGCCACATGCCCATAGACACATATCACTGCATCCGAGCGGAGGTGCGGACGCTGCCGGGTCCCGGAAATTAGTGCCGAGTTCCGGATGGGGGCCGCGTACCGGACATGCAAAGGCCGGTACGGAGAGCACGTACCGGCCCTGTCTGACGCCAGGTAGCGGTCAGCGGTTGATGCAGCGGTTACCGAACGCCGGGCTGAGCAGCCCGACGAACTCAACGGTGTTCCCGCAGACGTTGACCGGAACGTGGACCGGAATCTGGACGAGATTGCCGGAAAGGACACCGGGGGAGTTCTTGGCGCCACCAACGGCGTGGGCACCGCCGCCGCCACCGGCAGCGGCCACTCCGGCCCCGCCCACAACGGCCACACCGGCGGCGGCGGACAGGACAACAGCCTTTGATACAAGCTTCACTGTGAACCTCTTCACTGAGCAGCATTCGGGGATCTGTTACGCGCCGCTTAGAGCGACAAGCTGCTCAACGCACCAACCTGGAAAGAGGTAGTGGAGCATCCGGGTGAAGGTGACATCACTTCGTTCCGATGCACAACCATTTCCCATCTTCGCATATCACCCCGGTTCCTATGTCGGTCGTCCGAGCCATCGGCGGCGATCCCGCTCATCAGTAATTACCAGCGGCTATCGGGACGCCCGTGGACGTCAGCGGGTCCATGTGCCGTGCCGGTGCGAAGGTGACGCATGCACGGGTGCCGGTCCGGCGGCTGCGACAGCGGATCCTGACGCCGCCCGCCGCCCGATACCTCGTACGACGGATCCGGCCGCGCGCAGATCAGGGAGCGGTCGACCGGCCGGAGGCGGGCGGTCACAAGGGGCCACTGCGCCCCAACTGGCCCTCACCACACGGCAGATGGAGCCCGCGCCACGATGCCGTACAGCGGGCGCCGGCGTCGCGTTTCATGGTGAAGACCTGGGCCATGCGGGGCACCCTGCGCTCGGGCGGGTGCCGAGGACGGAGCTGGGGGGCGGAGGACGCCCATCTGGCGCGCTGTACCTGAGCCAAGGTGACGAATGCCCAGGTCAGGGCGATTGTCAGACCCTGGTGCGAGACTCAGGGACATGAGATGGGCAGTGGCGGAGACGGGCGACGGGGGTGCTCGTCTCTGCCCGCTCACTCCGGACGGCCGGGCCGCCGGACCGGTGAGCGAAGAGCCCTCGCTCGCCGAGGCGATCCGAGCGCGTCCCGACGTCGAACGGTGGGTGTGGCGGTCCACCGCCGAGCTCTACCGGCGCCTGCTGGCGGCCGGGGTACGCGTGGCGCGCTGTTACGACGTCGAGGCGGCCGAAGCCCTGCTGATCGGCCACGAGGAGGGCCAGTCCGGCCAGCCGCGCTCGCTGGCCGCCGCCTGGGCACGACTGCACCGCCTCCCGGTCCCGGAGGACGCACCGGCGCGGGCCGCCGAGACCCAGCCGTCGCTGTTCGAGCCGGGGCCGGTGCCGCTGCCGCCCGGCACGGACGAGCTGACGGCGCTGCTCGAGGTGTACGCCGACCAGGTGACCCGTACGGCCAAGACCGAGCACCCGGAGCGGATGCGGCTGCTGCTCGCGTCCGAGTCGGCGGGCATGCTGGTCGCCGCCGAGATGACACAGGCCGGGATCCCTTGGCGGGCGGATGTGCACCGCAAGGTGCTGAACGGACTTCTGGGCGAACGCTATCCGGGCGGCCTCGAACCGCGGCGGATGGCGGAACTGGCGGAAGAGGTGTCGCGCGCCTTCGGGCCCGGCGAGCGGGTGCGCCCGGACCTGCCGAACGACATCATCAGAGCCTTTGCCCGAGCCGGGATCCCCCTCTCTTCCACCCGTAAGTGGGAACTCCAGGGGATCGACCATCCCGCAGTGGCCCCGCTCCTGGCCTACAAGTCCCTCTACCGCCTGCACACCGCCCATGGCTGGTCCTGGCTGCAGCAATGGGTGCGCGACGGCCGCTTCCGCCCCGAATACCTCCCCGGCGGCACGGTCTCCGGCCGCTGGACCACCAACGGCGGCGGCGCGCTGCAGATCCCCAAGGTGATCCGGCAGGCCGTGATCGCCGACCCGGGGTGGCGCCTGGTGGTCGCCGACGCCGACCAGATGGAGCCCCGGGTGCTGGCCGCCATCTCCCGTGACCGCGGACTGATGGAGGTGGCCGGCAGCGGCGAGGACCTCTACGCCGACCTCGCCGCCCGCGCCTTCCGCGGCGACCGCGCCCAGGCCAAGCTCGCCCTGCTCGGCGCCATCTACGGCCAGACGTCCGGCGACGCCCTCAAGCACATGGCCGACCTGCGCCGCCGATACCCGGCCGCGGTGGCCTGTGTCGACGACGCGGCCCGGGCCGGCGAGGAGGGCCGCCTGGTGCGCACCTGGATGGGCCGCACTTGCCCGCCCGCGTCCGTGACACCACCCGACGAGGCGGGCCTCCCCCAGGAGGAAGCGGGCCCTTCCGGCTACGGCAGCAGCTCGGCGGCCCGCGCCCGCGGCCGGTTCACCCGTAACTTCGTCGTCCAGGGCAGCGCCGCCGACTGGGCCCTGCTGATGCTGGCCGCCCTGCGCCACGCGCTGTCCCGGGGCGGGCTCCGCGCCGAGCTGGTGTTCTTCCAGCACGACGAGGTGATCGTGCACTGCCCGGCCGAGGAATCCGGCACGGTCTCCGAAGCCATTACGACGGCCGCCGCGGCGGCGGGCCGGATCGCCTTCGGGGACACACCGGTGCGCTTTCCGTTCACTACGGCAGTGGTGGATTGCTACGCAGACGCGAAGTGAAACGAAGCGAAGGAAAGCAAAGAGAAAAGAAGAGAAACGGAGGGAGGAAAAGCAACGGGGAACACCCGACGGCAAGCGGAACGTGGCTGGCGGAACCTGACGTAGGCGCAAGGTGAGGCGAGCGGCCACCGGAGACGCACCCGGCCGGCCGACCACGCGACAGTCGGCCGAAGCTCGGCGTCGCCCCACCGGAACAGCTGCGGGCGGGCGGCTGCGGGTGACGCCCGTCGGTGGCCGATTTCGATCTCTTCTTCTCCGGCGAAGAGCTTCCCCAGAGGGAGCGGGACGCGTTTCAATCCCTGGGTGTACGAGAGGCGTAGGCGGCGGAGGGAGCCCACCGGAGATGAGCATGAGCGCTGATACCCCTGTGCCGCCGCTGCCGTCGGCGTCGGGCGCCGACGGCACCTCGGGCACATCGGGCAGTTCCGACTCGGGCTCGGGCGGCTCCGGTGTCTGCCTGGAGCGCATCAACCCGCCTCATCTGTCGCGGCCGACGGGATTCAGCCATGCCGTCCGGGCCACCTCCGGGACCATGGTGTTCCTCGCCGGGCAGACCGCCCTCCTCGAAGGGCAGATCGTCGGGGTCGGCATCGTCGCGCAGTTCGAGCGGGCGCTGCGGAACCTCCTGGACGCGGCGGCGGCCGCGGGCGCCGGCCCGTCCGATCTGGCCAAGCTCACCATCTTCGCCGTCGATGTCGCCGACTACCGTCGACGCGCTCCGGACATCGGCCGGGTGTGGAAACGGCTGGTCGGCAGCGACTACCCGGCCATGGCGGTGATCGGCGCGACCCGGCTGTGGGACGAGGCGGCATTGGTGGAGATCGAGGGCATCGCCGTCGTGCGATAGAGCTTCACCGCCGTCGTCCGATGTTCGCTCGGCCGCCGCCCGAATCCCGATGCTCGATGCTCGATGCCCCAATGGTCGATGCGCGACGCCCGAGGTGCGGTGTCCGGTCGCCCTCGTAGCCGATGCGGGACAGGTAGTCGTCGAAACGGCGATCGCGAGGGCAGCGGCGTGCCTGCCGTGCCACCGCTGGACGTGTCAGGGGCACCTGCTCCACCGGGTTTGGCGGTGGAACGGGTGCCCCTGACGTTGTTCGTGCGCCCCTGACGTTCAGTTCCGGCTGCGGGCCATCCCCACCGGGTCCTTCTTGAAGGCCCAGGTCATCTTGGGCTCCATCGCCCAGCGGAACATCCGCTGCACCGGTGGTGTGCACAGCACGGTGATGAGGGTGCCGGCGGCGAGGGTGATGAGCACGGCGCCCCAGGGCTTGTGCACCCACGGGTTGTCGTACCAGTTCCAGAAGCGGGAACCCTTGGCCACGAAGCCGTGCAGGAGGTAGCCGTAGAGGGTGCCCGCGCCCAGCGCCGTGCACCACATCGTGCGGCCCGGCACCCAGGCGAAGAAGCAGGCCACCAGGACCAGCGAGCAGCCGAACATCGCCAGCGTCATGATCACGCCGCTCCACCAGGGAGCGGCCAGTTCCTGGGCGCTGTCGCGGTGGTAGAACCAGGCGGCGTTCATGCGCGGCGCGGCCCAGTAGGCGAAGACCAGGGCGGCGGCGAAGACCGGTACGGCGACGATGCGTGCCTTCTTGCGGCGTACGAGCTTGAAGTGCTCGGCCTTCAGGCACAGCCCGACGACGAAGAACGGCAGGAATTGCAGCGCCCGCTGGAGGTCCAGGTCGTCGCCGATGTCCGGCGATATGGAGGCGAGCGCGGCGATGGACAGCGCGAGCGGGACCGGCCAGCGCACGATCTTCCACAGCGGGGTGGTCAGGCGCCAGACGAACAGTGCCAGCAGGAACCAGGTGAGATACCAGGGGTCCGTGAGGCTGATGGGGTAGTGCGGATCGTCGTCCGCCCACCTCTTGAAGAGGGTGTAGGCGACCTCGAAGAGGATGTAGGGGACGGCGACGCCGGTGATCAGCCGTTGGAGGCGGTCCTTGCGCATGTCGAAACTGCGCGAGAAGTAGCCGGAGATGATGATGAACGCCGGCATGTGGAAGGCGTAGACGGTGATGTAGAGCGCGGCCGCCGCCCGGCTGCCGTCGCGCAGCGGCTCCCAGGAGTGCCCCATCGCCACCAGCACGATGGCCAGGTACTTCGCGTTGTCGAAGAACGCGTCGCGGGGCTTTCCCTTGGCGTCGGCACCGGCCTGGGCCTTGCCGCGCGCCTTGCGTGCCTTGTGCCTGCCGTGCGACCCGGCGGCGGGCCTGGCACGTGTGCCGGGGCGGTCCGGGCCGGCCTGCGGCGCCGGCCGGTCGGCGGTGCCCGGCACGGTGGCGGTGGCGGTGGCGGCGGCTGTGCCGATGCCGGTGGCCGCACCGGTGCCGGTGGCCGTCGCGGCGGCCGGCGCCATGGTGGCGGTCGCCGTGCCCGCTCTCAGCGGGTCGTACGATGCCGCGTCGGGCACCTGCCGCTGCGGGGGAAGAGGCGCCCGCCGCTCGCCGTACGCCGGAAAATCGTTCTTCAAGGGCCCTCCTGGAACGAACCCTGAGGAGGGGCTGGACGCGGGCCCGCACCGGGCCCCACATCGGAACCCAAAAGCCTCATCCTGCGTCTTGGTTCTTTAACGGGGAGTGTGGCGGCGTCGAACATCCCTGGCACCCTAGCCGGGTCACGGGAATCCAGTAAATCCCCGCCCGGCGCGGCTCACCGGCCGCTTGTCCGGCTTCCACAGCTCCTTCACGCCCCCTGAACGTACTGTGCGGCAAAGGCCCGCGGGTATCCGGATCCGGCTACCCGCGAAATCAAGACAATGCCCCCGCAATGCGCCCTAGGTGATGACCCCTTCAATCCCCCGGGCCCGCGCCTCCCGTACGCCCGTGTTCTTCCCCACACCCCACGCATAGACCTCCAACGGCCTGCCGTGTGGGCCGCGCAACCGGTGGACGGCCTTGATCCAGCGCGAACTGAGGGCCGACATACGGGGGTTGATCTCGTCGGCGAATCGGGCGTAACGCGCCAGTTCGGCCAGGCGGGGCGATCCCAGAATTCCCGTACGTACCTGGGGCACCAGGCCATGGACCGCCTTTACGCATTTCACGCAGAAGCTCTGGACGACCAGCCGGCTCCTGACATGCGCGCGATCCAGCCAACCGCGGCGGCGGAGTTCGCGGACGACGCCTGCCTCGATCCCGGGGTAGGACTTGGGCGACTTGATCTCCAGCAGCAGCCGTTGGTCGTTGTGGTCCAGACGGCGGAGATAATCGGCGAGGGTGGGCACCCGCTCCCCCGCGAACCGCGGCCCGAACCAGCTTCCGGCGTCGAGGCGCGATATTTCGGCCGCGGTGAAATCGCGTACCCGCCAGGGCGCCCGACCGGGGAATATCTTTTCGACGTCGGTCGTCCGCTCGAGTGTGGTGTCGTGCAGCACCACCAGTTGGCCGTCCTTCGTGCGCTGGACGTCGTTCTCGACCCAGGTGAGGCCGCGGTCGTAGGCGGCGTCCACGGCGGCGAGGGTGTTCTCGGGCGCGTAGCGGGAGGCGCCGCGGTGCGCGATCACCAGCGGTGCCCCGGCCCCTGCGCGCGGCCCGGTCCCCGGCGCGGACAGCGGCACGGTCGCCATGGCTATGAAGGCAACGCCCGCCGCGGCGGGCTTCATCGGGCCCCGGAACGGTCTCCCGCGCGGGCTCCCGGACGGATTCCGCGGCGGCCTGCGGAGCCGCTTTCGGCACAGATTCCGGAGCAGGTTCCGGTCCGGTCTCCGATCCATGGGGGCCTCCTGGTCGCTGGCCCCAACATGCCCGCCCTCCCCCGGTGCCCGCCACGCGGGACGGCCATCCGTGTGGCGATGACGCGCACCGCGCGCCCGGGGCCGCGAGGGTTCACCCGTTCCGGCGGATCCGGCGGCCTCCGCGTTCCGCCCGCCACCGCTCGGTGCGCATTTCCGCCGGACGACCGGTCCGGGAATTGTGTCCGGGCGGGTGATAAATCATGCCCGTATTGGACTTTCCCCTGCTTTGCCCGTCCGTCGTACGGTCGGCAGCACACTGGAACGAGGGGAGAACGGATAACCATGTCCGTAACCGTGCGTGTGCCCACCATCCTGCGCAGCTACACCTCAGGCTCCGCAGAGGTGACCGCCTCCGGCACCACCGTGGTGGAGGTCCTGGCGTCCCTGGAAGCCCGGTTCCCGGGGATCCGCGACCGCATCACCGACGAGGACGGCGAGATCCGCCGGTTCGTCAATGTCTACGTGGGCGACGACGACATCCGCTTCGCCGACGGTGTCCGTACCGCTGTCGCGCCGGGGACGGTCATGTCGGTCATCCCGGCGGTGGCCGGGGGCGCGGAGACCGCGCAACTGCCGTGTCGGTGAGCGGTACGTATGACGTCGGGGGAAGCATGACGGGGGAAGTCATGACGGAAGAAATACCAATGGGGACGACGGCACTGGTGGGGGACCGGCAATGGGTGCCCCTGGTGACCGGCGGAGAAGTCCGTCGGCTTGATCTGGACTACGCCGCCACCGCGCCGTGCGCCACGCAGGTGCGCGATGCGGTGGACGAAATACTGCCCTGGTACGGCAGTGTGCACCGGGGGGACGGTTTTCCCTCCGCGGTCTGTACCGAACTGCAGGAAGCCTGCCGGGAGTCGGTACGCGCCTTCACCGGCGCTCGCCCCGACGACACGGTGATCTTCACGCGCAACACCACCGACTCGCTCAATCTGCTGGCCCACGCCCTGCCGGAGGACTGCGAGGTGTTCGGTTTCGCCACCGAGCATCACGCCAATCTCCTGCCGTGGGAGCGGCGCACCGTGCACCGGCTTCCGGTGCCCGAGAGCCCGGAGCACGCCCTGGTGCTCCTGGACGCGGCGCTGGCCGCGGCGGTCCGGGGTGCGGGCGGGGGCCGCGGCTCCCGCCTGGTGACTCTCGCGGGGGCCTCCAATGTCACCGGTGAGGTGTGGCCGGTCGCCGAACTGGCCCGGGTGGCCCGCCGGTACGGGGCGCGGATCGCGGTGGACGCCGCGCAGCTCGCCCCGCACCGGCCCCTCGACATGACCGGCTGGGATGTCGACTACGTCGCCTTCTCCGGGCACAAGCTCTACGCCCCTTACGGCGCCGGCGTGCTGGTCGGCCGCCCCGACTGGCTGGACGCCGCGCCGCCCTATCTCGTGGGCGGCGGCGCCACCCGGCATGTCGACCTGCCGACGGTGGCCTGGGCTCCTTCTCCCCAGCGGCACGAGGCCGGGTCGCCCAACTTTCTGGGCAACTACGCCCTGGCGACGGCGTGTGAGGTGCTGCATGCTCCGCTTCGCTCCGGCCTCGTCGAGGAGGAGGAGCGGCTCACCGCGCTGCTGGAGCGGGAGCTGGCCCGCATTCCGGGGCTGTGCCTGCACCGCATGTGGGACGGGCGGCATCCGAAGGTCGGCACCGTGACGTTCAGCGTGCGGGGCCGGGAGCCCGGCCTGCTGTCGGCGGCGCTGTCCGCGGAGTACGGCATCGCCGTACGGACCGGGCGTTTTTGCGCTCACCCGCTGGTCAAGCACCTTCTGGGTGAGGGCCATGACAGTGGCAGCGCGGTCCGGGCCAGCATCGGTTGCGGGATCACCGAGCAGGACATCATCGATTTCGCCTGGGCGCTGGCCCGTCTGGTCGAGCGGGGTCCCGCGTGGTCGTACCGGGCCGAGGGGGCACGGTTCGTGCCGGACCCCGATCCGCGGCCGATGCCGCAGCTGCGCCATGGCGCGCAGGTGCGGCTGCGGGCCGCGGAGCGGCGGGAGGAGGCCCCGCGCGCTCCCGTCGGGGCGGGCTGCGGCGGCTGAGACGGGGTGGCGGGCGCCGGACGGCGTCCGCCACCCGGGTCTCAGGCTGCTGCCGTACGGGGTCCGGTCATCCCGCGCGGCCCCGCAGGTCCGTGGTGAGCGTGCCCATCGGGTCGGTGATCGTGCGCAGGATGTGGGTCTTGGTGCGGCAGACCTGGCGGACCGCCTTGGCGAAGGCCGCCACCGCCGGGTTCGTGGCGCTGTGGGACCAGGCGAGCGCGACGGTACTGGGGCTCACGCCCTCCACCGGTACGTAGACGATGCCGGAGCGGGGGTAGAAGCGGGCGGCGGCGGCCGGTGTGATGCTGATGGCCCGGCCGGCCGCGACCGCCTGCAGCTCGTCGTCCGCGCTGGAGACCTCGACCAGCCGCGGCATGTCCAGCCGCCGCCGGTATTCGGCACACATCCAGTAGTCCGCCCAGATCCGGTCGGGGCTGCGGCGCAGCACGAAGGGCTCGCTGAGGAGTTCGTTGATGTGGACGCGCGGGCGTGCCGCGAAGCGGTGGCGATGCGGCAGCACCGCGACCCGGGGTTCCGCGAAGAGCGGTTCCATCTTCAGGTCGCGGGCCTGGAACGGTGGGCGTACGAAGGCCGCATCGACCTCCTGGCTGTTGACGCCCGCCGAGGGGTCGTCCCAGTCGTAGCGGCACATCTCGACTTCCACGCCCGGACATCGGCCCTCGAACGCGTCGAGTATCAGGGGGGTCAGCTCCAGCGCCGCCACCCCCTGGAAGCCGACCTTGAGTCTGGCTCTTATGCTGCTCGCCGCATCGCGGGCCTGACGCAGTGCCTCTTCGTGGTGGCGCAGCGCGTGTTCGGCCTCCGCGACGAATCTCTTGCCGGCCTCCGTCAGTTCCACCCGTCGGGTGGTCCGGTGGAAAAGTGCGACGCCGAGTTCCGCTTCCATTTCCTTGATCCGTGCGGAGAGCGCCGACTGGGCGACATGCAGGCGTTGGGCGGCGCGGGTGAAGCTGAGTTCTTCGGCGACGGCTATGGCGTAACGGAAGTGCCGCAATTCGATATTCATGTGTCCACCACGGGTGAGGAATTGAGGGTCCGCCGCCCGCGGACGGGTGGCACCTTCAGCGGCCCCTGTTTTCCAGGTGGAAAGATTCGTTGCCACCAGACCCCCCGTACAGCTCAAGCGACGCCCTCACTGTAAACCACCCCCAAAATCGTGTGATGGTTCAACATTGCAGGAAAGAAAGGACGTTGGCCCGGCCGGACGGAGGGTCCGGAGCGGCGGTCGTGCGCAACGGTCACTGCGTGAAGGCGAGCCCCAGTCCGGCGAGCGCCTCCTGGGTGTACCGGCCCTCGACCGTCGCCTCCACGTCGAACGCGAAGCGGGCGGCGGGCGGGTAGCCGATCAGTTCCGGCGCGCGGCCGGGCAGCGGCTGGGCCGCGGCCTCCCGCGACTCCCACAGGAGCACCGCCCCCCAGCGGTTGGCGGCCCGGTCGGAGATCCAGGTCTTCAGGCGGAGCCCGGGTACGTCCGTGAAGGCGGTCACGGACTCGTCGCGGAGGTAGGTCCGCAGCGAATCGATGGTCTGGGACGACTCGGCCAGATCCCACCAGGCGATGACGACGTGCATCGGTTCACCTCACCTTTCGATCGGGGGAAGCCGCAGCGAGTCCCCCTCCAGGAGTTCTCCCGCGGTGTCGCGCACCCGGAGCGCGAGCGGAGCACATGCGCCGGGGATTTCCCCGTGGGGCGCGTCGTGCGGCGGCGCCCAGGCGCCGAGGGTCGGCAGCAATACGGTCTCCCGGCCCTCCAGATAGCAGATCATGTTGATCGGCCAGCGGGTGTTGGCGAACATATGGCGGTCCATCGGCGTCGTCCGCTCGCTGATCTGCAGACCGCGCTCGTGCGCGGGGCCGATCCGGTGCCAGTCGGGATGCAGATGGATGGAGCCGACGATGTCCAGGCCGTCGCGCTGCGCCTCGCGGTCGATGCGCAGGAGGTCCTTCGCGTCGCACCAGTAGCCGCGGCGTTTGTTGTTGTACGCGGCGCCGAAGCAGGGCACGATATTGGCCGCGAATTCCGACTCCGCGGTGCGGTCGGACGCCCTTACGTTCCGGGCGAATTCAAGCCGGTTGATATGCGCGATATCGCCGAAGAGCGAACCGACCAGGACGGCGAAACAGCCCGGCGGTTCCTCCGGGGTGCAGCTCAGGTATTCCTCGGCGCACAGCTTCAGGAATGTGTCCAGGGAGCGTATGTCCATGAGGACCGTACGTGTATGGGTGCCCTCCACATCAAGGAGGGCACCCCCGACCCGATCGTTTTCGGGCAGGAGTTGAGACATGCGGAACTTCCCCCGTTTCGGTGTGGCTCAGCTGGTGGGCCTCGTTCGCGGCGCCGCCGGCCTCATCAGCGGTCCGGCCAGCTTGGTCAGGGCCGGGAAGACGACATAGGTGGCGAGCGGCGCGATGACCGCGACAATGATCAGGACGCGGAGCGGCAGGGAAAGGGCGGCCAGTTCCTTTCCCCAGATCAGCTGGAAGACCGTCAGCATCGGGTAGATGCCGACGAAAGTGAGAATGGTCTGCTTCCAGCGCGGAGGGCGTCCGGGCGGTGCCGGACGGGCCGGTTCCGCGCGGTGCTGGGTGATCTGCTGCTCTTCCGGTGTGGTCGTCACGAATGCTCCAAGGTATTCCACATGGCCGGTCACCCACTCTTGCGGGAAACACCTGGCCGACTCGACGAATCGACGATAATCGCGCCGCACACCGGAAGGGAAAGACTAATTGCGGGCCGATTCATCGCGGCACCGTGCATAATCGGCCGCCGCCCCGATGTCTCGACTCTAGAGCGGGTTCGCGGGCGCAGTAAAAGACCGGAACGGGAAGGATTAATTACCGGACCGGAAAGAATCCGCCGCCCGGTCCGGCCGCGGCGCCCGCCGCACCGGGCGCCACGACATGGGGATCTACCGCCCGTCCCCCCGCCGAGAGGGCCCCCGCCCTCCTCGCCGCATAGCCATTCCGGCCAATTTCCGTTGCCCGGTCCGGGGTGCCGCGCGGCGCGCGCTCACGGCGCCAGCGCGTGCCCCGTGGTCGCCTCCACATGGTCCGGGACCTCGTCGTGCCGGTCGCCGACGGTCAGCGTCCCGCTGGGCTCGAACATCATGATCGAGGCGCCGTCGGCGGAGTACGGCCGGTGTTCGGTGCCTCGCGGAACGGTGAAGACCGACCCGGCCGGCAGCGTCACCGCACGCTCGCCGTCCGCGTCCCGGAGCCCGATGACCAGCTCGCCGTCGATCACCAGAAAGAACTCGTCGGTGTCATCGTGCACATGCCAGATGTGTTCCCCCTTCACCTTGGCGATCCGTACGTCGTAGTCGTTGACGCGGGTGACGATGCGCGGGCTCCACAGGGCGTCGAAGGAGGCCAACGCCCGGTCGAGGGCGAGAGGTTCACTGTTCATGGACTCATCCTCGGCCGCCGGTCCCGCGCCCGCGAGTGCTAGAAATCGCATATGCCGCAAGATTCCTCGCACGCCCCGGCGACCGCCCGGACGCCTCCGGCCCGCACTCCGGCCCACGCCCCGCACCGCGTCGTCGTGATCGTCGACGAGAACTCCAACCCCTTCGAGCTCGGCTGCGCGACCGAGATATTCGGCCTGCGCAGACCCGAACTCGGCGGGCGCCTCTACGACTTCGCCCTCTGCTCCCCCGAGCCCCGCACCCTCATGCGGGACGGCTTCTTCACCCTCGCCGGCGTCGGCGACCTCGACGACCTGGCCGACACCGCCGACACCCTGATCGTCCCGAACCGCCCCGACACCGACGTACCGCGCCGCCCCGCCGTACTGGACGCCGTCCGGCGGGCCCACGCACGCGGCGCCCGCCTCGTCGGCTTCTGCAGCGGCGCCTTCACCCTCGCCGAGGCCGGCGTACTGGACGGCCGCCGGGCCACCGCGCACTGGCAGTGGGCGGCCTCCTTCCGGGACCGCTTCCCCGCCGTACGGCTCGAACCGGACGTGCTCTTCGTCGACGACGGCGACATCCTCACCGCGGCGGGCAGCGCGGCCGCCCTCGACCTCGGGCTGCACCTCGTCCGCCGTGACCACGGCGCCGAGGCCGCCAACTCCGTGAGCCGCCGCCTCGTCTTCGCCGCCCACCGGGACGGCGGCCAGCGCCAGTTCGTCGAACGCCCCGTCCCCGACATCCCGGACACCTCCCTGGCCCCCGTACTGGCCTGGGCCCAGGCCCGGCTCGGCACCCCTCTCACCGTCGCCGACCTCGCCGCCCGCGCCGCCGTCAGCCAGGCCACCCTCCACCGCCGCTTCCGCACCCAGCTCGGCACCACTCCCCTGGCCTGGCTCACCGGCGAACGCACCGCCCTCGCCTGCCGCCTCATCGAACGCGGCGAGCAACGCCTCGACGTGGTGGCCCAGCGCAGCGGCCTGGGCACCACCGCCACCCTGCGCACCCGCCTGCGCCACGAGACGGGCCTGAGCCCGTCGGCGTACCGCCGCAGGTTCGGCCCGGGGGCGGCGGCGGGTCCGGTCGTGAACATCGCTCCGCGCGCGCCGGGTCAGGACTGATTCTGCGGAGTGCCGGCTGGGTCGTGGCCAGGGAGGGCATCGGACATCAGTGGCCACGAGCGAGCGATCGCCAGGAGGAGCGCCGGGCTGCTCCAGTCCAGGCCGGGGAGTTGGCCAGGGGTGGACGACAGCGCGTCGGCGAGCATGGCACGGCGGGCCTGCCCCAGGGCGCCGGCGAGCCCGGCGGCTTCGAGGCGTTCGGGCGGGACGCCGGCGCGTCGGGCGAACCGGCGCGCCTGGTCGTAGGCGTCCGGTGGCACGTAGGGCTGCAGGGCCAGTAAGGCGTCGTAGGTCTCGATGGCCTGGCGGTGGGCCTGAAGTGCCAGGGGCGCGCACGGGAAAAGCACTTCCCGCAGCCGGCTCTGCTGGGGCCGGGCCAGGGCCACGTGCGGCACCGCCGTCAGCAGGTCGCGCCACAGTGGCCACAGCGCCCAGACGGTCCGTAGGTCCGCCAGCCTCCGGGCACCGGCGGTTGCGGTGGGGACGAGCAGCGAGGCGGCCCGGAAGAGCCCATGGACGTTGATGACCACGGCCATGTAGGGCAGGGCGAAGGGAATGCGGACAAGGAGATGCAGGAGGTACGCGCTCCAGTAGGCGATGGCGAAGACGCTTCCGAGGGCGAACACCCGCAAGGACCAGACGAGATCGCGGTCGTCGGTCCGGTTGCTGTACTGCCAGCAGACCGTCATCGAGGTGAGGTCGGCCAGCAGGTGCGCGGCGATGATGAGGAGCCAGTAGCACGCCGAGGGCGCCGCGGGTCCGCCGGTGTGAGGGATGCTCGGGCCGGGGTAGGGCCCGTTGGCCATATCCATGAACAGCAGTGCCGCAAGGACGGCCGCCAGTCCGAGGGGCAGCAGGAGTCGGAGCTGGCGTTCGCGGATCGAACCGACGATGAACAGCAGGGTGAGCCCCGCGCTGAGGACACCCACGAGGTTCCGGGCCAGGGTGATGGCGTGGTCGTTGCCGGTGAAGCCCTTGGCCCAGGTGACGATGTCCGGCTGGAAGAGGGTGATGGCGATGGCCGCGGTCAAAACCGCCAGCCACAGCCCGCGTTGGTAGCGCAGCCGCAGGGCGGACCGGCAACGCCAGAGGAGGGCGATCCACAGGCTGACGACGCTGCACCAGCCGATCTGCCCCGCCAGCTCAACCACGGTCATCGGCGACGACCCCCAGGAAGGCCCCGAGTCGCCCCAGGGCGCCGCCGGGTCTGCCGGCCCCTCCCGCGCTGTGTATCAAGCTGGCGATCATCTCGGCTTCGCGCTCCTCAACGGTGGTGTAACTGGTCCGTGCCATCAGGCGCTTGATGAGTTGAGGCTGAAGTCCGCTCAGCAGCCCGTTGAGCGGGTCGTCGGCCACGGAGTCGTCCGACCCGTGGTGGTCACACAGCATGTGGCCGAGCTCGTGGAGGATGATGTGCTCCCGGTGCAGGCGCGCGGTCCGGGCCTCGTAGAAGACGTAATCCGCCTCGTCCGTGCTCAACCACAGTCCGCAGGCGCCGGCCATGGCGATCTGCTCGGGCAGTTCCTTCAGGACGAGTGGACGTCCTCGCCATTCCTCCACCCATTGGCGAATCACCGCAAAGGAATTCGTCTGAGGCACCCGAAGGTCATCGAGAATTCCTTGGCATCTACGCTGTAATCTGCCATACTCCCCGCCGGGCTTCATGCTTCGCCTCCCCCTTTCTTGCGTGAACGTAAAGCCGATAACGCGAACACCTCGACGTCGAATTCCCGCCCGAAGTGTGGATACCTGTTACTACACGGTATTGATCAGCGTAACCGACCTCCGTTCGAAGTCGTTCGGTTTTATCAGAGCAGGCTATGAGTCCTCGGTCTCATGTTGCGGCGGGTTACTCATCGGCACACTGAGTGGCGAACTGCGCGCACCACAGGGCGACTTGCGTTCCCTTGCGGCGCTTCTCGATCGAGAGTCGCGCCGAAGTTTTTCCGGCGGATTCATCTGGAGACGCACGAAACATACTCATAGGTAGGTTTTACCCGATTTTGGTGCAGTTTCGCGAATCGGTGGGGCGTTACCGCGAGGCGGCGGAACCGGCTGCCGCCGAGGAATGAGGCGGGTTCGGCGCCAAAGGCGCGCGTGATGTGTGGTGCCGGCAGGCGGCGTCAACGGGGCCGGGGGCTCGGAGAGGTTCGGGGAGAGGCATGTGATTGCCCTCCGGCCCTCGGGTGGGGGTAAGGCCCAGCGCGTGCATGCGTTCCTCGCAGCGTCGTAGCTCAGGTGTCAATGGGGGGAAATTCAGGGGCTTTTGACGGCCCGTCATCGGCCTGTGCGGCGACATTTCCGCGCAGCACACACGGCAGAACGAACGGCTCAAGGGTGAGGGGGCCGCACGAGGCGCGGACCGGAATTAGGAGGCCATGGCGAGGGGCTGTGCGCATCACGGGGCGGTCGGCGCGATTGCCGTATGCGCCCGGGACGGCAGGACGCCGCGTGGGCGTTTGCCCGGAGCGGGTCGGCGCGAGGGCAGGGCCCGATTCAGGCGGTAGGAGCGACGGGAAGAGAATGCGCGGCGGGGCCCCTCGCACACGGAAGGCGCGACGGGTTCCCGCACGGGGCGACCGGGGCGAAGAAGGGCCTGAGCTGGGCGGCTGGTTCAGCCGGGGGGCCTGCGAGCGGTCGGCCCGGCGCTATCCGTCGTCGGTGGGGAGGGGCGGTGCGCCCTGCAGCGAGTCACGGGCCTGGGCCGCGGCGTGGATGATGCCGGTGAGCAGCTGTGACATCTGGTCCGCGGAGTAGGGCGCGGGGCGCGCCGCGCGCAGGGCCACGGCCTGAATCCGGTGCTGGCTCAGCGCCCTGACCGTTTCCAGCTCCATGTTGACCTGCTGGAAGACCTGTTCGTCGAGGAAGTAGGCCCAGCGCGCGATGCCCAGGCTGTGCGCCACCTTCACCAGCGACTCGATGGTGAGGTTGGCCCCCTCGGCGGACTCGGCCGCCGCCAGGGTGCGCTTGGAGACGCCGGCGCGCTCGGCCAGCTTGGCCAGAGTGAACGGCCCTTCCGGGTGGTGCTGCCGGACATGCCGCAGCCGGGCGGCAATCGCAGCCTTGGCGGCCTGAGCCTGGCCGTCCAGGGTGTCCCGTACCGAGTCGTCGGACTCCTCGGGGTGACCACCCATCATTCCCACCTCCTGGTGCATTATTCTGCATCATGCAGGCAACATGTTGCAATGAATCGCTCTAGCGGCTTATCGTCCTCACAACGATCACAAGAACGCGAGGGGGGACGGGGCGCGCGCTAGAAGGTCCTATCTTAATGCGAGTTGCGTGCGTCATCGGCGGTTCATGTGCTCGCAAGCGCGAGCTTCTTGAAGCCGTCACGGATCTCCTGGCTGACGTTGAGGCAGCAGTCACTTACCTAATGTGACGAAGCCGCTTCACAAACCAAGTCGAGAACCAAGTTGAGAACGCTGCCGAAGCGGAGCTTCGCGGCGAAACGGGGGCTGGCGAGCTCGGTTTCTTCAATGGCCGGGCGTTCGCCGCAGATCTGAGGGGATTTTCTCGTGTAGGGCATGAGGCGGGCGACGTCATCGCCATTGCCGTCGGCAGCACCGTCGCTGCCGGACGCCGATGATGTCACCGGACGCCTGGTATTCGGGGCCGCATGCGCCGGTTGACCGGCACCCGTGGGCCTCGCCGCTTCAGGCGCTTCTTCAGCGGAACACATTGATTCCGCACATGTGACGGATGACATCGGTTGGCGGCCCGCAGAGCCTTGTCATGGGTATCGCCGAATCCCTGCATCATTCCGTCCTGCCCATCGACAGGTCACGTCCGGGCCGCACCGGGGTGCGACGGACAACTACTGCAGTGGATACCGGCCAACGATGGCCGCGGGTGTCGGATTTCGCTACCGAGGGGAATATCGTGAAGCTGGCGGAAGAAATGTCGGCCCAGTACGACCGCGATGGATTCATCCTTGTGCCAGGAGTTTTCTCGCACTCCGAGCTGGCCTCCATCAAGGCCGCCCTTGCCGAGGACGTGACGGTCAAGGGGCCGCACCTGATCACGGAGGACGACGGGGAGACGATGCGGGCCGTTTACGCCTCGCACACCCGTCATCCGCTCTTCCGGGACCTCATCACGTCCGAGCGACTGCTCGGGCCGGCCATGCAGCTGGTGGCCCAGGACCTCTACGTCCACCAATTCAAGATCAACACGAAGCGTCCCTTCGGCGGCGAGTCATGGGCCTGGCACCAGGACTACCCCGTGTGGCGTGACGCCGACCGGATGCCGGAGCCACGTGCCGTGAACGTGGCCGTCTTCCTGGACGACGTCACCGAGTTCAACGGCCCCGTGGTCTTCCTCCGCGGGTCGCACCAGCTCGGCTCGGAGGCGAGCCGACGCCGGGAAGGCGACCAGGCGGACGAGCACATCGACCCGCACGACTACGCGCTGTCCACCACGGACCTCTCCCGGCTCGCCGGGGTGCACGAGATGACCAGCCCGAAGGGGCCGGCCGGAACCGTCGTCTTCTTCCACCCGGAGATCATGCACGGCTCGGCGCCCAACATCTCGCCCTTCCCGCGCGACCTGCTGATCGCGACGTACAACGCCTCCACCAACGCCCCCCGCCCCCTGGGCGAGCCGCGTCCGGAATACCTCGTGGGCAGGGACACCACGCCCCTCGTACCGCACGCGAGGCTCCTGGAGACCGTGGAAACCACCATGACGGGAGCGGGCGCGTGACGACCGGACAGTTCGCCGCCGCGGCGGTACTCGAGGAGTTCGGCCAACCGGTCACGATCCGGAACCTGCCCGTGCCCGAGCCGGGCGAGGGCGAGATGCTCGTCGACATCACCTACGGCGGCATCTGCGGAACCGATCTGCACCTCCAGCAGGGGCACTTGCCGATTCCGACCCCGCTGACGCTCGGTCACGAGGGCCTGGGAACCGTGCGGGCCCTCGGCGCCGGACCGGCTCGCGACGCGCTCGGCGCGGAACTGCGGGCCGGGGACGCCGTGATGTGGGCCTCGTCGATCGCCTGCGGCCGCTGCGTGCCGTGCCGGCAGCACCGCGAGCCCACCCTGTGCGAGGCGCGCCGGACGTACGGCGTCAACCGTCCGCTCACCGAGGGCTCCGGCCTCTCCGGTGCCTGGGCGGAGAAGATCCTCCTGCACCCGGGCGCGGTCGTCGTCAAGCTCCCCCAGGGCGTGGACGAGCTGGCCGCCATGTCGCTGGCATGCGCCGGACCGACCCTGGTGCACGCCCTGCACGAGCGGCGTCCCGTACGGCTCGGGGAGACCGTGATCGTCCAGGGCAGCGGGCCGGTCGGCCTGGCGGCGGCGGCGTTCGCGCAGCTGGCGGGCGCGGCGAAGGTCATCCTGATCGGCGGCCCGCGCCAGCGGCTGGACCTGGCCAAGAAGTGCGGCATCGGCGACCACCACATCGACATCGCGGCCGGCGCCGACCCTCAGCAGGCCCTCGACCAGGCCCGCGCGCTGACGCCGGGAGGCGACGGCGCGGACCTCGTCATCGAGTGCGCGGGGGTCCCCAGCGCGGTCGCCCAGGGACTGACGCTGGCCCGGCGTGGCGGTTCGTACCTGGTCGTCGGCCAGTACACCGACAGCGGTGACACCCTGCTCAACCCCCATCAGATCGTCCACCGGCAACTCGACGTCCGTGGCTCCTGGGCCTTCAGCGGCGCCCATCTGGTCGAGTACGTGGGACTGCTCCCCGCGCTCTGCGACCGGTTCGACCTGCGGAGTCTGGTGGCGCCCTACCCGCTGGCCGAGGTTCAACAGGCCATGCAGGCCGTAGCCGACGGCACGGTCATCAAGGCCGTCCTCCAAACGGCCTGACGTCCTTCTTGCGACCTGACTGCCCGCCCGCACAGTGCGCGCTGCGCACGGCTCGAGGAGCGAGACATGCACGGCACTCTATTCGGGGACACCGGACTCTTCGGTGACGCCTATATGCAGGATCCGTACAGCGTGTACGCCCAGTTGCGCACGGCCGGACCGGTGCATCGGGCGACGACGCCCAACGGCCTCCCCGTCTGGGTCATCACCGATTACGACGAGGTCCGCGCGGCCCTCACCGATGAGCGTCTGTCGAAGGACGCCGAGCGTATGAAGGCCCTCGTCGACCGCAAGCTGGCCTCGGCCAACGGGCCCTCATCGGCGCCCGAAACGCTGGCGGCCAACATGCTCAACAGCGATCCGCCCGACCACACCCGGCTCCGCAAGCTCGTGGTCAAGGCGTTCACCACACGTCGCGTCGAACAGCTGCGGCCACGCATCGCCCGTATCGCGGACGAACTGCTCGACGAGCTCGAAGCGCTGGGGAAGGGCGGCAACGCCGTCGACCTCGTCAGCAACTTCACCTTTCCGGTGCCGATCGCGGTCATCTGCGAACTGCTCGGGATCCCCCTCGCGGAGCGGGAAACCTTCCGTGAGTGGTCCAAGGCGCTGGTCGGCGCCGGCCCGCCCGGGGCCGCGCGGCATGCGTCCATGGCCATGGGCGGATACCTGATGCAGGTCATCGCGGCCAAGCGCGCCGAGCCGGCGGACGACCTGCTCTCCGACCTCATCCAGGTCAGCGACGACGGCGACCGGCTGGACCGGCTCGAAGTGGTCTCCATGACGATGCTGCTCCTGGTCGCCGGTCACGAGACCACGGTCAACCTGATCGGCAACGGAATCCTCGCGCTGCTGCGCCACGACGACCAGCGTGCGGCGCTGCGCGCGGACGAGAGCCTGGCCCGCGGCGCGGTGGAGGAATTGCTGCGCTACGACGGTCCGGCTCCCATGGCCACCATGCGTTTCACCGCGGCACCGGTGGAAATCGGGGACGTCAGCATTCCGGCCGGCGAAATCGTCTTCCTGGGCCTGGCGGCGGCGAACCGTGACGGGCGGCGGTTCGACCGCCCCGACGAGCTCGACATCACCCGGCCTCTCGGCGGGCACCTCGGCTTCGGCTTCGGAATTCACCACTGCGTGGGGGCTCCGCTGGCCAGGCTGGAAGCAGAAGTCACCATCGGCAAGTTCCTGGAGCGTTTCCCCGAGGCGCGGCTCGCGGTCGAGCCGGAGGCGCTGAAGTGGCGGTCCAGCGTCATCATGCGCGGCCTGGAGAAACTTCCGATCGCTCTGGGCCCCGCCGAGTAAGTCTTTCCCTCTACCAAGCCAGACAAGAAGTGAGGACCGAAATGGGAACAGACGACATGCAGAACAACGCCAACCTGCTCAGGGTCAAGAAGATCGTGTGCGATCGGCTGGAGCTCGACGAGAACGATGTCACCCTGACGAGCCTCTTCCGCGAGGAGCACGGCTCGGACTCCCTCCAGAGCATCGAAATCCTGGCCGCGTTGGAGTCTGAGTTCGACATAGAAATCGACCAGGCCCATCTCGCCGGGATGGTCAATGTGCAAGGCGTCTACGAGGTCGTCGCCGAGATCCAAGGCTGGTAATCCCCGTGCCCTCCATCACCAACGTTCAGGAGACTGATGTCGATGGCTCCGCTTGACGTCATGCCGGGTGGCGCGCCGCGCCGCGTGGTGCTGACCGGTCTGGGTGTTGTATCGAGCATTGGCATCGGCGCCGAGGAATTCGCTGCGTCGCTGCGTGCCGGACGCAGTGGTGCCGGGCCGATCAGTCAGTTCGACACCGCGGGATTTGCGCACTCCAACGGTTGCGAGGTCACCGGGTTCGAGCCCGAGCGCTGGATTTCCCGCCTCGATCTGGAGAACTTGGGGCGGGCCACCCAGTTCTCCGTCGCGGCCGCCCGGATGGCCGTGGCGGACGCCGGTCTGACCGCCGAGGCCCTCGACGGCCGACGGAGCCTGGTCTCCGTCGGCACCACCGACGGCGAATCGCATGACCTGGACCGTCTCGTGGCGGCGGAACTGCGGGACGGGTTGGAAAACCTCCCCGCGGAGATCGCCGGGCGGGTCAGTCCCATGCGGCTGTCCACCGCCATCGCGCAGGAACTCGGCCTCACCGACGTCGAGGCCACGGTGATGGCGACCGCCTGCGCCGCGGGAAACTACGCGATCGGCAGCGGATTCGACGCGGTCCGCTCCGGAGAGGTCGACTTCGCGCTGTGCGGCGGAGCCGACGCCATTTGCCGGAAGACCTTCACCGGCTTTTACCGGCTGGGCACCATCGCCCCGGATGTGTGCCGGCCGTTCGACAAGGACCGTAAGGGCATCCTGACCGGAGAAGGCGCCGGCGTCCTGATGCTGGAAACGCTGGAATCGGCGCTGGCCCGTGGCGCGCGTATCTATGCCGAGGTGCTCGGATACGGCCTCAACTGCGATGCATATCACCAGGTGGCGCCGCATCAGGAAAGCGTGACGCGCTGCATGGAGCTGGCGTTGAAAGACGCTGGCGTCGACCCGAGCGAGGTGGATATGATCTCTGCTCACGGGACCGGCACAAAAGCCAATGACATCACCGAGACCAGGGCCATTCGCGATCTCTTCGGAGAGAACCCGCCGCGCACGGTTTCGATGAAGTCGATGCTGGGTCACACCATGGGCGCGGCGAGCGCACTGTCCGCTATCGGCTGCGCCCTGGCCATTACTCACGGATTCATTCCGCCCACCATCAACCATGTCACCACCGATCCGGACTGCCAGATCGACTGCGTTCCCAACGAGGCGGTCGAGGCGGACCTCAGGATCGTCCAGAACAACGGCATGGCATTCGGCGGGAACAACGCCGTTGCGATTCTTGGTAAGTACGAAGACGGGGGGAACGCACAATGACGGCCAGGGGCCTCTCCAGCGGTCGCCGCCTTGTCATCACCCGATGGTCGGCCATTTCTCCGTTCGGGCTGGGGCGGAGCGCATTTCAAGAAGGCATACGTACCGGCCGGAAGACGGTGACCGCCGTCGACACCGAGCAATGGTCCGTTCCCGACGAACAGGCCTGCCTCGTACCGGACTTCTCCGCCCGGGAGCTGCTGGGCAAGAAGGGCACCCGGGACATGGACCGGGTGACGGGTCTGGCCGTCGGCGTGACGACGGAACTGCTGGCGGAGGATGCCGCCGGCGCGTCCATCCCCACCGGCGAAGGCACCGGCCTGGTGCTCGGGACGACGACCGGCAGCGCGGAAAGCATGATGGGCTACACCCGCACGTCGATGCAGAAATCCAAGCCGTTTCTCGTCGATCCGGCGCTGATGCCGTACGCGGTGATGAACTGCGCGGCCGGGCAGTGCGCGATCTGGCACGGCCTCAAAGGCCCGAACGTCACTCTCGCCGGCGGCCAGTCCGCGGGTCTACTCGCCCTCAACTACACCCGCCGGCTGCTCGTTTCGGGCCGGGCGGAGAGAATTCTGTGCGGCGCGGCGGAGGAATTCTCCCCCGCACGTTCCTGGATCGAGCATCACCGCCGCGGCAGGACACCGGCCGATACGGTCCTCGGCGAGGGCAGCGCGATGTTCCTCGTCGAGACCGCCGGGGACACGGCGACGGACCGTCCGCCGCTCGCCGAGATCATCGACGTGCGGTCCCGGGCGCACGCCCAAGGCGCCGTCCGCGAGGCGCTGACCGCCTGCGTCTCGGACATTCTCCGACGCAGCGGCATCGGCCCCGAAGACGTGTGGGCCGTCGTCCCCTCCGGCGTGCAGACCCAGTACGCGGAGCAGGAAACCGATGCGCTGCACGAGCATTTCCAGGGCGCGGACGCCAGGTGGATCAACGTGACCGATCTGCTGGGCGACACCGGTGCCGCCGGCGCGGCGTTCCAGATCGCCGCGACGCTCAGCGTCGCGGACGCCGATCCGGAGGCCGCCGGCAAAACGGCTCTGATCACCTCCGTCGACCGGGACGGCACCGTGGCCTGTGCGCTGATCAAGATGGGGGACGACATCCGATGAGCGACGATCGGACGCGAGGCGCGGCCGAAGCGGAGCCCCGGCGCGTGGCCCTGGTCAGCGGCGGCTCCCGCGGCATCGGCCGGGCGGCCGTGCTGCGGCTGGCGCACGACGGGTTCGACGTGAGCTTCTGCTACCGGTCGAATGCCGAAATGGCGGAGTCCCTGCAGAAGGAGCTGGACCACCTTCCGGTCCGGACGCTCGCCGTGCAGGCCGATGTCGCGGACGGGGATGCCGTCCGCGCCTGGGTCGCCCGCACCGAACGCGAGCTGGGCCCCATCGAGGTCGTCGTCACCTCCGCCGGCATCACCAGGGACAAGCCCCTGATGCTCATGGGCGACGACGACTGGCACCAGGTGCTCGACACCAACCTCGACGGCAGCTACCACGTCAACCGGGCCGTCGTGGTGCCGATGATGAAGCGGAAGTCCGGCTCCATCGTCAATGTGTCCTCCGTATCCGGCGTGTACGGGAATCCCACCCAGGCGAACTATTCGGCGTCGAAGGCCGGGATCATCGGATTCTCCAAGGCGCTGGCCAAAGAGGTCGGACGCTTCGGTATCCGGGTCAATGCGGTGGCGCCGGGGCTCATCGACACCGACATGACCGAAGCACTGGGCGACAAGGCCAGGGAAGACCTGCTGCGGGCGATTCCGCTCCGGCGGTTCGGCCGCGCGGAGGAAGTCGCGGACCTGATCTCGTACTTGTCCTCGGACGCCGCCGCATACATCACGGGCAGCGTTTTCGAAATCCACGGTGGCATCACCATCTGACAGCGCGGCCTGCGCTTCTCAACGGCCGATTAGTAATGCGTAAAGACGGGAGCGAGACGTTGTCCAGTGACGGCCGTGGAATTGTTCTGCCTTTGACCTCGGCACAGCGCGAAGTGTGGTTCGCGCAGCAACTCGATCTGGACAACCCGATCTACAACGTCGGCGGCTATCTGGAGATACTCGGCCCGATCGACCCGGCCCTGTTCGAAGCGGCGCTTCGCCAGGCCGTCGAAGAGGCCGAGACCCTCCACGTACGGTTCGTCGAGCGCAGCGGCGAACCCGGCCAGATCCTCGACCCCGCGTCGTCCCCGTGGCCGCTCCATCGCATCGACGTCAGCGACGCACCCGACCCGCGCGCCGCCGCCGAGGAGTGGATGCGGGCCGATCTGGCCAAGCCGTACGACCTCGCGCAGGCCCCGCTGTTCCGCCAGGCGCTCTTCACCGTCGGCCCCGATCGCTTCTTCTGGTACCAGGGCACCCACCACATCGTGCTCGACGCCCTGAGCGTCTCCCTCGTCGTGCGGCGGGTGGCGGAGATCTACACGGCGCTCTCCGACGACCAGCCCGTCCCGGCCACCCGTTTCGGGTCGCTGGCCGCCCTGCTCCAGGACGAAGCGGACCACCACGGGTCCCGCCGGTACGAGAAGAGCCGGGCCTACTGGCTGAACCGCTTCAGCGACGCCCCGGAAGCCGTCCGGCTCGCCGGCCCGCCCCTGTCCATGCCGTCCACCTTCCTGCGCCGCACGGCCTACCTTCCGCACGCCGTCTCGGAACTGGTGCGCAAGACGGCCGCGAACACCGGCACCACCGTTCCGGGCGTGATCACCGCCGCGGTGGCGGCGTACGTCCAGCGGATGACCGGCGCGAACGAGGTCGTCCTCGGCCTCGCCGTGACCGGCCGCGACAGCGCTCGGCTGCGGCGCATCCCCGGCATGCTCGCCCACGCCGTACCGCTCCGCCTGCCGGCCGGCCCCGGCACCGCCATGACCGACCTCATCCGGCAGACGTCACAGGAGACCTTCCAGGCGCTGCGGCACCTCCGGTACGGCAGCGACGAGCTCCGCCGCGAACTGCCCGCCCTCAACGGGCGCCAGGGAATCTTCGGTCCCCTCGTCAACTACATGTCGTTCGACTACGACCTGCGGATGGCGTCCCACCGCACCCACTTCCACAACATCTCCAACGGCCCCGTCGAAGACCTCTCGATCGCCGTCTACGACACCCACGACGGCCAGGACATCCGCCTCGACTTCGACGCCAACCCGCAGCTCTACAGCGAGCCCGAGGTCGCCACGCTGCAACAGCGCTTCCTGCGCTTCCTCGAATCCTCCCTCTCCGTCGGCATCGAACAGCCCCTCGTCCGGGCCGAGTTGCTGTCGACGGATGAGCGTGACCGGCTACTGGTCGAGTGGAACGCCACGGCCCGGGACGCGGTGACACCGGGCGTGCTGTCGGAGGCGTTCGAGACCCAGGTCCGCGCCACGCCCGAGGCACCCGCGGTCATCTTCGACGCATCGGAACTGTCGTACGGCGAGCTGAACGAGCGCGCGAACCGCCTGGCCAGGCTGCTGATCGCCCGTGGCGCGGGCCCCGAGCAGCTGGTGGCGCTCGCCGTCCCGCGTTCCGCCGAGCTGATCATCGCGATCCTGGCGGTGCTGAAGTCGGGCGCCGCCTACCTCCCCCTGGACGTGGACTACCCCGCCGAACGCCTGGCGTTCATGGTCCAGGACGCCAAGCCCGTCCTGCTGGTGACCACCGCAGAGGTACCGGCCCAGACCCTGCCGGACGGCGTGGCACGAGTCCTGCTGGACGACGCGCCGGTGATCGGCGAGCTGGCACAACTCCCGGCGGCCGACGTCACGGCGGACGAACGCAGCGGCGTCGTACTTCCGCACTCCCCGGCCTACGTGATCTACACCTCCGGCTCCACCGGCACGCCCAAGGGCGTGGCCGTGACGCACACGGGTGCCGCGAGTCTCGTCGCACAGCAAGCCGAAGGACTGGGCGTCGGCCCGGACAGCAGGGTCCTGCAATTCGCGTCGGCGAGCTTCGACGCGATGTTCTGGGAATGGTGCATGGCGCTCCTGACCGGCGCCACGCTGGTGCTCGCTTCCGGCGAGCGCCTGGTGCCCGGCCGCGCGCTGGCCGAGCTGGCAGCCGAGCACCGCATCACCCACGCCACGATTCCGCCCGCCGCGCTGGCAACCATGGCCGCGGACTCCCTGCCCACGGTGACCACGCTGGTGGTCGCCGGCGAGGCGCCGTCGGCCGCCCTGATCAGTGACTGGTCCCGCGACCGGACGATGATCAACGCCTACGGTCCGACCGAGACCACCGTCTGCGCGACCATGAGCGCCCCCCTCTCCGGGGCGGGCGCGCCCCCGATCGGTCGGCCCGTCGTCAACAGCCAGGTGTTCGTCCTGGACGCCGGACTGGCTCCGGTGCCGGTGGGCGTGGTCGGCGAGCTGTATGTGGCGGGCGCGGGTCTGGCCCGCGGATACCTGAACCGTCCCGGACTGTCGGCGGAACGCTTCGTGGCGAATCCGTTCGGTGGCCCGGGTGAGCGGATGTACCGCACCGGCGACCTCGTCCGCTGGAGCAGCGAAGGCGAGCTGGAGTACGTCGGCCGCGCCGACTCCCAGGTCAAGGTCCGCGGCTTCCGCATCGAACTCGGCGAGATCGAGGCGGCGCTCACCGCACACGAGGACATCGCACAAGCCGCCGTCATCGTCCGCGAGGACCGCCCCGGCGACCAGCGCATCGTCGCCTACGCCGTAGCGGCTTCCAACGGTGCGGTAGTGGAACCGTCGGCACTGCGCCGGCGGCTGGCGGAGGTCCTGCCGGAGTACATGGTGCCCTCGGCGGTCATGGGCCTGGATGCCCTGCCGTTGACGCCGAACGGCAAGCTGGACCGCCGGGCCCTGCCCGTCCCGGACCTCGGGGTCCGCAAGGCGGGGCGCGGTCCCCGCTCGCCCCAGGAAGAAGTGCTCTGCGCCGCCTTCGCCGAGGTCCTCGGCGTCGGCCACGTAGGCGTCGACGACAGCTTCTTCGAACTGGGCGGCCACTCACTGCTCGCCACCCGCCTGGTGAGCCGGGTCCGGTCCGTACTGGGCGTGGAACTGTCGGTCCGCGCGGTCTTCGAAGCACCGACGGTGGCAGGCCTGGCCGAACGGCTCTCCGGCGGCACGGGCGCACGCCCGGCCCTGCGGGTGACCGCGGACCGTCCGGAACTGGTGCCGCTGTCCTTCGCCCAGCGACGACTGTGGTTCCTCCACCGCCTCGAAGGACCCAGCGCGACCTACAACATGCCGATGGCCATCCGGCTGTCGGGAGACCTGGACCACACCGCCCTCCAAGCCGCCCTCCTCGACGTCCTCGAACGCCACGAGAGCCTGCGGACGGTCTTCGGTGAGGCCGACGGCGTTCCGTACCAGCGCGTGCTGGAGACGGTGGAACTCGACCTCCCCGTCGTCACCGCCACCGAGGACGACCTCGCCGCGCAGTTGGAGCGCATCGCCACCCACGCCTTCGACCTCGCCACCGAGATCCCGCTGCGCGTCACCCTGCTGGAGCTGTCGCCCACCGAGCACGTGGTGGCGCTGGTGCTGCACCACATCGCCGCCGACGGCTGGTCCGTCGCCCCGCTGGCCAAGGACCTGGGCCGGGCGTACACGGCACGTACCGCGGACCGGGCCGCCGAGTGGCCCGCCGCGCTCCCCGTGCAGTACGCGGACTATGTGCTGTGGCAGCAGCAGCTCCTCGGCAGCGTCGAAGAGCCGGACAGCGTCATCAGCCGGCAGGTCGCCTACTGGAAGGACGCCCTCGCGGGGATCCCCGAGCGGTTGGATCTGCCCGCGGACCGCCCGCACCCGGCCGTGGCCACGTACGCCGGTGGCGTGGTGCCCTTCGCGCTCGGCGCGGAGGTGCACCGGTCGGCGGTCGCCCTGGCCCGGGAGACCGGTTCGACCGTGTTCATGGTCGTCCAGGCCGCGCTCGCCGCGCTGCTGCACAAGCTCGGCGCGGGCACGGACATCCCTATCGGTTCCCCGATCGCCGGCCGTACCGACCAGGCGCTCGACGACCTGGTGGGCGTGTTCGTCAACACGCTGGTGCTGCGGACGGACGTCTCCGGTGATCCGTCGTTCCGGGAGCTGCTGGGACGGGTGCGCGAGACGGACCTGGCCGCCTACGCCCACCAGGACGTCCCCTTCGAGCACCTGGTGGAGGTCCTCAGCCCGGCCCGCTCGCTCTCGCACCACCCGCTGTTCCAGGTGCTGCTCGCGGCCGAGGACGTCGACGCCGGACTGGTCGAGCTGCCCGGCCTCACCTCGAGCCTGCGTCCGCTCGGTACGGGCACGGCGAAATTCAGCCTCTCCGTCTCCTACAGCGAACTGCACCTCGACGACGGCAGCCCCGCGGGTATCGACTGCCGCATCGAGTACAGCGCCGACCTCTTCGACCAGGACAGCGCGCAGCGCATCGCGGCCTACCTGTCCCAGTTCCTGGCGGAGGCCGTCCACCACGCGGACCGGCCCCTCCGGGACGTCGAACTCCTCACGGCCCCGGCCCGCCACCAGATCGTGGCCGAGTGGAACGCCACCGCGCACAAGACCGCCGAGCACGCGCACACGCTGACGGATCTCCTCGAAGCGCAAGCGGCACGGACGCCGGACCGCACGGCCGTGGCCTTCGAAGGCGCCGAGCTGACGTACGCGGACCTGTTCGCACGGGCGGACCGGCTGGCCGCCCTGCTGACGCATCGCGGCGCGGGCCCCGAAGGTGTGGTGGCGGTCGCCGTTCCCCGCTCCCTCGATCTGATCGTCGCCCTCCTGGCGGTGCTGAAGTCCGGTGCGGCCTACCTGCCGATCGACCCGGACGACCCGACCGAGCGCACCGCCTTCGTGCTCGGCGACGCCCGGCCGGTCCTGTTGCTCGTCACCGAGGAGACGTCCGCCCTCCTGGCCGGGACCGACGCGGCGCCGGAACGGATCGTGCTGGACAGCCCCGAGACCCGGACCCGCCTGGCCCGCCCGGCGGACGACGCGGAACGGCCGGAGTCCGGCCGGCCCGCCGCAGGTCTGCTGCCGCGGCACCCCGCATACGTCATCTACACCTCCGGCTCGACCGGCCGCCCGAAGGGCGTCCTGGTTCCCCACGAGGGGATCGTCAACCGGCTGCTGTGGATGCAGGACCAGTACCACCTCACCGGTGACGACCGGGTGCTGCAGAAGACCCCGTCGAGCTTCGACGTGTCCGTCTGGGAGTTCTTCTGGCCGCTGATCGCGGGCGCCGGTCTCGTCGTCGCGCGACCCGGGGGCCACAAGGACCCGGCGTACCTCGCCGCCCTCATCGACGAACAGCAGGTCACGACCGCGCACTTCGTGCCGTCGATGCTGCGGGCCTTCCTGGCCCAGCCGACGGCCGCCGCCTGCGCGAGCCTGCGGCAGGTGATGTGCAGCGGTGAGGCCCTGACCGCCGACCTCACCCAGTCGTTCCAGGCGAGCCTGGACATCCCGCTGCACAACCTCTACGGACCGACCGAGGCATCCGTCGACGTCACCCATCACGCCTGTGCTCCGCAGACGGGAGACGCCCACCCCCCGATCGGGCGGCCCATCTGGAACACGCAGGTGTACGTCCTGGACGCCGGGCTGGCTCCGGTGCCGGTGGGCGTGGTCGGCGAGCTGTACCTGGCGGGCACGGGTCTGGCGCGGGGCTATCTGAACCGCCCCGGACTGTCGGCGGAACGCTTCGTGGCGAATCCGTTCGGTGGCCCGGGTGAGCGGATGTACCGCACCGGCGACCTCGTCCGCTGGAGCAGCGAAGGCGAGCTGGAATACCTCGGCCGCGCCGACTCCCAGGTCAAGGTCCGCGGCTTCCGCATCGAACTCGGCGAGATCGAGGCGGCGCTGACTGCACACGAGGACATCGCACAGGCCGCCGTCATCGTGCGCGAGGACCGCGCCGGCGACCAGCGCATCGTCGCCTACGTCGTACCGGAGGCCGAGCGGGCGGTGGAACCGTCGGCGCTGCGTCAGCGGCTGTCGGAGATGCTGCCGGAGTACATGGTCCCGTCGGCGGTGGTGGGCCTGGAATCCCTGCCGTTGACCGCCAGCGGAAAGCTGGACCGGCGGGCCCTCCCCGCGCCGGTCCTCGATGTCGCGCCCACCGGCCGAGCCCCGCGGACGCCGCAGGAAGAGGCCCTGTGCGGCATCTTCGCCGAGGTCCTGGGCGTGGACCGGGTCGGCGCGGAGGACAGCTTCTTCGAGCTGGGCGGCCACTCGCTGCTCGCGACCCGCCTGGTGAGCCGCGTGCGGTCCGTACTGGGCGTGGAACTGTCGGTCCGCGCGGTCTTCGAGGCACCGACGGTGGCAGGCCTGGCCGAACGGCTCTCCGGCGGCGCGGGCGCACGCCCGGCCCTGCGGGCGGTCGCGGACCGTCCGGAGTCGATCCCGTTGTCGTACGCGCAGCGACGGCTGTGGTTCCTGCACCGCCTCGAAGGACCCAGCGCGACCTACAACATGCCGATGGCGATCAGGCTGTCGGGAGACCTGGACCGCACGGCCCTCCAAGCCGCCCTCCTGGACGTCCTCGAACGCCACGAGACCCTGCGGACGCTCTTCGGTGAGGCCGACGGCGTTCCGTACCAGCGCGTGCTGGAAACGGTGGCACTCGACCTCCCCGTCGTCCCCACCACCGAGGACGACCTCTCGCGGAACATCGCCGAGTCCGCGGCCCACGCATTCGACCTGACCGCGGAAATCCCCCTGCGCGCCACGCTGTTCGTGCTGTCGCCGACCGAGCACGTCCTCCTGCTGACGCTGCACCACATCGCCGGCGACGGCGGCTCGCTCGGTCCCGCGCTGCGTGACCTGAGCGAGGCGTATGCGGCACGGGTGGACGGCCGGGTGCCCGGCTGGTCCGCGCTGCCGGTGCAGTACGTGGACTACACGCTCTGGCAGCAGGACCTGCTGGGACGCGAGGACGATCCCCGGAGCGTCCTCGGCCGGCAGGTCGACTACTGGAAGACGGCCTTGGCAGGCATCCCGGAGCAGCTGGAGCTGCCGGCGGACCGCTCACGGCCGGCGGTGGCGAGCTATGCGGGCGATGCGGTGCCGCTGGCCTTGGACGCGGAGCTGCACGGCCGGATCGCGGCGCTCGCCCGGGAGTCCGGGGCGAGTGTGTTCATGGTCCTCCAGGCCGGTTTGGCGGTGCTGCTCAAGCGCCTGGGCGCCGGCACGGACATCCCCCTGGGTTCGCCGATCGCGGGCCGCATGGACGAAGCCCTCGACGACCTGGTCGGGTTCTTCGTCAACACGCTGGTGCTGCGGACGGACGTCTCCGGCGATCCGTCGTTCCGGGAGCTGCTGGGACGGGTGCGCGAGACGGATCTGGCGGCCTACGCCCACCAGGACGTGCCCTTCGAGCACCTGGTCGAGGCGCTGAATCCGACGCGCTCGCTCTCCCATCACCCCCTGTTCCAGGTGATGTTGGCCTTCCAGAGCGCGGCGGCGGGCGAGCTGTCCCTGCCCGGCCTGACGGCTGACAGCGCACCGGTGGGCACCGGCACGTCCCGGTTCGACCTGCTGTTCACCATCGATGAGCGGGTTTCCGGCGCGGGCGCGCCGCTGGGGCTCGAAGGGTTCGTGGAGTTCAGCACGGACCTCTTCGACCGGGGCACGGTGCTGTCCCTGGTGGAACGGCTCGTCCGGGTGCTGGAGCAGGTCGTGGCCGAGCCCGACCTGCGCGTCGGGGCCGTGGAGCTGCTGGCGGCGGGTGAGCGTGACCGGCTGGTGGTGGAGTGGAACGCCACGGCCCGGGACGCGGTGACACCGGGTGCGCTGTCGGAGGCGTTCGAGGCGCAGGTGCGGGCCACGCCCGAGGCACCCGCGCTGGCCTTCGGCACGACCGAGTTGTCGTACGGGGAGCTGAACGAGCGCGCGAACCGCCTGGCCAGGCTGCTGATCGCCCGTGGCGCGGGCCCCGAGCAGCTGGTGGCGCTCGCCGTCCCGCGTTCCGCGGAGCTGATCATCGCGATCCTGGCCGTGCTGAAGTCCGGCGCCGCCTACCTGCCCCTGGACGTGGACTATCCCGCCGAACGCCTGGCGTTCATGGTCCAGGACGCCAAGCCCGTCCTGCTGGTGACCACCGCAGAGGTACCGGCCCAGACCCTGCCGGACGGCGTGGCACGAGTACTGCTGGACGACGCGCCGGTGATCGGCGAGCTGGCACAACTCCCGGCGGCCGACGTCACGGCGGACGAACGCAGCGGCGTCGTGCTCCCGCAGTCCCCGGCGTACGTGATCTACACCTCCGGCTCCACCGGCACGCCCAAGGGCGTGGTGATGACGGTCGGCGCGCTGGCGAACCTCATCGCCTGGCACATGGGGACGATCGGCGGGAAGCCGGGCGCGTCGGTGGCGCAGTTCACGGCCATCAGCTTCGACGTCTCGGCACAGGAGATCCTCGAGTCGCTGGGATCGGGCAAGCGGTTGGTCGTCCCCGATGCCGAGGTACGACGGGACGCGGCGCGATTCGTACGGTGGCTGGAAGAACACCGGATCGAGGAGCTGTACGCGCCGAACGTCATGGTCGAGGCAGTGTGCGAGGCGGCGCTGGACCAGGGCCGTACGCTCCCCGACCTCCGCCACATTGCCCAGGCCGGCGAAGCCCTCCGCCTGAGCCCCGCGGTACAGGAGTTCTTCTCCGCCCGCCCCGACCGCAACCTGTACAACCACTACGGCCCCGCAGAGACGCACGTCGTCACCACGTACTCCCTGCCGGGCGAGGTGTCGGGCTGGGGCGCGACGGCGCCGATCGGCCGGCCCCTCTGGAACACGCAGGCGTACGTCCTGGACGACGGCCTGGTCCCGGTGCCCGCCGGGGTGACCGGCGAGCTGTACCTGGCGGGCGAGGCACTGGCCCGCGGCTACTGGGACCGACCCGGACTGACGTCCGAGCGGTTCCTCGCCAACCCCTTCGGCGCCCCCGGCGAGCGCATGTACCGCACCGGCGACCTGGCGCGGTGGAGCGCCGCGGGCGAGCTGGAGTACGTCGGCCGCGCCGACTCCCAGGTCAAGGTCCGGGGTTTCCGGATCGAGCTGGGTGAGGTCGAGGCGGCGCTGCTGGGCCAGGAGGCGGTGGCGCAGGCCGCGGTGGTGGTGCGTGAGGACCGCCCCGGCGATCGACGGGTCGTGGCCTATGCGGTGCCCGCCTCCGGCGGTGCGGTGGATGCGTCGGCGCTGCGTCGGCGGCTGTCGGAGACGCTGCCCGACTACATGGTGCCGTCGGCGGTGGTGCGCCTGGACGCGCTGCCGCTGACCCCCAGCGGCAAGGTGGACCGCCGGGCCCTGCCCGCGCCGGCCCTCGACGCCTCCCCCTCCGGGCGCGCCCCGCGGACGCCGCAGGAGGAGATCCTGTGCGGCATCTTCGCGGAGGTGCTGGGCGCCGGTCAGGTCGGCGTGGAGGACAGCTTCTTCGAGCTGGGCGGCCACTCGCTGCTCGCGACGCGCCTGGTGAGTCGGGTCCGGTCCGTACTGGGCGTGGAACTGTCCGTGCGCGCGGTCTTCGAGGCGCCGACGGTCGCCGCTCTGGCGCAGCGACTCCCGCACGCCGGTACGGCCAGGAAGGCTCTGCGGGCGGCCAAGGACCGCCCCGAGACGGCACCGTTGTCGTACGCGCAGCGGCGGTTGTGGTTCCTGCACCGGCTGGAAGGGCCGAGTGCGACGTACAACATGCCGATGGCGATCCGGCTGTCGGGAGACCTGGACCGTGCCGCCCTGCACACCGGCCTCACCGACGTACTCGCCCGCCACGAAAGCCTGCGCACGGTATTCCCCGAAATCGACGGGGTGCCGCAGCAGAAGGTGCTGAGCCTTTCCGAGGTCCGCATCGAGCTGTCTGTGGTGCCGACGACGGAGGAGGAACTGCCGGCGAAGCTGGCCGACGCGGCCGCGCAAGGCTTCGACCTGGCGGACGGTCTTCCGCTGCGGGTGACGCTGTTCGAACTGTCCCCCACCGAGCACGTACTGGTCCTGGTGCTGCACCACATCGCGGGCGACGGCTGGTCCCTGCGCCCCCTGTCGCGGGACGTGGCCGAGGCCTATGCGGCGCGGGTGGCAGGCCAGCTGCCCGAGTGGTCCGCGCTGCCGGTGCAGTACGTGGACTACACGCTCTGGCAGCAGGACCTGCTGGGACGCGAGGACGATCCCCAGAGCGCCATCAGTCGACAGGTCGACTACTGGAAGACGACCCTGGCGAACATCCCCGAGCGGTTGGACGTTCCGGTGGATCGCCCGCGACCGGCGGCGACCACGTACCGAGGCGACCTCCTCGACATCGAGATGAGTGCCGAGCTGCACGGCCGGATCGTGGCACTCGCCCGGGAGTCCGGGGCGAGCGTGTTCATGGTCCTCCAGGCCGCTTTGGCGGTGCTGCTCAAGCGCCTGGGAGCCGGCACGGACATCCCCCTGGGTTCGCCGATCGCGGGCCGCATGGACGAAGCCCTCGACGACCTGGTCGGCTTCTTCGTCAACACCCTCGTACTGCGCACCGACGTCTCCGGCGACCCCTCGTTCCGGGAACTGCTGGAACGGGTGCGCGAGACGGACCTGGCCGCTTACGCGCATCAGGACGTGCCGTTCGAGCACCTGGTGGAGGTCTTGAATCCGGCCCGCTCGCTGTCCCATCACCCGCTGTTCCAGGTGATGTTGGCGTTGCAGAACACCCCGCAGGGTGCGTTCGCGCTCCCGGGACTGGACAGCCGTATCGAGCCGGTGGGGACGGGAACCTCGCGGTTCGACCTCTTCTTCAACCTGCGCGAACGGGTTTCCGGCGCGGGCACACCGCTGGGCCTCGAAGGATTCGTGGAGTTCAGCACGGACCTCTTCGACCGGGGCACGGTGGAGTCCCTGGTCGAACGGCTCGTCCGCGTGCTGGAACAGGCAGTAGCCGAGCCCGACCTGCGCGTCGGGGCCGTGGAGCTGCTGTCTGCCGATGAGCGCGACCGCCTCCTGGTGGAGTGGAACGCCACCGGCCGGGACGTCGTGGTCCCGGGCGTGCTCTCGGAGGCGTTCGAGACCCAGGTCCGCGCCACACCCGACGCCCCCGCGGTCATCTTCGACGCAGCGGAACTGTCCTACGGCGAGCTGAACGAGCGGGCCAACCGTCTGGCGCGGCTGCTGATCGCCCGTGGCGCGGGCCCCGACCACCTGGTGGCACTCGCGGTACCGCGCTCGGCCGAAATGATCGTCGCGGTCCTGGCCGTACTGAAGTCGGGCGCCGCCTACCTCCCCCTGGACGTGGACTACCCCGCCGAACGCCTGGCGTTCATGGTCCAGGACGCCAAGCCGGTGCTGCTGGTGAGCACCAAGGACGTCGCGTCCGGTCTCCCGGAGGGTGTGGCGCGGGTCCTGCTGGACGATCCGGCGGTGATCGGCGAGCTGGCAGAACTGCCGACGGCCGACGTGACGGCGGACGAACGCAGCGGCGCCGTGCTCCCGCAGTCCCCGGCCTACGTCATCTACACCTCCGGCTCCACCGGCACACCCAAGGGCGTAGTAGTCGCCCAGGAGAGCGTGGCCGACCTCCTGTCCTGGGCGGTCACCACCTTCGCCGACGGCCAACTCTCACGAGTCCTGGCAGCCACCTCCCTCAGCTTCGACGTCTCCGTCTTCGAACTGTTCGCGCCACTGGTATCCGGCGGCTCCATCGAAGTGGTCCGCGATGTACTGGCACTCCTGGGCCGCAACTGGACCGGCAGCCTGATCAGCGCCGTCCCCTCCGCCCTGGCACAGGTCGTCGGACAACCCGGCCTCACCATCGAAGCCAACACCGTAGTCCTGGCCGGAGAAGCCCTCTCCGCACAAGCAGTCGCAGACATCCGCGCCGCCATGCCCGGATGCCAGATCGCCAACATCTACGGCCCCACCGAAGCCACCGTCTACGCCACCGCCTGGTTCGCCGACACCGACGACACCACCACACCCCCGATCGGCCGCCCCATAACCAACGGCCACGCCTACGTCCTCGACGCCGGACTCCAACCCATGCCCATCGGCGTGGTGGGTGAGCTGTATCTGGCGGGCGCGGGGCTGGCGCGGGGCTATCTGAACCGTCCCGGACTGTCGGCGGAACGCTTCGTGGCGAATCCGTTCGGTGGCCCTGGTGAGCGGATGTACCGCACCGGCGACCTCGTCCGCTGGAACACCGCAGGCGAACTGGAATACCTCGGCCGCGCCGACTCCCAGGTCAAGGTCCGCGGCTTCCGCATCGAACTCGGTGAAGTCGAAGCGGCGCTCGCCGCGCACGAGAACGTCGCTCAGGCCGCCGTGATCGTGCGCGAGGACCGCCCCGGCGACCAGCGCATCGTCGCCTACGTCGTCCCGAAGGCCGATGCGGCGCAGTCGGACGACCAGGTGGAAGGGGAGCAGGTCGAGGAATGGCAGCAGGTCTACGACTCCATTTACGCGGAGTCCAAGGACAGCGTCGACTTCGGTGACGACTTCACCGGATGGGTCAGCAGCTACGACGGGCAGCCCATTCCGCTGGAGCAGATGCGCGCTTGGCGCGATGCGACCGTTCATCGCATTCTGTCCATGAAGCCGCAACGCGTGCTGGAACTCGGTGTTGGTAGCGGCCTGTTGCTGGCGCAGCTCGCCGGGCATTGTTCGGAGTACTGGGGCAGCGACTTCTCGTCCACCGTCATCGAAAAGCTGCGGGCGGACGTCGCACAACACCCGGACCTCGCCGACCGAGTGCACCTGCTGTGCCAGCCCGCAGACGCAACGTCCGGTCTGTCGGAAGAGTATTTCGACACGATCGTCATCAACTCCGTGATGCAGTACTTCCCGGGCAGTTCCTATCTCCTCCAGGTGGTGGAGAATGCCCTCCGACTGCTCAAGCCCGGCGGCCGGTTGTTCATCGGTGATGTGCGGAACCTGAATCTCGTCCGAAGCTTCCACGCCGCCGTTCACGTCGCGCGTTCCGCGGCCGCGGATGATGTGTCGGCCGTACGCCTGGCCGTGAATCGCGCCGTGTCGGACGAGAAGGAACTCCTCGCGTCCCCGGCCTTCTTCACGGGTCTGCGCGACCGGTTCGACGACGTGAATGCGGTTGATATTCGCCTCAGGCGGGGCGAGCACCACAATGAGCTGACCCGGCATCGCTATGACGTCATCGTCCACAAGCAGGCGACCGCGACCCTTTCCTTCGGAGGGGCCGAGGCGCTGCGATGGGACCGCGACGTCTCCGGCACGGACGAGCTCGCACGGTACGTGACGCAGAAGCGGCCCGCCGCCTTGCGCGTCACCGGCGTCGCCAACCAGCGGCTGGCGCACGAGGTCGCCGTGCTGCACGCGATAGATGCGGACGAATCGATGGCCGAGGTGCGCCGGCGCGCCGCCGATTCCGGCAGCACCGGATGGGATCCCGAGACATTCCATGCGCTCGGCACGGAATGGGGATACGAGGTCGTGACGACGTGGTCGGACACCGGCCCCGACGGTTCCTTCGACGTTCTTCTCCACAGTGCTCCGGATAGCGCGACCGCGCTCACCGATGTCTATCTCCCCGGAGCGGGACGAGAGGCAACGGCCGGCACCCCTACGACGAACGACCCCGGCGGCCAACGCCAGACGGCGGCGCTCATCACCTCGCTGCGCCGACAACTGCCGGAGCTTTTGCCGGAATACATGGTGCCGTCGGCCGTGGTGAGCCTGGAATCCCTGCCGTTGACGCCGAACGGCAAGCTGGACCGCCGGGCTTTGCCCGCGCCGGACTTCACCGGGCACCTCACCGGGCGCGGACCGCGCACACCGCAGGAAGAAACGCTGTGTGAGCTGTTCGCCGAAGTGCTCGGAATACCGCGGGTCGGTATCGATGACAGTTTCTTTGAACTGGGCGGTCACTCGCTGCTCGCGACGCGCCTGATCAGTCGGGTTCGGGCCGCACTGGGCGTGGAGATTTCGATCGGAAGCATCTTCGATGCGCCGACCGTCGCCGGGCTGGCCAGTTCCCTGAAAAACGTTGAAAAGACACAGAGGCCAAAGCTGCGTCGCATGCAGCGGCCGGGGGAGACTCGATGATTCCGCTGTCGTACGCGCAACGCCGGATGTGGTTCCTGCATCGCCTCGAAGGGGTCAGCGCGACCTACAACATTCCGTTGGCCATGCGCCTTTCGGGAAGCCTGGACCGGGCCGCACTGCGGCTGGCGCTCACGGACGTGGTCGAGCGCCACGAGAGCCTGCGCACGGTGTTTCCCGAAGCCGACGGGGTGCCGCACCAGAAGGTGCTGAGCGTCTCCGAGGCCGGCGTCGGACTGTCGGTGGTGCCGACGACGGAGGAGGAACTGCAGGCGAAGCTGGCCGACGCGGCCGCGGAAGGCTTCAACCTGGAGAGCGACCTTCCGCTGCGGGTGACGCTGTTCGCGCTGTCCCCGACCGAGCACGTGCTGCTGCTGGTCCTCAACCACATCGCCGCTGACGGCTGGTCCTTCGCGCCGCTGTCGCGGGACGTGGGAGAGGCGTACGCGGCGCGGGCGGCGGGCGGCGCGCCCGGCTGGGACGAGCTCCCGGTGCAGTACGTGGACTACACGCTGTGGCAGCAGGAGCTGCTGGGCGACGAGAACGACCCCGAGAGCCTGATCAGTCGCCAGGTCCGCTACTGGGCCGAAGGGCTGGCGGGCGTACCGGAGCAGCTGGAGCTGCCGGTGGACCGTCCGCGGACGGCGGTGGCGAGCTATGCGGGCGATGCGGTGCCGCTGGTCCTGGACGCGGAGCTGCACGGCCGGATCGCGGCGCTGGCCCGGGAGTCCGGGGCGAGCGTGTTCATGGTCCTCCAGGCCGCTTTGGCGGTACTGCTCAAGCGCCTGGGCGCCGGCACGGACATCCCCTTCGGTTCGCCGATCGCGGGCCGCATGGACGAAGCCCTCGACGACCTGGTCGGCTTCTTCGTCAACACCCTCGTGCTGCGCACCGACGTCTCCGGCGACCCCTCTTTCCGGGAACTGCTGGGCCGCGTACGCGAAGCCGACCTGGCGGCCTACGCCCACCAGGACGTGCCCTTCGAGCACCTGGTCGAGGTCCTCAACCCCGCCCGCTCGCTCTCGCACCACCCGCTGTTCCAGGTGATGCTGGCGTTGCAGAACACCCCGCAGGGTGCGTTCGCGCTGCCGGGGCTGGACAGTCGTATCGAGCCGGTGGGGACGGGAACCTCGCGGTTCGACCTCTTCTTCAACCTGCGCGAGCGGGTTTCCGGCGCGGGCACGCCGCTGGGCCTCGAAGGGTTCGTGGAGTTCAGCACGGACCTCTTCGACCGGGGCACGGTGGAGTCCCTGGTCGAACGACTCGTCCGCGTGCTGGAACAGGCAGTAGCCGAGCCCGACCTGCGCGTCGGGGCCGTGGAGCTGCTGTCGGCAGGTGAACGCGACCGCCTCCTGGTGGAGTGGAACGCCACCGGCCGGGACGTCGTGGTCCCGGGCGTGCTGTCGGAGGCGTTCGAAGCCCAGGTCCGCGCCACACCCGACGCCCCCGCGGTGATCTTCGGTACGACCGAGTTGTCGTACGGCGAGCTGAACGAACGGGCCAACCGCCTGGCGCGGCTGCTCATCGCCCGTGGCGCGGGCCCCGACCACCTGGTCGCACTCGCGGTCCCCCGCTCGGCCGAAATGATCGTCGCGGTCCTGGCCGTACTGAAGTCCGGCGCCGCCTACCTCCCCCTGGACGTGGACTACCCCGCCGAACGCCTGGCGTTCATGGTCCAGGACGCCAAGCCCGTCCTGCTGATGACGACCACAGCAGCGGCCGGAAGCCTGCCCGGGGGTGTGGCACGGGTCCTGCTGGACGACCCCTCCGTGGTCGGCGAGCTGGCAGAACTCCCGGCAGCCGACGTGACGGCGGACGAACGCAGCGGCGTCGTGCTCCCGCAGTCCCCGGCGTACGTCATCTACACCTCCGGCTCCACCGGCACACCCAAGGGCGTAGTAGTCGCCCAGGAGAGCGTGGCCGACCTCCTGTCCTGGGCAGCCACCACCTTCGCCGACGGCCAACTCTCACGAGTCCTGGCAGCCACCTCCCTCAGCTTCGACGTCTCCGTCTTCGAACTGTTCGCGCCACTGGTATCCGGCGGCTCCATCGAAGTGGTCCGCGATGTACTGGCACTCCTGGGCCGCAACTGGTCCGGCAGCCTGATCAGCGCCGTCCCCTCCGCCCTGGCGCAGGTCGTCGGACAACCCGGCCTCACCATCGAAGCCAACACCGTGGTCCTGGCCGGAGAAGCCCTCTCCGCACAAGCAGTCGCAGACATCCGCGCCGCCATGCCCGGATGCCAGATCGCCAACATCTACGGCCCCACCGAAGCCACCGTCTACGCCACCGCCTGGTTCGCCGACACCGACGACACCACCACACCCCCGATCGGCCGCCCCATAACCAACGGCCACGCCTACGTCCTCGACGCCGGACTCCAACCCATGCCCATCGGCGTGGCCGGTGAGCTGTACCTGGCGGGCGCCGGCCTGGCCCGCGGATACCTGAACCGACCCGGACTGTCGGCGGAACGCTTCGTCGCCAACCCCTTCGGCGCCCCCGGCGAGCGGATGTACCGCACCGGCGACCTCGTCCGCTGGAACACCGCAGGCGAACTGGAATACCTCGGCCGCGCCGACTCCCAGGTCAAGGTCCGCGGCTTCCGCATCGAACTCGGCGAGATCGAGGCGGCGCTGACTGCACACGAGGACATCGCACAGGCCTCCGTCATCGTCCGCGAGGACCGCCCCGGCGACCAGCGCATCGTCGCCTACGTCGTCCCGGCTTCCAACGGTGCGGTAGTGGAACCGTCGGCACTGCGCCGGCGGCTGGCGGAGGTCCTGCCGGAGTACATGGTGCCCTCGGCGGTCATGGGCCTGGATGCCCTGCCGTTGACGCCGAACGGCAAGTTGGACCGGCGAGCGCTGCCCGTCCCGGACCTTGGCGTACGCAAGGCGGGGCGCGGTCCCCGCTCGCCCCAGGAAGAAGTGCTCTGCGCCGCCTTCGCCGAGGTCCTCGGCGTCGGCCACGTAGGCGTCGACGACAGCTTCTTCGAACTGGGCGGCCACTCACTGCTCGCCACCCGCCTGGTGAGCCGCGTGCGGTCCGTACTGGGCGTGGAACTGTCGGTCCGCGCGGTCTTCGAAGCACCGACGGTGGCAGGCCTGGCCGAACGGCTCTCCGGCGGCACAGGCGCACGCCCGGCCCTGCGGGTGACCACGGACCGCCCGGAACTGGTACCGCTGTCCTTCGCCCAGCGACGACTGTGGTTCCTCCACCGCCTCGAAGGACCCAGCGCGACCTACAACATGCCGATGGCCATCCGGCTGTCGGGAGAACTGGACCGCACCGCCCTCCAAGCCGCCCTCCTCGACGTCCTCGAACGCCACGAGACCCTGCGGACGAAGTTCTCCGACGGTGCGGAGGGCCCGCGCCAGCACGTCCTCGACGTCTCCCAGGCCACGTCGGAGCTCTTCGTCGTCGACACGACCGAAGACGAGCTCCCGACCCAGCTGGACGGGGCGGCGCGGTACGGATTCGACCTCGCCGCGGAGACTCCGCTGCGCGTGACGTTGTTCGCGCTGTCGTCGACCGAGCACGTGCTCCTGCTGGTGCTGCACCACATCGCGGGCGACGGCTGGTCCCTGGGCCCCCTGTCGCGGGACGTCGGCGAGGCGTACGCGGCGCGGGTGGACGGCCGGGTGCCCGGCTGGTCGGCGCTGCCGGTGCAGTACGTGGACTACACGCTCTGGCAGCACGGCCTCCTCGGCGACGAGAAGGACTCCGAGAGCCTGGCGGGGCGTCAGGTGCAGTTCTGGACCAAGACGTTGGAGGGCCTGCCCGAGCAGCTGGATCTGCCGGCGGACCGGCCGCGGCCGGCCGTGGCCACTTATGCCGGTGATGCGGTGCCGCTGGTGATGGACGCGGAGCTGCACGGCCGGATCGTGGCACTCGCCCGGGAGTCCGGGGCGAGCGTGTTCATGGTCCTCCAGGCCGCTTTGGCGGTGCTGCTCAAGCGCCTGGGCGCCGGCACGGACATCCCCCTGGGTTCGCCGATCGCGGGCCGCATGGACGAAGCCCTCGACGACCTGGTCGGCTTCTTCGTCAACACCCTCGTACTGCGCACCGACGTCTCCGGCGACCCCTCGTTCCAGGAGCTGCTGGAACGGGTGCGCGAGACGGACCTGGCGGCCTACGCCCACCAGGACGTCCCCTTCGAGCACCTGGTCGAGGTCCTCAACCCCACCCGCTCGCTCTCGCACCACCCGCTGTTCCAGGTGATGCTGGCCTTCCAGAGCGCCAAGACGGGCGAGCTGTCCCTGCCCGGCCTGACGAGCGACAGTGCACCGGTGGGCACCGGCACGTCCCGGTTCGATCTGCTCTTCAACATCGACGAGCGGGTTTCCGGCGCGGGCGCGCCGCTGGGGCTCGAAGGGTTCGTGGAGTTCAGCACGGACCTCTTCGACCGGGGCACGGTGGAGTCCCTGGTCGAACGGCTCGTCCGCGTGCTGGAACAGGCAGTAGCCGAGCCCGACCTGCGCGTCGGGGCCGTGGAGCTGCTGTCTGCCGATGAGCGTGACCGCCTCCTGGTGGAACGGAACGCCACCGGCCGGGACGCGGTGACACCCGGAGTGCTGACGCAGGCATTCGAAGCGCAGGTGCGGGCCATGCCCGAGGCGCCCGCGGTCATCTTCGACGCAGCGGAACTGTCCTACCGCGAGGTCAACGAGCGGGCGAACCGCCTGGCGCGGCTGCTGATCGCCCGTGGCGCGGGCCCCGAGCAGCTGGTGGCGCTCGCGGTGCCCCGCTCGGCCGAGCTGATCATCGCGGTCCTGGCGGTCCTCAAGACCGGCGCCGCCTACCTGCCCCTCGATCTGGACTACCCGGCCGAGCGGCTGGCGTTCATGATGGAGGACGCGGGTCCGGTGCTGATGGTGAGCACCGAGGACGTCGCGTCCGGGCTCCCCGGCGGCGTGGCGCGGGTGCTGCTGGACGATCCCTCCGTGGTCGGCGAGCTGGCACAACTCCCGGCGGCCGACGTCACGGCGGACGAACGCAACGGCGCCGTACTTCCGCAGTCCCCGGCGTACGTGATCTACACCTCCGGCTCCACCGGCACGCCCAAGGGCGTGGTGATGACGGTCGGCGCGCTGGCGAACCTCATCGCGTGGCACATGGGGACGATCGGCGGGAAGCCGGGTGCGTCGGTGGCGCAGTTCACGGCCATCAGCTTCGACGTCTCGGCGCAGGAGATCCTGGAGTCGCTGGGATCGGGCAAGCGGTTGGTCGTTCCCGATGCCGAGGTACGACGGGACGCGGCGCGATTCGTACGGTGGCTGGAAGAGCACCGGATCGAGGAGCTGTACGCGCCGAACGTCATGGTCGAGGCGGTGTGCGAGGCGGCGCTGGACCAGGGCCGTACGCTCCCCGACCTCCGCCACATCGGCCAAGGAGGCGAAGCCCTGCGGCTGACCCCGGTCGTGCGGGACTTCGTCACGGCCGAGCCCGGCCGGCGGCTGCACAACCACTACGGTCCCTCCGAAACCCACCTGATCACCGCCCACACCGTCCCGGAGGACGTGACGCAGTGGGGGGCGACGGCGCCGATCGGCCGGCCCATCTGGAACACGCAGACGTACGTCCTGGACGACGGCCTGGCCCCGGTGCCCGCCGGGGTGACCGGCGAGCTGTACCTGGCGGGCGAGGCACTGGCCCGCGGCTACTGGGACCGACCCGCGCTGACGTCCGAGCGCTTCGTCGCCAACCCCTTCGGCGCACCCGGCGAGCGCATGTACCGCACCGGCGACCTGGTCCGCTGGAACGCCGCGGGCGAGCTGGAGTACCTCGGCCGCGCCGACTCCCAGGTCAAGGTCCGGGGCATGCGGGTGGAACTCGGCGAGATCGAAACGGTCCTGGCCGGCCATCCGGACGTCTCACAGGCGGCGGTGGCGCTGCGGACCGACGGTCCGGGCGACGGACGCCTCGTCGGTTATGTCGTGCCCGTCCCCGGACGCGAGGTGGACGTCCCGGCGCTCCGCACCTACCTGGCGGGCATCACCTACCTGGCCGGTGCGCTGCCGGAGCACATGGTGCCGTCCGCGGTCGTCGTGCTGGACGCGCTGCCGCTGACCCCCAGCGGCAAGGTGGACCGCCGGGCCCTGCCCGCGCCGGTCCTCGACATCGCGTCCTCCGGGCGGGGCCCGCGCACGCCCCAGGAGGAGATCCTGTGCGGCGTGTTCGCCGAGGTCCTGGGAATGCCCAGGGTCGACATCGACAGCAGCTTCTTCGACCTGGGCGGCCACTCGCTGCTGGCGACCCGCCTGATCAACCGCGTCCATGACCTGCTGGGTGTGGAACTGTCGATCCGCAGCGTGTTCGAAGCACCGACCGTGGCCGGCCTGGCCGAACGCCTGGGCGTGGACACCAGCGAAGGAGCGCTGGACGTCCTCCTGCCGCTGCGGGCGAACGGCACCCTGCCCCCGCTCTTCTGCATCCACCCCGGTGGCGGCCTGAGCTGGTGCTACGGCGGGCTGCTCCAGCACCTCGGGCCGGACCGCCCGATCTACGGGCTGCAGGCCCGGGGCCTCGCCGAGGCGACGCAGCTGCCGACGACCCTCGAGGAGATGGCCGACGACTACCTGGCGCAGATCAGGGAGGTGCAGCCGGAGGGCCCGTACCACCTGCTGGGCTGGTCCTTCGGCGGCATGGTCTCGCACGTGATCGCCACCCGGCTCCAGGAAAAGGGCGAGAAGGTCGCGTTGCTGGCGATGCTCGACGCCTATCCGATCGTTCCGGAGCAGGATTACGGCGGGGAAGCGGGCCTGGAGAAAGAACTCCTCGCCGACCTCCTCCACTTCGTCGGGATCGATCCCGGTGCGGACGCCGGGGCGGGACTCGACCGGGCGGGCGCGTTGGACGTCCTCCGGCGCGAAGGCAGTGCGCTCGCCAGCCTCGACGAGCGGAGCACCGCCGCACTCATGGACATCTTCATCAACAACAACAAGTTGCTCAGCGGATTCGACCCCGTCCGCTTCGGCGGGGATCTCCTCCACTTCACCGCAACGGTGGGCCGGGACGACAAGGCGCCGACGGCGCGGAGTTGGCGACCGCACATCGAGGGCCGGATCGAGGACTACCCGATCGCCTGCGAGCACCGAAACATGGTGCAGCCAGGGCCGCTTGCCGAGATCGCGAAGGTGGTTGCGGACAGGCTCGGTATGACGGATTGATCCTCACCCGGACGCATTCCCCCTTTCCGCCGCCACGCGGAACTCGCCGACGAATGCGGCGCGAACTGCTCTGCGCAAGAGCGAAACAGGAACCGACAGAGAGGTACACCACCGTGTCCAACCCCTTCGAGAACAACGACGGCGAATACCTGGCGCTGGTGAATGACGAGGGGCAGTACTCGCTGTGGCCCGCATACATCGATGTCCCCGCGGGTTGGCATATCGCACACGAGAAGGCCGGCCGCCAGGAATGCCTGGACTACGTCGAGGCGCAGTGGACCGACATGCGCCCCCGGAGCGTCGTCCGCGCGGTCGAGCAGGCCACGGCGGAAGCCCCCGCGGCATGACCTCGCAACCGCAGTCAGCTCCCGCGCACCCGGCGCGGGAGCACCCCCACTACGTGGGCAGCATCCTCGCGGCCCTGCGCGAGGAGCCGGAACACACCGTCGTACGGTGGCGGGACCGCGCCGTGTCCGCGCGCGAGCTCTCCGGGGCGGTCGTCACCGCGGCGGCCGGCCTCGCGGCCCACGGCGTGGGGCCGGAGACGATCCTGGGCATCCTCACCGAGCCCAACAGCCCGGACATGCTGGTGGCGCGGTACGCCGCGCATCTGCTCGGTGCGGGTGTGGTGCACGTCGGTTCCACGAACGCGGTGTCCTCGGGCGCCGCCCTGCCCGCGGCCGCTCAGCGCACCGCCCTGCAGGAGACCGGTGCCGCTCTGCTGGTCGTGGACGCGGCCAATGCGGCGCGCGCCCGCGAGATCCGTGCCCACATGCCCGGGACGCTCGCCCTGGCGTGCCTGAGCGGCCCGGCCGACGGTTTCCTCGACCTCACCGCGGAGGCCGGGGACGAGGAGGTCCTCACCGACCCCCTCGCCCTGGCGGCACTCGCCCCCCAGGTCCCCGGCGTCACCACGTACACCAGTGGCTCCACCGGCCGGCCCAAGGGCGTACGCCGCTCGCTGACCGCCTGGAACCACATGGTCGCCACCACCGTGGACTCCGGCCACCGTCCCCAGATGCTGGTCACCACCCCGCTGAGCCACACGATCGGGCCCATGGCGGATGCCACGATCGCCTCGGGGGGATCGGTCGTCCTGCACGAGGAGTTCGAGGCGGGCGCGTTCCTCGAGGCGATGTCCGCGCACCGCGTGACCCGCACTTTCCTGGCCGTCCCGCACATCTACGCCCTGCTCGACCACCCGGCCTTCGCCTCGGCCGACCTGACCAGCCTGCAACAGCTGGTGTACGGCGGTTGCCCCGCGTCGCCGGCCCGCCTGGAACAGGCTCTGCGGGCCTTCGGCCCCGCCCTCATCCAGACCTACGGGACGACGGAGAGCTGGGGCATCAGCGTCCTGACGCCCCCCGATCACCTGCGACCGGAACTCCTCGGTGCCGCCGGCCGCCCGATTCCGGGCGTCGCGGTCGTCATCCGGGACCCGGAGACCGGGCGGGAGCTGCCGCCGGCGGCGACCGGCGAGGTCTGCGTGCAGTCCCCGGTCATGATGGACGGGTACTGGGGCGATGACGACCGGTCCCGGAGCGCTCTGCGCGACGGCTGGCTGTATACCGGAGACATCGGCTGTCTGGACGACGAGGGCTATCTGTACCTCGTCGGCCGGCTCGACGACGTCATCAAGAGCAAGGGCGAGAAGGTCCATCCGGCCGCCGTCGAGAGCGCGTTGCTGTCCCATCCCCGGGTCTCCCAAGCCGCGGTGTTCGGGGTGCGGGACGGCGACAAGGTCGACCACGTCCACGCCACCGTGGTGCTGTACGACGGGCCGGACGGGAACCCGGGCAGCGGCCAGGAGCCGGACTCCTGGCTGGCGACGCTGCGCGAACACGTCACCACCACGTTGTCGCCCTTCCACGCACCCGCCGTCATCGCGCTGCGGGAGCGGATGCCCCTGACCGCTTCGGGCAAGCCCGACAAGCAGCTTCTTCGTACCGAGGCACTGGCCTCTTCTTCCGGACCGACCGGCGAACACTGAAAACCTCGGGCCGCCGAACTATCGGCCGAGCACTGCTATGGGGCCCTGATGCGCAACACCTTTGTATTTTCTGAGTGCTAAACCGCATGGAGAGTGAGTCAGCGCAATGAACCAACACCTGGAATTCTTCTCCCGCGAGATGGAGGAATTCGGCGCTCAGTGGCGGGAATTCCTGGAGGTCGGTCGGCGGGCGGGGAAGTTCCCCAGCGCCGTCGCGCGTCGCTCGCTCGACGACACCGACATGGACATCAACGTGTGGTGCAGCAATGACTACCTCGGCATGGGACAGCATCCCGCTGTCCTCGAAGCCGTGAAGGAAGCTGTCGACGCGTACGGAGCCGGGGCGGGCGGTTCCCGCAACATCAGCGGCACCAACCACATCCATGTGCTGCTGGAAAAGGAGATAGCGGAGCTGCACGGCAAGGAAGCCGCCGTCATCTTCCCCTCCGGTTACACGGCCAACGACGGATCGCTGCAGATCCTCGCCGGTCGCGCCCCGAACACCCTGGTGTTCTCCGACGAGTTGAACCACGCGTCCATCATCGACGGGCTGCGCCACAGCGGCGCGGAGAAGCGCATCTTCCGCCACAACGACGTGGCCCACCTCGAAGAGCTGCTGGCCGCCGCCGACCCGGACCGCCCCAAGCTCATCGTCCTGGAGTCGGTGTACTCCATGTCCGGTGACATCGCCCCGCTCGCCGAGATCGCCGACGTGGCCAAGCGGTACGGCGCCAGCACCTTCCTCGACGAGGTGCACGCCGTCGGCATGTACGGGCCCGAGGGCGCGGGTATCGCCGCGCGCGAGGGGCTGGCCGACGACTTCACGGTCGTCATGGGCACCCTGGCCAAGGGGTTCGGTACGTCCGGCGGCTACATCGCCGGGCCCGCGGCGATGGTCGATTCCGTCCGCGGCTTCTCCCGCCCGTTCATCTTCACCACCTCGCTCCCCCCGGCCACCGCCGCCGGTGCACTCGCTGCGATCCGTCACCTGCGGTCGTCCGAGGCGGAGCGCGAGCGGCTCTCGGAGAACGCGCAGCTGCTGCACCGGCTCCTCGACGAGCGCGGCATCCCGTACGTCTCGCCCGAGACCCACATCGTCTCCGTCTTCGTCGGCGACGATGCCCGGTGCCGTAAGGCGTCCGCCCTCCTCCTGGAGCGGTACGGGATCTATGTGCAGTCCATCAACGCGCCGAGCGTCCGGGTCGGGGAGGAGATCCTCCGGGCCACCCCCTCCGCCACGCACACGCCCAGCGACGTCGAGAAGTTCGCCGAGGCCCTCGGCAACGTCTGGCAGGAACTGGAGCTGCCCCTCCGCGGAGAATCCCGCAGCGCCTGACCGCCGCGGCGCGGGCCCCGAAGCGGGATCCGCGCCGCGCCCAGCCACGGGGCGCCGGCGGCCGGCGGGTTCGCCCACCGGCCGCCGGCGCCCCGGGCCGGCGGCTCCCGTCCGCCGTCCCGCCGGCCGGACACCGATCGATGCCTGGAGCCCCCATGTCTCTCTCACTGGCAGCCGTCCTCGCCGAGTCCGCGGCCGCCCGCCCGGACCACCCTGCCCTCGTCTGCGAGTCGCAGGAGATCACGTACCGGAGCCTGTGGCACCAGGCACGGCAGTACGCATCGGTGCTCAAGGACCACCTCATCGGCCCCGGCGACAAGGTCGCGGTGCTGATGACGAACACCCTGGACTTCCCGAAGGTGTACTTCGGTGCCCTGGCACTCGGCGCGACCGTGGTGCCGCTGCACGCGCTGCTCAAGGCGGACGAGATCGGCTACGCGCTGCGGGACTCCGGCGCCACGGCCCTGGTCTGTGCCGCGCCGTTGCTCGGTGAGGGCCAACAGGCCGCCGAACAGGCCGGAGTTGCGGTACTCACGGTGAGGGCGGAGGACGACTCCTTCGGCCCGCGCCTCGATGCGCTCGCCGAACGGGCCGTACCCCTCGACACCTACCACCCCTGCGGGCCCGACGACCTCGCGCTGATCCTCTACACCTCCGGCACCACGGGCCGCCCCAAGGGCGCGATGCTCACGCACACGAGCGTCACCCTGAACATCACCCTCTCGATGCTCTCCCCCTTCGGGTTCCAGGCCGATGACGTGCTGCTCGGTGTGCTGCCGCTGTTCCACACCTTCGGCCAGATCTGCGGCATGGGCGTGTGCTTCCGGGCGGGCGCCACCATGGTGCTGATGCCGTCCTTCGACGCGCCGCGCGCCCTCGAGCTGATGGTGGCCCACCGGTGCACGGTGTTCATGGGCGTGCCGACGATGTACATCGCGCTGCTCGACGCCGTCGCCCAGGCCGCGCACCGGCCGAGCCTCGACCGGGCGTTCTCCGGCGGATCGGCGCTGCCGGTCAAGATCCTGGAGGACTTCCAGGAGGTGTTCGGCTGCCCGATCTACGAGGGCTACGGCCTGACGGAGACCTCTCCGGTGGTCGCCTACAACCAGCCGGCGTGGCCGCGCCGCCCGGGAACGGTGGGCCGACCGATCTGGGGGATCGACGTCGAGATCGCCCGGCCCGATGTGGAGGACCGCATCGAGCTGCTGCCGGCCCAGGAAACCGGGGAGATCGTCATCCGCGGCCACAACGTGATGGCCGGATACCTCAACCGTCCCGAGGCCACGGCCGAGGTGCTGGTGGACGGCTGGTTCCGCTCCGGCGATCTCGGGGTGAAGGACGAGGACGGCTATCTGTCCATCGTGGACCGCAAGAAGGACATGGTGCTGCGGAACGGCTACAACGTGTACCCCCGCGAGATCGAGGAGGTGCTGATGCGGCACCCGGCCGTCGCGCAGGTCGCCGTCATCGGGATCCCGGACACCACCCATGGCGAGGAAGTGTGCGCGGTGGTGATCGCCGCGTCCGACGCGACGCCCGGCCCCGAGCTCGGTGCGGAACTCGTGTCCTGGAGCAAGCAGCGTATGGCGGCGTACAAGTACCCGCGGCGCGTCGAGTTCGTCGATGCGTTCCCGGTCGGCGCGAGCGGGAAGGTCCTCAAGCGGGATCTTGTGGCCTGGCTGGGCAAGTGACCCCGCCGCGCCGCCCTTTGCCGGCGCACCGTCCCCGACCCACCCGAGATGCGGTGACGGCCCACCAGAAGAACTGGCGGGCCGTCACCGCACGTCGAGGTCGGGCTATGCGGCCGGTCCCGCCGGTGCGGAGACCGCGGACGCCACGCCCTCGATCCTGTCGGCGAGGCCGTATTCCGTCGCTTCTTCGGCGGTGAACCACCGGTCGCGGTCCGAATCGCGCCTGATTTCCTCGACGGTACGGCCGGAATGCTGCGCCGTGATTTCGATCATGCGCTGTTTGACGCGGATGAGCCGCTCGGCGTGAATCCTGATATCGGTGGCGGAACCCCCGAGACCCGCCGAGGGCTGATGCATGAGAATCGATGCATTCGGCAGCACGACCCTCTTTCCCGGAGTACCGGCCGTCAGCAGAAATTGCCCCATCGACGCGGCGGTTCCCATGGCCACGGTCATCACATCATTGTCGATGCACCGCATGGTGTCGTAGATGGCCATGCCGGCGGTGACGGACCCCCCGGGTGAATTGATGTAGAGGCTGATGTCACGGGGAGAATCCGCCGCCAGGAGCAACAGCTGTGAACAGATCGTATTGCTCACCGTCTCATCGACCTCCTGCCCGAGCAGGATGATGCGCTCACCCATGAGCCGATGCGTAACGTTGTCGTTCAGCCCCAGCCACCGTGCGCCGGAACGCCGCCCCATTACTCCCACGATTCCCTTCCTCCTTCATCGATCTCGACGCCGTACCGCTTCTTGCCTAGCTGTTACTCATTGCCTGTTACCCATTGCCTGTTTCCGCTTGCCGGTCACTCGTGGCTGGCCGCCGAGGACGGCACCTTCGGGCTCCCGGAGCCGCTCGGCGCGGCCTGCATCTGAATCTCTCGCTCGGCACGGCGGAGAGTCCTGCCCACGACCAGACCGGCGACAAGGAGAAGAACGGCACCGGTGAATTGACTGGTCGACATGCCGGCGAGGAAAGCGTGATGCGCATCCGCGACGAGTTGCGTGGAATCCGGGAGGGTCGCCGCCTTGGCCAGCGTTGCCGGCAGGGATTGACTTCCTTCGTCATGCAGGACGTTCGGCAGCGAGGCCGCAAAACGCGTGGAGAGTACGGCGCCCAGAACCGCAACACCCAGGCTCGCACCGAGCTCCTGAAGGGTGCCGTTGACGCCGGCACCGGTGCCCGCGCGTTTCCTTGAAATCGCCGTCATAATCGCGTTTGCCACCGCGGGCATGGAAAGCCCGACCCCGGAGCCGACCAGAACCAGCCCGACGAGAATTCCCCAGTAGCCGTCCTGGGAGAAGAATCCGGCGGTCGCCAGTCCCGCGGCCAGCAGCGGGATGCCCAGCATCACGGCGCGGCCGGATCCCAGCCGCCGCAACACTCGGGCCCCGAGCCCGGTCAGGTTGAACACGACCACGGTCGCCGCCATCGGAGCGGTGGCGAACCCCGCCTTGATGGGGCTGAAGCCCTCCATGAACTGCAAGTACTGGGTGAGCAGGAAGAGTGCACCGCTCATCCCGAACGCGACGAGGATTCCGCCGGCCGCGGCGAAGCTGAACATGCGGTCCCGGAAAAGCGACATGCTCAGCATGGGATTGCTGACACGCCGCTCCCACAAGATGAAGGCCACCATGATCACGATTCCGCCCACTGCCGGAATCAGCGTCTCGCTCGCCCCCCAGCCCTTCTCCGGGCTGACGATGACCGCATAGACGATCCCGACCATTCCTATGACGGAGAGCACGGCCCCGACGATGTCGGGCCTGTCACCGCTGGGATTGCGGGACTCGGGCACCATGATAATGACCGCGGTAAGGCTGATGGCCACCACCGGAAGGTTGATCAGGAAGATCGAACCCCACCATGCGTGGTCCAACATGAATCCGCCGACCACGGGCCCTGCGGTGAATCCGAGAGCGCTGACACCGGCCCACATGCCGATGGCTTTCGGACGCTCGGAATCGGGGAATATCTGCATGACCAACGCCAGCGTGGTGGTCATGAGGAAAGAGCCACCGATACCCATGAAGGCGCGGGTAAGAATAAGCTGGATCGGCGTGGCGGAAAAGGCCGCACCAAGCGATCCGAGACCGAAGACACCGAGCCCGAAGAGCAACGCACGTTTGCGCCCGTACCGGTCTGCCGCATTACCGGCCGTCAACAAAAGACCCGCCTGGGCGAGCGAATAGGAATTGACTATCCACTGGGTTTCGGCGGTGCTCGCACCCAAATCCGTCACCAACGACGGTAGAGCAACGTTGAGAACCGTATTGTCAAGCACGACGGTTAACAGGGAAAGACTCAAGACGCCGAGGATCCACCAGCGTCGACGATGAGGGGCCGGGTCAGTCAAAATAACCTCCTCTACACTGTAGATTGTGCACTTTACATCGACTCCCCGCCGCACGCAACCAACCCTTGACCAACAGTCAGCCCTATGCGCTGAATAGGTCCGCGCACTATGCGATCGCATCACGGAACAGACACCCGCAACCCCCGCAGTCACCCCAAACACAAGAAATCCCGCCCCGCCGCAAAAATCCCACTCCCACAAAACCGGAACCCAACCATCCGGAACCAACAGCCCGACACCGGGCAAGTGCCCACCACTCCCCTTGCGGACGCCGGCCCCGCGGCACGTCCCCGCACTCGCCCGCCTTCGCGTACGTGAAGCGCACGCGGGACACCCTGCCGCCCACCTTCCTGGATCCGGCTGGCCAACGTCCCCAGCCTCTCGGCAAGTTCATCGACCACCCCCGACCGGAACCCCCACTGCGCCGTCCGCACGACGCTTCGCGAGGGCAGCCCCAATCCCGACGACAGGGCCCAGGAGATGAGCCCCCGCCGGCCCCAGCAGCACGAACCGAGGCCACACCACCGAACGTGGACCTTTTCCCACGAAGCCGTCATCGAGATGGGAACCCGAGACCTATGCATTTCGAGGGTTCGCGTGATCGCGACAAGTGGCTGAACGGGGCAGCTCTCGCCGCCGGCTGCGCCCTTTCCATCTGGCAACTCACCCGCCGACGACAACGCCCCCCGTACGGCCCTACGCTGGCCGTACAGGGGGCGCGTTCTTGCGTTTCACCCGTGGTACTTGGCGCACTCCACGAGTCCGGCGAACCCCGCTCGCGTCAGTGTGAGGTGCGGGCCGTTGGGGTCTTTGCCGTCACAGACCTTGACCTCGCCTCGCTCATGCTCGCCGCCAAGGTCGACGTAAAGATCGTCACCGAGACTCTCGGGCACAGCGAGACTCGGATCACGCGAGAGGCCTACCAGTCGATCATGCCGAAGGTATCCGCCGAGGCAGCCGAAGCGACCGCCGCGACCGCCGCGAGGGGTGCCTCGCGCCGGTCGACCCCGGAGCCCCCCGCAGAGCCCGCAGCGGCCCAAGTCGAGCCGGGTGGGCTCGCAATGGGCTCACACGAGGGAGCGAAGATCATCGCGTTTCCGTCTCGTAGGGTCACCGCATAAGAAAAAGCCCAGGTCAGGGGCTATCTGACCTGGACTTTCTTGGAGCCGCCTTCGGGATTCGAACCCGAGACCTACGCATTACGAGTGCGTTGCTCTGGCCAACTGAGCTAAGGCGGCGTGGTGCGCGGCCCAGTCTACACATTGCCAGGGGGTGCTTCTGCACGGGTTTACGAGCTGGTCAGGGGCGGCGGGGTGGGGGTCAGGTGCAGCGCTTGTTCTTGGGTGGGGCGGTGCCGTCGAGGAGGTAGGTGTTGATGGCGGTGTCGATGCAGTCGCTGCCGCGGCCGTAGGCGGTGTGGCCGTCGCCCTCGTAGGTCAGGAGGGTGGCGGTGGAGAGCTGGGCGGCGAGGCTCTTGGCCCAGGTGTAGGGGGTGGCGGGGTCGCGGGTGGTGCCCACGACGACGATGGGGGCGGCGTTCTTGGCTTCGATGCGGTGCGCGTTGCCGGAGTGCTTGACGGGCCAGTAGGCGCAGTTCAGAGCGGACCAGGCGAAGGCGTCACCGAAGACCGGGGAGGCCTTGCGGAAGGCGGGGAGGGCGGCGCGGACCTGGTCGGGGGTGGTGAAGGCCGGTGGGAGGTCGAGGCAGTTGACGGCCGGGTTGGCGTACATCTGGTTGGCGTAGTGGCCGCCGGCGTCACGCTCGTAGTAGCTGTCGGAGAGGGCGAGCAGGCCGCGGCCGCTGCCCTTCTTGGCCTGGGCGAGGGTGGCGCGCAGGGTGGGCCAGGACCCTTGGTCGTACATGGCGGCGATCACGCCGGTGGTGGCCAGGGACTCGGTGAGCTTGCGGGCCTCGCCGGTCTCGGCCGGGTGGGCGTCGAGGTGCTTGAAGAGGGCCGAGAGACGAAGGCCGGCGTCCGCCGCGCTCGTGTTGCCGAGGGGGCAGCCCTTGCGCTTGATGCAGTCCGTGGCGAAGGCGGTGAAGGCGGTGTTGAAGCCGGCGGTCTGGTTGATGTTGGTGGTACGGGAGTCGAGCGACGGGTCCATGGCGCCGTCGAGGACCAGACGGCCGGTGCGGGTGGGGTAGAGGCCGGCATACGTGGCGCCGAGGAACGTGCCGTAGGAGGCGCCCACGTAGGTGAGCTTCTTGTCGCCCAGGACGGCGCGCAGCATGTCCATGTCGCGGGCCGCCTCGATGGTGGAGACGTGCGACAGCAGCTTGCCGGAGCGCGTTTCGCAGCCCTTGGCGAAGTCGCGGTAGGACGTGGTGAGCTTGTTGACCTCGGCGGACGAGTCGGGCGTCTGGTCGGTCTGGGTGTAGCGGTCCATCTGCTTGTCGGTGAGGCATTCGACCGGCTGGCTGCGGGCCACGCCGCGCGGGTCCATGGCCACCATGTCGTAGCGCGCGCGGACGGCCGCGGGCTGCGGCGCGTACTGCTGGAGGTAGTCGATCGCCGAGCCGCCGGGGCCGCCCGGGTTGACCATGAGGGAGCCGAGGCGGCTGCCGGGGCCCGTCGCCTTTTTGCGGGCCACCGCGAGATTGATCGTCCCGGCGCCGGGCTTGTCGTAATCCAGGGGCGCTTTCATCGTCGCGCAGTCGAAGCCGGCGACGCCGCATGCGTGCCAGCTGAGCTTCTGGGCGTAGAACGGGCGCAGGGCGGCCGGAATGGCGGTCGGCAGGGGCGCCAGGACGGACGAGCCGTCGTCGGGGGTGTTGCGCTCGGCGCCGGCGTCGTTCGCGCGGCCCGGGGACGCCGCCGTATCGGGGGCGGCCGGACCGCCTCCCGATGAGCAGCCGGAGATCAGCAGGGCGGTGGCCGCGAAGACGGCAGCGGAGGTGCGGAGCAGGCGGCTGGTGGCCATGAGCGATCGATCCCTCGGTCTCGGTCCCTGGTTCGGCGAGGCGGCTTGGCTGGCGTGAGCGGCGTTCGCGGCGAGTGCGGCGTGGGGCGTGCACCGTTGGCTGCGGCGCAGGTGGCGGCGAATCCGATGTTGAACGGAGCGTATCCGGGGCGGGACTGTCTGTGCGCCCGGCTCGGGTTCCGGGCCGTTCCGCGTTCCGGCCGTTCGGGGCCTCGGCCGAGACTGTGCAGGGAGGGTGTGGGGTGGGTGGGCTCCTCTCGGCGGTGGGTCCGGTCCGGTGGTCCGTTCCAGTGGTTCCGGTGCGGTGGTTCCGGTGCGGTGGTTCCGGTGCGGTGGGCCGGTGCGGTGGGCCGGTGGCTCCGGTGGCCGGTGCCGGTCAGCCGGCCCGCAGGGCGACGGTCATCGCTTCCACGGCGAGCAGCGGGGCCACATTGCGGTCCAGTGCGTCGCGGCAGGCGATGACGGCTTCTATGCGGCGCAGGGTGCGCTCGGGGGTCGAGGTCGTGGCGATGCGCTGGATGCTGTCGCGGACCTCGTCGTTGGCCAGGGGGACGGAGGCGCCCACCTGGAGGGCCAGGACGTCGCGGTAGAAGCCGGTGAGGTCGACCAGGGCCAGGTCGAGGCTGTCGCGCTGGGTGCGCGTGGCGCGGCGCTTCTGCTTGTCCTGGAGTTCCTTCATGGCGCCGGCCGTGCCGCGGGGCAGCCGGCCGCCGGTCCCGGCCGCGGCGCCGAGCGCGGCGCGCAGTTCCTCGGTCTCCCTGACGTCGACCTCCTCGGCGACCTGCTTGGCGTCCTCGCCCGCGGCGTCGATGAGCTCCTGGGCGGCCTTGAGGCAGCCGCCGATGTCATCGACGCGGAGCGGGAGCTTGAGGACGGCCGTGCGGCGGGCGCGGGCCCGCTCGTCGGTGGCGAGGCGGCGGGCCCGGCCGATGTGGCCCTGGGTGGCACGGGCGGCGCGAGCGGCGGCCTCCGGCTCGATGCCGTCGCGGCGGACCAGCACATCGGCGACGGCGTCGACCGGCGGCGTGGTCAGGGTGAGGTGGCGGCAGCGCGAGCGGATCGTGGGGAGGACGTCCTCGATGGAGGGGGCGCAGAGCAGCCAGACCGTGCGGGGGGCGGGCTCCTCGACGGCCTTGAGGAGGACGTTGCCGGCGCCTTCGGTGAGGCGGTCGGCGTCCTCCAGGACGATCACCTGCCAGCGGCCGCCGGCGGGCGAGAGGGAGGCGCGGCGGACCAGGGCGCGGGTCTCTTTGACGCCGATGGAGAGCAGATCCGTACGGACGATCTCGACGTCGGCGTGCGTGCCGACCAGGGTGGTGTGGCAGCCGTCGCAGAAGCCGCAACCGGGGGCGCCGCCGAGCGCGCGGTCCGGACTCACGCACTGCAGCGCGGCGGCGAACGCGCGGGCGGCGGTGGACCGGCCGGATCCGGGCGGGCCGGTGAACAGCCAGGCGTGCGTCATCTGGGACGTGCTGCGTTGGCCGGCGGGCGCGGGTGCGCCGAGCGGGGCCTTGGCTGCCGCGCCCGCGGCGTCGTCGGTGGTCACGATGGCGTCCGCATCGCGCGCGGCCGCGGCGAGCTGCTCCGTCAACCGGTCCTGGCCGACCACGTCGTCCCATACCGCCATCGCGCTGCCCGCCGTTCCTGTCCGTCCCGCGTCGTGCCCTGTTGCCGCGGGCCCCGTGTCACATGGGCCCCGTGCCGTGCGCCGTGCACCGCCGGAACCGCTGGGTCCGGCGCGCTTCGACCCACGCTTTGACCCATTGTGGTGCAACCCACTGACAAATGGATCCGGGAGCCGGCCGCGGGACCGTCCGGGTGTCCCGCCCGCACCGGAAAACGGCCGCCGGACGGCCGGCCGGAGCCGCCGAAGCGGCCGACGAAACGGCCGTGGCCGCAGCATCTTGCGCTGCGGCCACGGCCGGTGACGTACGAGGTACGGGCTCAGCCGCGCCGCCCCCGGCCGCGGCGGCCGCCGTCGCCGCCGTCCTCGTCCTCGTCCGAGCGCAGGCCCAGGAGCTCGTCGGCCAGCGTCGGCAGATCGTCCAGCGGGGTCTCCTCCGCCCAGTCCGGGCGGGGGCGGCTGCGCTGCGGCTCCACGGGATGGCCGGTGGCCGGATCGATCTGCGGGAGTTCGCGGGTGCGCTCGATGCCCGACTCGGCGGGGCCGGACTGCTGCGCGGCCGCGCCGTCGGCGCCCTCCTTGTGGAACATCCACGGCGGCACCCGGTCGGCGGGATCGCCCCCGTCCCGTACGGGCGGCAGCACGCTGGTCTCCTCGGCGTCCGGCCCGGCGCCGTGCCGCGGCAGCACCGCCGTCTCGTCCGCCGCATTGCGCGGCGCCTCGGGCCGCGGCAGCGACTCCGTGCGCTCGGCGTCGGAACCGGAGGCCGCGGCGGCGGCCGTACCGCCGTCCTCCACGTACCGCTTCCGCAGATCTGCGACCGGCGTCTCCCGGGTCGGCGCATCGGCCTCCGCAGCCGCCTCCGCGGCCGCCCTGGCCTCCGCCGCGGCGGCCGCCTCGGCCGCCGCCACCCGGGCCTGTTCGGCGCGGAGCAGGGCCTCCTCGGCCTTGCGCTGCTTCTCCAGGCGGCGCTCCTCGGCCTCCCGGCGCAGCCGCGCCTCCTCCTCGGCACGCTGGCGCAGCCGCTCCTGCTCGGCCTGGCGGGTCCGCTCCTCGGCCTCGCGACGCTGCCGCTCCGCCTCCGCCGCCTGCCGGGCCTCCTCGGCGCGCCGTCGCGCCTCCTCCGCCTGGCGGGCGGCCTCACGGGCCTTGGCCGCCTCTTCCTCCTGGCGCTTGCGCTCGGCCTCCTCGGCGCGCAGCTTGGCGAGCTGTTCCTGGCGCTCGCGCTCGAGCCGCGCCTCCTCCGCCTTGCGCGCGGCCTCCTCCTCGGCCTTGCGGCGGGCCTCCTCCTCGGCCGCCTTACGGGCCTCGGCCTGGGCCTTGGCCTCGGATTCGGACAGCGGCAGGACCTGGTCGAGGCGGTGCCGTACGACCGTGGTGACGGCCTCCGGTTCCTGCCCGGCGTCGACGACCAGATAGCGCGCCGGGTCGGCGGCGGCCAGGGTCAGGAATCCGGACCGCACCCGCTCGTGGAATTCGGCGGGCTCGGACTCCATCCGGTCCGGTGCCTCGGTGAAGCGCTCGCGGGCGGTCTCCGGGGAGACGTCCAGGAGGACGGTCAGATGCGGGACCAGGCCGTCCGTCGCCCAGCGGGAGATGCGGGCGATCTCGGTGGGGGCGAGGTTGCGGCCGGCGCCCTGGTAGGCGACGGAGGAGTCGATGTAGCGGTCGGTGATGACTATGGCGCCGCGCTCCAGGGCGGGCCGGATGACGCTGTCGACGTGCTCGGCGCGGTCGGCGGCGAACATCAGCGCCTCGGCCCGGTCCGAGAGCCCGGACGTGGACACGTCCAGGATGATCGAGCGCAGCCGCTTGCCGATGGCGGTGGCACCCGGCTCGCGGGTCACCACGACCTCGTGGCCCTTGGCGCGGATCCATTCGGCCAGCGCCTCGACCTGGGTGGACTTCCCGGCGCCGTCGCCGCCCTCCAGGGCGATGAAGAAACCGGTGGCGGCGGGCGTCTGGGCCGGGTCGCTACCGCGCAGCGCCTCGCGCAGATCGCGCCGCAGCGGTACGCCGTGCCGGTCGTCGACCTTGCCCAGCAGCCACGCGGCGACCGGCAGCAGCAGCGCGCCGGTCAGCATCAGGGTGAACGCGGCGCCGCCATGCGTGAACGCGAAGGTGCCGTTGTCGAAGCGGTGCGGCCCGATGACGGCGGCCAGCCCCGGCGCGACGATGGCGGCCACCGCGACCGCGAGGCGGACGACGGCGTGCAGATGCTCGGTCGTCCGCGCCGTACGGAACGCCTCGACCTCCTGCTCCAGCAGCACATGGCCGGTGTTGGCCGCGACACCGGCGCCGACTCCGGCGAGCAGCCCCAGCAGCAGCACCGTCGTCGGGTCCGGGACCAGCCCCATGGCCAGCAGCGCCAGCCCGGTGACGGCCACCGCCAGGGCGAGCAGCCGGCGCCGCGAGAGGGCGGGCAGCACCTTGTGGGCGCCGCGGATCCCGGCGGCCGTACCGCCGGTCAGCACGAGCACCAGAAGCCCGAACGTGGCCGGGCCGGCGCTCAGGTCGTAGGCGTGCAGGACGGCCAGCGAGACGGCCGCGGCGATCGCGGCGGAGACGGCGGCGCAGGCGAGCACCAGCAGCGGGATCGCGCCGGTGCGGCCCTTGTCGACGCCCGACCCGGCGTTCTTGGGACGGCGCAGCCCCTCCAGAGGGGAGCGCGGCCGCGGCGTCTGCGAACCGGGCAGCTCGATGAAGTAGAGGATCGATACGGAGGCGGCGAACAGCCCGGCCGCCACATAGGAGCCCAGGGCCGCCTGGTGGAGGTGGAACCAGTCGATGCCGGTGCCCAGCAGCTTGCTGACGAGGGTGACGACCACCAGGGCGGCGGCCGCGATCGGCAGCGCGACGAAACTCGTGCGCAGCGAGAGGCGGCGCAGCGCGTCCATGTTGTCGGGCAGCGGCCGGACGGCGGCGCCCTCGGGGGGAGGCGCGGGCAGCAGGGCGGGCGCCGCGCTCTCCCGCGCAACGGTCCAGAAGCGTTCGGCGACGCCGGTGACGAAGACCGTGACCAGCAGCCAGGCCAGCGCGTCGGACGGCGTCCAGTCGATCCACAGGGGCGCGATGACCAGCAGCGCCAGCCGCAGGCCGTCCGCGCCGATCATCGTCCAGCGCCGGTCGAGCGGCCCCGAGGGGGAGGTCAGCGCCGACAGCGGGCCCAGGAGGACGGCCCCGAAGAGCAGGGTGGCCAGCATCCGGGCCCCGAAGGCCGCGGTGACCGCGAGGGCGGCGCCGCGATAGCCGCCGCCGAAGACGGGCTCGCCGCCCACCGGTACGAACAGCGCCGCCTGGAGGACGAGGAGTACCAGGACAAGCATGGACAGGGCATCGCCGATACCCCCGACAAACTGGGCGCTCCACAGTCGCTTCAGCGGAGGGAAGCGCAGCAGGGCCCGTACGGCGCGCTCGCGGGAGTCCGCGGCGAGGGCGTCTGAAGTGGGGGGCACGACCGTTGGCTGCTCGGCACGCGTCATCCTGCCAGCCTATCGGGACCGTACGCGCTACCGGACGCCCACCCGAACAAACGGGCGGGCTCGACGGACCGGAGTCCGCCTTGCCCGCCCTTGTCCTGCGCGTCGGCCCGCTGCCGCGAGCGGTCAGTCCTCGGCCGAGGCCGCCGTCTTCTTCGCCGCCGCGGTGGTCTTCTTCGCGGTGGTCTTCTTGGCGGTCGTCTTCTTGGCCGTGGTGGTCTTCTTCGCCGCGGTCTTCTTGGCCGTGGTGGTCTTCTTCGCCGCCGTCTTCTTCGCCGGCGCCTTCTTGGCCGCCGTCTTCTTGGCCGCCGTCTTCTTGGCCGCCGTCTTCTTGGCGGTCTTCTTCGCCGGCCCCTTGGCGCGCTTCTCCGCCAGCAGCTCATAGCCGCGCTCGGGCGTGATGGTCTCGACGTCGTCGTCCCGCCGCAGCGTCGCGTTGGTCTCGCCGTCGGTGACATACGCACCGAACCGGCCGTCCTTGACCACCACGGGCTTGCCGCTGACCGGGTCCGTGCCCAGCTCCTTCAGCGGCGGCTTGGCGGCCGCCCGCCCGCGCTGCTTGGGCTGCGCGTAGATCGCCAGCGCCTCGTCCAGCGTGATGTTGAAGAGCTGGTCCTCGGTCTCCAGGGAGCGCGAGTCCGTGCCCTTCTTCAGGTACGGGCCGTAGCGGCCGTTCTGCGCGGTGATCTCCACGCCCTCGGGGTCCTTGCCGACGACCCGCGGCAGCGACATCAGCTTGAGCGCGTCCGCCAGGGTCACGGTGTCCAGGGACATCGACTTGAAGAGCGAGGCGGTGCGCGGCTTGACCGCGTTCTTGCCGGTCTTCGGCGTGCCCTCGGGCAGGATCTCGGTGACGTACGGGCCGTAGCGGCCGTCCTTGGCGACGATCTGGTGGCCGCTGTCCGGGTCCATGCCCAGCTCGAAGTCACCGCTCGGCTTGGCGAGCAGCTCCTCGGCGTACTCCACGGTCAGCTCGTCGGGCGCGAGGTCGTCGGGGACGTCGGCGCGCTGGTGGCCCTCTTCGCCCTTCTCCCCGCGCTCGACGTACGGGCCGTAGCGGCCGACCCGCAGCTTGATGTCGTCGCTGACCGGGAAGGACGAGATCTCCCGGGCGTCGATCGCGCCCAGGTCCTCGACCAGTTCCTTCAGCCCGCCGAGGTGGTCGCCGTCGCCGTTGCCGGCGTCCGAGGCGGCCCCTTCGGCCTCGCCCTCACCGAAGTAGAAGCGGCGCAGCCACGGCACGGCCTGGGCCTCGCCGCGGGCGATGCGGTCGAGGTCGTCCTCCATCTTGGCGGTGAAGTCGTAGTCGACCAGCCGGCCGAAGTGCTTCTCCAGGAGGTTGACGACGGCGAAGGACAGGAACGACGGAACGAGCGCCGTCCCCTTCTTGAAGACGTAGCCGCGGTCGAGGATCGTGCCGATGATCGACGCATAGGTCGACGGGCGGCCGATCTCGCGCTCTTCCAGCTCCTTGACCAGCGTGGCCTCGGTGTAGCGGGCGGGCGGCTTGGTGGCGTGCCCGTCGGCGGTGATCTCCCGCGCGGCCAGCGCATCGCCCTCGGCGACCTGCGGCAGCCGGCGCTCGCGGTCGTCGAGCTCGGCGTTCGGGTCGTCGGCGCCCTCGACGTAGGCCTTGAGGAAGCCGTGGAAGGTGATGGTCTTGCCGGACGCGCTGAACTCGGCGTCCCGGCCGTCGGCGGCCCGGCCACCGATCTTGACCGTGACGGAGTTACCGGTCGCGTCCTTCATCTGGGAGGCGACGGTCCGCTTCCAGATCAGCTCGTACAGCTTGAACTGGTCGCCGGTCAGCCCCGTCTCGGCGGGCGTACGGAAGCGGTCGCCGGAGGGGCGGATCGCCTCGTGCGCCTCCTGGGCGTTCTTGACCTTGCCGGCGTAGGTGCGCGGCTTGTCCGGCAGGTAGTTCGCGCCGTACAGGTGCGTCACCTGCGCCCGGGCCGCGGCGACCGCGGTGTCCGAGAGCGTGGTGGAGTCCGTACGCATATAGGTGATGAAGCCGTTCTCGTACAGCTTCTGCGCCACCTGCATGGTCGCCTTGGCGCCGAAGCCGAGCTTGCGGCTGGCCTCCTGCTGGAGGGTCGTCGTACGGAACGGGGCGTACGGCGAGCGGCGGTACGGCTTGGACTCGACCGAACGGACCGCGAAGTCGGTGTTCTCCAGGGCGGCGGCGAGCCCGCGGGCGTTCGCCTCGTCCAGATGGAGTACGTCGCTGTTCTTGAGCTGCCCGTTGGGGCCGAAGTCGCGGCCCTGCGCGACACGGCGGCCGTCGACGGTGTTCAGGCGCGCGACCAGGGTGGCCGGGTCGCCCGCGGCACCGGCCCGGCCGCTGGAGAACGTGCCGGTCAGGTCCCAGTACTCGGCGGAACGGAAGGCGATGCGCTCGCGCTCCCGCTCGACGACGAGACGGGTCGCCACCGACTGCACCCGGCCGGCCGACAGCCGCGGCATGACCTTCTTCCACAGGACCGGCGAGACCTCGTAGCCGTAGAGGCGGTCGAGGATCCGGCGGGTCTCCTGGGCGTCGACCAGCTTCTGGTTCAGATCGCGCGGATTGGCGACGGCCTCGCGGATCGCGTCCTTGGTGATCTCGTGGAAGACCATCCGGTGGACCGGGACCTTGGGCTTGAGGATCTCCTGGAGGTGCCAGGCGATGGCCTCGCCCTCGCGGTCCTCATCGGTGGCGAGGAAGAGTTCGTCGGATTCGGCCAGCAGCTCCTTGAGCTTCTTGACCTGGTCCTTCTTATCGCTGTTGACCACATAGATCGGCTGGAAGTCGGCGTCGACATTCACCCCGAGGCGGGCCCACGGCTCGCCCTTGTACTTCGCGGGGACCTCCGCCGCGCCATTGGGAAGGTCGCGGATGTGCCCGACGCTGGCCTCGACCACGTAGCCAGGGCCGAGGTAGCCCTTGATCGTCTTCGCCTTGGCAGGCGACTCGACGATGACGAGTCGGCGGATGCCGCCCTCTGCGGTCTCGCTGGTCGCGGACAACTTCGCTCTTCTCTCCGGTCGACGCTGGGAATGCTCCCCGGCAGGACGCTGGGGGCCACTGCGGTGACGCTTGACGCTGCGGAGTGTGACGGTACCTCCCGCCCCCGTGTCAAACGGAAAAACCCCACAACGCCACTCGAACGGTAACCCGACTACATGTCTTCGTGCCGCCCCGGACCGCGGACGGCGTCCCCCGCGGGGGTTTGACGATCTTCACCATCAGGGCGGCACCCCTTCCGTACCCTGCCCCGAACCCGCGCCCGGCGCCATAGCGCCGCCGCCGGTGACCTCACACAGTGACGATGCCCACGACGGCCGCCACCGGATCGGGGCCCGCTCATGGCCCCGCCGAGAGTCACAAGGCGGCTCCGGAAGCCGCCGCCGTCTTGATACGGCCCGTCAGGCGGCTGGCAGGATGGAAGCGGCACGGCCCATCGCTGGGCCCGGCAACTGCCGCCATCACACTTTCTCGGGGGGTCAGAACACCCATGGCGAACCAGCATCCCGGACCGCCGCCGGAAGAGCCCGGCCACAATCCGTACGCCAAGCCGTCGGCCGACAATCCCTACGCCGCACCGCAGGGCGGCAACCCCGCCGCCGGATACGGCTACCCGCAGGGCGGCAATCCGGGGGAACCCGGCTACGGATATCCGCAGGCCGCGCAGACGCCGCCGGGATACGGCTACCCCAACCAGGCCCCGCCGCCCGCCGCCGCGCCCGGGTTTCCGCCGGGCGCCCCGCCGCAGCCGGCCCCCGGCGCCTTCCCGGGGCAGGCCCCGCAGCTCGCCGGCACGGCGCTGTCGCTCGGCGACATAGCGGTGTCCGGCGACACGATCATGACGCCGGCCGGTCCGATGCCCCTCAGGGGCGCGGTGTGGACGGCGACGGACATGTCCCGGACCGAGGAAAAGATTCCGGCGCACGCCATCGTGCTCGCCATCGTCTTCTTCTTTTTCTGCCTCCTGGGCCTGCTCTTCCTGCTGATGAAGGAGCGCACCACCACGGGGTTCGTGCAGGTCACGGTGAACAGTGACGGCCGGCACCACTCCACGATGATCCCGGTGCAGTCGCCCGAGCAGGTCATGTTCGTGATCAACCAGGTCAATTACGCCCGGTCACTGAGCGTGTGAGCTCGATGACGCCCTCCGCTGCGGCCATCCGCAAGCGCACCGTCCGCGTGGCCGCTCTCGGGCTCGGCGTCGGTGCGCTGGGGGCCGTCTACCTCTGGCACACCAACCCGCACGAACCCGGGCACGTGCTCCTCCCCTGCCCGCTCAAATGGGCCACCGGAGTGCTGTGCCCGCTGTGCGGCGGGACCCGGATGGCGTACGACCTGATGCACGGCGATGTCGTGGCGGCCTTCCACGACAACATCGTGCTGCTCACGCTGGGTGTGCCGGTCGCCGTCTGCGTCCTCGCAAGCTGGCTGGGCGCGGGGCTGCGCGGGCGGTACTTCCGGCCACGGCTCTCCGCCCGCGGCAATGCCCTGGTTCTGGGCATTGCCGCGGTGTGGATGATCGCCCGCAATCTCGTCGGCTGAGCCCGCCCGGACCGGACGGCGGACCGGGTCGGCTCCGGCCGCCGCTCAGCGGACGGTGACGGTCACCACCGGCGAGTTCACGGCGCCCGCGGTGATCCGGAGCTGATTGACGCCCTTGAGGCCGAGCTTGACCCGCACCGAATACGTACCGCCGGCGTTGACCGGGGCCTGGGCGGGCAGCGAGACCCACTTGGCGCCCTGCTTCTGCTGGACGGTGACCTTCTTGCCCGCCGCGATGCCCTTCGCTATGCCGGAGATCCGGAACTCCTGCCAGGCGTTGACCGTGGTCGCGCTCGCCTTGGCCGTCAGCTCCGCCACGGCGGGCGCGGTGGCCACGACGGGCGTCGGCGCATGCAGCTGGGCCGGCTCGGCGAACGCGGCGGCCGATCCTCCGGCGAGCAGGGCGACGGCGACCACGCCGACGGTGACGTAGCGAAGTGTGCGATTCATAGGGATTCCCCACCTGTGAGCCGGTTCGTGACCTTCACCGAGAAACACGAACGGCACGACGCGGAGGTTCCCTCGTCCGCCGCGTGTCGGCCACCGAAAAAACAACTGGCCGGATCCGAATGCCCTCCGTCGCGGGCCAGTTGATGACCGGCCGTTGGCGCTCCATCGGTCGACGGCTCATCGAGTCGGTGGATGCGCCGCGTTGCTGGATTCGCCGCGTTGACGGCCCGTCGGAATCCGGCCGCGCGGGCTACAGCAACGCCAGCATCCAGCACCCCGCGCCCAGGAACGCCGTCCCGAACAGCAGCGCCGTCACCGTCCCGGTCACTCGGCCGACGCCATCGGCGACCGGCGTCCCGGTCCGCAGGCATACGCCCGTCCACAGCAGCAGTCCGGCGCCGAACAGCGCGAAGGCCGCCCCCGCGAACGCCTCGGGTCCACTCTCCATACGGGGCAGCGTGGCACCCACGGGCGGCGGCCCGGAGAACGGCGGATGAACGGCTTCCGCTTGCCCCGTACGGAAGCCCGTACGGGACAAGGGCGCCCCGCCGCGTCAGCTCCCCGACGCCACCGGCTCCAGGAATCCCTGCTCGATCAGCGTGCGGATCGAAGCCGGCGTACGGTCCCGCAGCAGCACCGGGTCCTCGCCGACAAGTTGGGCGATGGCGTCCAGAATCCGCCCGGCGGGCAGCGATCCGTCGCACACCCCGGCGAAGCCCGCGCCGACCGTGTCCACCTTCGTGGCCCGCCGCATCCCGCGGTTCTGACGCAGCACCACATGCTCGGGGTCCTCCGCACCGGGCATCCCGACCTGCTCCTGGACCACCTCGTCGGCGAGCCGGAAGCGGCCGGCCAGCAGCGCCGCATCGTCCGTGGCGCGCAGATAGTCCTGGCGGTCGAAGTGCCGTACGACCGACTCCCCCAACGGCTGTTCCACCGGGTGCGGCCACTCCTCGACCGTGATGGACGGGTTGTCGGAGCCCGACTTGCGCAGCGTGATCCAGCCGAAGCCGACGGCCTTGGTCCCGCGCGCCTCGAATTCGTCGAGCCAGGCGTCGTACCGCGCGGCATACGCCTCGTCGCCGTCGCGGTGGTCGCCCGCATCGCGCAGCCACAGCTCGGCGTACTGCGTGATGTCCTGCACCTCCCGCTGCACGATCCAGGCGTCGCAGCCGCGCGGCACCCAGGAGCGCAGCCGGTCGTGCCACTCCTCGCCTGCCACATGCTGCCAATTGGCCAGCAGTTGGCAGTATCCGCCGTCGCTCAGATGCGCCGCGCTCTGCTGGACCAGCGTCCGGCACAGGTCGTCGCCGCCCATTCCGCCGTCGCGGTAGGTGAGCCGGGCACCGGGCGAGATCACGAACGGCGGGTTGGACACGATCAGGTCGTACGTCTCATCCCCGACGGGCTCGAAGAGGGACCCCTCCCTCAGGTCCGCCGGGCCCGCCCCCGAGAGCGCCAGCGTCAGCGCGGCGATCCGCAGCGCACGCGGGTTGAGGTCCGTGGCCGTGACGCGAGTGGCGTGCTGGGCGGCGTGCAGCGCCTGGATGCCGGAGCCGGTACCGAGGTCGAGGGCCTTGGAGACGGGTGTGCGCGCGGTGATACCCGCGAGGGTCGTGGAGGCGCCGCCCACGCCGAGCACCAGCTCCGAGCGGTCCACCGCCCCTCCGCCCCGGATGCCGCCCGCGCCGCCGACCGCACAGCCCAGGTCGGAGACGATCCACCAGTCCTGCCCCTCGGGGCCGCCGTACGGCCGTACGTCCACCGTGGCGCGCACCTCGTCGCCGTCCCGCTCCAGCCAGCCGTCGGCGAGGCAGTCGGCCACCGGCAGCGCGGCCCCGGCCCGCCGCTCCGCCACCGGGCGCTGGAGCAGGAACAGCCGCACCAGGGTCTCCAGCGGGCCGTCGCCGCGGGTCGCCCGCAGCGCGGGGACGGTCTCGCTGCGCGCCAGCGCGGCATAGGCCGGCGCGCCGAGCAGGTCCAGCAGGCCGTCGGCGGTGAAGGCGGCGGCCAGCAGCGCCTGGCGCAGCCGGTCGGTGCGGGCGCTGCTCGCGGGGTCCTGGGCATCTGCGGTGGGGAGGTGCGTACTCACGCCACCATTGTCGGGGCAACCACTGACAATCGGCGACGGCCCGGCGTCACGCCCCTCTCGGGCGCGTCGCCGGGCCGTTGCGGGCCCGCGGACGGGAACGACTACGACGACTTGGGCGGCTTGGCCGACGGGCCTGCGGACCCGTTCTGGCTCTGGCAGCCCTTCTGATTGGCCATCGCCTTGCCGACGTCGCCGGACTCCAGCTTCTTGAAGGCCTGCTCGCTCTGGGTGTTGAGCTTCTTGATGCCCTCGGACAGATCGCTCAGGCCCCCCGCGAACTTCGCCTTGTCCTGGGTGTTGAGCGAGTCGATCTGCTTCTTGAGGCTCTCGTAGCCCTTGGAGAGCGAGTTGAGCTCGTTCACCGCGTTCTTCTGGGCGTCCTGGCCGCCGTCGCTGGGCGGGGCGCCCGCCTTGTCCAGCGACGTGGCCAACGAGGCGTAGGCGTCGGAGATCTTCTGGAAGGCCGCCGAATCCGTCTGCTGGATCTTCTTGGAGTCGGTGCTGCCGCCTTCGGTCGCCTGCATGGCGGCGTTCGCGTCCTGGATCGCCTTGAACTGGGCCTGCGCAGGATCGCAGAACTTCTTCGCCCAGCTGTCGAGTTCCTTGTTGCTGTCGTCGCTGCAGCCGGTCAGCGCGAGCAGGAGTGCCGCACCGCCGGACAGTGCAGCCACAAGCTTCTTGTTCACCGGATTGGTCCCTTCCATGGCTCTCGGCCCCGGAACATACACGTCCAAACGGCCTGGTCCATGGGTCGGGCATCCCGCCCGGCCCTCATTGCAGCCATTTGCACCAAGGAGCGTGGGGCCGGCCGGGCACGGCAACGGCGGGTGGCCGGCGCTCGCAAAATGCGCCGTCCACCCGCCCGTTGAGCGGCTGTGGGGACTTTCCGGAGCCCCCGTCAGCTACGAGACCGGGGCGGCCTCTGTCGACTTGGCGACTTTTTCCGAGCGTCCGGAGTTGGATTCGTCACCTACGGCGATTCCGCGCCGCTTCGAGACGTACACCGCACCGATGATGACGACGAGCGCCAGCACCGAGACCACGATCCGCACCCCGGTGTTCTTGTCGTCGCCGTACGAGAACTTCACCACGGCCGGCGCGATCAGCAGCGCCACCAGGTTCATGACCTTCAGCAGCGGGTTGATCGCCGGACCGGCGGTGTCCTTGAACGGGTCGCCCACGGTGTCGCCGATGACCGTCGCGGCATGCGCCTCGCTGCCCTTGCCGCCGTGGTGGCCGTCCTCGACCAGCTTCTTGGCGTTGTCCCAGGCGCCACCGGAGTTGGCGAGGAAGACCGCCATCAGCGTGCCGGTGCCGATCGCGCCGGCCAGGAACGAGCCGAGCGCACCGACGCCGAGCGAGAAGCCGACCGCGATCGGGGTGAGCACCGCCAGCAGCCCCGGGGTCGCCAGCTCACGCAGCGCGTCCTTGGTGCAGATGTCGACGACCCGCCCGTACTCGGGCTGCTCGGTGTAGTCCATGATCCCGGGGTGCTCGCGGAACTGCCGCCGCACCTCGAAGACCACCGCGCCCGCCGACCGCGATACGGCGTTGATCGCCAGCCCCGAGAACAGGAAGACGACCGAGGCGCCGAGCACCAGCCCCACCAGGTTGTTGGGCTGCGAGATGTCCAGGCTCAGCCCCATCCCGCTCGCGGCACTGCCGATCTCGCGTACGGCGGTCCCGATGGCGTCCCGGTACGAGCCGAACAGCGCCGCCGCCGCCAGTACCGCCGTCGCGATGGCGATGCCCTTGGTGATGGCCTTGGTGGTGTTGCCGACCGCGTCCAGGTCGGTCAGGACCTGCGCGCCGTCGCCGGTGACGTCGCCGGACATCTCGGCGATGCCCTGCGCGTTGTCGGAGACCGGGCCGAAGGTGTCCATCGCCACGATCACGCCGACGGTGGTCAGCAGGCCGGTACCGGCCAGGGCCACCGCGAACAGCGCCAGCATGATGGACGTGCCACCCAGCAGGAACGCTCCGTAGACGGCCAGGCCGATCAGTACCGCCGAGTAGACGGCCGACTCCAGACCGACGGAGATACCGGCGAGGACGACCGTGGCCGGGCCGGTCAGGGAGGTCTTCCCGATGTCCCTCACGGGGCGCCGGCTGGTCTCCGTGAAGTAGCCGGTCAGCTGCTGGATCAGGGCGGCGAGCACGATGCCGATGGCGACGGCCACCAGGGCCAGCATCCGCGGGTCGCCGGCGTGGCCGAGGATGTCCGGGTCGCTGACGCCCTTCAGGTCCTTGTAGCTGGACGGCAGGTAGGTGAACACCGCAACGGCCACCAGGACCAGCGAGATGCCCGCGGAGATGAAGAAGCCGCGGTTGATGGCCGTCATGCCGCTGCGGTCGCTGCGCCGGGGCGCGACGACGAAGATGCCGATCATCGCGGTGAGCACGCCGATGGCCGGGACCAGCAGCGGGAAGGCGAGCCCGGCGTTGCCGAAGGCCGCGGTGCCCAGGATGAGCGCGGCGACCAGGGTGACGGCGTACGACTCGAAGAGGTCGGCCGCCATGCCGGCGCAGTCACCGACGTTGTCGCCCACGTTGTCCGCGATGGTCGCGGCGTTGCGCGGGTCGTCCTCCGGGATGCCCTGTTCGACCTTGCCGACGAGGTCGGCGCCGACGTCCGCGGCCTTGGTGAAGATGCCGCCGCCGACCCTCATGAACATCGCGATCAGCGCGGCGCCGAGGCCGAAGCCTTCCAGCACCTTGGGCGCGTCGACCGCGTACACGAGCACCACGCAGGAGGCGCCGAGCAGGCCGAGCCCGACGGTGAACATACCGACGACGCCGCCCGTGCGAAATGCGATCTTCATAGCCTTGTGGGCGACCGCCGTAAGATCCTTTTCCTTGCTATCGCCTTCGGCGGGCGTGGCTTCCCGGGCGGCGGCGGCCACGCGCACATTGCTGCGCACCGCGAGCCACATGCCGATATAGCCGGTGGCCGCGGAGAATCCGGCACCGATCAAGAAGAAGGCGCTGCGTCCCGCGCGCTGCGTCCAATTCTCCGCGGGCAGCAGCATGAGCAGGAAGAACACCACGACGGCGAATACGCCGAGGGTCCGCAACTGCCGGGCCAGGTAGGCATTCGCGCCTTCCTGCACGGCCGCCGCGATCTTCTTCATACTGTCGGTTCCCTCGCCGGCCGCGAGCACTTGGCGGACCAGCACCGCCGCGACGGCGAGTGCGGCCAGCGCGACGACGGCGATCACCAGCACGATGCCGCGGTTGCCCGATGTCAGCGTCGGTCCGGCAAGAAATGAGGGGGTGTCGAGCAACTGAGGGGTGTAAGGCCCCGCCATTCGTCCTCCTTGACGTTTGGCACATGGGCGCGCGGAAGCACGCTCAGGCGTCCTGAGCAAGATGTGGACGGATTGTAGGGAGCCGCACCTGATCAAAACAGTGCGCCTCAAAGGGAATTCGCCGGTAGCCGCGATGATCAAAAGGATGTCGGCCACAGAATTCGCCCGGACGAAGGAAAGCGGAGAATTCGCTGACCGGTGACAGATGATCTCCCTGTCGTACTGATCGCCGCTGTTCAAAGACGCTGCGCGGCCCCCTGGGCCGTATGTGACCCGCGTGACGACAGGGATAATTGGTTCCCTCGGCCACCGCCGAACGGGTGGCCCAGGGCACCCGCCGCCCTCTCGATCGCGCTTGATGCCACATCAGATCGAGTCCGGATCGGGACCCTGGAGGGTGGCGGCCACCGGTGCCCGGCAGCTGCCATCGGGCCGTACGGCGAGCGCACGGCCTCCTCGCCGCGACCGGTCGGCCCGCACGTCATCGCCGGGCCTGCAGGCGGGCCCGGGGCGTGGCGGGCGTACACAGCGGGAAAGCGCGACGATCATGGGCATCGGCGCGACAGAGAGCGGTTCGAGGAAAATTTCGAGGAAAATCGGGTCGCAGAAGATTCCGCGCGCACCCGAGAAGATCGGCGCGAAGCGACCGGGTTACGCCGGTTGCGCTACGGCAGGACCGCGGCCGGTGCCGTCGGCCAGCTCATCCGGATCACTCCGCCGCCCTCGCCCGACGTCACCTCGACGTCGTCGACCAACCCGCTGATGACCGCGAGGCCCATTTCGTCCTCGCCCTCGGGCTCGGGCGCGCCCTCGGCCCCCTCCGCGGCATGCGCCCCGGCCGGGCCGGCCGCGCCCGGTACCTCGTCGCCCACCTCGATGGAGAACTTCTTCTCGTCCTCGATCAGCAGCACCCGCACCGGTGCGGCGATGCCGTTGCTGGCGTGCAGGCCCACGGCGCGGCTGCACGCCTCACCGACGGCCAGGCGCACCTCGTCCAGCACGGCCTCGTCCACCCCGGCGCGCCTTGCCACGGCAGCGGCGACCAGACGCGCGGTCCGGACGTGCTCGGGAAGGGCGCTGAAGCGAAGTTCGACGGTGGCCATGCCATCCCCCTCGATATGCGGACGTGCAACGCAGGGGGCCGGACGAGACGTCCGGTACCCCCCACTTACTTCCTTCCCCGCGCCTGGGGCGCGGGGCACCACCCAGCCTCAGTCCGTCGCGGAGACGGCTTCGTCGACCGAGGTGTGAATCGGGAACACCTTGGTCAGACCGGTGATACGGAAGATCTTGAGAATGCGCTCCTGGTTGCAGACCAGGCGCAGCGAGCCCTCATGGGCACGCACCCGCTTGAGCCCGCCGACCAGCACGCCGAGCCCAGTGGAGTCCAGGAAGTCGACACGTTCCATGTCCACCACGAGGTGGTAGCTTCCGTCGTTCACAAGCTCGACCAGCTGCTCGCGCAGCTTGGGCGCGGTGTATACATCAATCTCGCCACCGACCTCGACGACCGTACGGTCGCCAACGGTCCGGGTCGACAGGGACAGGTCCACGGATCCTCCAGCACCTTGCTATCGAGCGGTCGCCCCCCTGGGGCCTCCCCACCGAAGTAGGGGCGGATCTGGCAGCCGCGATGGCATTCAATCACTTACCAGCAGGCGTGCACGACGCCTTGTCAGCATTGTCGGTCAGTCCGGTGACACACTCGGTGCCGATGGCCTCCAATCGACTGCCGCAGGACGCGGGCGCGCGACCCTCCCCAGGCATGATTCTCGACCGTCTCGCCCGGGGCGCGACCCGCGCTGCGCGCATCACTCATACGGAGCACTTGCCCCCGCGCATCGGCAGCCATGCCGACTGGCCCGAAGAGATCCGGCCGGAAGTGATCGACGCCATCCGATCGGCCGGAATCGATCGTCCCTGGGCCCACCAGGCACGGACATCCGAACACGCGCTGCGCGGCGAGTCGGTCGTCGTGGCCACGGGGACCGCCTCCGGCAAGTCGCTGGCGTATCTCGCGCCGGTCCTCTCCACGCTCCTGGACGGCTCCGAGGCGCCCAACGGCCGGGGGGCCACGGCCCTGTACCTGGCGCCCACCAAGGCCCTGGCGGCCGACCAGCGGCGCGCCGTACGCGAGCTGGCCGCCCCGCTGGGCACGGCGGTCCGGCCCGCGGTCTACGACGGCGACACCCCCGTCGAGGAGCGCGAATGGGTGCGCCAGTACGGCAACTACGTCCTGACCAACCCCGACATGCTGCACCGCGGGATCCTGCCGGCCCATCCCCGCTGGTCCTCCTTCCTGCGCGCGCTGCGCTATGTCGTCATCGACGAGTGCCACTCCTACCGCGGCGTCTTCGGGTCCCACGTTGCGCAGGTCATACGCCGGCTGCGCCGGATCTGCGCCCGCTACGGCGCCGAGCCGGTCTTCCTGCTGGCCTCCGCCACGGCCGCTGAGCCCGGCGAGGCCGCGACCCGGCTGACCGGGCTGCCCGTGGTGGAGATCACCGAGGACACCTCGCCGCGCGGCGAGCTGGTCTTCGCGCTGTGGGAGCCGCCGCTGACCGAGCTCCACGGCGAGCAGGGCGCCCCGGTCCGCCGCACCGCCACCGCCGAGACCGCCGATCTGCTCACCGACCTCGCCGTCCAGGGCGTCCGCACCGTCGCCTTCGTACGCTCCCGGCGCGGCGCCGAGCTGATCGCCCTGATCGCGCAGGAGCGGCTCGCCGAGGTGGACCGCTCGCTGCCCGCGCGGGTCGCCGCCTACCGGGGCGGCTATCTGCCCGAGGAACGCCGCGCCCTGGAACGCGCCCTGCACAACGGCGACCTGCTCGGCCTGGCCGCCACCACCGCCCTGGAACTGGGCGTGGACGTCTCCGGCCTGGACGCCGTGATCATCGCCGGATATCCCGGCACCCGCGCGTCCCTGTGGCAGCAGGCCGGGCGGGCGGGGCGCTCCGGGCAGGGCGCCCTTGCCGTCCTGGTGGCCCGGGACGATCCGCTGGACACCTATCTCGTCCATCACCCCGAGGCGCTCTTCGACCAGCCGGTGGAGTCCACCGTCCTGGACCCGGACAATCCCTACGTCCTCGCCCCGCACCTGTGCGCGGCCGCCTCCGAACTCCCGCTCACCGAGGCCGACTTCCCGCTCTTCGGCCCCGCGGCCGCCGGGCTGCTGCCCCAGCTGGAGTCCGCCGCGCTGCTGCGCAGGCGCGCCACCGCCTGGCACTGGACGCGCCGCGAGCGGGCCGCCGACCTCACCGACATCCGCGGCCAGGGCGGCTCGCCGGTGCAGATCGTCGAGGCCGGCACCGGGCGGCTGCTGGGCACCGTGGACGCCGGCGCCGCGCACACGGCCGTCCACGACGGCGCCGTCCACCTCCACCAGGGCCGCACCTATCTGGTCAAGCGGCTCGACCTGGACGACGACGTCGCCCTCGTCGAGGAGGCCAACCCGCCCTATTCCACGACGGCCCGCGACACGACCGCCGTCTCCATCCTCGAGACCGACACCGAGATCCCGTGGGGCGACGCCCGGCTGTGCTTCGGCTCGGTCGAGGTCACCAACCAGGTCGTCTCCTTCCTGCGCCGCAAGCTCATCACCGGCGAGATCCTGGGCGAGACCAAGCTGGACCTGCCCCCGCGGACGCTGCGCACCCGCGCGGTGTGGTGGACGGTCACCGAGGACCAGCTCGACGCCGCCCGGGTCAATCCCCAGCAGCTGGGCGGCGCGCTGCACGCCGCCGAACACGCCTCCATCGGCATGCTCCCGCTGTTCGCCACCTGCGACCGCTGGGACATCGGCGGCGTCTCGGTCCCGCTCCACCCAAACACGCTCCTGCCGACCGTCTTCGTCTACGACGGCCACCCCGGCGGCGCGGGCTTCGCCGAGCGCGCCTTCCACACCGCCGCCGACTGGCTCACTGCCACCCGCAGCGCCATCGCCGCCTGCGAGTGCGAGGCCGGCTGCCCGTCCTGCATCCAGTCCCCCAAGTGCGGCAACGGCAACGACCCGCTCCACAAACGGGGCGCGATCCGACTGCTGGGCGAGCTGCTGCGAGGGGCGCCGCAGGGCACATGACGGGTGCGCCGCGGCATCCTCCGCCCCGGCCGCCGCCGGTCCCGCTCTGGCCCGTACCCGCGTCGTGTACGGGCCGCTGCCGGCCTCGGCCGATACGTCGGCGACCGCCCCGGCCAGGGAACAGCGCACCAGGCGCGTGTGCTGCGCGAGTGCCACCCGGCGCGCCGCGGCGCAGGCCGTGGCCCGTCCCTGGAGCGCGCGGTCCGCGGCCGCCAGCGCCGCCATGTCCGCGGCACCACCCGCCCGGTGCCGCGCCGTGACGGCCTGGCCCACACCGATCAGGGCCGCGAAGACCGCGCAGAGCGCCGCCGCCGCGAAGACCGTCCATACCGTCGCGGCGCCGTCGTCACCGCCCCACCGTCTCCTCCGCAAGAGCCGTCGCCTCCCCTCTGACCTGCGCCGTCAGCCGCCCCGGACCGGGCAGCTCGGCCGCGACCCGTACGCGCACCAGGTCGCCCTCCCGTGCCAGCTCGACCCGCGCGCCCCGTGGAGCCGCGCCCCTGGCCGCCCGGATCACCGCCGCCCGCGGTTCCGAGCGCGCCGCCGCGCGCGCACCGGCCTGTGCCGCATCCACACACGCGATACGGGCACAGACCGCCATCAGCCCCCAGACGAGCGCCGCCACCACCGCCACCAGCACCGGCAGGACCACGGCCGCCTCCGCCGTCACAGTGCCCGCGTCGCGGGCACTCCGGCCGCGCGACGCGGCGTCAAAACTGGACACCGAGCGCCTTCTCCACCATCCCGCGCAGCAGCTCTTTCACCGTGCCGCTGGTCATGACCGCATAGAGCGCCGCCGCCAGCGCGCAGGCCGCGAGCGTGCACACGGCGTACTCGGCCGTGGCCATCCCCCGGTCCACCTCCGCGGTGCGCAGCCACATCCACCAACGTCGGAACATGCCAACCCCCTTGACCTCATGACTCGTACATTTCAGTTACGTCCCAGCAGTCCGCCCGCCAGGCCGATCAGCACCGGCGCCACCCCGAGCGTCAGGAACGCCGGCAGGAAGCACGCCGACAGCGGCAGGGTGACCAGCACGCCCGCCCGCCGGGCCCGTGCGACCGCGGCCCTGTCGTGCTCCGCACGGAGCTCCGCCGCGATCCGCGCCACCGACTCGACGGCCGGCACCCCCGATATCCCGGCGCGCTCCATACAGCGCGCCAGCCCTTCGGCCCCGGGCAGGGCCGCCAACCGCGGCCATACGGCAGCCGGTTCGCCGCCGAGGCGGAGTTCCGCCGCCGCTTGGCGCAATCTCTCGGCGACGGTTCCCTCCAGCGACCGGCCCACCGCCTCGGCCGCCTCCCGCGGCCCGGCGCCGGCGGCGAGGGTGGCCGCCAACAGGTCGGCGGCCGGAGTGAGTTCCGCGCGCAACCTGGCCTCGGCCGACCGCCCCGCTTGCGCGCTCCGCCGCCGTGCCAGCCAGAGGTGTGTGCCGTAGCCCACCGCCGGTGCCGCGAGGACACCGGCCGGGCCATCGACCAGAATGATCACGAAACCGGCCACACCCAGTGGCCCGAGCCACTGCTTCATCCGACCGCCGCGCAGCGCCGCACGCCCGCGGCGCCGCCCGGCAACCCGCCCGCCGCCGTCCCCGACCATCGCCCGCGCCCGGTTCCGTACCGCCCGCCCGCGGCGCGCCTCCCCCAGCAGCGTGATCGCGTACGCCGCCGCCATCACGGCCGAGACCGCCATCCCCACCCTGTGGAAAACTTCTGCGCTCACCGCACCCACCGCACGTCCCCTCCTTCGCTTGCCTCCGCGACGATCCGCGCCGTCCAGGCCACGCCGCCCCACTCCAGTAGTCCGCCGGCCACCAGGCAGACCCACCCGGACGGCGTGTGCAGCAGCACCCGCAACGGGTCGGCGCCCAGCGCGCCGCCCATCAGGAGCCCGGCCGCCGGAAGCAGCGCGAGCATCAGCGCCGTGACCCGGGGGCCCGCCAACTGGGCCCGCAATTCCTCCTGTTGGTCACGCCGGGCCCGAAGACCCGCCGCGATCCGCTCCAGCCCGGAGGCGAGCCCGGCGCCGCCCTGCACCGCGACCTGCCAGCAGGCCGCCATCCCGGTCAGCCCGTCGGCCCCGGGCAGCCGCGCCGCCGTACGCAGCGCCTGCGGGACGTCGCCTCCGTAGCGCGCGGCCGCCGACACCGCGGCCCCCTCGTCCCCGAGGCCCGGCAGCCCCGCAGCGAGCAGGGCCCGGTGGGGCTGCTGCCCGGCACGCAGTTCGCCCGCCACGGCCGCGCACAGTCCGATCACCGCCGCGGTACGCCGGTCCCGTTCGCGCTCCGCGCCCCGGGCGGCCAGCCACCGGCGGACGACGAACGCGGCCGCCAGCGAGGCGAGCACGGGCACCACGGACTCGCCGACCACGCCGACCCCGAGCCCCGCCGGAAGACACCAGGCCTCCCGCCCGATACGGCCACGGCTCCAGCGCCCGGCACGCCGCCACCGGGCCCGCCACGTCGCCCTCTCCGGCGCGCCCGACAGCTCCCGGGCGCGCCGCCCCACCTCGTCCCGCCCGCCACCGGCCAGCCACCCCGCCGCGCCCGCGCAGAGCATCGCCGCCACCGCCGCCACCCCCGCCACTGGGCCCAGGGAGACCATCACCGCTCGCCGCCCCGCGCGCAGAGCTCCGTCAGCCGCCGCCGGCCACGCGCCTCCTGGAACCCGTCCGGGCCCCAGAGCGCGGCCGGTACGGTCACCACGAAGCCGTCGCGGTCCCGCTCCAGGACGTGGATCTCGGCGATCCGCCGCCGCCCGGAGCGGTCGCGTACGAGGTGCAGGACGACAGCGAGCGCGGCCGCCAACTGGCTGTGCAGGGCGGCGCGGTCCAGCCCGGCCGTCGAGCCGAGGGCCTCGAGACGGGCGGGGACGTCGCACGCGGCGTTCGCATGCACGGTGCCGCAGCCTCCCTCGTGGCCCGTATTCAGGGCCGCCAGCAGGTCGGTGACCTCGGCGCCGCGCACCTCGCCGACCACCAGCCGGTCGGGCCGCATCCGCAGCGCCTGCCGTACGAGGTCCCGCAGCGTCACCCGCCCGACGCCCTCCTGGTTGGCGGGCCGGGTCTCCAGCCGGACCACGTGGGGATGGTCCGGCCGAAGCTCCGCCGAGTCCTCGGCCAGGACGATCCGCTCGGCCGGACCGACCAGCCCCAGCAATGTGCTGAGCAAGGTCGTCTTCCCCGAGCCCGTTCCGCCACTGATCACAAAGGACAGCCGGGCCGCCAGCACGGCGGTGAGCAGCCGGTCGCCGCCCGGCGGGACCGTCCCGGCCGCCACCAGGTCCGCGAGGGTGAAGGCCCGGGGCCGTAGCACCCGCAGGGAAAGACACGTGCCCTCGACTGCCACCGGGGGCAGTACGGCATGCAACCGGGTGCCGTTCGGGAGCCGGGCATCGACCCAGGGGTGGGCATCGTCGAGGCGACGGCCGGCCACCGCCGCCAGCCGCTGGGCGAGCCGGCGCACCTCCGCCGCGTCGCGGAAGCGCACCGCCGTACGCTCGAGACCGCCGCCCCGGTCCACCCACACCTCGTCCGGCGCGGTGACCAGGACGTCCGTGACATCCGGCGCGGCCAGCAGCGGCTCCAGCGGCCCGCCACCCACCATCTCGGACCGCAACGCGGCCACCACGCCCAGCACTTCGGCGTCCCCGAGGAGCCGCCCCTCTTCCCGCAGCGCCACCGCCACCCGGGCCGGCGTCGGCTCCGCCCCGCTCTCGGCCAGCCGCCTGCGGACCACATCCAGCAGATCCCGGCCGGTCATCCGCGGACACCGCCCCGGAGGGCCGTGAGGCCGGAGCGGCCGGCAGTCGGCCGGGGCCGGAGCGGGCACGGGCCCGAAGGGGCCGACACCCGTTCCCAGAAGGCCGTGCAGAACCGGGCCAAGGGCCGCCGCGGATCGGCACCCGGCGGCACATCCCGCCGCAGATCCCCCGACAGGTCCGCCTCCCAGGCGAGTTCACCGGCCGATGGAAGCTTCAGCAGGCGGGCGATCTCGTCCGGCTCCAGGCCCGGGTCCGGCCCGGGAACGCCGCGTGCGACCACCCGGACGTCGCCGAGCACCCCGCGCACCCCCGCCGCCACCCGCCGGGCCGCCGCGACCGCGCGCAGCTCCGCGGGGACGACCAGCAGCCCCAGGTCCATCTGCGCCAGCGCCTCCGCCACCGCCTCGTCGACCCGGCGGGGCAGATCCACCACCACGACGCCGCCCCGCCGGCGCGCGGCCGCGAGCACCGCGCGCATGGCCGGTGGCGGGATGGCGGCCTCGCCGGACCGGTCCCAGCTGAGCACCCGCAGGGAGTGCAGCAGCGGCAGCGACTCGGCCAGGGCGCCTCCGGCCACCCGGCCGCGCGATTCGGAGAAGGCGGGCCAGCGCAGGCCCTGTTCCTTCTCCCCGCCCAGGAGGACGTCGAGCCCGCCGCCGAGGGGATCGCCGTCCACCAGCATCGTGGGCGCTCCCGCACGGGCCGCCGTGACGGCGAGGGCACAGGCCACGGTGCTCGCCCCGGCCCCGCCGCAGCCGCCGATGACGCCGACCGTGCGGGCCGGTGGCCCGACCCCCTCGACGGCGTCGGCGATCCGGTCGGCCAGCCAGCGCTCGCCGTCGGGGAGGACCAGCACCCGTTCCGCCCCGATGGCGACCGCCTGGCGCAGGAGCGCGGGTTCGTCGGCGCCGCGGGCGGCGACCACCACGCCCTCCCGCCGCCCGGCGCCGCTCAACCGGGCCGCGCAATCCTCGCCGACGATCACCAGCGGCGCCGTTTCCCAGCCGCCGTTCCGGGCCGGGCGGCCGGATGCCACTTCGGGCAGCGCGCCGGCCGCCGCGCACAGCCGGAGAAGATCATCGAGAAGGCCCTCGTCCTCGGTGATGATCAGCGGTGCGCCCCGCTCTTCGCTGTTTCCGTCGCCCCGGTGATCCGGCCGATCGGATGTCCTGGATCCGGACACGTTCCGTCCCCCTATCGCTACACAACTCACTCATCCGCGAACTCGCGGACTTTTACGGTGCAGCGATCGGGAAAATCCCGTGGATCTTGACTCAAATCTGTGGACAACTCCGCGACTGTGAATATCCCCGTCACCTATTCCAGCGACGAACGACAACTTCTGGGGGCACAGAGTGGGACGAAGACCGACAAGGAGATCGGAGACGAAGAAGCGCTTTCACAACGCAGCGAAGCCACTACAGGGAGTTACGGACAAGGCGCATTGCCGACCGCCACGGGGCGAGCAAAGAGGAGGGTCCGAATCCGGGTCCGGCGGCGCAAAAGGCGTCCGGACATGCGACGACCCCCGCCGGGGGGGAGAGCGGGGGTCGTCCCCACGGCCGACTCGGGGGGGGAGGAGCCGGACCGGGTTAGCACGGTCGCGAACGATCCGTGACTTCCATGGTGTACCCGAGAGCCTTCTCAGGCAAACCCACGCGCCACACCTTACGCCGAATGGTTGGCCCCTATGCTCACCCCGTGGAAAACCACTCCGTGCCTCACTCGACGCCCCGTACTGCCGCGTTCTTCGACTTGGACAAGACCGTGATTGCAAAGTCGAGCACGCTGGCCTTCAGCAAGTCGTTCTACCAAGGCGGCCTGATCAATCGCCGGGCCGTCCTGCGCACCGCCTATGCCCAGTTCGTGTTCCTCGCCGGCGGCGCCGATCACGACCAGATGGAGCGCATGCGCGAATATCTCTCCTCGCTCTGCCGCGGCTGGGACGTGGCCCAGGTCCGGGAGATCGTCGCCGAAACGCTGCACCGCCTGATCGACCCGATCATTTACGACGAGGCGGCCTCGCTCATCGAGGAACACCACGCCGCCGGACGGGACGTCGTCATCGTCTCCACCTCGGGCGCCGAGGTCGTCGAGCCGATCGGTGAACTCCTGGGCGCCGACCGGGTGGTGGCCACCAGGATGGTGGTCGGCGAGGACGGCTGCTTCACCGGCGAGGTGGAGTACTACGCCTATGGGCCGACCAAAGCGAAGGCCGTCCGGGAACTCGCCGAGTCCGAGGGCTACGACCTGGAGCGCTGCTACGCATACAGCGACTCGGTAACCGACATCCCGATGCTGGAAGCGGTCGGCCACGCGTTCGCGGTCAATCCGGACCGGGCGCTGCGCCGCGAGGCGGTGGCACGCGGCTGGCCGGTGCTCTCCTTCAACCGGCCGGTGCCGCTCAAGCAGCGGCTGCCGGCACTGTCGCTGCCCCCTCGGCCGGTGCTCGCCGCCTTCGCCGCGGCGGGCGCGGCGGCCGCCACCGCGGGCCTGGTCTGGTACGCGAGCCGACGCCGGACGACGGCAAAACGCCTCGCCCATATTGCCCGCATTTGAAGCCAAACGTAAATATCTGCGGCCTGGGGTTCCACTTGCCCCGTATCAGTAGTACAAAGGACTTAACGGCCCGCGAGACCAAGGACATCCGAGAGGACTACCTGAAAACGCAGCAAGGCCCACGGACCGATGCATGAAAGTCGGGCACCCACGCGACGCCGACCCGTCGATTACGGGCCAGCCGCACCAGGTAACGGACAAAGTTTCCGACCTGATGGGCAAATATCGTGCACGCATGGTCACGCGACGGACATGCCAGCGGCGGTACCAAGTAGCACAGGTACCGCCGCAACCCCTTTTTCGGGCATGGAGTGCGGCTCCCTGAGACCGGTCGAGGGCGCTCACCCTCGAGGGCGAGCGCCCTTGGACCTTGCTTGGCGTGCGCCAGGTTCGCCCATCCCCCGCCGGGCCCGGTCACGCCATGCCGGAACCACTCATGCCGCGCCGCGCTGCAACGCCTCGCAGACCGCGGTGCTCTCCCGCGAGCCCAGGTCCACCGCACGTCCGCAGTGCACGATCCACGCCGCGACGCCCTCCGGGGTGCCCGAGGCATAGCCCTCCAGAGCCGCGACGTACGCCGCGCGCCCCAGTTCGGCGTGTCCGACCTCGGCCGGGCAGATCGACTTCGGGTCCAGCCCGCTGCCGACCAGCACGATCCGCTCCGCCGCCCGCGCGACCAGCCCGTTGCACGAGCCGAAGGGCCGCAGCGCCAGCAGCTCGCCGTGCACCACCGCGGCCGTCACCAGGGCCGGGGCCTCACTGCCGGCCAGCAGCAGCCGCGCCAGCCCGTCCAGCCGCCCGGCGACCTCATCGGCGTCCGGCAGCGCCAGCTCGATGAGCGGCTCGTCCACCGGTTCGGCCCCCAGCCGCGGCCGCCCCACCGTCTCGTCCGACGCTCCCCCGCCGGCCGCCACCAGATGCAGGCGCGCCAGCACCCGCAGCGGCGACTGCCGCCATACGCTCAGCAGCTGCCCGGCCTCGGCGGTCAGCCGCAGCGCGGCGCCGACCGTCCGCGGCTCGCCGTCGACACCGAAGTCGGTGCGCCGCCGGACCTCCTCGAGCGCCCAGTCGGCCCCCGCGAGCGCCGCGGAACCGCGCGCTCCGCGCAGCGCCGCCTCGGAGGTGACCTCACTGCTGCGGCGTCGCATGATCCGGTGCCCGTAGACCCGGTCGACGCCCTTGCGTACGGAGTCCACCGCGTCGGCGACCCCCGGGAGCGACGCCAGGGCGGCGAGCGGATCGACGCTCGCGTTCGGGGGTGCGGGGGTCGAGCCCCGGGAGTGTGCAGCCATGGGTACGACCCTACGCACCACCAGGCCGGACCCCTCGAAGGAGTGGTCTTCTTCACGCAGGACTCTCACCCACCGCGATATGACGATTACCCTTGGTGAACATGAAGATCGCTTTCGTAGGCAAGGGCGGCAGCGGCAAGACCACCCTGTCGTCCCTGTTCATCCGTCACCTCGCCGCGTCCCGGATCCCCGTGATCGCGGTGGACGCCGACATCAACCAGCACCTGGGCGCCGCCCTCGGCCTCGACGAGGAGTCGGCCGCCGCGCTTCCCGCGATGGGCGCCCATCTTCCGTTGATCAAGGACTACTTGCGCGGCAGCAACCCCCGGCTCCCCTCCGCCGAGACAATGATCAAGACGACGCCGCCCGGCCAGGGCTCACGCCTGCTGCGGGTCTGCGAGGACAACCCTGTCTACGACGCCTGCGCCCGGACCGTGCCGCTGGACGACGGCTCCGTACGGCTGATGGCGACCGGCCCGTTCACCGAGTCCGATCTGGGCGTGGCCTGCTACCACTCCAAGGTCGGAGCGGTCGAGCTGTGCCTCAATCACCTGGTGGACGGCCGCGAGGAGTATGTCGTCGTCGATATGACGGCCGGTTCGGATTCCTTCGCCTCCGGCATGTTCACCCGCTTCGACATGACCTTCCTGGTGGCCGAGCCGACCCGTAAGGGCATCGCCGTCTACCGCCAGTACAAGGAGTACGCCCGGGACTTCGGCGTCCCCCTGAAGGTGGTGGGCAACAAGATCCAGGGCCCGGACGACCTGGCGTATCTGCGCTCCGAGGTGGGCGACGACCTGCTGGTGACCGTCGGGCACTCCGACTGGGTGCGCGCCATGGAGAAGGGCCGCCCGGCCGCGTTCACGCAGCTGGAGGAGGGCAACCGCCGCGCCCTCCAGGCGCTGCACGGCGTGGCCGACGCGTCGTACGAGCGCCGCGACTGGGAGCGCTACACCCGCCAGATGGTGCATTTCCACCTCAAGAACGCCGAGAGCTGGGGCAATGCCAAGACGGGCGCCGACCTGGCCGCCCAGGTCGACCCCGCCTTCCTGCTGCTGGAGGAGGTGGCTACTGCGCAGCCGGCCTGATGGACCCGGTCCGCGCGTCCGCGCCGGCGGGCAGCACCGGCCCGTCCGGCCTGCCCGCCGGGGCATACGGGGCGCCATCGGGGGCGCCATCGGCCGTCCCGGAGAGATACGACGCCCAGCCGCCCCTCGGGGATTCCCCCACCGACAGCGCCCGCAGCCTGTCCAGCACCTCCGGCTGCTGCGCGTCCAGCCAGTCCGCCAGCTGCTTGAAGCTGACGCACCGGACGCTCTTCCTGAGGCAGATGGTCCTGATGGCCTGCTCGACGGCCGCCATGTAGGTGCCGCCGTTCCAGGACTCGAAGTGGTCGCCGATGAACAGCGGTGCGCGATTGCCGTGGTAGGCCCGCTCGAAGCCTGCCATGACGCCGCGGAGCATCTGCTTGCCCCAGGTGGCGTGCCGGGCACGGTCGCCGTGAGTGGTGCCGGACTGGTTGGCGAGGAAGTTGTAGTCCATCGAGAGGGTCTCGAAGCCCCGGCCGGGCAGCGGTATCGCCTGCAGCGGGAAGTCCCAGATGCCGCCGGTCTTCCGCGGCCAGGTCTGCAGCCCGCCGGGCGAGCTGGCGTCGTAGCGGAAGCCCATCGCCCTGGCGGCGGGTAGCAGATTGCGCCGCCCCTCCAGGCAGGGCGCCCGCCCGCCGACGAGTTCGGTGGAGTAGTCGAAGGGCAGCGGCTGCTCGGACGTCAGGCCCGAGTTGGTCTTCCAGCGCTTGACGAACCCCTCGGCCTGCTCGATCTCGCTGATCCATTCGTCCGTCGTCCAGACGCCGACGCCCCGGGGGCCGCAGAAGTGGCCGTTGAAGTGCGTGCCTATCTCGTGGCCTTCCTGCCAGGCGCCGCGCATCTGCGTCACGGTGTCCTTGATTCCCTGGACGTCGTTGAAGCCGATCGCCGAGGTACCGGGGGCGTGCCGGGGCGGGGCGTACAGCTCCCGCTTGCTCTCCGGGAGCAGATAGACGCCGCTGAGGAAGAACGTCATGGTCGCCTGGTACTTCTTGCCGACCGCCCGGAAGTGCGAGAACAGCCGCTGGCCGTCCTCGCCCGCGCCGTCCCAGGAGAACACCACGAATTGCGGGGGCCGTTTGCCCGGCTCGAGGCGGACGGGGGTGGGCTGGTTGGGCTGCTCTCCGGTGGAGGCGGTCGAGCCGTCGCCTATGAGATGGACGGTCCCGGCGGGGACGTGCGGCGCGGCCCGTCCCTTCCTGGTGTGGTGCGACGGGCCCCCGCGGGGGAACCCGCCGCAGCCGGCTATCGCGGCCAGCGCCACCGCCGCCGCTATGGACGCCGTGACCTTCGCCGGTGCCGCCATCGGCCCACCTCATTCCCGGTGCCGTGGCACCTTCCGAGTGATTAATCGGAAGATTTACCCGCAACAGCTTCTATGCCAATGAAGCGGATGAAAAGGGTAGTCCAATGGACATCAAATTCACCCGATAGATGGAATGACTGGCTCGTATGCCCGAAAATCCTTCTCTTTGCCTTTACGTGTCATTACGATCCATTTACCGATGCTTGAGAGTCACCGGACCGTCACCCTCGTGACGGCCGCCCGGTCGGCTCACGTCCCGCCGCAGTACACCGCCGCCCACGATCGCGCCCCGCGCGACCGCGTCGCCCCGGAGGAGACGGGAATGTCGCAGATCGAGAAGTCGCCGCCGCCGAAGCCGCGCGCCCCGCACCCCACCGAGATCCCGTCCGAGATCCCGTCCGAGATCCATCCCCATCCCGTGCCCGGGCCGCGCGCCGGGAAGCCCCGCCGCGCGGCGCTGCGCCGGGACCTGTCCGCGTCGATCGTCGTCTTCCTGCTGGCCGTACCGCTGTCGCTCGGCATCGCCCTCGCCACCGGTGCCCCGCCGCAGGCGGGCCTGGTCGCCGCGGCCGTGGGCGGCATCGTCGCCGGCCTGCTCGGCGGCGCCCCGCTCCAGGTCACCGGCGCGGCCACCGGCCTCCTGGTGGTCACCGCCGATCTCGTCCAGCGCTACGGCTGGCGCGCCACGTGCGCCATCACCGTCCTGGCAGGCCTCGTCCAACTCGCCCTGGGGGCACTGCGGGTGGCCCGCGCGGCGCTGGCCATCAGCCCGGCGATCGTGCACGGCATGCTGGCCGGGATCGGCGTGACGATCGCCGTCGGACAGCTGCATGTGGTGCTCGGCGGCAGCCCCGACAGCTCGGCGCTCGACAACGTCGCCGCGCTGCCGCGCCAGTTGGAGCACCCGCACGCCGCCGCCCTGCTGATCGGCGCCGTCACCGTCGCCGTGCTGGCCGGCTGGAAGCGGCTGCCGGGCCGCGGCGGGCGCTGGGCGCGGGTGGTCCCGGCCCCGCTGGCCGCCGTCCTCGCCGCAACGGCCCTCAGCGCCGGAATGGCGCTGCCGCGGGTCGATCTGCCGTCCTGGCGGCTGCCAGAACTGCCCGCGCTGCCGGACGCCTCCTGGCCGGCGGTCGCCGCCGCGGTACTGACCGTCACCCTGGTGGCCAGCATGGAGTCGCTGCTGTCCGCGGTGGCGGTGGACCGCCTCGCGGCCGAACAGCCCGGCGCCCCCCAGGGCCGCTCGCAGCTCAATCGCGAGCTGGCCGGGCAGGGCCTCGCCAACGCCGTCTCCGGGCTGCTGGGGGGCATGCCGGTCTCCGGCGGCGCGATGCGCGGCTCGGCGAACGTGAAGGCGGGCGCGGCGACCCGGCGCGCCACCGTGCTGCACGGGGTGTGGGTGCTGCTCTGCGCGGGCCTGCTGGCCGGGACGCTGGAACTGATGCCGCTCGCCTCGCTGGCCGCGCTGGTGATGGTCGTCGGCGTACGGATGGTGAGCTTCGCGCATATCCGCCATGTGCAGCGGCACCGCGAATTCCCGGTGTACGCCGCCACCTTGGGTGCGGTCGTGGCCCTCGGAGTACTGCAGGGCGTGGCAACCGGCATCGCGGTCTCGGTGTTCCTGGCACTGCGGCGGCTGACCCACACCCGTATCGCGGTCACCGAGGAGCCCGACTGCCATCGGGTGCGGGTCAGCGGGCAGTTGACGTTCCTGGCGGTGCCGCGGCTGACCCGGGCGCTCGCGCTGGTGCCGGCCCGCGCCAATGTGGTCGTCGAGCTGTGCGGATCGTTCATGGACCACGCCGCCTACGAGGCGCTGCGGTCCTGGTCCGCCGGGCACCGGGCGCACGGCGGCTGGGTCACCCTCGGGGGCCGCTCGGGCCGCCCCATCGCCGAGCCCACCAGCGCGCACTCGTGCCGCCCGTGGACGCCCTGGCGCAATCACCACTGCACCCGGCCCGCCCCGGCCCTCGCATCGGCTCCGCAGAGCAGCGGCAGCCAACTGCTGGGCGGGGTCAGCGCCTTCCAGCGCCATACGGCCCCACTGGTGCGCGAGGAGCTGGCCAGGCTGGCGCGCGAGGGCCAGCGGCCCACCCAGCTGTTTCTGACCTGTGCCGACTCCCGGCTGGTCACGAGCATGATCACGTCCAGTGGTCCGGGCGATCTGTTCACCGTCCGCAACGTGGGCAATCTGATGCCGCCGCCCGGCTCGGACGCCTCCTGCGACTCGGTGGCGGCGGCGATCGAGTACGCGGTGGAGGTGCTGCGGGTCGGCTCGATCACGGTGTGCGGGCATTCGGGATGCGGCGCGATGGGAGCGCTGCTGGCCTCCGCGGCACCGGACGAGGCCGAGCCGACCCCGCTCGCCCGGTGGCTGCGGCACGGCCGGCCGAGCCTGGCGCGGATGGCGCGCATCGGACGGCTGGGCCGGGGCGAGGTCGCCCTCGACAACCGCCCGGTGGCCGATGATCAGGAACGGCTGGCGCTCGTCAACGTCCTCCAGCAGCTCGACCACCTGCGGGCGCACCCGTGCGTGGCCCGTCGGGAGGCGGAGGGCTCGCTCGCACTGCACGGCATGTACTTCCATGTCGGCGACGCGCAGGCGTATGTGCTGGACGAGACCACCGGGCGGTTCTCGGCGGTCTGCGGCGAGCCGTCACCGGTGCGGGTCTGACCTGCGCGGCATCCCCCGAACGGCCCTGAAACAGACCGGTATCTGACAGGTCTACACCAATAATTGTCCACAGGCCTTGTCACGGCCGGGCGCGGGCTGGTGAGCTATGACCCGGGACACATCGGACGCCCCGGGATTGGGAGAAGTCGTGAGCAACGAAAGCCTGGCCAACCTGCTGAAAGAGGAGCGGAGGTTCGCACCGCCCGCCGATCTGGCCGCGCATGCCAACGTCAAGGCTGTCGCGTACGAACAGGCCGCGGCGGACCGGCTGGGCTTCTGGGCCGAGCAGGCCAAACGCCTCAACTGGGCCGTGGAGCCCACCCAGACACTCGACTGGTCCAACCCGCCCTTCGCGAAGTGGTTCGCCGACGGCAAGCTCAACGTCGCGTACAACTGCGTGGACCGCCATGTGGAGAACGGCCTGGGCGACCGGGTCGCCATCCACTTCGAGGGCGAGGGCGGCGACACCCGCACGATCACCTACGCCGAGCTCCAGAAGGAGGTCTCCAAGACCGCCAACGCCCTGATCGAGCTGGGTGTGGGGACCGGCGACCGGGTCGCCATCTATCTGCCGATGATCCCCGAGGCGGTCATCGCCATGCTGGCCTGCGCCCGCCTGGGCGCCCCGCACTCCGTCGTCTTCGGCGGCTTCTCCGCGGACGCGCTGGCGACCCGTATCAACGACGCCGACGCCCGCGTGGTGATCACCGCCGACGGCGGCTACCGCCGCGGCAAGCCGTCCGCCCTCAAGCCCGCCGTGGACGAGGCGCTGACCCGGCCCGGCACGGAGAACGTCCGCAGCGTGCTGGTCGTACGCCGTACGGGCCAGGAGGACACCGCCTGGCACGAGGGCCGCGACGTGTGGTGGCACGAGATCGTCGAGCGGCAGAGCGAGACGCACACGCCCGAGGCGTTCGACGCCGAGCACCCGCTCTTCATCCTCTACACCTCCGGTACGACGGGTAAGCCCAAGGGCATCCTGCACACCACCGGCGGCTACCTCACCCAGGTGTCGTACACCCACCACGCCGTCTTCGACCTCAAGCCGGAGACCGACGTCTTCTGGTGCACCGCCGACGTCGGCTGGGTCACCGGCCACTCGTACATCACCTACGGCCCGCTCTCCAACGGCGCGACCGAGGTGCTCTACGAAGGCACGCCCGACACCCCCCACCAGGGCCGCTGGTGGGAGATCGTGCAGAAGTACGGCGTGACGATCCTCTACACCGCGCCGACCGCGATCCGCGCCTGCATGAAGTGGGGCGACGACATCCCGGCGAAGTTCGACCTGTCCTCGCTGCGGATCCTCGGGTCGGTCGGTGAGCCGATCAACCCCGAGGCCTGGATGTGGTACCGCAAGCACATCGGGGCCGAGACCACGCCGATCGTCGACACCTGGTGGCAGACCGAGACCGGCGCGATGATGCTCAGCCCGCTGCCCGGCGTCACGGAGACCAAGCCGGGCTCGGCACAGGTGCCGCTGCCCGGTATCGCGGCGACCGTCGTGGACGACGACGCCAACGAGGTCCCGGACGGCGCCGGCGGCTATCTGGTCCTCACCGAGCCGTGGCCGTCGATGCTGCGCACCATCTGGGGCGACGACCAGCGCTATCTGGACACGTACTGGTCCCGTTTCGCGGGCAAGTACTTCGCCGGTGACGGCGCCAAGAAGGACGAGGACGGCGACATCTGGCTGCTGGGCCGGGTGGACGACGTCATGCTCGTCTCCGGGCACAACATCTCCACCACCGAGGTGGAGTCCGCGCTGGTCTCGCACCCGAAGGTGGCCGAGGCCGCGGTCGTCGGCGCCGCCGACCCGCAGACCACCCAGGCCATCTGCGCCTTTGTCATCCTGCGCGGCGGCGCGGCGGAGGACGAGAGCCTGGTCGACGAGCTGCGCACACATGTCGCACAGCAGCTCGGCCCGATCGCCAAGCCCAAGCGGATCCTGCCGGTCGCGGAGCTGCCCAAGACCCGCTCCGGCAAGATCATGCGGCGGCTGCTGCGCGATGTCGCCGAGAACCGCGACCTCGGTGACGTCACCACGCTCACCGACTCCTCGGTCATGGATCTGATCCAGGCGAAGCTGCCGAGCGCGGCCAGCGAGGACTGAGCCGTAGCGGCTGGCGGAGGGGGCACCGGGCCACTGCGGCCGGGTGCCCCCTCCGTCGTACACCCAGCGGCCGATCGTCCGTTATGCCCGTAAAGTGAGGGGCGCCGGATACTCCCTTGCACCCGGCCGGTAAAGTGGTGAGGGCGTTAATGACACGCCAAGAAACTCAGGGTGCGCCGGGAAGTCTGGTCGGCAACTGCAACAGCCGTACACAGCTGCCGAACTGACCGGAGGCCACCCCGTGAGCGCGCCGAAGAACCGCCGTCCCATATTCCTCGGACGGATGTCCCTACCGGAGCGGAACTTCGTCGCCGACGCCCTGCGCGCCGAAACCGTCGGCGGTGTCCTCCTTCTCGTCGCCGCCGTGGTGGCCCTCATCTGGGCAAACACCCTCAGCGGCAGCTACGCGGCGATCCGCGACTTCCACCTCGGCCCCGCCTCGCTCGGCCTGGACCTGTCCGTCCAGCACTGGGCCGCCAACGGCCTGCTGGCCGTCTTCTTCTTCGTCGCAGGCATCGAACTCAAGCGGGAACTGGTCGCCGGCGAGCTGCGCGACCGCAAAGCCGCCGCCCTCCCGGTGGTCGCCGCGGTCTGCGGCATGGCGATGCCCGCGATCGTCTATGCCGTCGTCAACGCCATCGGCGGCGGCTCGCTCCAGGGCTGGGCGGTCCCCACCGCCACCGACATCGCCTTCGCGCTCGCCGTCCTGGCCGTCATCGGCACGTCCCTGCCCTCCGCGCTCCGCGCCTTCCTGCTCACCCTCGCCGTCGTCGACGACCTCTTCGCGATCCTGATCATCGCGATCTTCTTCACCTCGAAGATCAATTTCCTGGCGCTCGGCCTCGCCGTCGCCGGCCTGGTGCTCTTCTCTCTCCTGCTCCGCAAGGGCGTCCGCGGCTGGTACATCTACGTCCCGCTCGCGCTGGTCATCTGGGGCCTGATGGAGAACAGCGGGGTGCACGCCACCATCGCGGGCGTCGCCATGGGCCTGATGCTGCGCTGCCACCGCCGCGACGGCGAGCGCCACTCCCCCGGCGAGCACATCGAGCACCTGGTCCGCCCGCTCTCGGCCGGTCTCGCGGTGCCGTTGTTCGCCCTCTTCTCGGCGGGCGTGTCGATATCCGACGGCGCGATCCATGACGTCTTCACCCGGCCCGAAACGCTCGGCGTCGTCCTCGGCCTGGTGCTCGGCAAGGCGCTGGGGGTCTTCGGCGGCACCTGGGCCACCGCCCGCTTCACCAGGGCGGAACTCAACCCCGACCTCAAGTGGCCGGATGTCTTCGCCGTCGCCACCCTGGCCGGAATCGGCTTCACGGTCTCGCTGCTCATCGGCGAACTGGCCTTCTCCGAGGACCTCGCACTGGCCGCCGAGATCAAGGCAGCGGTGCTGATCGGCTCGCTGATCGCCGCCGTCTTCGCCGGCGTGCTCCTCAAGCTGCGCAACAACAAGTACCGCAAGCTGTGCGAGGAGGAGGAGCGGGACGAGGACCACGACGGCATCCCCGACGTCTACGAACTCGGCAAGCCCGAGTACCACCTGCGGATGGCCGCGATCCTCGAGGCAAAGGCCGCCGAACACCGCCGCCTTGCCGAAGTGGCCGCCGACACCCCCGCCAGGGACGATGGTCCGGCATGATCTGAGAGGCTTTGCCATCCGGGCGATTTGCCATCCGGGCGAAATGAAGAGGGAGACGGCGATGAGCGCAGCCGACGGCAGCACGGACCGCAGCCTCGGGCAACTGGTGGCCACGGCCACCGCCGAGATGTCCGCACTGGTGCACGACGAGATCGCGCTGGCCAAGGCGGAACTCCGGCAGGACGCCAAGCGGGCCGGCATCGGCAGCGCCGCCTTCGTGGTGGCGGGCGCACTGGCACTGTTCGCACTGCCGGTACTCAGCTTCGCGGCGGCGTACGGCATCCACAACCTCGGCCTCGGGCTCGCCTGGTCCTTTCTGATCGTGGGCGGCGCCTTCCTGGTCCTGGCCGGCCTGCTGGTCCTCCTCGCGATGGCCAAGATCAAGAAGATCAAGAAGCCGGAGAAGTCGATCAACTCCGCCAAGGAGACCGCGGCCGTACTGCAGAAGGCCAAGCCCCACCCGCGCGTCGTGGCGGAGGACCACCCGGTCCTGGAGTCTGTGACACGCTCGTCGGTATGACAGCCCCTGACAGCACCGCCTCGGTCGTACGACTCGACATCCCCGGCGGGAGAGAGGTCTCCCACCGGGACGTCGCCGCGAACGGCGCGCGTTTCCACATCGCCGAGATGGGCGACGGCCCCCTGGTGCTGCTGCTGCACGGCTTCCCGCAGTTCTGGTGGACCTGGCGTCACCAGATGCCCGCGCTCGCCGACGCGGGTTTCCGGGCGGTCGCGATGGACCTGCGCGGCGTCGGCGGCAGCGACCGCACCCCGCGCGGCTACGACCCGGCGAACCTCGCGCTCGACATCACCGGCGTCGTACGGTCCCTGGGCGAGCCGGACGCCGCACTGGTCGGGCACGACCTGGGCGGCTACCTCGCCTGGACGGCGGCGGTGATGCGCCCCAAGCTGGTGCGCCGGCTCGCGGTGTCCTCGATGCCGCATCCGCGGCGCTGGCGCTCGGCGATGCTCGCGGACGTACGGCAGAGCGCCCGCAGCTCGCACATCTGGAACTTCCAGCGGCCCTGGCTGCCGGAACGCCGGCTGACCGCGGACGACGCGGCGCTGGTCGGCCGCATGATCCGCGACTGGTCCGGGCCCCGGCTGCCCGAAGACGACGCCGTCGAGGTCTATCAGCGGGCGATGAGCATCCCCTCGACGGCGCACTGCTCGATCGAGCCGTACCGCTGGATGGTGCGCTCGATGGCCCGCCCGGACGGCATCCAGTTCAACCGCCGCATGAAGATGCCGGTACGGGTCCCGACGCTGCATCTGCACGGCTCCCTCGACCCCGTGATGCGCACCCGCAGCGCGGCCGGCTCCGGCGAATACGTGGAAGCCCCGTACCGCTGGCGGCTCTTCGACGGGCTGGGGCACTTTCCGCACGAGGAAGACCCGGTCGCGTTCTCGACCGAGCTGATCAACTGGCTCAAGGACCCCGAACCGGACCGCTGAGCGGACGCCGTACGCCGCTGAGCGGAGCGGTCGGGACGCGGGGCGCACAGCCTGCGCGCGATTGTGTCGAACCCTTGTATGACGAACAGCCAATTGCCTGGCGCATAGGCCAATTGGCGGCTCCTCAGGCGGTTACGGACCTTGGGCCACGGGCAGTGTCGTGGGTATGGGCTGGACGCACGACTACCGTGACGTGGCACGCAACCGCCGCAGCAGTGCCGCTGCAGTGGGCACTCGGGAGAGGGAAACCCCGGATCTCAGGTCCGACGGCTCCCCGGGGCCCGCGGACCCGATGGGCATTCCGCGCATCCTGCGCCGCAGAGCGCGCTGGATGAGTGCGCGGCTCCGCCATCCCCGAAGCTGAGCCGCCGCGCCCCGGCGCGCGCCCGGCGCGGGAAACCGCAGTTCCCCGCGCCGCTTCCGGCGCCCGCCCGCCTCAGATCGCGCAGCCCTGGCTGTTGACCTGCCGCACGGCCGTACGCCCCTTGGTGACGTCCTCGCGGATCTCGTCCGCGGTCAGCGCATAGCCGGTGCGGGAGTCGTCCAGCGACTTGGCGAAGACGACGCCGTACACCTCACCCTTGGGGGTGAGCAGCGGGCCGCCGGAGTTGCCCTGCCGGACCGTGGCGTAGAGGGAGTAGACGTCCCTGGCGACCGTGCCGCGGTGGTAGATGTCCGGGCCGTTGGCCTGGATACGGCCGCGGATGCGGGCCGCGCGGACGTCATAGCCGCCGTTCTCCGGGAAGCCGGCGACGATGGCGCTCTTGCCGCTGCTCGCGTCCTGGCCGGCGAACTTCAGCGCCGGGGCGTCCAGCGAGGGCACGTCCAGAACGGCGATATCGCGCCGCCAGTCGTAGAGCACCACCTTGGCCTCGTACTGCCGTCCCTCGCCGCCCACCTGGACGGTCGGCCGGCTGACGCCGCCGACGACATGCGCATTGGTCATGACGCGGTGCCTGCCGAAGACGAACCCGCTGCCTTCGAGGACCTTGCCGCAGCTGGGCGCCGTACCGACGATCTTGACGATGCTGCGCCTGGCCTGCTCCGCCACCGGGCCGCCCGCCAGCCTGGGGTCCGGCGCGGGCACGGACGTGATCGGCTCGTTGGAGAACGGCGTGAAGACCTGCGGGAAGCCGTTCTGCGCGAGCGCGGCGGAGAAGTCCGCGAACCAGGTGTTGGCCGCCTGGGGCAGCACCCGGGACACCCCCAGCAGCACCTTGGAGTTGCGCACCTCCTTGCCCAGCGTCGGCAGGGACGTGCCCGCCAGGGCGGAGCCGATCAGCCAGGCGACCAGCAGCATCGCCAGGACGTTGACCAGCGCGCCGCCGGTCGCGTCCAACGCCCGCGCCGGTGACCAGGTGATGTGGCGGCGCAGTTTGTTGCCCAGATGGGTGGTGAGCGCCTGGCCCACCGAGGCGCACACGATCACGATGGCGACGGCCGCGATGGCCGCGAAGGTGCCGGGCGTCGCATCGCCGGTGATCTCGTTCCAGATCAGCGGCAGCAGATAGACCGCGATCAGGCCGCCCCCGAGGAAGCCGATCACGGACAGGATGCCGACGACAAAGCCTTGCCGATAGCCGACGATCGCGAACCACACGGCGGCGACCAGCAGCAGGATGTCCAGGACGTTCACGCCGGACACCGTCTCACGAGCGCCAGTCCAGCGGGACCTGCTTGTCACGGTCCCACGGAATCTCCCAGCCCGCGTAATGCAGGATCCGGTCGATCACTCCGGCGGTGAATCCCCAGACCAGGGCATTCTCGACAAGGAAGGCCGGGCCGACGTGACCGCTGGGGTGGCGGCTGGTCACCCGATGACCCGGATCCGTGAGATCCGCCACGGGAACCGTGAAGACCCGCGCGGTCTCCGCCTGGTCCACCGCGCCCACCGGGCTCGGCTCGCGCCACCAGCCCAGGACGGGCGTCACCACGAAGCCGCTGACCGGGATGTAGAGCCGCGGCAGCACGCCGAAGACCTGGACACCGGCCGGATCCAGACCGGTCTCCTCCTGGGCCTCGCGCAGCGCCGCCCGCACCGGGCCCTGACCCTCCGGATCGCCGTCCTCCGGGTCGAGGGCGCCGCCGGGGAAGGACGGCTGGCCGGCGTGCGAGCGCAGGGTGCCGGCGCGCTCCAGGAGCAGCAGCTCGGGGCCGCGGGCGCCATGGCCGAAGAGGATCAGCACCGCGGACTGCCGGCCGCCGCTCTCGGGCGGCAGGAACCGGCTGAGCTGCCGCGGTTCTATGGTCGCAGCGGCCGCGGCCACCGGGGCCAGCCATTCGGGCAGGCCGTCGGCCGTGACGGCGGCCTCCCGGTCGTACGCCGCCCGCCCGTGGCTCCCGGTCTTCTCGTCGTACTGCTCCCGTGCTCTCGTCATACGCGCCCCCTCAGGCCCTGGCATCGATGGTCGGTCACCCGTTCGGGGCCGCCGTGTGGTCACGCGGCTGCCGTCATGGGGCCGCCATCGGGGCCGCGGGCTGCCCCGGATAGTCGGCCGGCGGCTTCAGCCGCTGCCCCGGCTGGCCGCCCAGCTCGTACTTCAGCAGCTTCTTCGCCTTCTCCGGGTCCGTCTCGCCCTCGCCGTACGCGGGGCACAGCGGGGCGATGGCGCAGGCGCCGCAGGCGGGCTTGCGGGAGTGGCAGACGCGGCGGCCATGGAAGACGACGCGGTGCGAGAGCATCGTCCACTCGCTCTTGGGGAAGATCGCGGCGACGTCCGCCTCGACCTTCTCGGGGTCCTCCGCGGCGGTCCAGCCGAAGCGACGGGCCAGGCGGCCGAAGTGCGTGTCGACGGTGATCCCGGGGACGCCGAAGGCATTGCCCAGCACCACATTGGCGGTCTTACGGCCGACGCCGGGGAGCGTGACGAGATCCTCCAGGCGGCCGGGCACCTCGCCGCCGAAGCGGTCGCGCAGCGCCGCCGACAGCCCCAGCAGCGACTTCGCCTTGGCCCGGAAGAAGCCCGTCGGCCGGATCAGCTCCTCCAGCCGCTCCGGCTCCATCGCCGCCATGTCCTCGGGCGTCGGGCAGACCGCGAACAGCCGCGGGGTGGTCTGGTTGACCCGCAGATCGGTCGTCTGTGCCGACAGCACCGTGGCGACCAGCAGCTCGAAGGGGTTGGTGAAGTCCAGCTCCGGGTGGGCGTACGGATACAGCTCGGCCAGCTCCCGGTTGATCCGCCGCGCCCGCCGCACCATCGCGACCCGCGACTCGGGCTTGCGGGCGGGGGCCTTCTTGGCAGGGGCGGCCTTCTTCGCCGCGGCCTTCTTGGCGGGGGTCTGCCCGGCCGCTGTCTTCTTCGCGGCAGCCGCCGTCTTCTTCGCGGCGGGCGCCTTGGCCACGGCGGCCTTCTTCGTCGCGGCGTCCTTCGTCGTAGCGGCCTTCTTGGCCACTGCCTTCTCGGCGGACTTCGCGGACGTCGCTGTCTTGGCGGTCTTCGCTGTCCTGGCGGTCTTCGCGGGCTGCTTGGCGGCGCTCTTGGCTGCCGCCGGCTTCGCGGGCGGGGTTTCCTTCACGCCGGCCTTCTTCCCTGCCGAGATCTTGCCTACCTGGCTCTTCGATGCGGGGGTCCTGGCGGTTGCCCCCGCCGCTGTCCCGCGCTGTGCCGTCGCGTCCTTCGCCTCTCCCGCCGTCGGCCACGACGCGCCGGACCGCCGCGCTGCCGCCATGCGGCCGGAGGTCACCCTGGAGGGGGATTTGTTACTTTTATCCGCATTCGCCGCATCTACGGACGAGTGTTCGCCCACAGCGGAATCGCCTACGGCGCTCACTCACTCAGCCCCCCAGTCCCGTGCTCTCACCGGCGTATTGGACACTCGGCCAGACTAAGGCCACCCACTGACATCCGCCCCGACCACTGTGATTCGTGACCCCAATCGGCCCCCTGCCTTATGGCTTGCGGCACCGGTCCGGCAAACTTGTGATTGATCGCACTGTTTTGCATTCCGGCATGATGGGGACCACAGTCCCCCGGAGCATGTCGACAAGGAGAGATCTCGTGGACGACGTTCTGCGGCGCGCACCGCTCTTTGCGGCGCTCGATGACGAGCAGGCGGCCGAGCTGCGCGCCTCAATGGGAGAGGTCACGCTCGCCCGCGGCGACGCCCTGTTCCACGAAGGGGACCCAGGCGACCGCCTCTACGTGGTCACCGAGGGCAAGGTGAAGCTGCACCGCACTTCCCCGGACGGCCGCGAGAACATGCTCGCCGTCCTGGGCCCTGGCGAGCTGATCGGCGAGCTCTCGCTCTTCGACCCCGGCCCGCGCACTGCCACCGCCTCGGCGCTCACCGAGGTCAAGCTGCTCGGCCTCGGTCACGGCGACCTTCAGCCCTGGCTGAACGCCCGTCCGGAGGTCGCCACGGCCCTGCTGCGCGCCGTCGCCCGGCGCCTGCGCAAGACCAACGACCAGATGTCCGACCTGGTCTTTTCCGACGTACCGGGCCGTGTGGCACGCGCCCTCCTGGACCTGTCGCGCCGCTTCGGCGTGCAGTCCGAGGAAGGCATCCACGTCGTCCACGACCTGACGCAGGAAGAGCTGGCCCAGCTGGTCGGCGCCTCCCGCGAGACGGTCAACAAGGCGCTCGCCGACTTCGCCGGCCGCGGCTGGCTCCGCCTGGAGGCCCGCGCCGTGATCCTCCTGGACGTCGAGCGACTGGCCAAGCGCTCGCGCTGACGCCGACTCGCGCAAAACCGTGCAAGGGCCCCGCTCCGGCGGGGCCCTTCGCCATTGGCGCACCCCGGGGCCGCCCAGTGCGCTTCAGGATCCGACGGGCGGCCAGGTACGTACGGGCGTCCGGCACGGCCTCGGCGGGCATCGTCCACGCATCCACGGCCCCGGCTGCCCCGGCTTCGTACGGAAGGTCGCTCGCCGCCGGCCCCGGTTCCTCACATGGGATCAGATCAGCCCATGCTCGCCCAGATAGTCCAGCTGCGCCCGCACCGACAGCTCCGCGGCCGGCCACAGGGAACGGTCGACGTCGGCGTACACGCTGGCGACGATCTCGGCGGAGCTGCGATGGCCGGCTTCGACCGCGGTCTCCACCTGGGCGAGCCGGTGCGCCCGGTGCGCCAGATAGAACTCCACCGCCCCCTGAGCGTCGTTCAGTACCGGCCCATGGCCGGGCAGGACCGTCGACACACCGTCGTCGACGGCCAGGGAGCGCAGCCGCCGCAGCGAATCCAGGTAGTCGCCCAGCCGCCCGTCGGGGTGCGCGACCACGGTGGTGCCGCGCCCCAGGATCGTGTCGCCGGTGAGGACCGCGGCATCGGCCGGGAGATGGAAGGAGAGCGAGTCCGCGGTGTGGCCCGGTGTGGGCACCACGCGCAGCTCCAGACCGCCGGTGGTGATGACGTCGCCGGCCGCCAGCCCCTCGCTGCCGAGCCGCAGCGCCGGGTCCAGCGCCCGCACGGCCGAACGGGTCAGCTCGGCGAACCGGGCGGCGCCCTCGGAGTGGTCCGGGTGGCCATGGGTCAGCAGGGTCAGCGCGATGCGCTTGCCGGCCCGCTCGGCGGCGTCGACGACCGCCTGGAGGTGGGACTCGTCGAGCGGCCCGGGGTCGATGACGACGGCGAGATCGGAATCCGGCTCGGCGACGATCCAGGTGTTGGTGCCGTCCAGGGTCATCGCCGACGCGTTCGGTGCCAGCACACAGTGGGCGCGCGCGGTGGCCTGCCCTGAGATCACTCCGCCGCGGGGCTGGCCGGGGAGGGCGGCTGCTTCGGTCATCGGGGGGTCCCTCCCGAGGGGTTCGTGGTGGAGGAGGGGTCTGACTCGGCGTCGCCCGGGCCGTCGCCGGTGGTGATGTGCTTGGTGAACTCGTCGTGCCCCGGCCAGCTCAGCACGATCTCTTCGCCCACCAGGCGGGCGCGGGCGAGCACCGGCGTCAGGTCCTGTGCCTCCGCCGCGGCCAGCGCGTCCGCGGCCGTGCCGTACGGCTGGAGTGCGCGCAGCGTCGCGATGGTCGGCGGCATCATCAGCAGCTCGCCGCCGTCGTAGCCCGCCGCGGCCTCCGCCGGCCGGATCCACACGGTCCGGTCCGCCTCCGTGGAGGCATTCCGGGTGCGCTGGCCGTCCGGGAGCGCGGCGACGAAGAACCATGTGTCATAGCGCCGCGGCTCGAACTCCGGGGTGATCCAGCGCGCCCAGGCGCCGAGCAGATCGGAGCGCAGGACCAGGCCGCGGCGGCCCAGGAAGTCGGCGAAGGACAGCTCGTGGGCCACCAGGGCCGCGCGGTCCGCCTCCCAGTCCTCGCCGGTCGTGTCCGCGACGACCGTGTCGGCCGTGGCGCCGGCGAGCAGCACGCCGGCCTCCTCGAACGTCTCGCGTACGGCCGCGCAGACGATGGCCTGCGCGGCGGCCGGGTCGACGCCCATCCGGACCGCCCACTGGGCGCGGGAGGGCCCGGCCCAGGCCACCGGGCGCTCGTCGCGCGGGTCGACGGAGCCGCCCGGATACGCGTACGCGCCTCCGGCGAAAGCCATGGAGGCGCGTCTGCGCAGCATGTGGACGGCGGGGCCGCCCGCGTCGGAGTCCCTCAGCAGCAGGACGGTCGCGGCCCGCCGGGGCGTTGCGGGGGTCAGCTCACCGCTCGCGAGCGCCCGGATGCGGTCCGGCCACTCCGGCGGATACCACTGGCCATTGGTCGTCGACGACATGGCCGGATGCTATGCGCTCGCGCGCGGATGTTCGAGGGCCTCCTGGCCCCCTTGGCCGTTATTCGGCGCCCAGGGCCGCTATTCGGCGATCTCGACCTGGATCTCGACCTCGACCGGCGCATCGAGCGGCAGCACCGCCACACCCACCGCGGACCGGGCGTGCACGCCCTTGTCGCCCAGGATCTCGCCCAGCAGCTCACTGGCACCGTTGACGACGCCCGGCTGGCCGGTGAAGTCCGGCGCGGAGGCCACGAACCCGACGACCTTCACGACGCGCTGGATCTTGTCCAGGTCACCGGTCACCGACTTCACGGCGGCCAGGGCGTTGAGCGCACAGGTCGCGGCGAGTTCCTTGGCCTGCTCCGGGCTGATCTCGGCGCCCACCTTGCCGGTGGCCGACAGGGCGCCGTCCACCATCGGCAGCTGGCCGGAGGTGAAGACGTACGCACCGGAGCGCACCGCGGGCTGGTACGTGGCCAGCGGCGGCACGACCTGCGGCAGCTTCAGGCCGAGCGCCGCGATCTTGTCCTCCGCCGCGCTCACGCCTTCTCCCGCTTCAGGTAGGCCACCAACTGCTCGGGGTTGTTCGGGCCCGGCACGACCTGGACCAGCTCCCAGCCGTCCTCGCCCCAGGTGTCCAGAATCTGCTTCGTCGCGTGCACGAGCAGCGGCACGGTCGCGTATTCCCACTTGGTCATGGGCCGAGGGTAATACCTGTACGGGGCCGCGGCGGACGCCGTCCACGCCCGGCCCGGAGCATGCGTTCCCGGCGCGACCCTGACGCATCCCGGAGAAATGTTCAGCTGATCTCCGGGTCATCCCAGGCGTATCCCGTGCGTATCCGCGACACGGACTGGTTAGGCTCCTTGGCGTGAGCAGGCTCCATGTCGTCAGCGGCAAGGGCGGCACCGGCAAGACCACGGTCGCCGCTGCCCTCGCCCTCGCCCTCGCCACCGAGGGGCGCCGTACCCTCCTGGTCGAGGTCGAGGGCCGCCAGGGCATTGCCCAGCTGTTCGAAACCGAGGCGCTTCCGTACGAGGAGCGCAAGATCGCGGTGGGACCGGGCGGCGGAGAGGTCCACGCCCTGGCCATCGACGCCGAACGCGCCCTTCTGGACTACCTCCAGATGTTCTACAAGCTGGGCGGCGCCGGGCGGGCGCTCAAGAAGCTCGGCGCGATCGACTTCGCCACCACCATCGCACCGGGCCTGCGGGACGTCCTGCTGACCGGCAAGGCGTGCGAGGCGGTCCGCCGCAAGGACAAGAACGGCGGGTTCGTCTACGACGCGGTCGTGATGGACGCCCCGCCGACCGGCCGCATCACCCGCTTCCTGAACGTCAACGACGAGGTGGCGGGCCTGGCGAAGATAGGCCCCATCCACAATCAGGCGCAGGCCGTGATGCGGGTCCTCAAATCCCCCGAGACCGCGGTCCACATGGTGACCCTCCTGGAGGAGATGCCGGTCCAGGAGACCGCGGACGGCATCGACGAGCTGCGCGCCGCCGGCATCCCGGTGGGCGGCATCGTCATCAACATGACCCGTCCCGCCCTCCTGGACAACGGCGACCTCGAGGTCGCCGCGCGCGGGGCCCGTACGGGCATCGCCAAGGCCCTCTCCCAGGCCGGCCTGGGCGGCGCGCGGCGCGGCGGACTTGCCGAGCGGCTGATCGACCCGCTGCTGGAGCAGGCGCGCGAACACGCCGAGCGGGTCGAGCTGGAGCGCGCCGAACACGCGGAACTGAAGGCAATCGGCCTGCCCACCTTCGAGTTGGAGCTGCTCCCCGAGGGAGTGGACCTCGCCGGGCTCTACCGCCTGGCGAGAGACCTGCGGAAACAGGGGCCCATATGACCTCGGACGACATGACACTGGACGCCTCGGCCCCGTGGCTCGAGGTCGACGCGCTGCTCGACGACCCGCGCACCCGCATCGTGGTGTGCTGCGGCTCGGGCGGCGTCGGCAAGACCACGACCGCCGCGGCGCTGGGCGTACGGGCCGCCGAGCGCGGCCGCAAGGTCGTCGTGCTGACCATCGACCCGGCCCGGCGACTGGCGCAGTCGATGGGCATCTCGGAGCTCGACAACGTCCCGCGGCAGGTCAAGGGCGTCGACGAGGCCGCGGGCGGCGAACTGCACGCGATGATGCTGGACATGAAGCGCACCTTCGACGAGATCGTCGAGGGCCATGCGGACGCCGAGCGGGCGCGCGCCATCCTGGAGAACCCCTTCTACCAGTCGCTGTCGGCCGGTTTCGCGGGCACGCAGGAGTACATGGCCATGGAGAAGCTCGGCCAGCTCCGGTCCGGCGACGAGTGGGACCTGATCATCGTCGACACCCCGCCGAGCCGCTCCGCGCTGGACTTCCTGGATGCGCCCAAGCGCCTGGGTTCCTTCCTGGACGGCAAGTTCATCCGGGTCCTGATGGCGCCGGCGAAGGTCGGCGGCCGGGCCGGCATGAAATTCCTGAACGTCGGCATGTCCATGATGACGGGCACCCTCAGCAAGCTGATGGGTGGTCAGCTCCTGCGTGACGTGCAGACCTTCGTGGCCGCGATGGACACCATGTTCGGCGGCTTCCGCACCCGCGCGGACGCCACGTACCGGCTGCTGCAGGCGCCCGGCACGGCATTCCTCGTGGTGGCCGCGCCGGAGCGGGACGCGCTGCGCGAGGCGGCGTACTTCGTCGAGCGGCTGGCCGCCGAACAGATGCCGCTTGCCGGTCTCGTACTGAACCGGGTGCACGGCAGCGGCGCCGCCCAACTCAGCGCGGAGCGCGCGCTGGCCGCCGCGGAGACCCTCGCGGACCACGACGAAAATCTTGAACCGGACGGCATTGTCGATCATCACAACGGGAAGGTTTCTTCCGGAACCGCCGGCGGCCTCTCCCCCGCTGCCGCGGCGGAGCAGGTGCCATCCACGTCGGCCTCAGCGGCGCAACTCGCCGCTGGGCTGCTGCGGCTGCACGCGGAACGCATGCAGGTCCTCGCACGCGAACGGCGCACACGGGATCGCTTCACGGCGCTGCATCCCGAGGTCCCGGTGACCGAAGTCGCCGCGCTGCCCGGTGACGTCCATGACCTCGCCGGCCTGCGCGCGATCGGCGATCGCCTCGCACTGGGCCAGGCCGAAGCCGACGGCTGATCCCACGGCCGGCCAGCCACGGCAGGCCACCCTCAACGGGCCACCCCGCACCAGGCCCTCCGCAACGGACCTCCGGCAACTGCCCACCGGCGCCCGGGCACGGCCACTCGGACCAGCCCGGCGGTGGCTCGCCACCCCGGCGGCCCACCGCTCGCACGGCCCACCGCTCTCACGGCCCGCCGGCCTCATGGCCCGCCGACCGCCTTCGGCTAGCCGACCGCGGCGTACTCGTCAAAAGTCTCGTCCTCGCAGTCCAGAGGCAGGATGCCCGTGCTGCGCTCGTATTCCGTACGCGCTGTCTCCAGCAGTCGGCGCCATGACGTCACGGTCGGCCGACGGCGCAGCAGCGCCCTCCGCTCCCGCTCCGTCATACCGCCCCACACGCCGAACTCCACCCGGTTGTCCAGGGCGTCGGCCAGGCACTCCGTACGCACCGGACATCCGGTGCACACCGCCTTGGCGCGGTTCTGCGCCGCCCCTTGCACGAACAATTCATCCGGATCGGTAGTGCGGCAGGCTGCCTGTGCACTCCAGTCGGTTACCCAGCTCATGCTGGCGCCGTCCTCTCCCGAATCGAGGCTCCCCCACGGCGGCAAGCGGCATATTCACCGTTGCCAGTTGAGGACGTTACGGAAGGCAGGCAGGGCGCAACACCCCCTTCGGGCCCAATCTTGAATGGCCCGAACGGACTATGCGTACGCGGCAGATCACCCAACGGAGTGACCGGACGGCATACGTCGCTTTCCAACCAAGTCCGGACACTTCACCCTGGGCACAAGGGATTTCCGGTGACACAAGCGGGCAAGAGGGGCGGGGTCCGCACAGAGAGAGGGGGTTGACGAACCGAGGCGTAACCATCCCGCTGTGACAGGTGAGAACAGGCTAAGCGAACAGGTGCACCCCTGTCCGGCGATTCAGAACGTAGGGTTGTCAGCATGGCTAAGAAGCGCGATGGCGGAGGTCTGTCCAAAACCCAGACGGCCGCCAAGTTCCTCGGTGTCAGCGTCCTCGCCGGAGCCGTACTCGCCGGCATCGCGCTGCCCGCCGCCGGAGCCCTGGGGCTGGCGGCCAAGGGCTCGGTCGAGGGGTTCGACGACATACCGGCCAACCTGAAGACGCCACCGCTCAGCCAGCGGACCACCATCCTGGACGCCAAGGGCGGCGAGATCGCCAAGGTCTACTCCCGCGACCGCACGGTGGTGGGACTCAAGGACATCTCGCCGTACATGCAACAGGCGATCGTCGCGATCGAGGACGCCCGCTTCTATCAGCACGGCGCCGTCGACATGAAGGGCATCCTGCGCGCGCTCAACAAGAACGCGCAGTCCGGCGGCGTCTCCCAGGGCGCCTCGACACTGACCCAGCAGTACGTCAAGAACGTCTTCATCGAGGAGGCGGGTGACGACCCCGACAAGGTCGCGCAGGCCACCCAGCAGACGCTCGGCCGCAAGGTCAAGGAACTCAAGTACGCGATCCAGCTGGAGAAGGAACTCGGCAAGCGCAAGATCTTGCAGAACTATCTCAACATCACCTTCTTCGGGCAGCAGGCGTACGGGATCGAGGCCGCCGCCCAGCGCTACTTCAGCAAGCCCGCCAAGGACCTGAAGCTGGAGGAGGCGGCGCTACTGGCCGGCATCGTCCAGTCGCCGAGCCGCTACGACCCGGTCAACGACCCGCAGGAGGCGACCCGGCGGCGCAACACCGTCCTGCAGCGGATGGCCGATGTGAAGGACATCACCCAGGCGCAGGCTCACGCGGCCGCCCAGAAGCCGATCCAGCTGAAGGTCAGCCGCCCCAAGAACGGCTGCATCACCGCCGTGGACGGCGCGGGCTTCTTCTGTGACTACATCCGCAAGGTCTTTCTCAACGACAAGGCTTTCGGAAAAAACCGGAAAGCCCGTTCCAAGCGCTGGGACGAGGGCGGCATGACGATCCGCACCACCCTCGACCCGCAGACCCAGAAGGCGATCCAGAAGTCGGTCGGCGATCACGTCTATGACGACGACCCGGTCGCCAGCGCCGCAACCATCGTGGAACCGGGCACCGGCAAGATCCTCGGCATGGGCCAGTCCCGCCCGTACGGCCTGGGGCCGCACGAGACCCAGATGAATCTCTCCGTGGACCACGACATGGGCGGCGGCGCCGGCTACCAGCCCGGGTCGACCTTCAAGCCGGTGGTCGCGGCGGCCGCGCTGGAGCAGGGCACCAGCCCGTATCAGAAGTACTCCTCGCCGTTCCGGATGCAGTATCCGAGCCCGGTGCAGACCTGCAACGGCGAGTGGCAGGGCACGGAATCCACCCAGAACGAGAACAAGTCGGAGGTCGGCCCGTACGGCATGAAGGAGGCGACCGCGAAGTCGGTCAACACCTACTTCGTGCAGCTGATCAGCGACATGGGCGTCTGCCCCGCGGTCAAGATGGCCCAGAAGATGGGCATCGAGCGGGCGGACGGCAAGCCGTTGCAGCAAGTTCCGTCGATGACGCTCGGCGTGCAGGAGATGTCGCCGCTGACGATGGCCGCCGGCTACGCGGCCTTCGCCAACGGGGGCGAGTACTGCTCCCCCATCGCCCTCGAGTCGATCACCGACGCGCGGGGCAAGGCGATGGCCGTCCCGCAGAGCAGCTGCCGCAGCGCGATGTCCAAGAGGACCGCGGACACGATCAACACCCTCCTCAAGGGCGTCGTCCAGGACGGCACCGGCCAGAAGGCGGGACTCAGGGGCCGCGACAGCGCCGGCAAGACGGGCACCAGCGACAGCCGCTACGCCGCCTGGTTCGTGGGCTACACCCCGAACGCGGCCGGCGCGGTGTGGGTCGGCGACCCGCAGCACCAGCGCAAGATGTACAACATCACCATCGGCGGCGTCCCCCACGAAAAGGTCTACGGCGCCGACACCCCCGGCCCCATCTGGCGCGACGCGATGACCGGCGCCCTGGCGGGCCGCCCCGCACCGGCCCTGTCCACCGTCCCGATCAATGACCCGGACAAGGGCAAGGGGGACGGCGGCAAGGGGAAGGGCAAGCACCGGCCCGGCCGAGGCCACGGCGGCGACAACAAGCCGGGCGGCGGATGGCACATTCCGGGCTTCCCGGACATACTGGGCGGCGGCAACGGCGGCTGGTAACCCACCCGTTGGATGTCCGGCGGCCACCGGCAGAACGCCGCGGCCGCCACGCCGGCGAGACAGAAGAAGGGGCGCCCTCCCAGGAGGGCGCCCCTTCTCATACGGTCCGGCGGGCGGCGCAACCGCAGCCACCGCCGCCCACGGGCTCAGACCGCCAGCAGCTTCTTCACCACCGCGGCCACCCGGCCGCCCTCGGCGCGGCCCGCCACCTGCGGGTTGACGATCTTCATCACGGCGCCCATCGCGCGCGGCCCCTCGGCGCCGGCACCCTTGGCCTCCGCCACCGCCGCCGCAACCAGCTGCTCCAGCTCGTCGTCGGTCAGCTGCTTGGGCAGATAGTCCGCGAGCACCTCGCCCTCGGCACGCTCCCGCTCCGCCGAATCGGCCCGGCCGCCCTTGTCGAACGCCTCCGCGGCCTCCCGGCGCTTCTTCGCCTCCCGCGCGATGATCTTCTCGACCTCGCCGTCGGACAGCACGCGCGCCTCGGTGCCCGCGACCTCCTCCTTCTGGATCGCGGTCAGCGTGAGGCGGAGGGTCGAGGAGCGCAGCTCGTCGCGCGCCTTGATCGCGGTGGTGAGGTCGTCCTGCAGCTTGGACTTGAGCGTGGTCATGCCGTCGAGTATGCCCCCACCCACCGACAACCGCCGCGCCTTTTCCCCGCAGGCCCCGCTTGTCGCCCCCCGGCTGCCGCCCGTTCCCGCTCACCCCCGCTCCTCTGCCACGATGGGTACATGCGCGCGCGATACGGAGTACCCCTGACCCTGACGGCAGTCGGCGCGGCCGGCCTGGCCTACGCCGCCGGCTACGAAGTCCGCTCCTTCCGCCTCCGGCGCGTCACCGTGCCCGTACTCCCCCGCGGCATGCGACCGTTGCGCGTCCTGCAGGTCTCCGACATCCACATGGTCGGCGGTCAGCGCAAGAAACAGCGCTGGCTGCAGTCGCTGGCCGGGCTGCGCCCCGACTTCGTCATCAACACGGGCGACAACCTCTCCGACCCCGACGGCGTCCCGGAGACGCTCGACGCGCTCGGCCCGCTGATGGAATTCCCCGGCGCGTACGTCTTCGGCTCGAACGACTACTACGGCCCCAAGCTGCGCAACCCCGCCCGCTACCTGCTGGAAAAGGTCCAGGGCCGGCACGGCCTCAACGGCAACGCACCCGCCGTCGGCGTCGTCCACAACCCGTGGCAAGACCTCCGCGACGCCTTCGACGCGGCGGGCTGGGTCGGCCTGTCCAATTCCCGCGGCCGCCTCAAGCTGGAGGGCATCGAGATCGCCCTGACCGGCCTGGACGACCCGCACATCAAGCGCGACCGCTACGCCGAGGTCGCCGGCGGCCCGGAATCCGGTGCCGACCTCTCGCTCGCCGTCGTCCACGCCCCCTACCTGCGCTCCCTGGACGCCTTCACGGCCGACGGCTACCCGCTGATCCTGGCGGGCCACACCCACGGCGGCCAGCTGTGCATCCCCTTCTACGGCGCCCTGGTCACCAACTGCGACATCGACACCGACCGCGTCAAGGGCCTGTCCACCCACACCGCCGACGGCCGGACCTCCTACCTCCACGTCTCCGCCGGCTGCGGCACCAACCGCTACACCCCGGTCCGCTTCGCCTGTCCCCCGGAGGCGACGCTGCTGACGCTGACGGCGCGCGACTGACACGGGCGGAGGGGCGGCGCCGCACGGCCCCGCCCCTCCCCCATCCAGGGGTCCGCCCCCTAACGTGGAGGAATGTCCGACCCCACCCGGACCTCACAGTCCACGCGCCACGCGACCGGCCCGGCCGGCGCCGCCGCCCGGACCCCGGCCGCGGCCGTCGCCCCCACCGTCCGCCGCCCCCTCGCGGCCACCGCCCGCGCCCTGATCGCCGCGGCCGCCCTGACCGGCCTCGCCCTCGCGGTCGCCGCTTCCCCCGACCCGCCGCGCCTCCTCGCCGACTTCGCCGTCCAGGCCAATCTCGCCGCGGCCCTCGGCTTCACGGTCTCCGCCCATCGCGCCTGGAGCGGCCGCCGCCCGGTCTCCCCCCGCCTCACCGGCGCCCTCCTCGTCTTCCTCTCCCTGGCCGCCCTCACCCACCACCTCACCCCACCCTCCGACACCACCAACCTCCTCCTCACCACCGCCACCCCCTTCGCCGCCCTCGCCGACTGGCTCCTCCTCACGGCACCCCGCGGCTTCCGCCTGCCCTACGCGTGGCAGTGGCCGGCCTACCCCCTCCTCCACCTCTCCCTCACCACCCTCCACACTTCCCCGCCCCGCCCCTCCTCCACCACCATCACCATCGCCGCCACCGCCTGCCTCCTCCCCTTGATCACCATCGCGATCGACCAGGTCAGGCCCGCTCCCCGGCTCCACAGGAACCGGATTTCGCCTACGGGGATCAGTCCGCTAAAGTAGAGCTCGTTGCTTCGGGGTGTAGCGCAGCTTGGCAGCGCGCTTCGTTCGGGACGAAGAGGTCGTGGGTTCAAATCCCGCCACCCCGACTGAAGGAACACAGGTCAGAGCCACCTACGGATTTCCGTAGGTGGCTCTCCTGCTTTCTGCGTGGCGTGACCAACTGCGTGACCAGCGCTCCGGATTCGCCATGAAGATTTCCTCCCCGGCGAGCGCTCCCGCCTGTCTGGAGCCTCCTCGAAGCCCGCCGCCCCGGAGCGCCCGACCAGGCGCGAGATCCCTTCGCGCAGGACGCCGCCGGCCGAGCGGCTGGACGATGCTGTGGCGTAGCCCACACGGGGTCCGTTGCGCAGCGTTCGCCCCCTCGGCCTTGTTGATCGCTTGGCGGAGGGCTCGGCGGGCGTTGGTCGAGTCGAGATCTCTGCAGCGGGATCGCTGGCCAGGGACGGGGCCATCTCGTCCTGACGGGCGGCTTCGGCGATCAGGGCCTTACGACGCAGGGCGGTGAAGACACCGGCGTTCCTCCAGGCGTGGCGGCGCCCGCAGGCGGTGGGTCAGGGCCCTGCTCGCCCATCGGTAGGTGCGGCTCGTTCGACTTCCTTCGGTCGTCGGCACGTTGGGCGCGTGTCAGGAGTGTCTTTTCACCGGAGGGATGGGGCGCGGCGCCGCACAGAGCCGGGGATCGATCGTGGGGATGATCGGCTTGCGTCGTCGTGCTGGCCCTCCGCTGAAAGGAACGATTGCCCCAACTCGGCTCGTTGGGGCGGAAGTGGACCTGCTTCGTACACGGGCAGGCGCATCAGGGCGGGAGAGGCGAACGTGGGGAATCGGCAGGTCGGCGCACCGTTGGGTGCTGAACGTCCCGGAGAAGACAAGGGGTCGGCCGGGGCGGGGGCGGCCTCCTCGCCTCGGACGCCGGCACAGGAGCGCGGGGCCGACGACGCGAAGCGGAAGCGGGGCAAGCCGCGCAGCTTCTGGAAGGAGCTGCCGATCCTCGTGGGCATCGCCCTGGTGCTCGCGCTGCTGATCAAGACGTTCTTCATACAGGCGTTTTCGATCCCGTCGGGCTCCATGCAGAACACCCTGAAGAAAGGGGACCGCGTCCTCGTCGACAAGCTGACGCCGTGGTTCGGCTCGAAGCCGGAGCGCGGCGAGGTGGTGGTCTTTCACGACCCGGGCCACTGGCTGCCCCAGCAGAAGGAGCAGCCGAACCCGCTGGAGAACGTGCTCAGCTTCATCGGCCTGAGGCCGTCGTCCGATGAAGAGAACTTGATCAAGCGGGTCATCGCGGTGGGCGGCGACACCGTCGAATGCAAGGCCCCCGGTCCGGTGAAGGTCAACGGCAAGGCGTTGAAGGAGCCGTACATCTTTCCCGGCAACACTCCCTGCGGTGACCGGCCGTTCGGCCCGGTGAAAGTCCCCGAGGGCCGCATGTGGGTGATGGGGGACCACCGTCAGAGCTCGTGGGACTCGCGGTACCACCAGGACATCGACGGCGGCACGGTCGCGATGGACCAGGCCGTAGGGCGCGCCTTCGTCGTCGCCTGGCCGGTCGATCGCTGGTCCACGCTGCCGGTTCCCGACACCTTCCAGAAAGCGGGACCGATCGTGGATGCAGCGGGGTATCCGGCCGCGCTCGGGCTCGTGGGCGCGCTACCGCTCGTGCTGTGGCGCCGCCGCAGGTTGAACATACGACGTTGACCAGGCGCGGCGGGACCCGGTCGGCGCCCCCGAGCGGCGCCCCGATCCACGGACGGCCGTCGGGGCGGGTTTGTATCCGGTGCGTATCAGGGAGCGCTTGGTTGTCCGTCGGATCGGGGGGCCGGGCCACGGCGAAGAGGGTGGCGGGAGGGCGTGAGTGCTGGGGGGCTGGTCGCCGTCGGAGCCGGGATATGGCATCTGACCTGCGAGTTTTCCGATGGGGGTGGCTCCTGGGAGTGCGCTGCGTGTCCGTCGTGTGACGGCGTCGTCGTGCGCGGTGTCTGTCGTATCGTTCGTTTCGGGTCGCCGGCCGTGCGTGCATGTGGGAGCGGCGCCTCGCCCAGCCCGTCCGAACAGGAGTCGCCCCCGTGTCCTCGTCCGCCTCGGCTCCCGCCGCTCCGCGTCGTGTTCGCGTGTTGCTGGTGGAGGACGACGAGCTGATGCGCCGGTCCTTCGCCGTCGCCCTGGAGCGCTACGGCTATGAGGTGACGGTCGCGGCCGATGGGCTCACGGGGCTCGAGATCTTCCGCGGTGCGGGCGACGGGGGCTTCGACCTGCTGATTCTGGACGTGATGCTGCCCGGCCTGGACGGGATCGGCCTGTGCCGCCGGGTGCGGGAGAGCAGTTTGGTGCCGGTTTTGATGATGTCCGCTCGGGGTGACGGGCTCGATGTCGTCGCCGGGCTGGAGGCCGGGGCGGACGACTACGTGGTCAAGCCGGTGGATACGTACGTGCTCGTGGCACGCATCCGCTCGCTGCTGCGGCGGGCGACCTACGCGCCGCCCGCCGCGCAGGCCGAGCGCGCCGCGGGCGAGGGGCCGCCGCCGTCCGAGGGGCAACCGCTGGTCTTCGGGGACCTGACCATCGACACCGGCGGCCTGGAGGTGTCCGTCTCCGGAAGCCCGGTGGCGCTGACGCCGACCGAACTGAAGCTGCTGCTGGAGTTCGCCGCCCGCCCGGGCATCGTGCTGGAGCGGCACACCCTGCTGCGCAACGTCTGGGAGTACGGCTGGGACGGCGACAGCCGGGTCGTGGACCTGTGTGTACAGCGGCTGCGCAGAAAGCTGGGCCGGGAGCGGATCGAGACGGTCCGCGGCTTCGGCTACAAGTTGCGGCGCTGAGGCCGGTGCGTTCGTTCCACCGGCTGCGGCCGGCCCGCGCGTCCCTGCGCTGGAAGATCGCCGCACTGGCCGCGGCCACCGCGTGTCTGGTCGTGGCGGCGGTGGGCGTGCTGGTCCACCTGTGGACCGCGCACGACATCCGCGACCGGGCCGAAGCGCACGCCTCCAACACCCTGTACGCGGCCATGGACACCTACCGGCGCACCGGAACGCTGACGGACGGTGCCGAAGTCGATCCGGCCGCGCTGCCCGACGTACTGCGCCACCCGGCCGACGGCGACCGGCACACGGTCCACGACGGGCGCGTCGACGGGAATCTGGGGCCGAGCGTCTGGGCCGCCCAGCGGGTCGGCGGTCCGGGCAGCCAGGTGCTGGCCGTCCAGGTCAACATGAGCCCGGAGCTGCACACACTGCGCCGGCTCGACGCGACCATGGCGGTGGCCTCGCTGGCCGCACTCGCGGCGGCCGTGCCCCTGGCGGTCTACGGCGCCGGGCTGATCGGCCGCCGGCTGCGGCGGGTGTCCGAGACCGCGGGCCGGATCTCCGCCGGGGACCTCGACGCCCGGACCGGGCCCACCAAGGGCCACGACGAGGTGGCCGACATCGCCGCCACCGTCGACCTCATGGCCGACAGCCTCGGCCGACGGCTGCGCACCGAGCGGCAGTTCACCGCGGACGTGGCCCATGAACTGCGCACCCCCGTCGGCGGTCTGCTGGCCGCCGCCGACCTGCTGCCGCCCGGTGAGACGGAGGATCTGCTCCGGGCCCGGGTACGCGATCTGCGCGGCCTGATCGAGGACCTGCTGGAGATCTCCCGGCTGGACGCGGGTGCCGAACAGCCGGTCCGCGCCCATGTCCCGCTCGGCGCCGTCGTCTCCGAGGCCGTGCTGCGCACCGGATTCGACGCGTCGGTCAGCGTCGCCGACGCACAGGGCGCGGAGGCCGCCGGAACGGTGGAGACCGACCCGCGTCGCCTCGAACGGATCGTCAGCAACCTTGTCGTCAACGCCCACCGGCACGGGGAGCCCCCGGTCGAGGTCACCGTCGAGGGCCGTACGGTCGTCGTGCGCGACCACGGTCCCGGCTTCCCGCCTGACCTGCTGCGCGACGGTCCGCGCCGCTTCCACACGGGCGCGGCGGAGCGCGGCTCGGGCCACGGCCTGGGCCTGACCATCGCCCTGGGCCAGGCCCGGCTTCTCGGCGCCGAGCTGCGCCTGGACAACGCCCCGGACGGCGGCGCCGTCGCCACCCTGCGCCTGCCGGCCTGACCGGCCGGCCACGGGAGATACAGAACTGCTGCGGAGCGGCGCGGACGCCGATACATGACGGCCCGGGGCCCCGATACGTTCCCCGGACACCCTTCGATGTGCACCCTTCTGCACCCGAAGAGGAGTCCCTCTGTGACCGCCGAACCCCTTGCCCCGCACGCGTTGCACCCGACGCCCGGCATCGCGGCCGCCACCACCGACCTGTCGAAGGTCCACGGCAGCGGCGACACCCGTGTCGTCGCCCTGGACCGTGTCAGCATCGCCTTCCGGGAGGGCGAGTTCACCGCGATCATGGGCCCCTCCGGCTGCGGCAAGTCCACCCTGATGCACTGCGCCGCCGGGCTCGACCCGGTCAGCTCCGGCTCGGTCCGCATCGGCACCACCGAACTGAGCACGCTCGACGAACGGCAGCTCACCGAGTTGCGCCGGGACCGGATCGGCTTCATCTTCCAGGCATTCAACCTGCTGCCGACGCTGACCGCGCTGGAGAACATCACGCTGCCCATGGACATCGCGGGCCGCAAGCCCGACCGGCAGTGGCTGGACCGCGTGGTCTCCATGGTCGGTCTCTCCGAACGGCTCGGGCACCGGCCCGGACAGCTGTCCGGCGGGCAGCAGCAGCGTGTCGCCGTGGCCCGCGCGCTGGTCTCCCGCCCCGCGATCATCTTCGGCGACGAGCCCACCGGCAACCTCGACTCCCGCGCCGGGACGGAGGTGCTGGGCTTCCTGCGCGACTCCGTGCGCGAACTGGGCCAGACCGTGGTCATGGTGACGCACGACCCGGTCGCCGCCGGCTTCGCCGACCGCGTGGTCTTCCTCTCCGACGGCCGTCTGGTCGACGAGATGGCCCACCCCTCCCCGGACCGGGTCCTGGACCGGCTCAAGGAGTTCGACACCCGCGCGCGGGCCAGCTGACCCGGCCTCACACCCCCGGCATCGAACCCGTCCCACGTCCCGAAAGCTCCCCATGCTGAGAACAGCCCTGCGCAACGTCCTGGCGCACAAGGCCCGTCTGGTCATGACCGTCCTCGCGGTCTGCCTGGGTGTCGCGTTCGTCTGCGGCACCCTTGTCTTCGCGGACTCCTCCGCCGCGGCCTACCGCGCCGCCGCGGCGAAGAACTTCGCGGACATCGCGGTGACCGTGACCGCGAAGGCCTCGCCGTCCGGGGCCGCCGCGAACCGGCACCCCACCGTGCTCGACGACGCGCTCGCGCGGAAACTGGCCGAGGTGCCCGGAGTCGCCGCCGTACGGCCGACGGCCGACGGCTCGGCAACGCTGAACGCCGCGGACGGCACTCCGCTGCGGGCCGGCAAGGCGTGGGCGAACCTGGCCGCCGCCTACGTACCGGGCAAGGAGGGCAAGAACGCCAAGGACGGCCGCTATCCGCTGGTCAAGGGCCACGCCCCGCGCGACAGCGGGGAACTCGCCGTGGACAGCGGCACCGCCGCCGCCGGCAGGTTCGGCATCGGCGACATGATCACGCTGGCCACCGACGGCCCGGTCATGAAGAAGCGGCTCGTGGGCATCGTCACCACCCAGGACAGCCGGGTGACCGCCGGCGGCACCCTCGCCCTGTTCGACAAGGCGACCGCCCAGAAGCTGTTCGCGGCGCCGGGCCACTACTCCGCGATCGATCTGGCCGCCGAGCCCGGCACCGACCAGGTCGCGCTCTCCCAGCGGGTCACCGCGATGCTCCCGGCCGACCGGGCCGAGGCGACCAGCGGCGCCGCCCAGGCTGCCCAGCAGGCCACCTACCTCGACACGCTGACCCGCGGCTACCAGAAGATGCCGATGATCTTCGCCGGGGTCGCGCTGTTCATCGGCTCGTTCCTCATCGTCAACACCTTCACCATGCTCGTCTCCCGGCGCACCCGCGAGATCGCGCTGCTGCGGGCGATCGGCGCCTCCCGCCGCCAGGTCGTCCGCTCCGTCCTCTGGGAGGCGGTCCTGGTCGGCCTCGCCGCGTCGGCGGCCGGTTTCCTGTGCGGCCTCGGCATCGCCTCCGTGCTGCCCGACGTCCTGAGCACCTCGCAGGACACACTGCCCCGCGGCCCCCTGGTGATCGGCCCGCTCCCGGTCGTGGCGGCGCTCGGCGTGGGCGTGGGCGTCACGGTGCTCGCCGCGTGGCTGCCGTCCCGCCGGGCGGCGAAGGTCGCGCCCATCGAGGCGCTGCGCTCGGCCGAACAGCCGCCCACCGCCGCCCGGTCCCGGATCCGCGGCCTGGCGGGGCTGGTCCTGCTCGTCCTCGGCGCCGGGCTGCTGGTGTCGCTCATGGGAGAGAAGGACGCCTCGGCCTCGGTGGAGAACCTGCAGAACGCGATGCTCGGCTGCGCCCTCCTCGTCGTCGCCATGATCGTGCTGGCGCCGTCGCTCGCCTCCCCCGTGATCCGGCTGAGCGGACGGCTGACCGGCCGCTTCGGGATCACCGGCCGGCTCGCCCGCGAGAACGCGCTGCGTGACCCGCGGCGCACCGCGGCCACCGCCTCCGCCCTGATGGTCAGCACGGCGCTGGTCGCCGGGCTCGCCGTCATCGGAAACTCCACCGGGCAGGCCCTCGACCGTCAGGCCGCGGCCGGCCTCGACGCCGACTACGTGATCAGTAGCCGCACCTCCATGACCTCCATCGACCCGGCCGCCGAACAGCGGGTGGCCGACGCCCCCGGGGTGCGGACGGCGGCCGCCGTCACGGACTCCACCCTGTTCACCGGCGGCGGTGTCCGGCAGATCGCCGGCGTCGGCCCCGGCGCCGTGCGCGACGTCATGCGGCTCGACTTCACCAGCGGCTCCCTCGAAGACCTCGGTCCGGGCCGGCTCGCCGTCTCCGCCACCGTCGCCCGGCAACAGGGCGTGCGCGCCGGCGACAAGCTCAACGCCCGCATGGGCCGCAACCAGGAGTTCACGCGGTTCACCGTCGTCGGCGTCTACCAGGACAACCCCACCGCCGGGGACGTGCTGGGTGACCGCGGCGAGGTGCGGCGGAACAGCTTCCTGCCCGGCTCCGTCCAGCGGATCCTCGTCCGCACCGACAGCGGCGCGGACGCGAGGATTACCGAGGACCGGCTGCGCACCGCCGTGGGCAACAGCCCGCTGGTGCAGGTGAAGGACCGGCAGGCCCTCGTCCACGAGGCAGCCGGCTCCCTGGGCAACCTGCTGACCCTGATGTACGGGCTGCTCGCCATCGGCGTCGTGATCTCCGTGCTCGGCATCGTCAACACCCTGGCCATGTCGGTGTCGGAACGCACCCGCGAGATCGGCGTACTGCGCGCCGTCGGCATGGGCCGCGCCGGCATCCGGCGAATGATCCGCCTGGAGTCGGTGACCGTCGCCGCCTTCGGCACCCTCCTGGGCCTGGCGGGCGGACTGTTCGGAGCCTGGACGGTCGGCGCGCTGGCAGCCGGCGCAATGCCGCAGTACTCCCTGGCGCCGCCCTGGGGGACGCTGCTCCTCGCCTGCCTGGTGTCCCTCACGATCGGCGCGGTCGCGGCAGCCGTCCCGGCCCGCCGGGCAGCCGCCCTCGGCCCGCTGGAAGCCGTCGCGGAGTCGTGACGCACGGGCTCCGGCACGTCCTCGCCGTCCTTGCCTCGCTGCGCGCCTGACCGCCGACTGGTGGGAACGCAAAACGGACCGTCACGTTCCGGCCTGCGCGCCCCGCGCGCCTGCCGCGCCCTGCACACGCCGCGCCATTCAGCACCGGTCCCTCCCCTCGTGGGGACCGGTACCGAACGGCGCGGGCTGCGTCGATCCGTGCCGTACTTGCGCGGATCGAGGAATGGCCGGACCCTTGGTCGACGCGACAGCAGTCGGCCGGGTCCGGCTCCACGGGTCTTTCGCAGTCATGCGTCTGTCGAGCTCATGCGTCTCTCGAGGTCATATGTCTTTCGAGCTCATGCGCCGAGACCGTCACCGCCGACTCGTTGCGCCGGTGGAAGATGGCCGAGAACATGCATCAAAAGCTGTCGCTCCGAGCGCTGAGCTGGTGGTCTGTCCGGGCGGCGCCCGGTTGCCGGGCTGCTGCTTCGGGATCCTGCCAGCTGCGGCTCGTGCCGAGGAGGTTCCGGCGTCCGGCCCAGGGCTTCCTCGCAGGTCAGCCAGATAAGGTGGGTTTTCCGGTCCGGATGTCCAGGCGCGGGGGAAGTAAGGAGTGGAGACCTTGAGTTCCGACTCAGGGGCACGCACGGCCTTCGCCGAGCGTCTCGCGCTGCTGTACAAGGAAGCCGGCAACCCTCCCCTCAAGAAGGTGGCCGAGGCGGTCGTCCGGCTTCAGCGGGTCGACGAACGAGGCCGGCCCGTGCGGGTGTCCGTGCAGCGGATCAGCGACTGGCGACGGGCCAAGAACGTGCCGGCCCAGTTCGCCGCCCTCGCAGCGGTGCTGCACATCCTGATCCCCCAAGCCCGTCGCCTGCGGCCCGTACCGGTGTCGACGGGCCTGTACGACCTGGGCCAGTGGCAGCGCCTGTGGGAGAGCGCGGCCGCCGGCCCGGTCGGCGACCACGCCGCGACATCCGCGGAAGAGGAGGAACGGTCCCCGGACGAGGGCCCGGCCGTCGCCGGCGTGTGCCCGTACCGGGGGCTGGCTTCGTACCGTCAGCAGGACGCCCGGTGGTTCTTCGGACGGGAGCGGAGCACCGATGCCCTCGTCGCCCAGCTCCGCGCGGCGGAGAAGACGGGCGGTCTGGTCATGCTCGTGGGCGCCTCGGGGGCGGGAAAGTCCTCCCTGCTCAACGCCGGCCTGGTGCCCGTGTTGCAGAACGGCCCGCCGGGCGACGAGAACGGCCGGGAGAGGGTGGTACTGCAGCTCGTACCGGGAGGCGATCCTCTCGCGGAGCTGACCCGCCGGATCCCGGAACTCGCCCACGTCCTCGCTGCCGCGACGGAACCCGGCACTCCGCAGTTCGCGCACGCGGTGAGGGAGGCCGTCGCGGCCTGGGCGCGACGCGAGACGTCCGGTGGCGCCCGTCCGGTCCTCATCGTGGACCAGTTCGAGGAGGCGTTCACCCTCTGCTCCGACGAGGCGGACCGGCGCACTTTCATCGAGCTCCTCCACGCCGTGTGCACGCCCTCCCCCAAGCTCTCGGCCTCTCTCCCGAGTTCCCGACTCCGCTCGGACAGGGAGGACCGCCAGGCACAGGGGGAATTCCCGTCCCCGGGCGACGCGGCCCCCGTACTCGTCATCATCGGCATACGCGCCGACTTCTACGACCGATGCCTCCAGTACCCCGTACTGGCCGACGCGCTGCAGTACCGGCACATGGTGCTCGGCCCGCTGACCACCGCGGAGCTGCGCGACGCGGTGACCGGCCCCGCCAAGGCCGTGGGGCTGGAGCTCGAACCGGGGCTGGCGGAACTGATCGTCCGGGAAGTGAGCGCCGACGGTCCCAGCGGGACGCACGACGCGGGGGTGCTGCCGCTGCTCTCCCACGCCCTGCTCGCCACCTGGCAGCGGCGGAAGGCGGGACGGCTGACGCTGGCCGGCTACCGCGCGGCGGGCGGAATCCAGGGGGCGGTGGCGGCGACCGCCGAGCGGGCCTGGTCCGGCCTCGATCCGACGGCACGCACGGCCGCGCGGCTGCTCCTCCTCAGGCTCGTCCGGCTGAGCGAGGACACCCAGGCCACCCGTAGGCGGGGCACGCGGCGCCAGCTGGCGGAGGAGTCGACGGACCCCCACAAGACGGAGGAGTCGCTCGAAGCGCTGGTGCACGCCCGGTTGGTGACGCTCGACGCGGAGGCCGTGGAGATCACCCATGAAGCGCTGCTCCACGCCTGGCCACGCCTGCGCGACTGGATCGACGAGGACCGGAACGGCAACCTGCTGCGCCAGCGGCTGGAGGAGGACGGCAGGGCCTGGGAGGGCTCGCACCGCGACACGTCCCTGCTCTACCGGGGTTCCCGTCTGGAACAGGCCCGGGACTGGGCGAAATCTGCCGGTGACACCTTTCTGACCCGAAGTGCGGTGGAATTCCTGGCCGCTTCGGTCAGGCTGCGCAAGCGCACGCTCTGGATGAGCCGTGGCGCGGTATCGGCCCTGGTCGTCCTGGCGATGCTGGCCGTCGGTTCGGCGGTGGTCGCCTGGCAGCAGCGGGACGACTCGGTGTTCGAGCAGGTGCTCGCCGAGGCCGACCGCGCCCAGTACACGGATCCCTCGCTGTCGGCCCAACTCGATCTGGTGGCCCACGGCCTGCGGCCCGACGACCAGGGCACGAACAACCGGTTGATCTCGATCGTGAACGCGCCGCTGGCCACGCCGCTTCTGGGACACACCGGCGCCGTCTACCTCACCTCGTTCAGCCCCAACGGGCGGCTCCTGGCCACGGCCAGCTACGACCGGACCGTCCGGCTGTGGGACGTGGCGGATCCGACGCGTCCCAAACCCCTGGGCAAGCCCCTCACCGGCCACACGAGCTGGGTGAGCACCGCCGTCTTCAGCCCGGACGGACGCACCCTCGCCAGCGCTTCGGACGACGGCACGGTCCGGCTGTGGGACGTACGGGATCCCCGCCACCCGCACCCGCTCGGGGCGCCCCTGACCGGCCATGACGGCACGATCTACCTGCTCGCCTTCAGCCCGGACGGACGCACGCTGGCCGCCGCCGACGAGGATCACACCGTTCGCCTGTGGGACGTGGCCGCGCCGGACCGGCCGAAGGGGCTGGGCACCTTGACCGGCCCCACCGCCGCCGTGCGCTCCGTGGCGTTCAGCCCCGACGGGCGGACGCTGGCGGCCGGTGGCGACGACACCACGATCCGGCTGTGGGACCTGACGCACCGACGCCGTCCCGCGCCGATCGACACGGTGCTGACCGGCCACAAGAGCACGGTCCACTCCGTGGCCTTCAGCCCCGACGGCCGCACCCTCGCCAGCGGCAGCGCGGACAACACCATCCGGCTGTGGAACACGGCCGACCCGCGGCACGCGGCACCGGTCGGCGCGCCGCTCACCGGCCACACCGGCCCCCTGTGGTCCGTGGCCTTCAGCCCCGACGGCAACATGCTCGCCGCCGGCAGCGCGGACAGCACGGCGAGCCTGTGGGACGTCAGCGATCCGGCATACCCGGCGCAGGTCGGCGAGCCGCTCGCGGGCAGCAGCGGCGAGATGTACGCCGTGGGCTTCAGCCCCGACGGGCGGACCCTGGCCACGGGGAGCGGCGACAGCACGGTCCGGCTGTGGTCGATCCCGACGTCGGACATGGTCGGCCGGAGCGGAGCGTTCCGCCCGGACGGGCGGGTGCTCGCCACGGCGGCGGCCGACGGTCGGATCCGGCTGTGGAACGTACAGGATCCCGGTCGGCCCAGAGTGCTGAACAAACCGTTCAAGCCCGGGAGCGGGGGCGACGGCGCGCTGGTGTTCTCCCCGGACGGCCACACCCTCGCGGTGCTGACGGCCGGTCGCAAGGTGTATCTGTGGAACGTCGCCGACCCTGCCGAGCCGGTCTCCTACGGCCCACCCATCACCCTGCAGACCCGGTTCATGGGGCCGGACGCGCTGGCGTTCAGCCAGGACGGGCGCACGCTCGCGACCGCGTACACCGACCGCGCGCTTCAGCTGTGGAACGTCGCCGACCGGTCCCACGTCGTTCCGTACGGCCCGCCCCTCACCGGTCACAGGGGCTACATCAACTCCCTCGCCTTCAGCCCGGACGGGCACACGCTCGCCAGTGGCAGCGCGGACGGCACCATCCGGCTCTGGGACATCACCGACCCCCGCCGCACCGTCCAGCTCCGCGCGCCGCTCACGGGGCACCGGGGGCCCGTCAACGCACTCGCCTTCAGCCCGGACGGCGACACCTTGGCCAGCGGCAGCGACGACGACACCGTCCGGCTCTGGAACACGGCCGACCCCCGCAAGGCCACCCGGCTGGGCCCCCCTCTCACGGGCCACACCGAAGCGGTCGTGTCGCTGACGTTCAGCAAGGAAGGCGGCACCCTGGCCAGCGGCGGCAGCGACAACACCGTCCGTTTCTGGAACGTCGCGCACCCCTCCAGGGCCGCGGCCATCGGCCAGTCGACCAGCCCCAACGCCAAGACGGGAAATTTCCTGTCGTTCAGTCCCAGGAGCCGCCTGATCGGGGTGTCGAGCGGCGCGGGTACCGTCCGGCTGTGGAACCTGGACGCCGACGAGGCGATCCGTCACATCTGTGCGACCACCCGGGGCGTTCTGACGCAGGAGAAGTGGCACGAGTATCTGCCCCGCCTCTCGTACGAGCCGCCGTGCGGCGCGTGACGGAGCCGAGGTGCGACCGCGTGATCCCGAGCACAACTCCTCATGCCAGTCGGGAAGTCGACTCCCACCACGCGGGCAGCCTTGTTAGTCTTGGCTACAAGCCCGATCGCTGGTGCATCCCCCGTCGCCAGCGATCGGGCGCTTGCGTGCGAGCGGGCATCCCCAGCGCCCCACCGCCGGCTCAGGCGAGGGCCGTGGCCGCCCGGTCCCGGTCGAACGGCAGGTCCAACATCCGGATGGCGTTGCCGCGCAGCAGCTTGTACGTCACCTCTGCGGGCAGTCCGCCGACATGGTCGGCCGCCACCTGCTTCGTGTGCGGCCAGGTCGAATCGACGTGGGGGTAGTCGGTCTCGAACGTGGCGTTGTCGACCCCGACCGTCTCGATCGAATCGACGCCGTGCTTGTCGCGGAAGAAGCAGCAGAAGATCTGCCGGTAGTAGTACGTCGACGGGGGCTCCGGGATCAGGTCCTTCACCCCGCCCCAGGCCCTGTGCTCCTCCCATACGTCGTCCGCACGCTCCAGCGCGTACGGGATCCAGCCCATTTGGCCCTCGCTATAAGCCAGTTTCAGCCGGGGGAACTTCACGAGGACGCCGCTGAACAGGAAATCCATCATCGAGGCCATCGCGTTGTTGAAGCTCAGCGACGCCTGTACGGCCGGCGGGGCGTCCGGCGACGCCGCCGGCATCTGGGACGAAGAGCCGATGTGCATGTTCACGACGGTGCCGGTCTCCTCGCACGCCGCGAAGAACGGATCCCAGTAGCCGGAGTGGATCGACGGCAGCCCCAGGTACGTAGGGATCTCGCTGAAGGTGACGGCCCGAACGCCCCGCGCGGCGTTGCGCCTGATCTCGGCGACCGCGAGATCGATGTCCCACAACGGGATGAGGCACAGCGGGATCAGCCGGCCGCCGCTGTCCCCGCACCACTCCTCGACCATCCAGTCGTTGTAGGCCCGGACGCACGCCAGCCCGACCTCCCGGTCCTTGGCCTCCGCGAACGTCTGCCCGCAGAAACGGGGGAAGGTCGGGAAGCAGAGCGACGCCTCCACGTGATTGACGTCCATGTCCTCCAGGCGGGCCTTGGGATCCCAGCACCCGCGCCGCATCTGCTCCCGCGTGATGCCGTCCAGCGTCATCTCGTCACGGGAGAAGCCGACGGCCGCGATGATGCGCTTGTACGGGAAGAGCAGGCCCTCGTACTCCCACCAGTCGGTGGCCTGGCCGGCGGGATCCGTGGTGAACCGGTACTTCCCGCCGATGTACTGCAGCTCCCCGATGCCGGCCGTCAAGGGCTTCGGCCCGCGGTCCCGGTACTTCCTGGGAAGCCAGGTCTCGAAGAGGTGCGCGGGCTCGATCACATGATCGTCCACGCTGATGATCCTGGGAAGTTCGCCCGTAACGCTTTCGCTGCTGACCATGCCGTACCCCCAACTGCCTGCCGCTTCGACCCATCCATTTCTGACGGTCCATCAGTTTCAGACTATGGCGCAACCCCTGCGACCACAAGGCGATGCCGGGTACGGCACCCCTTGCGGTATCGGATGACGTCCGCTGAACTGACAGACCGTCAGGTAGATGGAGGTCGAAAGGGGCACCATGCAAACGATCTGGCTCAGTGGGGCCGAGTGGCTCGCCGTACTCCGCATCGGCCTCGGCCTGTGGTGGCTGGAGAGCTGGCGCCACAAGGACAAGAAGACCTGGTTCACCGGCGGGGGCATCCGCTGGGCAGCGGGCATAGCCGAGAAGCACCGCTGGACCTTCGTACGCTCGGGCTTCGACACCGTGGTCAAGCCCCGGCCCCGCATGATGGCGTACCTCGTCGCCTACGCGGAACTCGCACTCGGCCTCGGACTGGTCGTCGGCTTCCTGACACCGATCGCCCTCGCATGCGGCCTCGTACTCAACCTGATCTACCTCGTGCTGATGATTCACGACTGGGGCGAACAGGGGCAGAACCTCATGATGGCCCTGATCTCCGCCACCGGGCTGTTCGGCATGTGCTGGCAGGTGTGGTCACTGGACGCATCGATCGGGCTCTTCCTCTAGAGACATCGATCAGCGGCATCCATGACTTCCCGCACCGCACTGGCCTGTTGGCGCTCGCCATGTCACTCTGCGCACGCCCCAGGTACGCCACGCCCCTCCGCCCCCGGTCCCGCTCGGCCGCCGGGGATCGACAGGGGCACGCATTCCCCAGAGCACTGTCGTCCGCCGACGAGGAGATGGTGATGAGCGAGTCCAGCACCAGGGAGCAACAGGGCACTTCGACGGTCCAAGGCACCCCAGCGGCCGGCCCGGAAGCGGAATTCAGAAAGACGCACGCGGCACGCGCCCGGAGCGCTCTCGCCCGTGCCGAGGCCACCTGCCGCCACCTCGGCATCGAACGGCACGAGGCCACGCTCGTTCCCAAAAGCCCTGCGGGAAAGGCCGCCAACGCCATACGGCTGTCGGAGCGGACGCTCGCCTCCCTCGACGAGAGTGCTCCCGATCCCGCGGCGGACGCCCGCTGCGCAAGAAACGCTGCCGCCGCCGCGACCATCGCAGCCCAGGTGGCGCAGGCCCACGATGCCACCGAGCTCGCCGACGCCGCCCACCAGGCCGCTCTCGCGGCGTCGGTCGCGGCCCTGGAGGCCGCGAGCGCAAAGGCCTTGGGCAGGGACGCGCACCTGAACGCCGAGGCGAGCAACGCCGAGGCAGCCGCATGCGCCGCCGCCACGGCAGCGGGCTGGCTGGAGCCGTAGCGGCCCCTGCGGTCGGGCTTGGCGGTGCGGTCTGCGGTCTGCGGTCACGTGGGACAGCGGGGCGCGCCCGGTCAGTCCCCGGCCGCGCCTCCGCTCCCCGGGGCCGGCCCCGGGCGGCCGCGCTTCCTGGACCAGGGCGGCAGGGCCGGCTCGCCGCGTCGGACGGAGCCCGGGGCGCGGACGCTGGGGCGTGGGGGACGGCGTTCGGAGCTGCTGAGGTGCCAGGGGACGCTGGTGACCATGACGCCGGGGGCGAAGAGGAGCCGGCTTTTGAGCCAGAGGGCGGACTGGTTGTGGAGGAGGTTCTCCCACCAGTGGCCGACGACGTATTCGGGGATGAAGACGCTGATCACATCGCGGGGACTGGTGCGGCCGATGGAGCGCACGTACTCCACGACGGGGCGGGTGATCTCGCGGTAAGGGGAGGCAAGAGTTTTCAGCGGGGTGTCGAAACCCGTTGCATCCCATTGCGCGGTGAGGCTCTCGAGCTCGTCGCGGTCGACGGCGACGGTCAGCGCTTCCAGGAAGTCGGGCCGGGTGGCGCGGGCGTAGGCAAGGGCCCGTAGCGTCGGTTTGTGGAGCGTGGAGACCAGGACGACGGCGTGGACGCGGGAGGGCATGACGATCTCGGCCCGCGGGTCCACGACGGCGAGTTCGGCCGCGGTGTGGTCGTAGTGGCGCCGGATGCCGCGCATCATCACCCACAGCACGACGGCCGCCATCACCGCCAGATAGGCGCCCTGGGTGAACTTCGTGAGCAGCACGACGACCAGGACCAGGCCGGTCACCACGGCACCCACGGCGTTGATGGCGCGGACGGTGTGGTGGTGGCGTCGCCGGGCCGCGACCGGCTCGGTGCGCAGGGCGCGGTTCCAGTGCCGGACCATGCCGGTCTGGGAGAGCGTGAAGGAGGTGAAGACACCCAGGATGTAGAGGTGGATGAGGTTGGTGACGGAGGCGTGGAAGGCCCACAGGAGGGCTCCGGCCACCACGGCCAGCGCGACGATGCCGTTGGAGAAGGCCAGCCGGTCCCCGCGGGTGTGCAGTTGGCGCGGCAGATAGCGGTGCTGGGCCAGGATCGAGGCCAGCAGCGGAAAGCCGTTGAAGGCGGTGTTGGCGGCCAGCACCAGGACCAGGGCGGTGGCGGCCTGGATGTAGAAGAAGCCGACGCTGTGGGTGCCGCCAAAGATCGACGCGGCGAGCTGGGCGATGACGGTGCGCTGCGGGGTGGTCCGGCAGTCGCCGCCGAAGCCGGTGAGCCGGCAGGTGTCGTCGGCGATGTGGACGTTGGCGATCAGGGCGAGGGCGGTGATGCCGGAGAACATCACGATCGCGATCAGGCCCATGGCTCCCATCGTGGTCGCCGCGTTCTTCGACTTGGGCTTGCGGAACGCCGGGACGCCGTTGGAGATCGCCTCCACACCGGTCAGCGCCGTACAGCCGCTGGAGAACGCCCGCAGGCCGAGCATGACCAGCGCGAGACCGGCCAGGTGGGCGTCGCCGGGAGCGGGCTCGATGCCGTACGCGGCGGATTCGGCGACCGGGGCGTCGCCGACGAGCCAGCGGAACAGGCCGGTGGCGCACATGATGAGCACCCCGGCGATGAAGAGGTAGGTGGGGGCGGCGAATGCGCGGCCCGATTCGCGCACGCCGCGCAGGTTCACGGTCGCGAGCAGGGCGACGAAGACGACCGCCATCACCGTCCGGTACTCGTTGAGGGAGGGGACGGCGGAGATGATGTTGTCCACCCCGGAGGCGACCGACACGGCGACCGTCATCACGTAGTCGACCAGGAGGGACGCGGCCACCACCAGGCCCGCGGACGGCCCCAGGTTGGTGGAGACCACCTCGTAGGAGCCGCCGCCCGACGGATATGCGTAGACGACCTGACGGTAGGACAGCACCACCACCGCGAGCAGGCAGACCACGGCGACCGCGGCCCAGGTGGCGAAGTGCAGATAGGCCAGTCCGCCCAGGGTGAGGACCAGCAGGATTTCCTGGGTGGCGTAGGCGACCGATGACAGCGGGTCGGAGGCGAAGATCGGCAATGCCAGGCGTTTGGGCAGCAGCGTCTCCCGCAGGCCTTCGCTGGGCAGCGCCCGGCCGATCAGCAATCGCTTGACTGCGTCCACGATTTTCGCCACGCGGGCGAGCGTACGGGCACGTCAGCGCGGAGCGGGGCTTTGGCGTGACCGCCAGAAGGGCTAGGCGGACGGGGGCGGGAAGCCCGCCGTCGGGTCGCGAAAGAGTCTGGAATCGGGGACGGATCGGCTCCTACCCGGGCGGGGCACGGCACGGGCCGAGCGAGGGCCCCCGGCCGTAGCGGCCATACCTCAGGAAGCGACGCAGAGCCAATCGTGGTGTCATCGAAAGCGGGGGAAATCAACGCTCCGAAGGCGGGAGAAATCATGGCTATGACGCTACGAGCCCGAGACATCATGTCCGCCGGTGTGCAGTGTGTAGGCGCGCACCAGTCGCTGCTCGACGCGGCGAAAATGATGCGCGACATGAATGTCGGCTGCCTGCCCATATGCGGTGACAACAACAGGCTCATGGGCTTGATCACCGACCGTGACATCGTCATTCAGTGCTGCGCCGAAGGCATAGATCCGGCGACGGTGCAGGCCGGTTCCCTGGACGGGGCGCTGCACTGGATCGACGCCGACGCGGGCGCCAACGAGGTCCTGGAGACCATGGAGACGCATCAGATCAAGCGCCTTCCGGTGATCGACGTCAAGGGCGGCCACCAGCTGATCGGAATGATCACGGAGGCCAATCTCGCAAAGAATCTCAGCGACGAACAGATCGCCGAATTCGCCAGCCGGGTCTACGCGGGCGCGGGCTAGCCGTCGCGTCACGGAGGTCTGCGCCTCCGCACGGCCGCGGCCGGGAGCCGGCGCTCTCATCGGAAAGCCGTCAGTCGTCTGCCCCGGCCCGGCCCACCGGGCGGCCCACGGGTTTACCCACCGGCATGAATCCCATGAATTCTTCCCTTGACGCCTTTCTGACGCGGATTCAGGTTCTCTTGACGGATAGTTGACGTCACCTCAGATTTCCTTCGGCACTGCGGCGGCCCGCCCGTAAGAGAGCCGCAAAATCCTTACGGCGCAAGGCATTCGGGCATCATCCGCGGCCTAGATTTCCTTACGGCCGCCCGATATCCGCGGACGTCGGCGCACCAGCACGCGCCATTCCGTACCGCACCCCCTGGAGCACCCGCCCGGGCCGGCACCGGCAGGAGTCGGCGGCCACCGGCCCCCGTCCCCTATCGGCCGTCCGGCCGCCCGTGCGCGCATGCTGCCTGCGTACGTGCGCGTGGCCGGACGCGCAGAAGGTCTCCGCGCATGCTTCCCGCCGCCCCGCCGCAGACTCCGCCGGCTCCTCAGAATGTTTCGGTGCCCGGCGCCGCAAGCACAGCGAGCGCGCCGAGAGACCGCTCACGGCGACGGCGACGCGAGAGCGCGGGTTTCTTCGACCCCAAACAGCTGCTCAAATCCCTCCCCGACGCGCTGCGCAAGCTTCACCCCCGGGCGCTGGCCAAGAACCCCGTGCTCTTCGTCGTCGCGTCCGGATCCCTGCTCACCACGCTCTCCGCGGCATTCCACCCTTCCGTCTTCACCTGGATGATCAGTCTCTGGCTCTGGCTGACGGTGATCTTCGCCAACCTTGCGGAGGCGGTCGCCGAAGGCCGCGGCAAGGCCCAGGCCGCCTCCCTGCGCAAGGCCCGCACCGACACCGTCGCGCGCCGTCTGCGCAACTGGCGGGTCGGTATGCATCTCCAGCACGCGGACACCGAGGTCATCGCGGCGAGCGACGTGCGGCAGTTCGACTTCCTGCTCATCGAAGCGGGCGAACTCATTCCGGCCGATGGCGAGGCGGTCGACGGTATCGCCGCGGTCGACGAATCCGCCGTCACCGGCGAGTCCGCACCCGTTATCCGCGAGGCCGGCGGCGACCGCAGCGGCGTCACCGGCGGCACGACCGTGCTGTCCGACCGCCTCGTCGTACGGGTCACCGCGCGCCCCGGGCACTCCTTCCTCGACCGCATGATCACCCTGGTCGAGGGCGCCAGCAGGCAGAAGACCCCGAACGAGATCGCCCTCAACATCCTCCTCGCCGCGCTCACCATCGCCTTCATCCTGATCGTCGTCACCCTCCAGCCCATGGCCGGATACGCGGGCGCCACACCGTCCACCACCGTCCTCGTCGCCCTCCTCGTCACCTTGATCCCGACCACCATCGGCGCACTGCTCTCGGCGATCGGCATCGCCGGGATGGACCGGCTCGTCCAGCGCAATGTGGTGGCGATGTCGGGGCGCGCCGTCGAGGCGGCCGGCGACGTCAACACCCTGCTGCTGGACAAGACCGGCACCATCACTCTCGGTAACCGAGAGGCGACCGCTTTTGTTCCCCTGCCCGGCGTCGACGAATTCCAGCTCGCGGAAATCGCCCAGCTGTCCTCCCTGGCGGACGAGACCCCGGAGGGCCGGTCCGTCGTCGCACTCGCCGAGCGCCGCTACGCCCTCCCTGCCCCCGACAAGCACGAGCAGGAAGGGAGGGAAGAGCAGGAAAGGGAGGAAGGGAATGACGAGGAAGGCAAGGAGAGCGAGGGGGGCGACAACGGAACGGGGCGCGCCGTATACGTCGAGTTCAGCGCACAGAGCCGGATGAGCGGCGTCGATCTGCGCTGGGCCGACGGCAGCGACGGCGCGATCCGCAAGGGCGCGGCCGCCCAGGTGATCGAGTGGGTGGAGCGCTACGGGGGCCAAGTGCCGCCCGAGGCACGCTGGTTCAGCGATGCGATCGCGGCCTCCGGCGGCACCCCGCTCCTGGTGGCGGTGCATGATGCCCACGGGCGGCGCGTCCTTGGCGTCATCCACCTCAAGGACGTCATGAAGGAAGGCATCCGCCAACGCTTCGCCGAGCTGCGCCGGATGGGCATCAAGACCGTCATGATCACGGGTGACAACCCGCTGACGGCCAAGGCCATCGCCGAGGAGGCGGGGGTGGACGACTTCCTCGCGGAGGCCACGCCCGAGGACAAGATGGCGCTCATCAAGCGGGAGCAGGCCGGCGGCAAGCTGGTGGCGATGACCGGCGACGGTACGAACGACGCTCCGGCGCTGGCCCAGGCGGATGTCGGCGTGGCCATGAACACCGGTACCTCGGCCGCCAAGGAGGCCGGGAACATGGTGGACCTGGACTCCAACCCGACCAAGCTCATCGAGATCGTCGAGATCGGCAAGCAACTGCTGATCACCCGTGGTGCGCTGACGACCTTCTCCATCACCAACGACGTCGCGAAGTACTTCGCGATCATCCCCGCCATGTTCACCGGCGCATATCCCGGCCTGGCGGCGTTGAACGTCATGGGCCTGCACAGCCCGACCTCGGCGATCGCCTCCGCGATCATCTTCAACGCGCTGGTCATCGTCGCCCTGATCCCCCTCGCACTGCGCGGCGTGCGCTACACCCCGTCCTCGGCGGACGATCTGCTGCGGCGCAACCTCGCCCTTTACGGACTCGGAGGACTGGTCGCACCGTTCGCCGGCATCAAGATCATCGATCTGCTGATCTCGGGGGTACCGGGGCTGGGTGGATGAGAGGAACAGGAGGAGCGGGGACCAGGGGCCAGGAGGCGCGGGGGGACCGCAGGCATCAAGGGTGAGAGGGGTCGGCCTGCTCGCCGCTCCCCTACTTGCTGCTCCCCTACTTGCCGCCGCCCGGGGCCGCGCGCCAGGTGACCGACGGGTGGCCTTCCCCCTGGAAGACAAGGGCGACCGGCGGATCCCCCTTCGCCATCATGTGGATGGAGCACACCGTCACCGTGGCGCCCGGCTTGACCATCTTGTCGGGGACGGCATCGGGGCACTGGGGGACACCGGGGCCGCCGATGTCGATCAGGAGCAGCTTCTTGGCCTCCTGCCCGCCGGCGCTCCGCAGCAGCACCTTGTCATTCAGGCTCGGCAGCAGGTCGTACTTGCCGGTGTTCCGGTACTGCATCGTCACGTAGTACGGGACCAGCTTCTTCTGGTCCGCGTTCAGGTCGAACCGGCTCAGGTCGGCGCTGGACCCGGTGCGCACGCTCTTCGGCGTGATGCGCAGCGTGACCGGACGGCTGCTGCTGTCCCCCGTCCCGCCATCGGCGGGCTTGCCCTCGGGCAGCACACCGCCGGAAGCTCCGCCCTTGGGGCCGTCGACCTTCCACAGGAGCGTGTCGCTCCCGTCGTCCTTGTACGAGACCGTCGCCGGCTGCGCGCCCTTCGGCATCATGAAGATCTCGCACTCCGTCGCGCTGTCGCCGGGGGCGAGAGTGGTCTTGCCGGGCTCGCGGCACTCGCGTGGCATTCCGGAGCTGGTGGCCAGGGGGTTGCCCGAGAACAGCGAGACCTGCTGGGCCGCCTGGCCGTCCGCCCCGTTGACGGAGATGTTCCGTGCCGGGCTCGGGCGGTTCACCGTGCCCTTGCCGGTGTTGGTGTAGGAGAAGGTGAAGTAGTACGGCACCTTCCCCTTGAGGTCGTCGTCCAGCCGAACGCCCTTGAGGTCGGAGTCCGAGCCGCGGGCCAGCCGCGTGGGCGCGATCCGCAGCGGGTACGACGTGTCCTCGGAGTCGGTCCAGGTGGCTTTCTGTGGCGTGGTCTGCATCGGCAGCGGCTTGGCCGGGTGGACAGCGTCGGGCGCCTTCGGCGTCGCCTTGCCCGACATCGACGCGCCGCCGCATCCCACGGCCAGCAGCATGAACACACCGACACCCGCGGCGCCGGCCATACCTCTGCGTACCCGCACGACATTCCCCCGTTGTTCTGTGACGCTGCCCATGATCCGGCCGTCCGGCCGCACGACAGCAGTGGCGGCCGACAGGTTATCCGTCGGCGTGTCGACGGATTGCGGCAGGCCCGAACCTGAGCCTGAATCGGAACCTGAATCGGACCGGACCCTGAATCGGATCGGACCTGAATCGGACCGGACCCGAATCGAACGGAGCACGCGCCTCTCCGTACGGGGCACCGGGAGCCCGGAGATTGCTCCCCGCAAGGGACTCTCCTGGGGCTTACCGCGGAGGACTTTCGCAGGGACCTACCGCGGGCGGGTCGCCTTCAGCGAATACATGAGGGGAATGCGAGGGCGGTCGTCAGGAAACCGGTAGTAGCCGTCGTCGGTACGGCGCAGTGCCCTGAACCGCTCGAACATGGTCATGTCGTGTTCGTGCAGGAAGTCGATCCGCAGGCCGGCACCGGCCAGCGCGGTGATCACCTCGCCGATCGGGTGCTGCCACTCGACGCTGCGATTGTTGACCGTCGGCGCGCTGAAGTCCGTATACGTCCCTGAGCTTTCCTCCACCCACGCGTCGCGGCTGAAGTAGTCGTAGGTGATCCGCGATCCCGTTTCCTCGTCCAGGGAGTCGCACAGCGGGTGGAATTCGGCGAGGTAGAGGAAGCCGCCGGGGGCGACGAGGGAGGCGGCGGTGTCGGCCCAGCGGGTCAGGTCCGGGAGCCAGTTCAGGGCGCCGATGCCGGTGTAGACGATGTCGTACGACGAGTCGGGGACGGCTTCGGCGGCGTCGTAGACGTCGGCGGCGACGAAGGACGCACGCTCGGGGCCGTAGCCGAGTTCGCCGGCCATCTCGCGGGCGGTCTCGATGGCGGGTTCGGAGAAGTCCAGGCCGACGACGTGGGCCGCGCCGCGATGGGCCCAGGACAGGGTGTCCTGACCGAAATGGCACTGGAGATGGAGCAGAGTACGGCCGGTGACATCGCCCACCTCCGCGATCTCGAAGTCGCGGATCACGTCCCGGACCCTGCGGAACCGGTCCTGGTCGTAATAATCGCTCGCGGTGTGGATGGCCACGCGTTCGTCCCACTTCGCGCGGTTGGCCTCGCGCCAGTCATCGGGGCCGGTATGGGTGTGCATGCGGCGAAGTTATCCACAGGCTGACGGCCTCGCCAACGCATTTCCGGCGCCGGGCGCAGAATGGGCCCATGACGAACGAGACCACCGGCTCCGCCCAGGCCCCCGACCCGAACCGTCCGCCCCATCCCGCCCCTGGGACCCCTTCGACCAGCGCCGGCAGCTCCACCGCCTCGGCCGGCTCCACGGGCGCTGCGGGTGCCACGGGCTCGCCCCTCTCCACAGACCTCCCCGACTGGGAGAAGCGCTTCCGTGCACCCCGGGTCGGGCTGCCGGACTGGGCCGAGCACGCCCCGGACCGCTCCCTTTTCGTCTCGAACGCCACCGGCACCTTCGAGTTGTACGCATGGGACCGGGCGACGGGCGCCCAGCGGCAGGCGACGGACCGGCCGAACGGCACGACGGACGGGACGCTGTCGCCGGACGGCGAGTGGATCTGGTGGTTCTCGGACACCGACGGGGACGAGTTCGGCGTCTGGATGCGCCAGCCGTTCGCGGGGGGCCCGGATGAGCCGGCCACTCCGGGGCTGGACGCCTCGTATCCCGCGGGGCTGTCGATCGGCCGGGACGGCACCGCGGTCGTGGGGTGCTCCACCGACGAGGAGGGCTCGACGGTCCACGTCGTGCGGCCCGGAGAGCCACCGGTGGAGATCTACCGCCACCGCGAGTCGGCGGGCGTCGGCGATCTCTCGCACGACGGCTCGCTGATCGCGATCGAGCACACCGAACACGGCGATGCGATGCACTCCGCGATCCGTGTCGTACGGGCGGACGGCTCGACGGTCGCGGAGCTGGACGACACCAACCGCGGGACCGAGGAACTGGGCCTGTCGGTGATGGGCTTCGCCCCGGTGGACCGTGACGCCCGACTGCTGGTGGGCCATCAGCGGCGGGGCCGTTGGGAGCCGATGATCTGGGATCCGGTGACCGGGGTGGAGACGGCTCTGGAGATAGACCTGCCCGGCGATGTGGGTGCGGACTGGTACCCGGACGGGTCGGCGCTGCTGGTGGAGCACGAGTTCCAGGCGCGCAGCGAGCTGTGGCGCTACGACCTCGGCACGGTGGGCGGCGGTGACGGTACGGCCGACGGTGACGCAGCCGGCGCCCGGCATGTGCTGACGCGGGTGGAGACCCCGGCGGGTTCGGTCTCGGGCGCGACGGCCCGACCGGACGGGACGGTGGAGTTCCTGTGGTCCTCTGCGGCCCAGCCGTCGGAGGTGCGGTCGACGAGCGGGAAGGTCGTGCTCGACCCGCCCGGGCTGAAGGCGCCCGGGTCCGTGCCGGTGACCGACGCCTGGGTGGAGGGCCCCGGCGGCCGTATCCACGCACTGGTGCAGCAGCCCGCCGGTGAGGGTCCCTTCCCGACGATCTTCGACATTCACGGCGGCCCGACGTGGCACGACAGCGACTCGTTCGCCTCGTCACCGGCGGCCTGGGTGGACCACGGCTTCGCGGTCGTCCGCGTCAACTACCGGGGTTCGACCGGCTACGGCCGCGCTTGGACGGATGCGCTCAAGCATCGCGTCGGGCTGATCGAGCTGGAGGACATCGACGCGGTACGCAAGTGGGCGGTCTCCTCGGGGCTCGCCGACCCGAAGCGGCTGATACTGGCCGGCGGCTCGTGGGGCGGCTATCTGACGCTGCTCGGCCTCGGAACGCAGCCGGAGGTGTGGGCTGTGGGGCTGGCGGCGGTCCCGGTCGCCGACTACGTCACGGCGTACAACGACGAAATGGAAGCTCTCAAGGCGATGGACCGGACGCTGCTGGGCGGTACGCCCGAGGAGGTCCCGGAGCGCTTCGCGGCGTCGTCACCGCTGACGTATGTGGACAAGGTCCGGGCGCCGGTCTACATCTCCGCGGGCGTCAACGATCCGCGCTGCCCGATCCGTCAGGTGGAGAACTACGTCGAGCGACTGGAACAGCGCGAACATCCCCACGAGGTCTATCGCTATGACGCCGGGCACGGGTCCCTCGTGGTGGAGGAGCGCATCAAGCAGGTCCGTCTGGAGCTCGAATTCGCGCAGCGGTATGTGACGGGGGAGGGCGAGTGAGGGCAGGGCCGCCGGTGCCGACCGGGCGGGGGTGGCCGCGGGGACGGCTCACGTCGACCGGTCGGGGGTGACTGCGGGGCGGGTCACGTCGACCGGACGGGGTGGCCGCAGGACAGGTCACGTCAACCGGACGGGGGTGGCCGCGGGGCGGGGCACGTCGACGGGGGGTGACCGCGGGGACGGGTCACGCCGACCGGACGGGGTGACTGCTGGACGGGTCACGTCGACGGAGCGGTGGCGCGGAGGGCGGGCGGCTCGTGTTCGGGGAGCCGTGCCTGCGGTGCGATTCGGGTTCAGCCCGATGGTGGCCGCCGGGCACGACGCGCCTGTCCCTGGGCCTGCGTCGGCCCGGCGTCACGCCTCCGCTGACGGGCCTGTGTCCGTCCAGCAGGCTCAGGACGCCCTGGGCCTCCGCGCGAACGGGGCGGTCAGCCCGTGCATCGGTGCGAGTGGGGCGTCGGCCAGCCCAAGGCATCGGGGCGAGTGGGGCGTCGGCCCGCCCAGGACATCGGGGCGACTGGGGCGTCGGTCAACCCGGGGCATGGGCGGGACTGGGGCGTCGGCCAGCCCAAGGGCCGGTCGATGCGGGGGCAGGAGTCCGCGCTTGGGCGCGAGGCCGCTCAGGCTCAGCACGAGTCTGCTCAGGCTCACTCAGGTGATCACGAGGTCTGAGTGACGGCCGTGGGGGTGGGGTGGGGTGGGGGCGGGGGGGGAGCCCCCCCCAAGGCGCGAGGCTCAGGCGTGGGCCATCGACTTATCCCCGCCCCCACCCCCCAACGCCCCATCCTCATCTCCGTCCGAGCCCCCGTCCGAGCCCCCGTCCGCGCGCCGGTCCGAGCCCCCGCCCGAGCCGCCGTCCGGACCCTCGTCCGGCTTACCGCCCGGCCCCTCGTGCCCGTCCGTGCCGTCGCCCTCGCCGTCCCGCTTCGTCGCCGCCGTGGGGCCCTCCGGGAGGATGCCCAGTGCCGCGTCCTTCGCCGCTTCGGCCTCGCGGCGGAAGAGGCGGAACCACATGAACACGACGAAGCCCGCGAAGACGAACCACTCGCCGGTGTAACCGAGGTTCTGGAAGGCCTTCATGTCCAGGCCGCTGCCCTCGGCCGCGGCCGGTGGGACGGCGCGCAGCGGGGCCGGGGCTTCGCTGAGCGTGATCCAGGCGTCGTAGACCTTGTACGGCACGATGTTCACCAGCGACGCCGCGCTGATCATGCCGAGCTGCCCCTGCGGCAGCCCGCCGTCGGCCTGCACCCCGTCGGTGCCCTGGTTCTCGGACGCCTGCAGCGCCCCGGTGACCGTCACCTCGCCCTTCGGCGGCGCGGTCACCTTCGCCCGGTCGGCCTTGGCGTTCGCGTCGCCGGGCAGCCAGCCCCGTACGACCGGGAGGGCCTTGCCGCCGTTCGTACGCAGCAGGGTCAGCACATAGAAGCCCCGCCGCTCGCCCTTGTCGCTGAAGGTGCGGTCCGGTACGAGCAGTTGGTGGGCGGCGTCGTAGCGCCCGCGGGCGCTGGCCTGGCGGCCGGAGGTGACCTGGTCGACCGGCAGCAGGCTCGTCAGCGGACGGGCGGCCGCGGCCTTGGCCCGGGCGGAGCGGTCTTCTTGCTGGTGGTGCGTATCGACGCGGTCCTCGAAGCGGCCCAGCTGCCAGCTGCCCATGAAGATGCAGAAGGGAATCGCCAGCACGGCGAAGACGTTGATCCCCCACCACCGCGGGGTCAGCAGGAACCGGTACACCCCACCAACGGTACGGGGCCCGAACGGCGGGGCCGCACCGCCCCCTCCACGGCCGTCACCGGACCACCGGACCACCGGACACCACCACCGGACCACCGGCCCGCAGGCACCAGCCCCCCGTGCCCGCTACTGCGCCGCCAGCGCCTCGGTCCGGTACACCGTGCCGGCACATGCATCAACGATCTTGGCGTCGGCCGCGGCGGGCTCGCCGGCCTCCGGCGTATGGCTGAGGACAAGGCCACCAGAAGCCGCGCCTCCGCCCTCGCCACCGCCCGTACCGTCGGCGGTGCCCGCCTGGCTCCCGCTGCCGCCACCGTCACCCGTCGCCGCGGCCCCCGCCGCCGGGGACTCCCCGGTCCCGGGCGAGGGGTCCGGCGTCGGCGAAGGTCCCGGCTTGACGCATCCGGTCGAGCCGCCGCCCGCTTCCGGGATCCAGGCGAACTTGACCTCGTACGCCTCGCCCGGCTTGAGAACCAGCTGGTCAGGAGTGGTGGCCGGGTCGGGCAGGCCGGTGGCTTCATCTCCCGAGGTGTGGTCGACGACGTGGATACGGTCGGCTTTCGTGTCGCCCTGCGCGGTCACCCCGACGGCGCCGCCACCGTCGATCGAGCAGGCCGTACCGGACGTGTTGACCACCCGGAACGCCCCGTAGACGCGACCGGCCGAGTCCGCCGCGCCGACCGAACCGGTGCCTTGACCGAGCTGATCGCGACTGCAGGCGGGGGAGGTGACGTCCATCGTCTCGTCCGGGGCCGGGGCCCCCGCGCCGGCGCCATGGCCCGCGCCGTTCTCGTCGGTCGGCCGGCCGTCCTTGCCCTTGGGCCGGTCCGTGCCCGACCGCTTGCCGTCCTTGCCGGTCGGCTGCGGGAAGGCGTGCTCGGTGCCCTCGCCGTGTGCGCCCTCGGAAGTTTCCTGGGCGCTCCGGCTGCTGGCGGCGTTGGCGGGCCGGTCCTCGGCGGAGCCGCTGAGATTCGCCACGTGCACCATGGCGGGGATCGACGTACCGCCGAGCAGCAGCGCGGCGGCCGCGCCCACGACGACGTGCCGACGGCGCTGACGGCGGGCCGGCACCGCGCGGCGCAGCTGCTGCAGCGCGTCCGGCGCGGGCTCCAGGTCACCGACCCGGGCGTGCAGCAGTCGCCTCAGCTCGTCCTCGCCGCCGAAACCGCCGAGGCCTCCCCCACCGGTTTCGGTTCCGCGGCCACCGCCCCCGCCGCGGCCGTCACCGCTGCCACCGTGCGCGCGCCCACGGTCGGAGCCCATGTCCTCCGTGTCTCCGGGGCCCTGGCCGGACGCGACGTGCCCGCCGGACGCGGCCCCGTCGCCGAACCCGGCGCCCTCACGGGACCCGGACGCCTCACCGGCCTCGGGCTCACCCCGCGGCTCGACCCCCTCGGCGCCCTTGGAACCGTCCCCGGAAACACCGCCGCCGCCAGAGCTGCCAAGCCCCCCTGAGCCTTCCGCTCCCTGCTCCGCACGCACCATGTACAACCCACGCACCACTTCACCCGGCGCCCCGCGGCCACCACGTACGCCGCCGGCCGCCCCGTACGAACCCACCGCCCGCGACGACGGAACCGCTCGGCCAGGCCCTCGCTGCGCCCCCCACCGCTCGGAGCGCTCAAGTCGATCGAATCGGCCGGCCCGATCGAACCGGTCGGCCGGTTCGTACGGACCGAACACTTTCCCACTCATGCCGGAGCCTCCATCGCGACGCGAAGCGCCGCGATGCCCCGCGACCCGTATGCCTTGACCGAGCCGAGCGATATGCCCAGCGTCTCGGCGACCTGCACCTCGGTCATATCGGCGAAATAGCGCAGCACCAGCACCTCGCGCTGCCGCCGTTGCAGTCCGCGCATCGCCTGGATCAACTGGTCCCGCTCCAGCAGGTCGTACGCGCCCTCCTCGGCGCTCGCCATGTCCGGCATCGGCTTGGAGAGCAGCTTCAGCCCGAGGATGCGGCGGCGCAGCGCGGAGCGCGAGAGATTGACGACCGTCTGGCGGAGATAGGCGAGGGTCTTCTCGGGCTCGCGCACCCGCCCGCGCGCGGAGTGCACGCGGATGAAGGCCTCTTGGACGACGTCCTCGCAGGAGGCGGTGTCGTCCAGGAGCAGCGCGGCGAGACCGAGCAGCGAGCGGTAGTGCGCGCGATAGGTCTCGGTGAGGTGATCGACTGTTGTGCCCACTGCCATCGCGTCGTCAGTGTCCCCACGCTGCGAAGGAACCTGCGCGGGACGCGCGGTGGGCCAGGGGGCGATCACCGGCATGCCCCCGGACGCGCGGGAGCGCGGCGGGCGCACTGCCGCGCCTGCTGTGCCTCCTGGGGCGATGGTGAATCCGAGTACCTCTGCCACGCCTGTTGGACACGCTTCCCCCCACAAGGGTTGTACGCGCAAGACACCGCCCTTGACGATGCATCAAATGCCCTCATGCGTACCAGCTCTTCCCCAATGCCCCATATATCCGACGCATTCGCCCCGACGACCGAGGACCCCGAAGCGGCCCGCGGGCGCCCCCGAACCACCCGCGCGAGGTGGCCGGAAAGACGCTTCCCGCCCAACTGCCGGTTGCAGTGTGACGGGAACGAACAGGTGAACTAATCGTCAATCCGGACCAAGGGCCCCGGACCGATATTCACTCACAAGATCTTCACACGTCACACAAGGCATCCACAAAGTATCTCTGAGAGATCAAGCCCGCGACACCCGAACCCGCCAAGTCACAGGGACAAACTACGGCGGCACATCACAGCGGCGGACTGCGGAGACCGGCTACGGCGCCACCCTGCGAAGAAGCCGACGAGCAAACCGGCGAAACAAACCCGCGAAGCAACCCCCGAGGACCCCACCAGGACGCCCACGAGGACCCCAGGACCGAAACCCACGAGGACCCCAGCGAGCCCCCTACCCCCGCAGCTCCCCCGCCACCAACTCCCCCACCTGCGCCGTGTTCAGAGCCGCGCCCTTGCGCAGGTTGTCCCCGCACACGAACAGCTCCAGCGCCCGCGGATCATCCAGCGACCGCCGCACCCGCCCCACCCAGGCCGGGTCCGTCCCCACCACATCGGCGGGCGTGGGGAATTCCCCCTCCGCCGGATCGTCGCTCAGCACCACCCCCGGGGCCGCCGCCAGGATCTCGTGCGCTCCGGCGACCGTGACCTCGTTCTCGAAGCGCGCGTGCACGGTCATCGAGTGGGCCGTGATCACCGGCACCCGTACGCAGGTCGCGGTCACCCGCAGGTCGGGCAGCCCCAGGATCTTGCGGGATTCGTCACGGATCTTCAGCTCCTCCGAAGACCAGCCGCCCTCCTGGAGCGAGCCGGCCCACGGCACGACATTCAGCGCGATCGGCGCCGGGAACGGTCCCAGCGTGTCGCCGACGGCCCGCCGTACATCGCCGGGCGTCGTGCCCAGTTCCGTGCCGGACACCGCCGAGAGCTGCGCCCGCAGCGTGTCGATGCCGGCCTGTCCCACGCCCGAGGCGGCCTGGTACGCGGAGACGATCAGCTCGCTCAGCCCGTACTCGGCATGCAGCGCGCCCAGCGTGACGATCATCGAGAGGGTGGTGCAGTTGGGGATGGCGATGATCCCGCGCGGCCGCACCCGGGCCGCCCACGCATTGACCTCGGGCACGACAAGGGGCACGTCCGGATCCATCCGGAACGCGCCCGAGTTGTCCACCACCACCGCGCCCTTGGTCACTGCCACCGGTGCCCACTGCGCGGCGATCTCGTCCGGTACGTCGAACAGCGCGACGTCGATGCCGTCGAAGGCGTCCTCGCTCAGCGCGACGACCTCGACCTCTTCGCCCCGCACGGTCAGCTTGCGGCCGGCCGAACGGGGGGAGGCGATCAGCCGGATCTCGCCCCAGATGTCGGCGTGCTCGGACAGGATGCCGAGCAGCACCGAGCCGACGGCGCCGGTGGCACCGACGACGGCGAGATGCGGCTTGGGGGCCGTGCGGGCGTCCGCCCCCGCGAAGACCTCGTGGGACGGACGGCCCGCCTCGGCCGGAATCATGGCCCGGTGCCGCTCAGCGACCGGTGCCGCCGTAGACCACGGCCTCGTCGCTCTCGGTGTCGAGACCGAAGGCGCTGTGGACGGCCTGCACGGCTTCCTTGACGTCATCGGCGCGGGTGACGACCGAGATGCGGATCTCGGAGGTCGAGATGAGCTCGATGTTCACGCCCGCGTTCGACAGCGCCTCGAAGAACGTCGCCGTGACGCCCGGGTTGGTCTTCATGCCCGCGCCGACCAGCGAGATCTTGGCGATCTGGTCGTCGTAGCGCAGCGAGTCGAAGCCGACCGCGGCACGCGTGCGCTCCAGCGCCGCGACGGCCTTGCGGCCCTCGTCCTTGGGCAGCGTGAAGGAGATGTCGGTCAGACCGGTCGACGCCGCCGACACGTTCTGGACGACCATGTCGATGTTGACCTCGGAGTCCGCGATGGCACGGAAGATCCGCGCGGCCTCGCCCGGCTTGTCCGGGACTCCGACGACCGTGACCTTCGCCTCGGAGGTGTCGTGTGCGACGCCCGAGATGATTGCCTGCTCCATCGGCTGGTCCCCTTGCGGTTCGTTGCTGACCCACGTGCCCTTGAGCCCCGAGAAGGAGGAGCGGACGTGGATCGGGATGTTGTAACGGCGTGCGTACTCGACGCAGCGGTGCAGCAGCACCTTGGAGCCGGAGCTGGCCAGCTCCAGCATGTCCTCGAAGGAGATCCAGTCGATCTTCCGGGCCTTCTTCACGACCCGCGGGTCGGCGGTGAAGACACCGTCCACATCGGTGTAGATCTCGCAGACCTCGGCGTCCAGCGCGGCCGCCAGCGCGACGGCGGTGGTGTCCGAGCCGCCGCGGCCCAGCGTCGTGATGTCCTTCTTGTCCTGGGACACACCCTGGAAGCCGGCAACGATGGCGATATTGCCGTCGTCGACCGAGTCCTTGATACGGCCCGGCGTGACGTCGATGATCCGTGCCTTGTTGTGCACGGAGTCGGTGATGACGCCGGCCTGGCTGCCGGTGAAGGACTGCGCTTCATGGCCGAGGTTTTTGATCGCCATGGCCAGCAGGGCCATGGAGATCCGCTCTCCGGCGGTCAGCAGCATGTCGAACTCGCGCCCCGACGGGATCGGGGACACTTCCTGAGCGAGATCGATCAGCTCGTCCGTCGTGTCGCCCATCGCCGAAACCACGACGACCACCTGGTGGCCGTTCTTCTTGGCTTCGACGACTCGCTTGGCAACGCGCTTGATGCCCTCGGCATCCGCAACGGATGAGCCGCCGTACTTCTGCACGACAAGGCCCACGTGCGCTCCTCGCAACTGTCTCTTCGGGAGTTTCCTCCCGGACCCCCGGAAATGGGGGTACTGCGGTCGGCTCAGTCTAACGAGCAAGCGGAGTCCGCCTCGTGGATACCACATGGTGAGACACGAAACTCAGCAAGTGATCGCTTTCGGGATCACCGTGAGCACCGCGTCCGGCGGTGGATCCGCGGGGCGCATCCTCACGCCCGCTCGGCCAGCACATGCCCGCTACGGGCCGGGGCACACGGGAACGTAACCCAGGTCACACGCCCGGAGCCGTCCGCACACGCCCGGCCGCTCACATCCCCCGCAGCCCCAGCGGCCCGGCGATCTCCGCCGCCATGACCCTCCCGGCCTCCTCGGCGAGCCGGTCCTCGTCGCCGTCGGAGCCGCTGTCGGTGTCCAGGCCGTCCAGCTCGTCCAGCGGCTGGTCGAGGCGTACGTGGGCAACCAGCGACTGCAGCGCGCGCAGCGCGGCCGAGGCGGTCGGGCCCCAGTTCGTGAGGTAGGAGAACTGCCACCACCACAGGGCCTCGATGATCCGGCCCGCGCGGTAGTGCGCCAGGCCGTGCCGCAGGTCGGTGACGATGTCGGCCAGGTCGTCGGAGATCCGGCAGGGCACCGGCTCCGAGCGCGGCACATACGGATCGAAGACCTCGGAGTAGACGTCCACCGGGTCGAGCATCACCGCGAAGCGTTCCCGCAGGTCGTCCACGTCCGGCTCCGGGCCGCTGTCGGGCTCGTACCGCTCGTCGGGGACGATGTCCTCGTGGGCGCCCAGCCGGCCGCCGGTGAGCAGCAGCTGGGAGATCTCCAGCAGCAGGAAGGGCACCGCGCTGTCCGGCTCGTCGCCCTTGGCGACCTCCGTCACCGCGACGATGAAACTCTCGATCGAGTCGGAGATCGATACGGCGAAGTCGTCCGGGTCCTGTGTCGCGTTGTGCAGCGTGGCATCAGACATCAAGAAGTCTCCTCCCTTCGAAGGCCCGCCCGAGCGTGACCTCGTCTGCGTACTCCAGGTCGCCTCCGACCGGCAGCCCACTCGCCAGTCGCGTCACTCTCAGGCCCATGGGTTTGATCATGCGGGCCAGATACGTGGCCGTGGCCTCACCCTCCAGATTCGGGTCGGTGGCCAGGATCAGCTCGGTGACGGTGCCGTCCGCGAGCCTGGCCAGCAGTTCCCGTATCCGCAGATCGTCGGGGCCGACGCCCTCGATCGGGCTGATCGCCCCACCGAGGACGTGGTAGCGACCGCGGAATTCCCTCGTCCGCTCGATCGCCACGACGTCCTTGGGCTCCTCCACGACGCAGATGACCGCCGGGTCGCGCCGCGGGTCGAGGCAGACCCGGCACTGCTCCTCCTGCGCCACATTGCCGCAGGTGCTGCAGAACCGGACCTTTGCCTTGACCTCCATCAGCGCATGCGCCAGCCGGCGGACATCGGTCGGCTCGGCCTGAAGGATGTGGAAGGCGATCCGCTGCGCGCTCTTGGGACCGACGCCGGGCAGCCTGCCCAGCTCGTCGATCAGATCCTGAACCACGCCTTCATACACGGAACGTCTTCTCTCTCTTCTGCCGTGCTGCGTACGCTAGTTGGCTACTCCTCAGAAGGGGAGACCAGGGATGCCACTGCCGCCGCCCAGGCCCTGGGCGAGCGGACCGAGCTTCTGCTGCTGCAGCTGCTGGGCGCTGGCATTGGCGTCCCGGACCGCCGCCAGGACGAGGTCGGCGATGGTCTCGGCCGTCTCCTCCGCGGAGTCGGTGTCGACCGCCTTGGGGTCGATGACCAGGCCCTTGAGCTCACCGGAGCCGGTCACCGTCGCCTTGACCAGACCGCCGCCCGCGGAACCCTCGACGGGGGTCTCCGCCAGCTCCTGCTGGGCGGCCGCGAGGTCCTGCTGCATCTTCTGGGCCTGCTGAAGCAGCTGCTGCATATTGGGCTGACCACCGGGGATCACGACGTGACTCCTGCCATACGACAACGATTGGTGCGGTAGCCCGAGCCTACGTGTTTCCCGCGCGCCGCGCCCTACGCCGTACGGAGGAGCCCGGATATGCCCTACAGGCCCCGGGCCACACGGGCATTCGCCGCTATTTCCCGGCAATCGGGGCGTATGGGCGCCCGCCCGTACCGGCCGTCCGACCGCCCCTCATGACGGACCGCGACCTCGTGCGACAGTGCGTCACCCATGGCCCTCGCGCCTCCCCCTCACACGGCCGCTCGCTCACTCGTTGTTGTTGAACTCTTCCACCACTGTTGCGCCCAGCTCCCGGACGATCAGGTCGTGGCCGCTGAGCGCGGAGTCGACGAGATCCGGGTCGTCCTCGGCCGGCATGTCGTACTCGATCGACATCGGCGGGGGCTCCGGCGGCGTGTACGAGGGCTCCGCCGCGGGCGCGCTCCGGCCGCTTCCGGCGGACGCCGCCGGGGCCACCGCCTCCCGCGCCAGCCGCGCGCCCTGGCCGCCGCCGGACCCGCCGCCCTGCCCCTCCTGCCCGTACGACCCACCGGCGCCCTCGGGCGCGCCCGGGGCGCTCTGCCGGGGCGGCTGCGGCACGGACTGCTGCGGCGCGGCCGGCGCCCCGCCGAAGCCACCGCCCGCTCCGCCGCCACCGCTGCGGGGCGCACCACCGGCCGGCGGGTTGGCACCGCCCGAGGGGTCGACGATCGCCTCGACCCGCCACTGCACATGGAACCGCTCGGCCAGCACGTCCTTCAGGACGTCCTCGCTGCCGCCGTTGGCGAAGCTGTCGCGGGCTCCGGCGTTGGGGAAGCCGATCTGCAGGGTCGTGCCGTCGAACCCGGACACCTGCGCGTTCTGGCTCAGCAGGATCCAGGTGAACCGCCGGCGGCCCTTGACCGCGTCCAGGATCTCCGGCCACATCTGCCGCACCTGGGCCGCCCCCTGGGCCGTCCCGGCCTGCGGCTGCTGCTGTACGGGCGCGGGCGCGCCGGCCGCCGGCCCGGCCGCGGGCGGCGTGGCTGCGGGCGGCCCCGCGGGGGCACTTCCCTGCGCCGCCTGGCCGCCCTGCCCCGGTGCCACGGCCGACGGCCAGCCACCGGGCTGCCGCTCGCCACCGCCGGCACCACCGCCCGCGTGGCTGCCACCGGCGCCGCCGCCGGTGCTGCCGGGCCATGCCCCGGGCCGCGCGGGCGCATTCGCCTGTCCGCCGCCGGGCGCCGCCGCGCCACCCGTATCGGCCCGCTGATGCTCGCCACCGGAACCGCCGGGCACCTCCGCAGGGGCCGGAGCCGGAGCCATCTGCCCTGCCGGGCCGCCCGGCCCCGCACCGGCACCGCTGCCGCCGTCACCGCCACTGCCGCCCGCCGTGGCCCCCCGCACCGCGGCCCGCGCGGCCGCCGGCCCGGACGGTCCCCCGGGCGCCGCCACCGGATGGGCCTCCGGCCCCGGCACATACCCGGCGGCCGGACCGCCCCCGGAGGAAACAACCGGCGCCCCGGCTCCGGGGCCACCGGCGGGCATCGCGCTCATACCGCCCGGCGCCGAAGCACCCGCGCCACGCTCCAGCCGGTCCAGCCGCGCCTGCACCGACCGCTCGTCGTCGTACGCCGCGGGCAGCAGCACCCGCGCACAGATCAGCTCCAGCTGGAGCCGCGGCGAGGTCGCCCCGCGCATCTCGGTCAGCCCCGTATTGACCAGATCGGCGGCCCGGCTCAGCTCCGCCGCACCGAACACGGACGCCTGCGCCGTCATCCGCTCCACCACATCGGCGGGAGCGTCGATCAGCCCCTTCTCCCCCGCGTCCGGCACCGCCGCCAAGATCACCAGATCCCGCAGCCGCTCCAGCAGATCGGCCACGAACCGCCGGGGATCGTTACCGCCCTCGATGACCCGGTCCACCACCTCGAAGGCCGCCGCCCCGTCCCCCGCGGCAAACGCCTCGACGATGGAGTCCAGCAGCGACCCGTCGGTGTACCCCAGCAGGGCCGTCGCCATGGCGTATGTCACACCGTCGGCGGCCGCCCCGGCGAGCAGCTGGTCCATCACCGACATCGAGTCACGTACGGAACCGGCACCCGCCCGGACGACCAACGGCAGCACGCCGTCCTCGACCGGGATGTCCTCCTGCCCGCACACCTGGCCCAGGTACTCGCGCAGCGTCCCCGGCGGCACCAGCCGGAACGGGTAGTGGTGGGTCCGCGAACGGATCGTCCCGATGACCTTCTCGGGCTCGGTCGTCGCAAAAATGAACTTCAGATGCTCCGGCGGCTCCTCGACCACCTTCAGCAGCGCGTTGAAGCCCGCCGAGGTCACCATGTGGGCCTCGTCGATGATGTAGATCTTGTACCGGCTGCTCGCGGGCCCGAAGAACGCCTTTTCCCGCAGCTCACGGGCGTCATCGACGCCTCCGTGGGACGCCGCGTCGATCTCGATCACATCGATCGAGCCCCGCCCGTTCCTGGCCAGGTCCACACACGACTGGCACGTCCCGCAGGGCGTGGGAGTGGGACCTTCCTCACAGTTCAAACACCGCGCCAGGATCCGCGCGCTGGTCGTCTTGCCGCAGCCGCGCGGCCCGCTGAACAGATACGCATGGTTGACGCGGTTGTTCCGCAACGCCTGCTGGAGCGGATCGGTCACGTGCTCTTGCCCGATGACCTCGGCGAAGGTCTCGGGTCGGTAGCGGCGGTACAGCGCGAGGGACGACACGCATACGACGATATCGGGCCCCACTGACAACCGGCCCTTCCCCAAACGCAAGCGCCCCCCACGCACCCGCCAGAGCCGACCTACCCTTGCTGCCTTCCGGCCCTGGGGGAGTTCAGTCAGATAGCGCCACGTGAGGGGCTGCGCTCCACACTAGCGGATCCCCCGCCCAACAATCGAACCCGGCCCCCGCCCCCACCCTCGCCTCCGACCCCCTTCGGCCCCCTCCTCCGGATCATGTTCGCGAGCACTCCCCAACGTCTTGTATTGTTTGCGGCGGAGGATTCGCCTAGTGGCCTAGGGCGCACGCTTGGAAAGCGTGTTGGGGGCAACCCCTCACGAGTTCGAATCTCGTATCCTCCGCCATTGCTCTCACCGGGCAATACGACGAAGGCCCCGACCGGGAAACCGGCCGGGGCCTTCGTCGCGTACCGGCCCCTGTGGTGGTCCCGCTGCCCGGCTGCCCCGCGACCGGTCTCCTAGGATCGCCGGTCATGGACTGGCTCCAGCGCACCGCGACGCTCAGGCAGTGGACCGGAAACGGGATACGCGCTCCGCACAAGCCCCTGCTGCTCCTGTACGCCCTCGGCCGGTTCCAGGAGGATGCCGACGGCGAGTTGCGGTACAGCGCGGTGGAGGGAGACCTCAAGCGGTTGCTGACCGACTACGGTCCGGGCAACCGAACGACGCCTGCCTATCCGTTCCACCATCTCGTCAGCGACGGGCTGTGGGAGGTACGTACCGACCGTGGCGGCGGCAGCCCCGGCAGCGGGGTGCTGGAGCTGCGGGCGTCGGGCGCGACCGGGCGGCTGGTGCCGGAGCTGCGGGAAGCCTTGCGGCGCGATCCTTCGCTGCTCGGACGGATGGCGCGGGTGCTGCTCGATCTGCACTTTCCGCCGTCGCTGCACGGCGAGTTGTGCGAGTCCGTAGGGCTCGAGCCGGAACTGGCGGAGACCGGGCCGTTGCCGCCCGGGCGGCGCCGGCGCGACCGGCGGATGCGGGAGCTGGTGCTGACCGCCTACGAGTACCGGTGTGCCTTCTGCGGCTACGACGGCGCGGTCGGCGCGGTGCCGGTCGGGCTGGAAGCCGCGCATGTGCGCTGGTGGGCGTTCGACGGACCGGACACGGTGGACAACGGACTGTGCCTGTGCGCGCTTCACCACAAGCTGTTCGACAAGGGCGTCCTGGGCGTCGGATGGGGGTCCCCCCGCTCGAGCGAAGCCGGGAGTGGGGGAGGCCACCGCATCGTGGTCTCGCAGCGCTTCGTCGGGCGGAGCCCGACGGCCCGCGAGCAGGTGACAGCCCTTGCCGGCCGCCCGCTGTTCGGCCCGCAGCCGGGCACACCCCCGATCGCGCACGCCCATCGCTCCTGGCACACCCGGCAGGTCTTCCACGGTTCCCCCCGCCCCGCGTCCGTGGAGTGACGGCCGAACCGACTGTGCTTCAGGGGTGAGGGGAGGGGCGGCACGCCCCGGGCCCACTTCGGAGGCGTTCGGCGGCCTTCGTCGACATGCGGTGGCGTCCAGATGCCTCCGGACGTATCCGGAGGCACCTTTCCCCGACCCGGCGTGGGCGGAACGGGACCGTTGCGGAAGGGCCAACTCCCTTTGATGCGACGGGAGTCAGTGCGTCGAGGACGGAAACCCGAGTTTTCGCCAAGTCCGTCTCCCGTGTCCGGATCCCTGCGCCGTTGCGCCCGGTCCGCCGGGGGGCGGAGTCGATCTCAGGGTCGCTGGTGGGGGCGGGGCGGCGCGGGCGCGCCCGGGGTCCGCGGCGAGTGCGGGTGGGGAAGGTGACGGAAGGGCGCGGGAGGTTCGGGCCGTCTAGCTGGCAGTTCGACAAATACCAGCCAGTACTCCCAACATGGCGCGATTTGCTCCACCCAGAACGTCGCTCTGCGACCATCATCGCCTACGAGATCGCCTACGAAATTCAGCCGTACGCACTGCCGTGGGGGGAGTGGCCATGGGGCTGCTCGGCAATGAGCTGGCGTTCGCACGGGCCCTGACGGCCCGGGAGAACGAGAGCGTGATGGCGCTCGGGAACCGGAAGCGCTATGCGGCCGGTGCCCCTCTCCTGACGGAGGGCGACCGATCCCATCACGTCATGATCATTCTTCGGGGGTGGGTGACCGTTTCGGTGTCGACGGACCGTGGTGCCACTCGGCTGATACTCGGCCTGCGCGGTCCCGGTGAACTGGTCGGTGAGATGGCCGCGCTGGACAGTCACCCGCGCAGCGCCACCGTGCGTGCGCTGGGCCCCGTCGAGGCCCAGGTCATAGCCGGGGACTCGTTCCGTCGCTTTCTCGCCCTGCATCCCCGGGTCAGCGGCCTGGTGATACGCCAGCTCACCTTCCGGCTCCGCAGCGCCGACCAGGAGCGGTCCGCGCTCGCCTCGCTCACGGTCCTGCAGCGCCTGGCCAGTCGGCTTACCGAACTGTCGCAGGCCGAACCTTCCGGCCCCTACGCCCGCTCCGGCCCCTACGCCCCTTCCGCACCGGGCCCCTCGCACACGGGCGCCGTCGTCCATCTGGCCCAGGACGAACTGGCCGCCACCGTCGGCGCCACCCGGGAGGCCGTCGCGAAGGCCCTGCGGCTGCTGCGGGCCCAGCACATCGTGCGCACCGGCAACCGGATGGTGGAGATCCTCGATCCCCCGCTGCTCGCCCTCCTCGCGGACGGCCATGAGGAGTAGAGCTCCCGGCCGGCCGTGTGTAAACGGCTACAGACGGCCTTCGCCGCGGGCCCGAGGCTGAGGGGAGACGACAAGGGAATCAGGACAGGGGGCATGGGGTGGACCACGCGAGGGATGTCGCCGAAGCGCGCTACGAGTTGGTGATCAGTGTCGACGCCCGGCGTTCCGGGGAGTACGACGACGTCGACAAGCCGCGTATGCGCGCCCGGATCTACCGGATCCTGGAAGCGGCGTTCACCTGCGCCAACGTGGCGCGGGACGCCGTGCACACGGAGGACCGCGGCGACGGTGTGCTGCTGTCGGTGGCCGGCCGGATCGCGGTGACCCGGCTGCTCGGCCTGTGGCTGGTCGAGGTGCACGAGAATCTGCGGGACGAGAACCGAGCCCTGCGCGTACCTCTGGGGCTGCGGGTGGGCATGCACGTCGGACCGGTGCGGCACGACGACCGGGGCATCAGCGGGCGAGCGGTCGACCTCGCCTGCCGGCTCGCCGACTCCCCCGTCGCCCGGCAGCTGCTGGACGCCGAGCGGGCCGACCTCGTGCTGGTGACCTCGCAGTCGCTGTACGAGGACGTGGTCAGCAGCGGCGGCAAGTTCATCGAGCCCGCGCGCTACTCCTCGGCCCGGCTGGCGCTCAAGGAGGGCGAAGTCACCGCCTGGTTCCACCTTCCCGGGCGGCCGGCTCCGGTGATGCCGGCCGGGGATCGGCCGACCGGGGATCCACCGCCCGCCGCCGGTGCGCAGGCGCCCGCGCCGGGCGACGCCGGGGCCGAGAGCGCCGACGCGGACACGGAGGCCGACGCCGACGACCGGTCGGGGACCGGCGGCGCGCGCTACACCGTGCACGGCGACATGTCCCAGCACAGCGGCAACGTCTACCAGCAGCCCGTGCACATCGGGCGGATCACCGGCGGCGCCGGGCCGCGGAAGGACTGAGCCACGTGGCGGACGATCAGCAGGCGGGCGGCGTCGCCGAGCGCGCACCCGAGAAGCCGGCCGAGGCCGGGGGCCCTGGGGCCCCCGGGGCCCCCAGGGCCGACGAGAAGGCCAGGGCCGACGGGCCTCACGGGGACGAGGGCAAGGCCGACGGCAACGCGGGCTCCGCCGAGAGCGAGGCCGCGGAGAGCGAACGGGAGCGGGCGGCGGGGCGCTTCAAGGAGCACACCCGCGACCCGCTCGCCGAGGAGCAGAGCGACGACGGGGCCGGGCCCACCGATCTCGCCGCGGCCTCGCGGGCCCGGCGCTCCACCCGGATGCTGTTCGACACCGGCCGGGACCTGAACAGCTTCGACCGTTCGTACATCCAGAGCGCCCATATCGGCGACATCCATCTGCGGATGGGCGCCCACCCGTCCGGTGCGGGGCTCCGCAGCGGGCCCGTGCCCGAGGAGGAGCTGGGCAGGCTCCGCCGGGTCCATGTCGAACCGCAGGGGTACCTCCTGCTGCGCACCGCGCTCACCGCCCGCCGGCTGCTGGTGCTCGGTGCCGCGCCCGGCACCGGACGGACCAGCACCGCGCTCTCCCTCCTGGACGAGGTCACCACCCTGGCGGTGGACGGCGACGACGCACGGCGCGAGGCCGGCTCCCGGGTGCGGCGGGTCGATCCGGACGGCGGGGTGCGGCGGCTGGCCGACTCGCTGGGCGGCGAGGCCGGGGAGCAGCAGCCCGGCACCGGGTATCTGCTGGAGCTCCCCCTCACCGAGCCCGGTGCGGTGCCGCCGGATGCAATGGACCTGGACGGGCTGGCCGCGGCCCTGGACGCGGGCAAGTCCTTCGCGGTGATCGTCGTGACGGTCGGGTCGGCGGCGAACCCGCTGCTGGCCGGGCGGTACGGCATGCTCTGCCCGCCCGCGCCCACCGAGGAACTCCTCACCACCCGGCTGCGGGAGCGGCTGGAGAACCATGCCGCCGCGGCCTCCGAGGGCGACCCCGGGCCCGCGGACCTGCAGGCCCGCGCGGAGGAACTGGCGGGCCGGCAGGAGGTCCGGGACGCGATCGGGCTGACGGATCTGCGCCCCGCCGAGGCCGAGTTGCTCGCGTCGCTGCTGGCCGGGCATCTGCTGGAGGGCGTCTCCTACGAGGAGCTGCTCGCCGGGTGCCGGAGCCTGGCCGCCGGGCAGGCCCAGGAGTGGTTCGCCGGCGTGGACCGGGCGCTGGCCGCGGTCCCGGCCGAGGGCGAGGGGAGCGCGGCGCGGCCCGGTACGGCGGCGCTGTTCCACCCGGTGGCGTTCCGGATCGCGCTCGCCGTGCTGGGCGGGGCCTCGCACAGCGCCGTGGCCGCCGCCGCCCACCTGCTGACGTGGGAGCTGTCCGTACAGAGCGATCCGGACACCACCCCGGCCCGCCCGCTGTTCTGCGACGACCCGGAATCCGATCTGGCGCTCTCGCGCGCCGAATTGACGGATGGTCAGGTCGAGGTGGCCGGTGCCGAGGTGCCCGGCCGGATGATCTGGTACCGGGGCTCCGCCCTGCCCGCCGCGGTGCTGACCGAGATCTGGGAGCGGCATTTCCCGGTCCGGGCGCCGGTCGTGCGCTGGCTGCGGCTGCTGGCGGACGATCCGCGTCCCCAGGTGTGGATGCGCGCCGCGGTGGCCGCCGGGGAGCTGAGCGTGCGGGACTTCGACCACGGTTACGCGGAGCTGATCCGGCCGCTCGCCGAGGCGGCCACCCCCCGCCGGAGGGTCTTCGCGGCGACCACGATGGACCAGGCGGCCGGCCACGCCTCGCACCGCAAGGCGGTGGGCAAGCTGGTCGACGACTGGAGCAGGTACGGCACGAAAGCGCTGCGCTGGACCGCGGCGATGGCGCTGGGCTACGGCAACGCCGCAGCCACCACGGACGGCACCCTGGACGCCCTGGCCCGGATCGGGGTCCGCGACGACGGGGAGCAGCTGGCGGTCGCCTCGTTCAACGTCGTACGGCTGCTGGCGCTCCCGGACAGTGCGAAGGTGCTGCGGCGGATGGCCGACTGGACCCACCACAAGCGCGAGGCGTACCAGGACCTCGGCCTGGTGACCGCCGTCCGGCTCGCCGTGACCGATGTGGACGAGGTGCTGGACGACGAGCCCGGCTCCCCGCTGGGCGACCGCGGCGACTGGCCGCTGCCGCTCGCCCTGGCCGTCACCCGCCCCGAACTCGTGCGCCCGATGGCCGACTTGATGTGGACCGCGCTGAACACCCCGCGGTCCAAGGAGGTGGCCCTGGACGCGCTGGAGTCCTTACTGCGCTCGGCCGTGCGCAAGGACGGCACCGAGTGGACCCGGCCGGGGCTGGCGGCGCTGCTGCCCGCGCTGACGGCCGAGGAGCACGACCGGCGGCGGCTGGACTGGCTGCTGCGCCGCATGATGAACGATCCGGAGAATCCGCTCCCCGACGCGCAGGCGCGCTCCTTGTGGTGGCTCGCCGTCGCGTCGCGGGACCGGACGCACGAGAGGGACCAGGAGGAGAGGCATGGCTGAGGACGAGGACCTGGCCGCCGGCTCGGGGCCGGCGGGCCCGTTCCTGCGGGAGTACACCCCGGCGGGACCGTTCCGGCAGACGAGCGCCCGCACGGCCTCGGTGCTCTTCTACCGGAACGGCGGCTACAGCGTGGCCACCGTCTCCGGTACCCAGCACCACGGCAAGCGGGCGCTGGCCCGGCCGCACACCATCTGCGAGATCGCGCTCGGCACCTTCGAGGCGACGCTCCAGATGGAACTTCCGGCCGCGGGCGGCACCACGTTCTTCAAGGCCGAGGTGGACATCCACTGGACGGTGACCGATCCCCATCTGGCCGCCACCGAGGTCGTGACCGATGTCGCCAAACGGCTCACCGCCCCCACGCTGGAGCGGCTGCGCGAGATCTCCTCGGAGTTCCCGGTGGCCCAGGCCGAACAGGCCGACCGCGCCATCACCCGGCACTGCGCCAGCGGGCGCTGGGACGACCTGGGCGCCGAACTCGGCCTGCGGGTACGGCTGTACGTCCGCCTGCGGGTGGACGACCGGACGATCGACCACATGGACGGCATCCGGGACGCGCACGCCTCGGCCGAGGTGACCCGGGTGCATCAGGGCACGTTCCGGGCCATGCTCCAGGGCGGGGAACTGGACCAGCTCAGCTACATGCTGGCGGCCGAACCCGAGGCGGCCAAGCAATTCCTGGAGAAGATCCGCCAGGAGGGCAGGCAGGACGAGAAGGAACGCGTCGACCGGCTCTTCGACATGGTCGCCAGCGGCCAGATCCAGTCCAACGACGTGGAAGCACAGGCGCTGCAGCTCCTCAACCAGGGCCGCCACCGCGTCCAGGGCCCCATCGGCTCGCTGCCCGCCCGCCGCGACACCCCGCAGCTGGAGTCGTCCGCGGCCGAGCCCTTCACCCCGGACTGGGTGGCGGACGAAGCGCCTTCCCGGGCGGAGCAACAGCCCTTTCCACGGGCGGAAGAGGACTCCGCACCGCAGCCGCCGCGCCGCCGGAACCGCAATCGGGACAACGGATGGTCCTGGGCGGAGGAGGACTGATGACTGCCGACGGCGGGGCACCCACTTCCCCCGACCGGTCCGGACCGGTGCCGGACGGGGGTCGGCACGGCTTCGACCGGTCGGGGGAACGCATCGCCGAACGGCTGCTGAGCACGGTCAGGGAGGACCTCGGCCGGGCCGACTCGAAGGCGGCCGTGCTGCTCTCCGGGGCGCTGGCGCTGCCCGCGTTCCTGCTCGGGGGGCATGACGCACCCGACTGGCGCGGGCCCGCCGGCGTCCTGCTGATCGTCGCCGCGGTGCTCTGGGCGGTCGCGGTGACCGCGCTCGTCCGGGCGCTCCTGCCGCGTACCGGCACGATCCGCAGCCGGGACGGGGTGACGTTCTTCGGGGACCTGCTGCCGCCCCACGACTTCGCGCGGCTGTCCGCCGAGGTCGCCGAGGCCGGGCGCGATCCGGCCGGGTGGCTGCTCGTCCAGGCCGTGGACGTCAGCTCGATCCTGGCCGCCAAGTACCGGGCCATCCGCTGGGGGGTGGGCGCGCTGGCCCCTTCGGCGGCGCTGGCCATGGCCTGGAGTCTGACCGCGCGCTGACCCGCGCGGCCGGCCCGCACCGTCGACGACGGCCCGCCACTACGCACACGACGCAGAAACGAAATAAGGGGACGGCTGTGGCAACAGTCAGGGCAGAACGGCAGACAAGAAGGGGCTGGGCGCGCCGCGGTGTGGTCTCCGCGCTGAGCGGCGCCGCGGTGCTGGTGTCCCTGCTGGCACCCGCCGGCCACGACCCGGTGCCGGTGGCGGAGTCCGCACCGGCCTTCGCGTCGGTCAACTACGCGGTCGCGGTGGACGAGTCCGCCAGCCTCGCGCCCGAGGACATGAAGGCCGAGAAGGCCGCCGCCGCACGGATCGCGCTGGGTGACGTCTCCTCGTCCTCCCATGTCACGGTCTTCGGTTTCGCCGCCGCCGAGTCCGGTGACCAGCGCGCGGTGGACCCGGTGTGCCCGCGGACCACGCTGGACGCGGCCGGGCGCGAGTCGATCGGCGGGTGCGTGGGCAAGCTGCGCAGCCGGAAGAAGAGCGAGGGCACCGGCACCGACTTCCCGAGCGCGATACGTCAGGGCGTGCACGAGCTCAGCACCGACACCGACCCGTCGGTGCCCCGCGTGCTGTTCCTGCTCACCGACGGGGAGATGGACGTCACCGGCAGCCCCAAGTACGGCGACACCGCGCACCGCAAGGCCGAGGGCGAACGGCAGTTGGCGCAGGAGCTCAAGGCCGCCGCCGCCAAGGGCGTCCAGATCTGGCCGCTGGGCTTCGGGCCCGCCCCGGACAAGGCGCAGCTCGACCGGATGGCGGCCGGCGGGTACCAGAAGGGCTGCGTCGAACTGCCCTCCGCCCGCCCGAAGGCCGGCAAGGTCTCCGGGGCGAAGGACGTCGGCCCGATGCTGGAGAAGGTCTTCGCCGCCGCCCACTGCCTGCGCTACCAGCAGGGCACCAGCAAGCGGCCGCCCGCCACCCTGGAGATCGGCATCTCGCCGCTGGCGACGGTGGGCAGCATCGTGGTCGACAAGAGCGACCCCGCGGTGACGGTCACCTACGTCGACCCGAGCGGCCACAAGGTCCCCACCTCGGGGACCTACCGGAAATCGCGGTTCGAGCTGGCGGGCGCCGGTCACGCCGTCGAGGCGCTGAAGATCACCGACCCGGTGCCCGGCGTCTGGAAGGTGAAGGCCGAAGCCCCCGAAGGGCACCGTTCGCTGCCCGTCGGCGTCAGCGTGCTGTGGCAGGGCGAACTGCGCGGCGCCATCACCATGGATCCGCCGTCGCCGCAGGCCGGACAGAAGACCACGGTGACCATGCGGCTGCAGACCCGCGAGGGCTACGAGATCGAGGACCCGCGCGACTACGCGGGGCTGCGGGTCAGCCCCCAGCTGACCGGGGACGGGTTCGCGCCGGTGCCGCTGCACCTCACCGACGACGGAAAGGGGTCCGATCCCAAGGCGAGCGACGGCTCGTTCACCGGTTCCGTGACGATCCCCAAGAGCGCCGAGGGGACGCTGAAGGTGTGCGGCACGCTGACGGCCTCGGGGCTGCACGCCGACACCCGCTGCGAGGGCGGCGAGGTCGCGCCCGACGCGCCGCCCGTCACCACCGCGCTCACCCTGCCCGCCGCCGACGCCCACCCCGGCGACACGGTCACCGGCACCCTGGCCGTCCACAACACCAGCGACACCCCGCACACCCTGCGGCTGTCCGTCGCCGACCTGCGGCCCGGACTGCTCTCCGTCAGCCCGGCCGAGATCAAGCTGAAGCCCGGCGAGTCCGGGACCCGGAACGTGACCCTCGAGGTCGGCCCCGAAGGCGTCTTCGGCAGCCGCCTCGACGACGGCGAACTGCGGCTGGGCGGCACCGCCACGGTCGTCGACACCACCGACCACGACCGGACGCTGGTGCGCTCCCCGCTCTCGGTACGGGTGACACCGGAGCCCGGGATCTGGGACAGGTACTGGTGGGCGTTCGTCTCCGCCGCCGCACTGATCGCGCTGGTCACCGCGGCGGTCCTCGCCTGGCTGCGGGAGCGCCGCGGCCGCCGGGACCCGAACGGCCTGGTGCTCCAACTCGTCTCCGAGGAGGGCGACATCCTCGGCGACCACACGGCCGGACACGGGCACAAGCAGTGGTACGCATTCGCCGTCGTCGAACCCCACCGCAGCCCGCGCATCGAGCGCCACAACCACGGCCCGTACGCCGTCCAGCGCAGCCCCGAGGGCGGCGCGGTCCTGCGCAAGCGCGGCGGCGGCCGGACCCGGCTGCCCACTAGCGGCAGCGTGCCGTTGACCGAGACCCTGAGCCTGACCCTGGGCGAGGAGACCCGGTCCCCGAGGAACCGCCGTCCGCGGCCTTCCTGGTTCCGGTCCCGGACCACCCCGCCCCCCACCGCGCCCACGGCCCGTGAGGGCGGCAGCGCGAGCGCCTACGAGTCGTACGAGTGACGCGCGGGCGGGCCGGGCGCGTCACCGGCCCGCCCCCGCACACGCATCGCGGCCGCCGCGCCGCGAGGAATCCACAGCCGTATCGAGGACGAACCGGCCGCCGGTACGGCCGCAACGGGAGGAACCCCATGAAAATCTTCCAGCCGATGCTCTTCGTCGGCCTCGGCGGCACCGGCGGCCTGGTCGGCGCCGAACTGGAGCGCAAGCTGCGGGCCGAACTGTGCGGTCCGGACGGCACCGCGCTCAGCCACCTCGGCGGCCACGCCCCCTACCAGCTGCCCGACTGCCTCCAGTTCGTGTACGCGGACTACAGCGAGAACGACCTCCGGCGGCTGCCGCAGTTCAATGTGGACCCGTCGCTGCGGGCCGCGTACGCCCGTACCTCCCGGGCCACCCACAACCTGCTGCCGAACTTCGACGCTTCACCGGAAGTGACCAAGATGCTCCGGGCGAGCCTGCGCGACGAGGTCGCCGGCTGGCTGCCGCCGCGCGTCGACGAGCCGAAGGTCACCCCGCTCCACAACGGCGCCGGCCAACTGCCCACCGTCGGGCGCGCCGCCCTGTTCGCCACGCTCCGGAACAGTCTCGCCCCGGTCCTGGAGCCGCTGCTCCAGGCGATCGACGCGATCGCCAAGGCGGGCGGTGAGCTGAGCGAGCTCGGTGGCGGCAAGGTCAACGGCTGCGATGTGTTCGTCTCGTTCTCCGTGGCCGGCGGCACCGGGGCCGGAATCTTCCTGGACTATCTGCACCTGATCAACCACGCCTTCCAGATGCGCCGCTTCGACGGCGTGAAGATCTACCCGCTGGTCGTCATGCCGTCCTCGTTCCCCACGACCGCGGGCGGCGGGCGGGAGGCCGAACTCAACGCAGCCCGCGCGCTGGTCGACCTGTTCCGGCTGGTCGACGACCAGAACGCACCGTCGGAGGACCAGGACGTCGGCGACGCCCCCGGGGCCGGCATCCGCTACCCCGGTATGACGCCGATCCGGCTGCGCCCCGGCGTTCTGCCCACGGCGTTCCTGTTCAGCCCGACCGCGGGCATCCGCCGGGACGACCTGCGCCGGTCCATGGTGTCCCTGGTGATGTCGCTGATCGGCACGGAGCTGGGGGACGGCCGCTCCCGGGGCAGGACCACCACCGCCGACGACGACTCCCAGACCTTCGCCTCCAGCTTCATCAACGGTGGGGTGCAGCGCGGCTCCGCGTCCCCCACCGGCATCGGCCGGCAGGGTGTCTCCACCAGTCTGGTGGCCTCCATGACGGCCCCGATGGACCAGCTGGCGGACCTGGTGGCCGGCCGGCTGCTGCGGGAGGCGGTCACCGAACTCGTGGAGCGGCCCCGTAATCTCCTGCGGGATTCCACGGTGCCGTTGATCCGGCAGCTGTTCACCGACGCGAACCTCGAAGAGCTGTGGGAACGGCGGCAGTTGACCGTCTCCGATCCCGAGCCGCTGCCCCGCGGCAGCAGGGCCATCGAGATGGCGCTGGGCGAGCGGATCGCCGACATGCAGCGCTCGCTGTCCGATCTCCAGTCCGTCGCCGCCCGGCAGACCGCCTCGATGGCCGACCGGTTCGCCCCGCACCCCGCCATCGACAAGCTGCTGCAGAACGTGGACCCCTTCCTCGCCGAACGGGTCGTCAGGGGCGTTCCGAGCAGCGACGAACCGATCGCGCGGCTCGGCTTCCTGGGCCTGCTCGGCAGCCGGGCCGCCACTCCCCCGCGCCCGCAGGGGGTGACCGAACAGCCGCCCAAGATCCCGCGGATCAAGGGCCGGATGGCGGGCATGTCCCCCGCTCGCTGGGGCGACATCGACGTACAGGCCGCCCTGCAGGAGCAGAACGACTGGTACCAGTGGCGCAGCCGGTGCGTATGGCACGAGGCCTGGCGGGAACAGCAGCAGCGCTGGCAGTCCCATGCCAACGCCGCCGGAACCGATCTCGGGCGCCTGGTGAACGCCTTCCTCAAGCACTCCGACCGGGAGCGCAAGGACTCGGAGCAGAAGGCGCTCGACCTCTTCGAGGACCGCACGGGCGTCTCCTATCTGCTGCCGCCCCAGCGGTCGATCAACCAGTTCTACGAGGACCTGGTCGACCGGCTGATCCGCCGGGAGGGGCTGCGCGAGCACGACGACGAGGCGACGCTCCTCCTCAAGATGGTCAACGGCGACCTCTGGCGCCAGGTGCACGCGAAGAGCCGACGCAACCCGGACGCCGCGGTGACGAGCGTCAAGGCGCAGCTTGAGGGCCGCATCACCCGGCTGTTCGCCGAGCACGGCGCGCAGCTCGAGGAGCGGCCCCTGCTGCCCACCATGAGCACCCTGCTGGCCGCGGCGGCAGGCGACGCGGAGGCCACCGACCAGGTCAGCAAGGACGCCCTCGATCTCTTCACCCGCAAACTCACCGGGCTGCTGCCGGTGGGCTTCACCCCGGAGGGCACCGGACCCCTGCGGGCCCTGGTCACCTATCCGCGCGTCCAGGCGGTGGACGAGGTGAAGGAGTACCTCGGCAAGGCGCTGCGGCTGCCCACCGACGCCAAGAACTCCGTGGAGTACCGCGGGGTGGACAGCGACTCGATCACCGTCGTCCTGTTCCGCAGCCAGATGAGCCTCACCCAGGTGCCCGAGGCCTGCAAGGTGCTGCGCCAGTGGGCCAGGGCCAAGGAGTCCGAGCAGCCCCAGGACGTGCTGCGGTGGCGGCAGCGGACCGGGTACCAGGACAGCTGGCTGGTGAGCACCGAGGAGGACCGGCGCACCATCCTGCACCGGCTGCTGTGCTGCATGTGGAACGGCCAAGTGGACGTGGTGGAAGGGGACTCCGCGTCGCCGGGCCGGGTACGGCTGCGGCTGTTCCCCGAGAAGGGCAGCCATGTGCCCGGCGTCCGGCTGCGGCTCGGGGACTTCCCCGGCGGCGTGTCGAGCTGGGCCGAGCTGCTGCGCTCGTACGAACGCTGGAACGTCCTCGACGACGAGCGGACCGTCGAGGTCTACTGCCGCGGGCTGATGGACACCCGGCCGCTGGGGCTCAACGAGAACGGCAGCGAACCCCATCCGCTCTTCGTCGAGCTGGTCGAGAAGATCGCCCCGCGTCAGCTGGAGCTGCTCGCCGACCGCCGGGAGCGCGGCGGCGCGCGGGTCGAGGGATGGGTGCGGCCGCTGTGGGAGTTCTGGGCGGAGACGCTGCCGGCCGCGCTGGACATGGAGTTCGGTGGCGAGCGCGCCGTCCAGCCGACCCTGCGCACGCTGCTGGAGCACGTACGCGGCGGAACTCCGGCGCCACGCGTCCGCAAGGAGCTGTCGGAGCCCCGGCGCCCCGCGGCCGATGAAGAAAAATGGGGCACCGAACTGGGCGCCGCCCTCGACGCGTACCGGAACCGCGACACCGACGAGTCCGCGCGGCGCGAGCCCGTGGACGACTACGACGACGGGTACCGCGGGCACGGCGGGTACGGCGAGGGCCGCGGTGACCGCCGTGGCGGAGGCGAGACGGAAGGCTGGGGCGACAGCAGGGAGGGCAGGGACCGCCGGGACGGCGACAGCGGCGAACGGAAGCCGCGTACCTCCGGCCGCTACGACGACGGTGACGACGAGGCGTACGGCGACGACACCCGACGCTCCTCCAGGGACCGCCTCAACGGGCACTCCGACAGCGCCGACCGGCCCTCGGCGCCGTGGGACGAACCCGGGGACTCCCGCCGGTACGGCGACGACGACGGCGACCGCTCCCGCCGCAACCCCTGGGACGGTGATGCGGAGTGACCACGCCCGAAGAGATCGACACCGTCATCCATCTGGACCTGCGCGCCGGGGCGGCGGCCCTCGACAACGCCCCGGCCCTGCGAGCCAAGGTCGCCCGGCAGCTGGGCCGGGCCGGACTGCCGGAACCCGACAACCCGCTGTTCCTGGTGGTCGACACCCCGGCCGGGCTGACCGACCATCAGCGGCAGTACGAACTGCTCACCTCCTACCGGGCGGTGGGCGAGGTCCGGACCCTGGTCCTGCTGGTGGGCAGCGCGCCCGGTTCGTACGCCGGTGAGCACGAGGCGTTCCAGCCGGACCGGCGACTGCTGCGGCCCGCGGTGCTGCGGGCCGCCCGCACCGCCCTGCTGTGGGCGGGCGATCTGCGCTCCGCCCGCACGGCGCTGGAGCAGCCCGCGCCCGACGACCCGGAAGCGCTGGCGGTCCTGGTGGACCTGCTGTCGGTCCCGGACATCTACCTCAGGGTGCTCGACGACCTCGGGTCGCTGCCCGAGGCCGTCGCCGCGCCCGGGGTGCGGCTGCTGGAGCAGGATTTGCCGCCGGAGGTGCGCGACCGGGCCTGGCGCGACGCGCTCACCCGGTTCGCGGGCGAGGACACCGAACACGCCCCGGATGTGCCGGTGACCGCCTGGACCGGCGCCGATCTGCCGGAGCCGCTGCGGGGACTGGTGGCGGGCCGGGGCGGCCGCGACCAGCGGCACCGGGAGGCGGGCGGAACGGCGGACGTCGCGTACCGGGCGTGCGCGGACGTCCTCGAGGACGCCGAGGACGCGCTGGCCGGGCTGCGGACCCTCCCCGGGCTGCTGAGCTCCTCCCGCAGGGTGGCGTTCGAGGCGGACCTCGACCAGGCGGGCCATGCGCTCGACGACTACCGCGACCTCGTCGGCACGGCCCTGCACAGCGGCGGTTCCGGCTCGGCACCGTCCGCCGCCGAGGAAGCGGCCCGGCTCGCGGCCCTGGGGCTGCGGGTGCCCTCGGCCGAGGGTGTGGGCGAGCGGATCGGCGAAGGCCTGCGGGAGTTCGCCGGGAAGCTGCTGGGACAGGGGCTGGCGCTGCGCGCGGTGGCCCACCGTTTCACCGCGCTGGCCGGGCGGGTGGAGCCGGTGCCGGGCTCGGCGCTGCGGCCCAGGCTCGCCGAGCACTCCGCCGAGGCGGTGGCCCGGCGGTCCGGGGCGGAGGCCGGCCCGGCGCCGGGCTTCCCGGCCGGTGCGACGGCGGCGGCGGCCACGGCGGGGCTGCTCGCCGGGCTGTGGCAGGGGCCGTTCATGGCGCTGGCGATCGTCGTCCCGCTGATCCTTTTCGCCGTGGCGGCGCTCGGCGCGTCCCGGCTGCGGGGTGCGGGGCGCCCGGACGGCTGGGCCACGGGCCCCCGGGTCGCGGCACTCGCCGGCGCCGCGGCCGGGGTGCTGCTGGCGTACGCGACCGAGCCCCCGCCCTGGCTGAGCACCCTTGCCCTGGCGGCGGGCCTCGGCCTCGCGGTGGAGACCGCGCGCCGACTCTGGCGGGCCGCGGCCGACTTCTGGGCCGCGCGGCACGGGACCACCGTGCTGCGCCGGGCCCTGGAAGGACTCGACGGCCTGCTGGCCGAGGCCGTCCGAGAACACTGGGCCGCCGAGGAGCGGCTGTACTGCGCCGACGCGGCCCGGTCCGTCGCCGGCATGCTGCGGGCGACGGCGGCCGCCGCGGACGCGGAGGCGGTGCCCGAACCCGTGGCGGAACGGCTCACGGTCACCGAGGCGCCCGGCACCGAGCCACCCGCCACGGACATCTGGCTCTCCAGCTCCTCGGCCCTGGAGACGGACTTCCTCGCGTCCGACGACGGCGACAGCGACTGGGCGAGCGCGTACTCCGGGGAGGACGAGTTCGCCGAGGAGAAAAGTTCCAACCCGACCGCCGAGCCGCGGGACGACCGCACGGCCGGGGTTCCGCGCTGGCTGGAGCGCGAGAGCGGCGAGGGCGGGCCGAAGCTGGTCGCCACCCTGGCGGGCGATCTGACGGACGCCGCCATGGACGCGATGGCGCCCTACTGGGGTGCCATCGAACGGGGCCAGGCCGGCGCCCTCGCCGTCCGGCGCACCGAGGAACGGGTCCGCGCTCTGCTGTCGACGGCCCGCCGTCACCTCCAGCGCAACGGGGTGCTCGCCCCGCCCCCGTTCGCCGCCCCGCACCGCACCCGCACCACCTCGGCGAACCTGCTCGGCACCGACCCGCACCGGCTGGCCGAACTCGTCGGCGCGGAGACCGAACGGCAGGCCGTGGTGCAGCTGTCCTCACCCGAGCAGGGCGCACTGCTCAGCCGCGACCCGGCGACCGTGGTGTGGATCCGATTCGCCCCGGAGGCCGTGCGCGGCGAGGTCGAGACGGCCTGGCGGACGGGCGGTTCGGTCCAGTCGGAGGAAGCGCTGTGGACGTCGTCGGGTCGGTACGCCGGCCTGATCCGGCTCACCCCGCTGCGGATGGGCGTGGTGGACACCGTCCGGCCCCGCCACAGCCCCGACTCCGACCGGGCGGACACCGACGAACGACAGGACGGCGACCACTGGTGACCACACTCACCTTCACCACTCCCTCGGGGCGGCGCCGCACCACCCCGGCCCGTTTCGGCCCCGAATCCCGCCGCGATCCACTCCTGCCCCAGCGGATCCGCAACGGCCTGCTCGACGACGAGGGACAGCAGTGCGTCCAGGTGCGCCTGGCCGCCGCCGACGCGGCGAACCCGGCGGCGCGCGCACTCCTGGACACGGAGACGCGCACCGCCCTGCATCTGCACCGGGTCCTCGACGACACGGCGTACGCGCCGCTCTTCCCGCAGATCATCGGCTACGAGCTGGACGCGGCCGAGCCGTACCTGCTGTACGCCGCGCCGCGCGGCACCGCCGCGGCGCGCACCCATGTGATGGGCGCATTCGATCAACGGGTGTTCGCCCGCGATCTGATGCTCGCCCTGTGCCTGCTGGACGGCCAGGGCCTGGTGCTGCGCGGCATCTCGCCCGCCACCGTGCTCTGGGACGGCACCTCGGTCCAGCTCTGGGGGCTGGAGGGGGTGGCCCGCGCCGGGCAGCCGCGGACCCGGTGGGGCCGAGCGCCCTTCTGCCCGCCCGAACAGCGCCGGGCCGAGGGGCTCGTCGACTCCCGGGACATGGTGTGGAGCGCGGCCCAGGTGCTCTACCAGCTGGTGACCGGCCGGCCCGGTCCCGCCGAGCGGGCGCCCGCCGATCTCGCCGAGCACCGGGTGCTCGCCGAGACGCTGCGGGGCGCCTTCGCCCCGCTGGCGGCCGACCGCCCGACGCCCGCCCGGCTGCTCGACCTCCTGGCCCCGGGTGCCGCCCGGCGCAGCGCGCTCACCGTGCCCGCCGACGCCACGCACACCCACCGCGAGGCGTTCGCGCAGGCGCTGCACCTCAAGCGGCAGGCACCCCCCGAGCCGTCTCCGGCGGCGGGCCGGAGCAACGGTGAGGTGCTCTGCCCGTACTGCCTGGAGACCATCCAGCTCGACCTCACCGCGCTGTTCGTCACCGACAGCAAGATGCAGTACCAGCCGCTGGACGTCTCGGGCATCCGTAACCCGCTGCGGCGCGAGGACATCATGCGCAGCGCCGTCCAGAAGTGCACGGCGGACCCGGAGTTCCCCGAGCACTTCATCCCGGTGCCCTACCTCACCCACGGCCGGCCGCTGACCGTCGTGATGGTCGGCCAGTCCTCCACCGGCAAGAGCCACCTGCTGACCCAGATGATCGCGGAGATCACCGACGGCGGCCTGGAGCCGTTCGGCCTCAAGTGGCAGTCCGTCAACCCCGAGCAGCACGCGCGGTTCGTACGGGAAAGGGTGCAGCCGCTGCGCAACGGCAAGGTCCTCGACCACACCGGCGCCCTCGGCCTGGACGGCTTCGCCCGCTTCGTGGAATCCCTCCTGATCACCGACGCCAAGGGCCAGGTACGCCCGGTCGCCTTCTTCGACCTCGGCGGCGAGGACCTCGTACGGACCGATGCGGCGCTGCGCTTCCTGCTCGGCGTCGACGCCATGCTCTTCGTCGTCGACCCGGCGCTGGCGCTCCCGCTGCCGCAGCTGGACCACGCCAGGGAACGCTGGGGACTCGCGGTGAACCGCGACGGCGATCTCGCCTTCGGCACCGTCCTGGACCGGCTGCCCAAGAACGGCCCGTATCTGGACGTGGCGGCCGCGATGGTTCTCGCCAAGGCCGACCTCCTGCGGTTCCAGCCACCCGTCGACCGGTGGCTGGACCAGCCATCGCCCACCTCCCTCGACCCCGCGCTGGTGCGCGCGGAGAGCCGGGACGTCTACGGGCTGCTGCGCCGGCACTCCGGCCAGGCGTGGCTGCGCCCCTTCGACGCGATCCGCCGGTGCACCCTGCACATCGCGTCGGCCACCGGCGGCCAGGAGGACCAGGGCCGCTATCCGGCGGGGGCGCGGCCCCGGCGGGTGCTGGAACCGCTGCTGTCGCTGCTGGCGATGCACGGGCTGATCGACGTGCCGGGCGGCGCCGAGGCGTTCGCCGTGGGGACGGCGCCCGCGAAGGAAGCGGTGCCGCCGAGGCAAGCCAGGAGATCTGTGGGAGAGGAAGCGATGTGAGCGACTTCCAGGACTCGGTGCACCAGGTGGTCTTCCGGTGGGACGGCAACCAGGGCCGCCAGGGCACCGGCATGAAGGCCGTGGCCCACTCCTGCTCGGCCGAGCGCGCCGAGGAACTGGGCCGGGAACTGGGCCCGTTGCTGTGGGTGTCCGGTACGGCGGCCCCCCGGCAGAGCGTCGTCCGCACCCTGTCCAGCGACGGTGACGTCATGCTCGTCCAGCGCTGGCCCACCACCGACCGGGGCGGCCGGCCCAGCACGGTCAGCCATGTGCTGATCGGCGAGCAGCACACCCTCAAGACCCGTCAGTGCCTGGGGCTTTCGCACGGCGGCTGGGGCAGCCGGGAGTCCGCGGAGAAGGCCGTCGGACACCAGCGCAAGGTGGCGTGCGCGGAGCTCGACGCGGTGGCGCGCGACCGGCTGCCGGACATGCGGGAGCTGCTGCCGTCGGTCCGGGACGCGCTGATCCTGGTCACCGCGGAGTGGCTGCGCGATCCGGCGCAGCGGGTGTCGCTGCTCACGGCCGACGAGGACCCGGCCGGCCGGCTGGACCGGGACGCGGCGCCGCTGGTGTATCTCGGGCTTTTTCTGCTCTTCGGCTCCTGGCTGGGCCCCGATTGGACGTTCGCCACGTACGACACGGTCGATACCCATCCGCTGCGTCTGACGTGCGTCCCGCGCTGGGAGCCGGACGCGGGCGCTTCCGGTCCGCTGGCCCGGATCTCCGGCCGGCGGCCGGCCGAGGCCCAGTTCGAGCACTGGGCGGCGGCCCGGCTGGTGGACCACGTCCTGGCGCACCCTGACGACCGGCCCGGTGTGCCGCAGCTGATCGACGGGCTCCGGGGTGGTGCGGCGCTGGAGTGGCCACGGCGGCGCCCCCTGCTGAAGGAGATCCTGACCACCGACCGCTGGACCGCCGACCGCACCGCCACCCCTCCGCCCCGCCCCCCGGCCCCGGAGCGGGAACCCGCCCGGGAACCCGACCAGGATCCGGCCCCGGCCCCGGCCCCCGCACGGGAACCCGCCCGCGAACCGGCCCCGGAATGCGACCGGCCCCCGGCCCGGAAGCCGGTCCGGGAACCCGCCCCCGAACCTGCCCGGGAAGCCGTCCGGGAGACCACCCCGGAGTTCGACCGGCCCCCGCCCCGGAAACCGATCCGGGAACCCGCCCCCGAACCTGCCCGGGAAGCCGTCCGGGAGACCACCCCGGAGTTCGACCGGCCCCCGCCCCGGAAACCGATCCGGGAACCCGCCCCCGAACCTGCTCGGGAACCGGCTCGGGAACCGGCCCGCGAGCCTTCCCGGGAACCGGCCCCGGCCCCCGTCGTCCCGCCGCCGGCCCCGGTCGTCCCGCCCACGGCCGCCCCTCCCCCACCCACGCCCACGCCCGCCCCCTCTTCTCTCCCCACGCCACCTTCGGACCCCCTCCAGACGCCCGCCCCCCGGTCGGCGGCGCCGTCCGCCGGCCATCCGGCGGACTCCTACGAGGCGCATGCGCTCCACGAGGACCTGCGGGTTCATCAGCGCCGGAACTCCCTACAGCGCGGCCGGCTGGCGGAGCGGCTGCGCGCGCAGCCCGACGGTCTGCTCCTGGACGCGCTGCGTTCCGGCCGGCTGCCGCCGGAATCCGTGGAACTGCTGCTGGACGAGCTGGGAGAGGACCACCGCGTCCGGGTGCGCGAAACGGCGATGAAGCACGAGCTGTGCGCGGAGGTGCTCCGCAACGGCCTGTACTTCGCGCCGAACGGCCAGGGCGTGGAACCCTTTTCGAGGCCGGCCATGGCCAGGCGGGCGGCCGACCTCTTCACCTGGGCCGTCGCCCCGCTGGCCCGGGACGCACGCCATCTGACCGATGTGCGGGAGCTGCTGCACCGCATGAGCCGGGACCGCCACCCCGGCACGGGCAACTGGCTGTGGCAGGCGATCATCGCGCCCGCGAACGGCGAGGCCCCCGACCTGCCGCCCGAACTGTGGCAGCAGCTCCTGCGCGACGTGGTCAGCCGGGGTCCCGCGCCGTCCGCCTCTCCCCAGGTGCCCCATGCGGCCCCGGCGGCCGCCGCCCCGCCGGAGTCGCCCGTCGATGCGCCGCCCTCGCGCTCCTTCACGGCCCGGCTCCCCGACCTCGCGGACCGGCCGGGCTGCGTGGTGGGGGCCCTCATCGGCGTGATCGCCGTACTCCTCGCGATCGTGGTGGCCTTCTGGTGACGGGCGGCCGGGCCGCCCGGCCTCGCGCTACGGCGTACCGGCCCGCAGCGCGTACTGCCGCAGGCAGGCCGTCGGGAACGCCGCCTGCACCTACCGCAGTTGGGCCACCGTCTGCGGAGGCGCCGCGGGCGGCAGATGCGGGAGCGCCGGGCGCACGGCGGCCGGCACGGTGACGCCGTGGATCAGCGGGACCGGGTACGCCTCGGGGTGGGCCGGGTAGACGTCGGCGGACCGGTCGTCGGCCGAGGAGTTCCGCCCCTCGCTACGAGGCGTTCGTCGCCCGGCGCACCGAGCCCCCGCTGCGCGCCCGGGACGCGGACTGTCACCGGACGAGCGCGCGGGGTTCTTGGCGGGGCTCAGGGCCCGGGTGCGAGAAGTACCGGGCCGGTGACCGGGACGCCGCATCCGGTCACCACGGGTGAACCCCGGTGCGCTGCGGCTCCGGAAGGGCGCGGTCAGGGGCATCCGCTGCGTCGCCGGCCGGGCGCGCGGTGCCACGGAGCACGGTGAACGCCGCGGCCAGCACCCAGGCATCGGTGCCGAAGGCGGCGATCCGTTCCAGTGTGCCCATCCCGATTCCGGGGTCGTACTGCCCGAAGAACATCGCCGCGGCGGTCAGCGCGAGGACGGCGAGGGCGAACGTGACCGGGCGCAGCCGGCCGAACCGGGAGCCGCGACGGAGAAAACCGGTGACGAGGAGCCCGATGTTCCCCATGCCCATGATGATCATTGCGCCCAGCACATGGAGGTTCTCGTCGACATCGGCGGGGGTGAGGCCCACGAGAACCCATGCCGCCGCATTGATCACGAACAGGATCCGGGCGGTCACCGAGGCGCCGCCGCGGCCCCAGCAGGCGCCGGTCAGCAGGGCGCCGGCCAGCAGCAGTACGCCGTGGACGACGAAGGACGCGTTCATCAGGTCGTGCAGCGGCGAGCACACATACCGCGGGCGGGAGTCGTCCCAGATCCGGCAGTGGACGTTGCCCAGATCGCTGATGTTGTGGCGGACCCAGCTGTAGGGCGTGCGCCAAACGGCTCCGACGGCCAGTTGAACGGCAAGGAACTGTACGGCGGCCAGGATCCACAGCGCGGCACCGATTCTGGTGCCCGATGTGATGCGGCTTTCTGGGTGCGGTGCCGGCTTCGGCCTCACGATCCCCCTCCTCGGTGCGACGCGGATGGGCGGCGCCGCCCGGGGAGTTGACGATGCGGGACGCTTCGTCCGGCGAGCGGCACGGGCACATGGTCACAGTCGGCCGGGTGCCCGCACATCGCTGTCCTGGGGGAACCGGGGTCCCTCGCCATCGGGAGGGTGGCCTGGCTCTTTCGGGGGAGGGGAGGAGCCGACGGGCCTACCGCAGGGGACCGCCGGAGGGCGCGGCGGGGTCCACTCGGCGGTGCACCGTGCCGTTCCGGGAGGCCGGATGGGCCTCGATGAGGGTGGCGTACAGGCCGCTCTGGTGCAGGAGTTCGGCGTGGGTGCCCGACTGGACCAGCCGGCCCTCGTCCAGAACGAGGACGCGGTCGGCACCGGCGGCGAGGGCCAGGTCGTGGGTGATCACGATGGTGGTGCGGCCTTCGGCCAGGCGGTGCAGCGGCCCGAGGATGCGCTGGGCGGCCAGGTGGTCCAGCCCGGTGGTGGGCTCGTCGAGGAGGAGTACGGGGGCGTTGCGCAGCATGGCGCGGGCGATGGCGACGCGCTGGAGCTGGCCGCCGGAGAGCCGGGCGGTGCCGGGGGCGATGACCGTCCCGTAGCCGTCCGGGAGGGCGGAGATGAAGCCGTGGGCGTCGGCCGCCCGGGCGGCGTCCACCACGTCGTGATGGGTGGCGTTGAGCCGTCCGGAGGCGATGTTCTCCTCCACCGTGTCGTGCAGGACGAGCGTCTCCTGCGGCAGCAGCGTGATGTTCCGGCGGAGCTGGGCGAGCGGCAGCCGGTTCACGGGGATGCCGTCCAGCAGGACGGTGCCGGCGTCCGGGTCGTAGAACCGCAGCAGCAGATTGGCCAGGGTCGACTTGCCCGCGCCGCTGGGACCGGTGATGACCAGCAGTTCCCCGGGGACGGCCGAGAACGAGAAGTCCTGGAGAACGTCGGTCCGGGTACCGGGGTAGCGGAAGGTGACCCCGCGCGCCTCCACCTCGCCCACGGCGCGCTCCGGGGCCCGGACGATCTTCGAGGCGGGCGGATCGGTCACGGCGGGGCGGGCGTCGAGGATCTCCAGCAGACGGTCGGCGCCGGCGGTGGCGGCGGTGATCGTCAGACCGAGCTGGCCGAGGTTACGGATCGGCGGGTAGAGGTATCCGATGAAGGCGGCGAAGGCCAGCAGCTGCCCCAGGGTCATCCGGCCCGCGGAGATCTCCCATGCGCCCAGGCCGATGATCGCCAGGACGCAGAGCGTTTCGAGGACCTCCAGCAGCTGCGCGTAGAACTCGTTGAGGCGGGCGCTGGTCACCGATGCGCGGAACCACGTACCCGACTCGCGGCGGAGCCGTTCCTCCTCGTCGTGCTGCCGGTTGTACGCCTGGGTCAGGACGACGTTCACCAGCGTCTCCTCGACCACCGAGGTGATGGCGCCGTCCGCCCGGCGTTCACGGCGCGCGACCTCGCGCAGACGGTCGGTGAACCGGCGGGTGACGATCCAGAACAAGGGCCCCGCCACGAAGGTGAGGAGCGCCATGTCCCAGCGCAGCAGCAGGGCGGCGCAGGCGTAGAACAGGATGCTGAACACAGCCGTTGCGGCCTGGACCAGTCCGGAGACCACCAGCTGTTCGATGGCGTCCACGTCGCCCGTCAGCCGCTCCACCAGGTCGCCGCGCCGGTTGCGCTGGAAGAAGTGCGGCGGCATTTTCTGGAGGTGGGCGAAGACGCGGGCACGCAGCCGCACCACGAAGCGTTCGGCGGTCCAGGCGCCGAGCGAGTTGCCCAGATATCCCACGATCGCGCCGATCACGGCCACCGCGAGCCATTTGGCGGCCGGGTCCCAGAAGGCGCTGACGGAGCCCTTCTGCAGGGCGTCATCGGTGAGTTGGGCGAAGAGCAGAATGGCCACGGTCTCGGCGAGGGCGGCCACGACGGCACACAGGCCGACACCAAGAAGCCAGCGCCGGTCACCCTTGGTCAGGGGCCAGAAACGCTGGAACGCCACCTTGGCACGGAACTGCTGGGGATAGGGAAGCTGGCGGTCCGTCGCCAGCCCCTGCGGGTCCTGCCGCTGCGAAAGCGAGCCCTGCGCGGCGCCGCCCGTCGATGGTGTGGGCCCGAACGCTTCCCGTTGGCGCCCCGAGCTGGAGCCCTGGGGCCCTGCGGCCGGGTCTTCCGGCGCTCCGCCCCCGTTTGCGTTCGCGGCGGACAGCGGCGCTGCCGCGGCATCCGCCGGGTCGGCTTCCCGCCCAGGGGGCTCTCCGTCCTCGCCTTTTCGGAAGGAGGGAGGGGAGGAGCGCGCTGGGCGCTGACGTGAGCGATGGAAGTGCATGGTTGCTACGTCGACCCGTCGTCCGGGGATGTTCGGACCGGTGTCCCGGAACGCGATACCGGGACTCATGTGACGAGGCAAACCCGCGCGGTGCGCGAGCCTGCCTCGTTCTCAGGACATCTCGTCAGGACAGCTGATCAGGAATCTGACTCAGCGGTACCCGAAGAACCGACGCCTGCGGAACCGACGGCCCCGACGTCCGAACCGGCCTCGTCCGTAGCCTCCATAGCCACGTCCATAGCCGCCCCAGCCGTCCCAACCGTCTCCGCCGTGCCGGCGCCTGCGGGGGAAGACCTTCCGGAAGCTCATAATCGCCTCCTGTATTCCGTTCGGTCACGTCGCGTCTTGTCTGACTGCGACACTTTCGAGGCTACGACGCCTCGTTACGGGCAACAAGGACCTATGCGTGAAATTTCACGCAAAACGGAAATATGACGCATAGTGCCCAACCGGGCGCAGGGGGCGACCTTACGGTGACGGACGGTGCCGCGACGGGCTCACCGCGTGATTCCGGCCCGTACGGAACGCACCGGCAGCCGGGAACCGCAGCGGTCGCGGGGGTGCGCCGCCGCGCATCGGGGGACGCGTCGATGACGGATGGCGAAGGCCGGCGACTCCTGGCCGCCGCGCCTCAACAAGGGTCTGCCGGGCGCCTGTTGGCGGTCGACGCCCCCACGGCCGAACATCCGCCGTGGCCCTTCCGCGCCCACCCCGGCATCCGCCGGATCTTGCCCGAACCGACGGCCTACGCTCCGGGCGCCGCCCCCTGATCATGGGCGGACGCCGCGCCCGCCGCAAGGACGGAAGCCGAGCGCACATCGCCATGACGCCCACTCAACTCCCCTACCGCAATGGGGAGTTGGATGAACGGGACGAGTCGATACGAGTCCGGGGCAGGACAAGAGGGACAGGGCTTCAACGGCACGTCATGAAGCCGCCGCAACAAGGGCAGTTGGCCACCCGCGCGGCGAACGGCCCCTGCGGGCCGCCACCGCGAGCGGGCCGCGTGGTCAGCGCGTCGCGTCCGGGCCGCAGTGCCGCCCGTAGTAATGGGCGAACCTCTCCAGCGGGTCGCCGTCCGCGCTCCACGGCCAGGGGGTGGCCACGCCACCCGTGGCGCGCAAGGCGGTCGCGGCGTCGGCGAGGCGGGTGGATTTGAGCAACGCGTAGGCCAGCAGGTTGAGATCGGCCACCGCGGCCGCGTGCGTGAGGAACCCCTGGCCGGGCCAGTCCTGGGCCGCCTGGTCGAGGGCCTTGGCGGCGTCGGGGCGGCGCCAGATCTCCGCGGCGCCGAGGGCCATCAGACCGCCGACGGCGACGGCGCGCTGGTGGTTGCGGACGATGGCGGTGAGCTCCAGCGCGGCGGCGGGAGCGTCCGGCGGCATTTCGGCGCGCATGCCGTCGAGCAGGTCCAGGACCAGGACGCTGGAGCCGCACTCCTCCGGCGACAGATAGCCCAGGGCCTGGAGGTGGGCTTCCCGGTTCCACGGGTCGCGGATCTTGATCTCGCGCCAGATCGGCGACAGTTCCCGGGTGGGGCGCCGCTCCAGGCGGAGCGTGGCCAGGTGGAGCGTCCACGGGATGGGGTCGGCGGGGACCAGCTCGGCGGCGAGCCGGCAGGTCTCGCGTACGCCGCTCAGATCGCCGACGGAGCCCTGCTGCCGGGCCTGGAACAGGTCCGACCAGGCATGGAGCAGCAACGCCGCCTGGTTGCGGGGCTTGTGCTCGCGCCAGATGCCGGGCAGTGCCCGCCCGGCGGATCCGGCCAGCACCTCCAGGCGGTGGGCCTTGCGGTCCCAGTCCTGGCCGGTGTCGTCGATCACCTGCTGGAGCAGGGCCATGACGGCGGTGTCCAGCGAACCGCGGTCCCAGCAGGTCTCGACGCGCCGCCGGACCTTGCCCAGCACGAGGTCGTCCAGCTCGGGGGCCAGACGGGGAGCGTTGCCCTTGCGGCGGCGGCGTATGAAGGCGGGCATGGCTGGCTTCGGCGGCCTTCCGGAGATGGGGCGGTACGTGAAAGTGCGGAGGTGACGACGGAGGGCGGAACGACGCTGGTGAATGCGAACGCCGTAGGGCGGCAGCGTGCCATGCGCGCCGCCGCCCGTACAGTAACCCGCGGTTACCTGGAGCCGACGGCTTCCTTCTCGGCGGTGCGGCCGAGCCGGTCGCGGACGAGCGAGATGCCGACGACGATCACGGCCAGGAGCACCGACAGCAGCACCTGGATCCGACCGCCGCCGTCACTGTCGTCGGTGAGCATGTAGACCAGCACGAACGAGATCATCGCGATGGTCGCCCAGGTCAGGTACGGGAACAGCCACATCCGGACGACCAGTTTGTCCGGGTTCTCGCGCAGGATGATCCCGCGCATCCGCAGCTGCGAGAAGCAGATGACCAGCCAGACGAACAGCGCGACCGCGCCCGAGGAGTTCAGCAGGAACTGGAAGACGGTGTCGGGCCACAGGTAGTTGAAGCCGACCGCGATGAAGCCGAAGAGGACGGAGGCGACGATCGCGGCCTGCGGGACGCCGCGGGAGTTCGTCCGGGCGAAGGCCTTCGGCGCATCGCCGCGCTGGCCCAGGGAGAAGGCCATCCGGGAGGCGGTGTAGAGCCCGGAGTTGAGGCAGGAGAGCACCGCGGTCAGCACGATGACGTTCATGATCTGGCCGGCGTGCGGGATGCCGATCGAGTCGAGGGCCGCGACGTAGGAGCCCTTCTTGGCGATCGAGGGGTCGTTCCACGGCAGGAGGGAGACGACGACCAGGATCGAGCCGAGGTAGAAGATGCCGACCCGCCAGATCACGCTCTTGGTGGCCTTGGTGACCGCGCGCTCCGGGTCCTCGGACTCGCCGGCGGCGAGGGTGACGATCTCGCTGCCCATGAAGGAGAAGACGACCATCAGCACGCCGGTGAGAATCGCGCTGGGCCCGTTCGGGAGGAAGCCGCCGTGTGCGGTGAGGTTGCTGAAGCCGGTGGCCGCGTTGTCGGAGCCGGGCAGCACACCGAAGATCGCCAGGCCGCCGAGGACGATGAAGGCCGCGATGGCGACGACCTTGATGCCCGCGAACCAGAACTCGAACTCACCGAACGAGGCGACCGAGGCGAGGTTGGTGGCGGTGAGGACGATCATCACGATCAGGGCCCAGGCCCACTGCGGGACGGCCGGGACCCAGCTGGTGAGGATGGCGGCGCCGGCCGTGGCCTCCACGGCGAGGACGACGACCCAGAAGAACCAGTACAGCCAGCCGATGGAGAAGCCCGCCCAGCGGCCGAGCGCCCGGTCCGCGTAGGCGGAGAAGGAGCCGGACGTCGGGTTGGCCGCGGCCATCTCGCCGAGCATCCGCATCACGAAGACGACGAGCGCGCCGACCAGGGCGTACGAGAGCAGGATGCCGGGGCCGGCCGCCTTGATCCCGGAGGCGGAGCCCACGAAGAGCCCGGCGCCGATGACCCCGCCCACGGCGATCATGGACAGATGGCGGTTCTTGAGGCCCGACTGGAGGCCGGACTGCCCGGGAGCCGCCTCGTTACCGGGGGGTGCGGGCGGCGCGGCCACGGGGCCGGGGGGAGGTGTAGTCATCGTGACATCCATGGAGAGTTGAGGGGTCATGCACGGGGTGACTGCTGGGATCGCCTCGGTAGCTGGCTGCTCGACAGTGTTCTCGGTGGCTGCTCGGATATCTGGACGCGCGAAAGGGCCGGGGTTGGCAGGTGGCGATCGTGGCCCTGACGCATAACGGCCGCGGCAACAAGGGCCGCGGTCTTTCGATGCCTGCGTGGGTGGGGGAGCGCCTACCGCGCGACCACGCTGTGGCCCGTACTCCTCGTGAGAGGTGAGCCGCATCACGTCCGGATGGGATTTGCGCAAGCGTATGCGGCAATACCCGGCGGCGTATTTGTGGAGCCCGACAAATTCGTCCCCAATGGCTGTGCGACCGGCCAATGCCGGTCCCGGACGGTACGGGCCGGCGCCCCGGTCCACAGCACAGCAGCGGCGTGCGACAACGGCGGGGCGAGAAGCCGAATGCCGGGTGAATACGGCCGGGATCCGGGGTCACGGCATGGCGCCGCCGGGGGAACCTCCCGCCTGCCCGTCCACCATCTGCTCGGTCCAGATGGTCTTTCCGTCGGGCGTGTACCGCGTCCCCCACCGCCGCGTGAGCTGCGCCACGATGAACAGCCCGCGCCCGCCCTCGTCCGTGGTCCGGGCATGGCGCAGCCGCGGCGAGGTGCTGGAGGCGTCGAAGACCTCGCAGATCAGGACGTCCTGCCGGATCAGGCGCAGGGTGAGCGGGCCGGTGGCGTGGCGGATGGCGTTGGTGACCAGTTCGCTGACGATCAGTTCCGTGGTGAACACGAGGTCGTCCATGCCCCATTCCGTCAGCTGCCGGTCGGCGAGCGTACGGGCGCCGGCGACCACGGCCGGGTCGGCGGCCAGGTCCCAGGAGGCGACCTGGTGGGCGCCCAGCGCGCGCGTACGGGCGAGGAGGAGGGCCGCGTCGTCGGACGGCGGGCCGGCCAGCAGGGCCTCGACGACTCTCCCGCCGGTCTCCTTGAGCGTCCGGCCGGGCGCCGCGAGGGCGTTGCCCAGCCGGGAGAGTCCGACGCCGATGTCCTGGTCGCAGGCCTCGATGAGGCCGTTGGTGAAGAGCGTGATCAGGCTGCCCTCGGCCAGCTCCAGCTCCACGGATTCGAAGGGCATCGCCCCCAGGCCGAGCGGCGGTCCGGCGGGCAGCTCCGGGAAGTCGACGGCGCCGTCGGGGCCGACGACCGCGGGCGGGAGGTGGCCGGCGCGGGCCATGGTGCACTTCCTGCTGACCGGGTCGTACACGGCGTACAGGCAGGTGGCGCCGGTGAAGGTGGCGGCCACGCTCGCGTTCTCCGCCTCCACCGCCGCGTCCGCGCTGCGCGTCTCCACCAGGCCGATGACCAGGTCGTCCAGCCGGGCCAGGAGTTCGTCGGGCGGCAGATCCAGGTTGGCGAGGGTACGGACGGCGGTGCGCAGCCGGCCCATGGTGGCCGCGGCGTGAATGCCGTGCCCGACGACGTCGCCGACGACCAGGGCGACCCGGGCCCCGGAGAGCGGGATGACATCGAACCAGTCGCCGCCCACCCCGCTGGGGGCGTCCGCCGGGAAGTACCAGGACGCCACTTCCAGGGCGGAGCCGCCGGTCAGCTCGTGGGGCAGCAGATTGCGCTGCATGACCCGGGCCGCGATGCGCTCGCGGGTGTAGCGGCGCGCGTTGTCGACGCAGACCGCGGCGCGGGCGACGAGCTCCTCGGCGAGCCGTACGTCGTCGGCCACGAACGGGCCCAGGCGCCGCGAGCGGACGAAGGTGGCCGCGCCGAGCGTGATGCCGCGGGCCCGGATGGGCGCCACCGTCACCGAGCGGTAGCCGAACGCCCGGATGATGGCGGCCCGCTCCGGGATCTCGGTGACCCAGCCGCTCCTGTCGAAGTCCAGGGCCGCCTCGACCAGGGACTCGCCCGTGAGCAGACAGCGGGCTATCAGGGATGAGGGGGCGCGCTGGACGGCCTCCCCGACGGCGAGCGCCGCCTCCGGGCAGCCTTCGTGGACGGACTGCTGCCCGGAGCGGCGCAGGGTGGGCGTGCCGCCGACCGGCCCGGGGACCGGCTCCTCGCCCCGGATGACGGAGTCGAGCAGGTCCACCGCGGCGAAGTCGGCGAGCGCCGGCACGGCGACCTCGGCGAGTTCCTGCGCGGTCCGGGTGATGTCGAGCGTGCTGCCGATGCGGACGCTGGCGTCGTTGAGCAGGGCCAGGCGTTCCTGGGCGCGCCAGCGTTCGGTGACGTCGATGACCATGTACCAGATGCCGACGCGGTGGCCCTGGGGGTCCGCCAGGACGAAGAAGGAGGCGGAGTAGGCGCGCTCCTGGGCGGGGTCGGCGTAGGTGGGGCTGCGGAACTCGTAGTCCATCACCGGGGAGCCGGTCCGCAGGACCCCCCGCATCCGCTCCTGGAACGCCTCGGCCTCCGGCTCCGGCAGGACCTCGTACACGGTGCGCCCCAGCCGCCGCTCCAGGGGGATCAGCCGCTCCAGTACGTCGTTGACCCAGACGAAGCGCAGGTCGGTGTCGAGTACGGCCAGCCCGACGGGCGCATGCGCCAGAAACGGCTCCAGCATCAGCTGGTTGACCCCGCTGCCGGGCAGCCGCCACTCCTCCAGGGCGAGCACCGACCACCGCTCGCGGTCCGCCCCCTCGGCGGCTCCGTCGACGACGGGCGTGACCTGCACCGCCAGCTGGAGCTCCCGGCCGTCCCGGTGGCGCGCCGCGACCGAGCCGCCCCAGCCGTCGCCGGCCCTGCACCACCGGGCGACGGCGGCCACCCGCGCCGTGTCCCCGGGCACCGCCAGCAGCTCCGCCGCCGGGTGGTCCAAGATCTCCGCGGCCGGGTAGCCGAGCAGTCGCTCCGCCGCCCGGGTCCAGGCCACCACCCGCCCCCGCGCGTCCAGTTCGGCCGTAGCGGCCCTCGCTATGTCGACTGCCTGGCCGGCCCCACCCGGCGGGGCGTTCCCTGAGGTCATCATCGCCAGCCCGTCACCCACCCGTCAGCCCACGAGCCCCCGAGGAGGCATCCGTCCGGCAATCGGGACGGCCGCCCGAGGAGACTTCCACCCCGTGGGACTTATTACCCATTTTAGGAGAGTTGTATGGGTAAGGGCGGCCGGTCCGGCTCAGCCCGCGGGCGGCAACCGCAGCTGCAGCATCGCCAGCAGCCGCTGATCCGGGCGGCTCAGATCCAGCCCGGTCAGCTCCTCGGCCCGACGGATCCGGTAGCGCAGCGTATTGGGGTGCACATGCAGCCCGGCGGCGGCCGCCCGGACGTCCCCGAAGGCGTTCAGATACGCCAGGACGGACTCGGCCAGCCGGCCCTGGCCGCGGCTGTCGTGCGTCACCAGGGCGGTCAGCCGGGGGTCGCGCAGGTCGGGGTGCGCCGTCAGCAGCGCCAGCAGTTCACTGACCAGCACCTCCGCCTGGATGTCCGGCAGCGCGGCGACGGTGGTGGCGACGCCGACCCGCATCATGGCGTCCAGGATCCGGTCCGCCTCCCGGCGCGACTCGGGAACGTCCCCCAGGCCCGGCACGATGCAGCCGACCGAACCGCGCAGCGTCAGCCCCAGATGGCGGCGCGCGGCCTCGCTGATCTCCTGGCCCCAGCCGCGCAGCGTCCCGAGGTCGATGCTGCGCGCCAGCTGCGGCAGCAGGACGTAGATGCGCCCCTCGACCTGGGTGACCAGGGCGCTGCGGTGCCGGGCGGCGGTGTGCACCGAGATCAGATTGCTGACCTCGGCCCGGGTCAGCTCGGAGGCGGACGCGATGGCCTCGGCGGCCCCGTACGCGAAGCCGAGAACGGCCGCCGGGCGGGCCGCGTCCAGCCCCAGATGGTTCGCCAGCGGCTGCGGACCCGTACTGCCTTCCAGGAGGCCGGCCGCCAGCGTCCGGGTCAGCATCAGGTCGGCGGAGAGCTCCCGGCGACGGCGTACGAGATGGAGCGCGGCGACCCGGGCGGCGCCCAGCAGCGCCTGGTCCGCGTGCTCGGACAGCGCCGCCGAGCCCTCCTGCACCCAGATGGTGCCCAGCTGCCGCTCCCCGGACCGGATGGCCACCGCGAGCCGGCGGCGGATGCCCAGGTCGGGGTCGCTGTCGATACGGATCACCTCGTCGGAGGCGCGCAACCGCTGGAAGACGCCCCACTTCCGCAGCTGCGCCAGATACGGCTCCGGGCCCTGCCAGCCCAGGATGGACAGCCGCCGCAGATCGTCGACCTCGTCGGAGTCGGTGGAGCGGGAGTAGGCCAGGACGCGGTTGGCGGTGTCCTCGATGCTGACGATGCCCCCGGTGAGGACGGCGGTGGTCTGCGCCAGGGCGAAGAGGTCCCCCTCCTCACGCCCCTCCCCGTTGCGCCCCGGCGGCACGTCCTCGAGCGCCGCGCGGGCCAGCGCGTCCACCTGCTCCCAGCGCGCCTCGCCCCGTACGGAGAGCAGCGCCACGCCCGCCTCGACGGCGGTCTCGCTGAGGGCGGCGGCCTGTCCGGGAGCGGCGAGCTTCACGGCGACGGCGGCGGCACCGTCCCGCCCGCCGGCCCGCAGCGCGGGGAACGCGGCGCGGCCCCGGGCACCGATGGCCAGGACCAGCGCACCGGGACGGGCGGCCGGCGGATCCTCGGGGTCGAGCAGCGCGACGCTGCGGATCTCCACGTCCAGCCCGGCGGGCGCGGCCTGCAGCTCCACCAAGGGCTCGCCCAGCGACATCAGCAGCTGGCGCAGGCTGATGCCGGTGCGCGGTGGCGGTGCCGCGGCGACTGAATCCATGATCGGCGCCTTTGGTCGGGTCGGTGACCTGCTTCTGATGCTATCCGCCGGGAAATCCGTCACCGCGGTCGCGCGGTCGCGCGGTCCCTCGGTCCCACGGTCAGCCGAAAACGTTCCGCACCGTCTCCGTGGCGTCGTGCCCCGCCGCGGGATCGTCCTCCTCGTCGGCCGCCTGCGGATCGGTCAGCGACAGCGTGCGGGCGGTGCCGAGCAGCACCTCGCGGGAGTCGTCGGCGAGGTCCACCGCCCCGGTCACCAACTGCACGGTGATCACCGACGACGAGACGCTGTCCGGCACGGCCACCAGCCCCTGCCAGAGGGTGTCCGCCACGGGCTCGTCCGCACCGTCGGCGTCCCGGTCCGGCGGCACCGTTCGGCGCTCCGACTCGGCCAGGAAGCCGGTGCCGATGGGCAGTTCCACCGACCGCAGGCCCTCGTCCGGGCCGTTCCCGGTGGGATCGGCGAGCATCTTGGTGAGCACGACCTCGGGGTTCACCCCGGGCATCGGGAGCCTGGAGACCGTGATGACGGACAGTGCGCCCGCACCGTCGCCCTCCGGGCGCACCCCGAACGCGGCGCCCAGCACCTCGTGCTTGCGCAACTTCACCTGGACGACGGCGCAGAGCCGCGCCACCTGATCGGCGCGGTCGCCCCATTCTCCGGGCAGTTCCCGTATCTGCCGCGCGACCGCTTCGAGCCCCTCGGGCGAGGAGTCGAGGTCCATCCGTCGATATCCGTCCGGAAACGCGTACCAGAAAAGCGGCTCGGGCTCGGCCGCCGCAGCATTGAATGGGTCGTTCACAGCCGAATACCCCTCCCTCTTTCGCAGACACCGGCCACACTTACCGCGGCCGCACCCTCAATTGCCGCCGCCGCGCGAGAACCTTGGCACGGGCCTTCGCGCGCGTCTTCGCGAAATTCCCCGCGGGCTCATCTCCGCATGCGCCGGGCACCGATGCGACGAACCCGCCCAACTGATCCGCATCGGTAGCGGAATGACCCCCCGTGAAAATGCCCCTCCGTAACGGCAAATGAAGCAAATACATGCACATGCGGGACAGAACAGGCATTATTTCGCGGTGCCGATCGGCGGCAGTTTAATGTATGGGTAAAGGCTGGGATGAGGAGGACCGGTGGACGACGCCCGGATTCAGGCCGCTCGGGAGAGGGCCCGGCGGGCGGCGGACCGCAGGGCCAGGGCGCAGCAACTCGCCCCGGGCGAGGCCGCTTTCGACCGGCCGGAGACCCGTGCCGCCTGGACGAGGACCCGGCGCCGGGTGCGGTGGAGCCTGACGCTGTGGACCGCTCTGTGGATGGCGCTGTTCGTCGGGGTCAGCCTGCTCGGCGACCTCGACCTCTCCCCCAAGGCCGAGCACAACCTCGTCGGCGGCCTCGGCGCCCTGCTGTTCCTCTCCTACCTCTTCATCCTCTACGCCCGCCTCAGCTCGCTCAGCTGCCTGCGCCGCATCCGCGGCGTCCTGCGCACCGACGCCTGGCGCCCGATCCCCGCGGCGCGCCGGAGGTTCGACGTCACGGACTCGAGTGGGGTGCCCGTCGAGCTGCACCTCGTCGCCCGCGACGCGCGGAACGAGGAGGCCGACGGCGCACCGGTCCGGAAGTCGGGGCGCCCGGCCAAGGCCCACTCCGCCCGCAATCCGGTGCACCGGCGCCGCTGGCACGAGGCCATGGAACGGGGCGCGCTGTACGCCGGCGACGAAGCCCTCGGCGTCCTCGCCCTCCCGGACGGCACCCGGCTGATGGAGGTCACGCGGCGGGACCGCTAGGTGGTGTCCGCAAAGTCCCGTCGTCCGCCCGGAGGGCGGGGCTCGCGGCGTCTGGTGCGTGCGATCGCAAGGCGGAGGGTCGTCCTCGTAG
>NZ_JBITYA010000013.1:290544-304781 GCF_044544985.1 Streptomyces sp. NPDC053427 | reverse complement strand
TCCTGTCGTCCGCCCGGAGGGCGGGGCTGGCGGCGTCTGGTGCGTGCGATCGCAAGGCGGAGGGTCGTCCTCGTAGCGGGCTACGTGGACGATCCTGACAACGCAGCGAGCGTGCGTGCCAGACGCCGCGAGCCAGGCGGGACTTTGCGGACACCACCTAGGCGCTCTGTCCGGCGTCCTGTTTCCGGTCGACGTACTCGAAGACCGACCCGTCCGGATGGCGGGCCACGAGGTTGCGGCCGATCGGGGTCGGCAGCGGACCCGCGATGATGTCCGCGCCGACCGCCGACAGGTCGGCGAGGGCGTCGTCCACATCCTTCACGGCAATGGTCGCCGTGACCTTGCGCAGCACCGACAACTCCGCCTCGGGGCCACTCATCAGGAAGAAGCACCCGACGGCCGCGACCGACACGCCGCCGCGCTGGAAGCGGAGCGCCTCGGCGCCGGTGAGTCGTTCGTAGACGCCGATCGCCGCTTCGAGATCGCCGACGCATACCCGCAGTGAGGTCCCCAGAATGTCCATACGGATCAGCCTAGTTGGAGACCCCGGCGACACGCACCGTCCTCACACCCGGCACAAGATCTCGCCGTGCAGGACGGCGAACCAGCCGTCCTCCTGCGCGCCCCACTCCCGCCAGGCCCCGGCGATCCGCGCCAGTTCCTCCGCGGTGGCGTGCCCGCCGTCCTCTGCTGTCCGGGCATAGCGCGAGGAGACCGTACGGTCCGCCCACAGCTCGCTCCACCAGGACCGTTCCTCCGGGGTGCGGTAGCACCAGGTGCCGGCCGTGGCGGTGACGGCCGACGGCGCGAAGCCGGCCCGGCGCGCCCAGGCGTGCAGGCGGCGTCCGGCGTCCGGCTCGCCGCCGTTGGCGCGGGCCACCCGCAGATACAGCTCCTGCCAGTCCGTCATTCCCGGGATCTCCGGGTACCAGGTCATGGCCGAGTAGTCCGAGTCGCGGACGGCGACGATCCCGCCGGGCTTGGTGACCCGGCGCATCTCGCGCAGCGCCTGTACGGGATCGCCCACGTGCTGCAGCACCTGATGGGCGTGCACCACGCAGAAGGTGTCGTCCGGGTAGTCCAGTGCGTGGACATCCCCGACCGCGAACTGGACGTTGGTGATCCCGCGCCCGGCGGCGGTGGCACGCGCCCGGTCCAGTACCTCGGGTGCGTGCTCCAGGCCGGTGACCTGCCCGTCCGGGACCAGCGCGGCCAGGTCGGCGGTGATGGTGCCGGGGCCGCAGCCGATGTCCAGGATCTTCATGTGCGGCTTCAGCGAATCCAGCAGATATCCGGCCGAGTTGGCGGCGGTGCGCCAGGTGTGGGAGCGCAGTACGGACTCGTGGTGGCCGTGCGTGTAGACGGCGGACTCCTGCGGCATGGTCGGCTCCTTCGGGTGACCGGGGCGTACGGGTCGCTGGGCGGGAGAGCGCGGTCGGGCATGGCCGTGGTGCGGGCCGACACCCTTCCGCGTTGCTGATCACACCGTACGGGCGATCTCGTATTTTGAGAGTCGCGTCTCATGATGCGGTCATGCCCTTCGGCTGTCACTCGGGCAGCAGGCGATAGACCGTCAAGGCCTCGTTCGTCTTCTCCAGCGTCAACTCGCCCTGTGAAGCGCCGACTTCACCGTCGAAGGCGAGCGCCGTGCCGTCCGGCAGGCCGCCCAGCCGCAGGTGGCGCAGCCGGGCCTCGCCGAGGACGGGTGAGCTGCGCGGGGAGCCCGTCAGGGCCGCGGCGAGCAGCCGGGTACGGGCCAGTCGGCCGCCGTGCACCACCCGCACATCGAGCACCCCGTCCGCCAGGTCGTGCCGCCGCACCGGCGTCAGCCCCAGTCCCCGGTACTGGCAGTTGCCGACGAACAGCAGCCACACCGCGCGCCGCTTGCCGTTGATCTCAAGAGTCAACGGCTCGGCGGTGCGCAGCACTTCCCACGCCGCGAGCACCCCGGCGGGCCAGGCCCCGATCCGGCCCGCCCACCGCTCGCGGATGCGCACCAGCTCCGGATACACGCCGATGGAGAAGGTGTTGAGGAAGTAGTGGCCCTCGGCGTGCGGTCCGCTGCGGAAGCGCGCGAGGTCCACGGCGACCGCCTCGCCGCGCTCCAGGGCGCGCGCCGCCGCCGCGTAGGTCTCGATCCCCAGGTCGTACGCGAAGTGGTTGTGGGTGCCGCCCGGCAGTACCGCCAGCGGCAGCCCGTGCCGTGCCGCGACCGTTGCCGCCGCGTTGACGCTGCCGTCGCCGCCGGCCACCCCCAGCGCCCCGCCCAGCTCCCTGGCGCGCTCCGCGGCCTCCTCCAGCACGTCCACCAGGGGCCGCGCCTGCGGCCCGCCGTACTCCATGACCTCGGCGTGCGGCAGCGCCCCGTGCACCTCCTGGGCGCGGTCCGGGCGCGGCCCGGCGCGCTGCCCCGAGCCCTGGTTCGCGACCACCACCAGGCCGCGCCCGCCGGGCAGCGCGGGCGCGGCCGCGCGGGGCCGGGCCGGCGGCGCCAGCTGGGCGCGGGTCGGTGCGAGGCCGCGCACGGCGAACGCGGCACCGGCGCCCAGCGCCGCGCCGGCCAGCACATCGCCGGGATAGTGCACCCCGGTGTAGATGCGGGAGAAGGCCACCGACACGGCCACCGGCGCCAGCGCCAGCCCCCACCACTTGTTCTCGAACGCGACCCCGGTGACAAAGGCCGCCGCCGAGGCCGCGTGCCCGGACGGGAAGGAAGAGGTGAAGGGCTGGCGATGCAGCCGCCGCATCACCGGCACCGCATCCAGCAGCGGCCGCTCGCGCCGTACGGAGCGTTTGCCGAGCGTGTTCACGGTCGCCGAGGCCACCGCCAGCGAGGCCGCACCGCGCAGCGCGGCCCGCCGGCCGGGTCTGCCTCCCAGTGCGGCGACGCCCGCCGCGAGCCCGAACCACAGCAACCCGTGATTGGCGCTGCGGGACAGTCGCGGCAGCACGCGCCGGGCGCCCGGCCACTCGCGCGAGGCGATCCGGACGAAGGTCAGCTGGTCGAGGTCGGTCAGTATTTTCCGCATGCGGCACCTTGTACCCAGGCGGGACCGCGGCAGACCCGGGCGGTCCGATCCGCGGCGGATCTTCCGGAGCGGCGCGCGGGCGAACCCGGCCGGCGCCGGCGCGAGCCACCCGAATGGCGCAATGCGCCGGCCGAACCGCCCGCTCATCGCCGTACGCCGCCGTGGCAGGGCCAGGCGGTCGCACCCGCCGCCCGCGCCCGGCCGGACGCCGGGCCGCCCCCCACCTCGGTGGCTACCATGCTTGCGAGCGAACGAAAGGGGCATTTACGGCCCAATGCCGAATATGCGCATTCCCGTATATGCGTCGTGTACATGCGCCCCGTATCCGCGCAGGTACCCGTGCCATGTGCCTGCGCATCCCTGTACCCGCACATTCCCGATACCGCGCATTTCACCGCGCCGTCGCATTTCTGTGCCGGCGCACGGCGCTACCCGCACCCCGCTCTGCCTGGCCGTTGCCGAACCGGCGCGTCCCGGCCCGCCGTCGCAGGCGGCGCATCCGCTCGTCACCTCTCACTTCGGGAGCTCACCATGGAACCCGGCCCCAACGTCTGGAACTGCCCGTTCGACTACGCCGAGGCCCTTGAGTTCGACCCCACGCTCAAGCGCCTGCTGACCGAGGAACCGGTCGCCCGCATCCGGCTGCCGTACGGGGAGGGCGAGGCATGGCTCGTCACCCGGTACGAGGACGTGCGCACCGTGACCACCGACCGGCGCTTCAGCCGGCACGCCGTCATCGGCCGGGACTTCCCCCGTATGACGCCGGAGCCGATCGTCCAGGACGAGGCGATCAACGTCATGGACCCGCCCGCCAGCAGCCGTTTGCGGAGCCTGGTCTCCAAGGCGTTCGCGCCGCGTCACGTGGAGCGCATGCGGGCCGGTACCCAGCGCGTCGTGGACGAACTGCTGGACGCCATGAGCGAGCAGGGCGCGCCCGGCGACCTGATGGAGAACCTGGCGGCCCCGCTGCCCCTGACCACCATCTGCGAGGTCCTCGACATCCCCGAGGCCGACCGCGCGCAGCTGCGCGCGTACGCCCGCACCATGATGAACGTCAGCCTCGACAACAAGGACGCCGCCATCCGGGCCAAGGCCGAGATGCGCGGCTACTTCGCGGAACTGACCGCACACCGGCGCGAGCACCCGGCGGACGACCTGATCAGCGCCCTGGCCACGGCCCGCGACGGGGACGAGATCCTCGACGAGCGGGAACTGACCGTCATGGCCATGGTCCTGCTCATCACCGGCCAGGACACCACCACCTACCAGATCGGCAACCTCGCCTACACCCTGCTCACCCGGCCCGACGACCTCGCCATGCTGCGCTCCCACCCCGAGCGGCTCCCGCAGGCGCTGGAGGAGATGCTGCGGTTCATCCCGTTCCGCAAGGGCGTCGGCATTCCCCGCGTCGCCCTGGAGGACGTGGAGCTGAGCGGGGTGACGATCCGGGAAGGGGACATCGTGCATGTCTCCTATCTGACGGCCAATCGGGACGAGCGGAAGTTCGACCGGCCCGACGAGCTCGATCTGAGCCGCGAGAAGCCGCCCCACATGACCTTCGGCTGGGGCGGACACCACTGCCTCGGCGCCCCGCTCGCCGTCATCGAGCTCGAAGTGGCCCTGGGGACCCTCCTGAAGCGCTTCCCCGAGCTGGCACTGGCGAAGCCGGCCGAGGAGGTGCGCTGGAACCAGACCTCCATCTGGCGCTATCCGCTGGCACTTCCGGTCACCTGGTGACCTCCGCGGTCCGCAGCGGCATGCGGACGTCACCCGTCTGCCGTACCGTTGCTCGTAAAGATGATCCACCCTCACAAGGGAGAGTTCATTCTTCGACGGCTGGCCCGCTCGCGTCCCTCCCCGGGGCCTCGACTCGGGCCGCCGGAACCGTCAGTGGTTCTGTTGCACCCACACGAGCGCACGCATTGCCGCGGCGGCTACCGCCGGCCCACCACACCCCGTAAGTCAGAGCCAGGGATCGTACCGAGCGGACCACAGTCTGCTAGGAGTCCAATCCATGGCGGTTCTGTGCAAACCGGCAATCGCAGTCCCTGAATACATCATCACCAGGGACGACACCCTCGAACTCGCGCGGCAGCTGCACTACGACCATCTGCAGCTGAAAAAGGTGCTCCGGCTGATCGAGCACACGGGCGTGGTCAGACGGCACTTGATCATGCCGATCGACAAGGTGCTGGAACACCCCGGGCTGGACGCCCGCAGCGCCATCTACGAAGAGGAGTCCAAGGCCCGGGTCCCCTCCGTGGTACGCAAGGCGCTCGACCAGGCCGAGCTGGAACCCCAGCAGATCGACCTGATCATCTACGTGTCCTGCACCGGCTTCATGATGCCGGCGCTGACCGCGTGGCTCATCAACGAAATGGGCTTCCGGTCGGAGACCCGGCAGATCCCGATAGCCCAACTCGGCTGTGCGGCAGGGGGCGCCGCCATCAACCGGGCGCACGACTTCTGCCGGGCGTACCCCGACGCCAATGTGCTGCTCGTCGCCTGCGAGTTCTGCTCGCTGTGCTACCAGCCCACGGACCTGGGAGTGGGCTCGCTGCTGTCCAACGGCCTGTTCGGGGACGCGGTCGCGTCCGCCGTGGTCCGCGGGAGCGGCGGCACCGGCGTCCACCTGGAACGCAACGGCTCGTACCTCATCCCCCACACCGAGGACTGGATCTCCTACGCGGTGCGGTCCACCGGATTCCACTTCCAGCTGGACAAGAGGGTGCCCGGCACCATGGAACCCCTCGCCCCCGCCCTGCGCGCCGTCGCCGAGCGGCAGCACTGGGACGCGGGCGAGCTGGACTTCTACATCGTCCACGCGGGCGGCCCGCGCATCCTCGACGACCTGTGCCGCTTCCTCGACGTACCACCCGAGGCGTTCCGCTTCAGCCGCGCGACGCTCACCGAATACGGCAACATCGCCAGCGCCGTGGTACTCGACGCCCTTGCGCGGATGTTCGACGAGGCATCGGCGCTCGACGGCCAGCGGGGACTGCTGGCGGGCTTCGGGCCCGGCATCACCGCCGAGATGGCCCTGGGGACATGGACGTCGACTCCGGCCGGGACGGGCTGAGCGCGTCACTCCGAGTGCGGCCGGCCCCGCCACGGGCCGGCCGCGCACCCGCGCGTACGAACGGGTGACCCGATGCCCCATCCGGCCCCGCCCCGTCCCGCCGCTCGACCCCTCCCTCCCGACGCTGACGTGTCGCCCCGGTCGCCACCCGCCCCATCTGCCAAGGTGGTCGGAGCCGTCAATCATGTGACGGTCCCACGATCGCCTGCCGTCGCGGAGGGTGGAGGTACGGATGCAGCGGACCGCCCCGGATCCGGCCCCGGACCCGCCGGTGGGCCTCCCGGTGCTCCCGGATCTCGCCGCGCACCTCTCCGCGGCCGCCGGCCGCAGTGAACCGGAACCCCCCGGCGGCTCCCCGTCGCTGCGCACCGCCGCCTGCGGCTACTGGCAACGCCGCGGCCTGGACACCACCCCCGGCCATACGCTCGCCGCCCCGGGCGGCCCGGCCCTGCTCCTCGCGCTGTACGCCGCGGCCGAGGGCGCCGTGGTGCTGCCGCGGCCCTGCTCCGAGTGGTACGCACCGCCCGCCAGGCTGCTCGGTCGTCCGGTGCACCTCGCGCCCGTCCCGGCCGAATCGGGCGGGATGCCCGACCCGTTCGCGCTGCTGGAGACCGTCCGTCGGGCCCGGCTGCGGGGCGAGGACCCGCGCGTCCTCGTGCTGTCCGTCGCCGATGACCCGACCGGCACCTGCCCGGCGCCCGAGCAGCTGCACGAGGTGTGCGAGGCGGCGGCTGGGGAGGGGCTGTGGGTCGTCAGCGACGAATCGCACCGCGATCTGCTGCACGACCCCCATGACACCGTGGTGCTCAGCCCCGCCGAGATGCTGCCCGACGAGGTCGTGGTGCTCACCGATCTGCGCGCCACCCTCGTCCCCGCGTCCTGGCCGGCGGCGATCGCGCGCTTCCCGGACACGGAACGGGGCGCGGCACTGCGGGCGGCGGCCCTCGGCACACTGGCCGCGCTGCGCACCCCGCTCCCCGGCCCCCTCGCCTGCGCCGTCACCCACGCCCTTGGCGAACCCGACGCCGTCCGCACCAGAACCGCCGCCGCCGCCCGGCTGCACGCCACGCTCACCGCCGCCCTCCACGGCACCCTCACGGCGGCCGGCGCGGTCTGCCGACCGCCGCACTCCGGCAGCCACCTGTACGCCGACCTGGAGCCGCTGCGCCGCGCCCTCGTGTCCCACGGCATCGGTCAATCGGCCGAACTGGAACGGGAGTTGGCGCCCTGGTCGGCCCGCGGCGGGCACCGCTTCGGGGACGATCCGAGGGCGTTACGGGTGCGGTTGGGGTCCGAGGCGCTGCTGGGCGCCGACCGGGAGCTGCGCGGGCGCGCCCTGGAAGCGTCCAACCCCCTCGAACTTCCCCCCGTCGCCGATTCGTTGACCGCCTTGTCGCGGGCACTGGCCGCGCTCACGGCCCCGGCGGACGGCTGATCCGCCCCCGTCCTCCGCCCGTTGCCCCATGCCGCCCCGGATGCCGCCCCCCGATGCGCCCCCCACGCGTCCCCCGAATGGAGCCCTCGATGACCGAACAGACCGAGCGCTCGGTCGCCGATGCCCGCGCCGCCACCGCGCCCACTCCAGCCGCCCCGCCGGTCACCTCCGACGCCGCCCCGCCGGTCACTCCCGACGCCGCCCCGCCGCACGCCACCCCCGCCCTCCCGCACGCCACCCCGCCACCGCTCGTCGAGCCGCGCCCCCTGGGGGAACCCCGGACCTGGCCCAGGGACTTCACCGACCGGCTGACCGCGCCGCTGCCCGGTGTCCGCGCGCTGGCCCGGATCGCCCGGGAGGGCAAGCTGCGGCCGGTACCCGAATCGTTGCGGGAGATCCAGGAACTCCCCTTCGAGCCGGGTCCGATGCCCGTCGCCGGACCCACCACCGTCGCCCTCACCTGGGCCGGACACGCCAGTTGGGTGATCCGGATCGGCGGTCTGACCGTACTGACCGACCCGGTCTGGTCCCGCAAGATCCTCGGAACCCCCGCCCGGGTCACCCCCGTAGGCGTCCGCTGGGAGGACCTGCCGGCCGTCGACGCGGTCGTCATCAGCCACAACCACTACGACCACCTGGACGCCCCGACCCTCAAACGGCTGCCCCGCCACACCCCGCTGCTGCTCCCCGCCGGCCTCGCCCCCTGGGCCCGCCGCCGCGGCTTCACCCACGTCACCGACCTCGACTGGTGGGAGGCCGTCGAACTGCCCGCCCCCGACGGCCCCGTACGCTTCGACTTCGTCCCCGCCCACCACTGGAGCAAGCGCACCCTGACCGACACGTGCCGCACGCTCTGGGGCGGCTGGATGCTCACCGCGCCCGACGGGCGGCGGCTGCACTTCGCGGGGGACACCGGTTACGGCCACTGGTTCGAGGAGATCGGCCGCCGCTACCCCGGTATCGACCTGGCGATGCTGCCCATCGGCGCCTACGACCCGCGCTGGATGCTGCGCCCCGTGCACACCGACCCGGAGGAGGCCGTACGGGCCTGCCAGGACCTGGGCGCGCGGGCGCTGGCGCCGATGCACTGGTCCACTTTCCTGCTCTCCGCCGAACGGCCCCTGGAACCCCTGCACCGGGTGCGCGCCGCCTGGGCCGCCACCGGCCGTCCCCGCGAGGACCTGTGGGATCTGCCGGTCGGCGCGTCCCGGGTGTTCGAGGAGACGTGACGACCCGAGCGGCCCCGGTCACGTCCGGCCCCGGTCACGTAGGGGCCCGTCCGACGGGCTCGGGTGGCTCCGTCCAGCGTCCTGCGGTCGGCCGACGCGACCGAAGATCTTCGCCCGACAGGGGGGTTGGGCAGGACGATTCACGGTGATTTTGTGCCGTGAGCGCGCCCGGTGACCATAGGCTCAGCCGGCACCCCGGCGAGCCAGCACGATGAGAGACGCGTCACACACCATGCATCGCGATCCTGCCGCAGAGGTCACCCGTAACGCCTCTGACCTGCACAGTCAATCAAAGCGTCCGTTCCGGATGAACTTGATTACCGCCACCGCCCTGGTGATGGGCAACATCATCGGCGGCGGCATCTTTCTGCTGCCGGCCTCGGTCGCCCCGTTCGGCACCGTCAGCCTGCTCGCCTTCGGCGTACTGACCGTCGGAGCCGTGGCCCTCGCCCTGGTCTTCGGGCGGCTGGCCCAGCGCCACCCGGACACCGGCGGCCCCTACGTCTACGCCCGCGAGGCGTTCGGCGACTTCGCCGGGTTCCTGTCCGCCTGGTCGTACTGGACCATGACCTGGGTCAGCAACGCGGCGCTCGCGGTCGCCGCCGTCGGCTATGTCCACGTCCTCTTCCCGGGCCATGCGTCCGCCGGCACCGACCTGGCCGTCGCCCTCGGTGCGCTCTGGCTCCCGGCCCTCGCCAACTTCGCCGGCACCCGCTATGTGGGCGCGGTCCAGCTGGTCTCCACCGTCCTCAAGTTCATCCCGCTCCTCTTCATCGCCGTCGTCGGACTGTTCTTCTTCGACCCCGACAACCTCGGCGCGTTCCACGAGGGCGGTGGCAGCACGGTCGGCGGGCTGTCCGCCGCGGCCGCGATCCTCCTCTACAGCTATGTGGGCGTGGAATCCGCCGCGATGAGCGCGGGCGAGGTCCGCGACCCCCAACGCAACGTCGGCCGGGCCACGGTTCTGGGCACCGTCGGCGCCGCCGTCGTCTACCTCCTGGGCACCCTCGCGGTCTTCGGCACCGTCGCGCACACCAAGCTGGTGCACTCCACGGCGCCGTTCTCCGACGCGGTGAACGCGATGTTCGGCGGCCGCTGGGGCGGTACGGTCGTCGCCGCCGCGGCCGTGATCTCCATCCTCGGCGCCCTCAACGGCTGGACCCTGATGAGCGCCCAGTCCCCGTACGCCGCCGCCAAGGACGGTCTCTTCCCCGCGCCGTTCCTGGTCAAGCGGCGCGGCGTCCCCACCTTCGGCGTGCTCGCCGCCGCGCTGCTGGCCAGCGCCCTGACCGTGATCAACTACCTGATCGGCGCCGGCGGTGTCTTCGAGATCCTGGTCCTGATCACCACCTTCTCGGCCACCGTCCCCTACCTCCTCGCCGCCGGCGCGCAGATCTACTTCCTGCTGACCGGCCGCCGCGACAAGGTCCGCCCGGCCCGCTTCGCCCGCGATCTGACCCTCGCGCTGGTCGCGTTCGGCTTCACGTTCTGGCTGGTGGCCGGGGCGGGCCAGGCCGCGATCTACCAAGGCGTGCTGTTCCTCTTCGCCGGAATCCTGGTGTACGCGGTGATGGCGGCGCGGCGGGCCGGACGGGAGCGCGACGCCGCGGACGCCGCGGACCCGGACGTGGCCGCCGACGCACCGGCCGCCGGCTCGGCCCCGAGTGCGGGGGCGCTGCCGGCCGACGTGGCCTGAGCCTCTGTCAGGGCCGGCGGGCGTCTCCGTCGCCCGCCGCCCGCCCGTTCACCGGAGTCTCGGCCCTCCAGCGGCCGGCCGAAGCGTACGGCCCCGGCCGGCGCCCCGGGGTGCGGCCGCCGTTACGGCCGGGTCCGCGCCGCACGCAACGGCTCGCCGACCCGGTGCAGATGGCGCAGCGCCTCCCCGTACGAGGAGAGCAGTCCCGTCTCGTGATACGGGACGCCGATCTCGGCGCAGTACGCGCGCACGATCAGCTGGGCGCGGCGGAGGTGCGGGGTCGGCAGATGCGGGAAGAGGTGGTGCTCGATCTGGTAGTTGAGGCCGCCGAGCAGCACATCGGTGAGCCGGCCGCCGCGGACATTGCGCGAGGTGAGCACCTGACGGCGCAGAAAGTCCGGCCGCTCCTCGCCCGTCAGCGTCGGCATGCCCTTGTGGTTGGGCGCGAAGGTGCAGCCCAGATAGACGCCGAACAGCGCCTGATGGACGAAGAGGAACGCCAGCGCCTTACCGGGGGACAGGACCAGGAAGAGCGCGCCGAGGTACAGCGCCACATGCGCTGTCAGCAGCCCGGCCTCCGTGCCCCGGCGCTTCATCGCGGGTGACCGGAGCGCCCGCAGGCTCGATACATGGAGGTTGAATCCCTCCAGCGTGAGCAGCGGAAAGAACAGCCACGCCTGATGGCGGCCCATGAAGCGGGGCAGTCCGGTGGCGGCCCGCGCCTGGTCCTGGGACCACACCAGGATGTCGGGCGCGACGTCCGGGTCCAGCTCCTCGTGGTTGGGATTGGCGTGGTGGCGGGTGTGCTTGTTCATCCACCAGCCGTACGACATCCCGACGCCGAGATTGCCGAACAGCAGGCCGCCGATCTCGCTCGGCCGTCGCCTCCGGAACACCTGCCGATGTGCCACATCGTGTGTCACCAGGGTGACTTGCCCGAAGACGAAGGCCAGCACGGCGGCCACGCCCAGCTGCCACCAACTGTCCCCCAGCATCCCGAACGCCGTCCAGGCCCCGGCGAACGCCGCGGTCACCAGCGAGAGCCGGACGGCGTAGTAGCCGGGCCGGCGGGCGAACAGCCCGGCCGCCGCTATACGGCTGGACAGCCGGGCGAAGTCGCTGCCGGGCGGTGCGGCCGGGGCGGCGGGTGGGACGGGGGAGCGGAGACTCGTTGTCATACGGCCGAGTCTTCCGGCGGGGAAAGGGCGCCGACAGCCGGTCCGCCCCCGGACCGGCGGGGGGTTTTCCGGGGGCTCTTCGGGGGGCTGGGCACACCCTCCGTCAAGGTGCTGATCGTCGAACCCGGCGCGTTCCGGACCGGCTTCGCGGGCGGCGGCGCCCTGCACCGGTCCGCCGCTCTGCCCGCGTACGAGGAAACGGTCGGCCCGGTCCGTACGGGGCTTCCGGACTCCGACGGCAAGCAGCCCGGCGATCCGGCCAAGGCCGCCGCGGCCATTCTGACCGCGTTGGACACCAAGGAGACGCCGCTTCGTCTGCCGCTGGGCAACGACGCCGCCGATGCGGTCCTGGCCCATCTGAGTGCCTCGATCGAGGAGACGACCGAGTGGGAGGCCGTCAGCCGCGGCACCGACTTCGACGACTGACACGCCGGACGGGCGCCCCGCTCGCCCCTCGGGGGCCCGTCCCCTTCCTTCCTCGGCAACCATGGTTGCCATTTCCGGGAAGGACGCGGTGCAATGGACGGTGTGGAGCACTCACCCGCCATCAGCCGAGCCCTGTCCCAGGTCGGCCCCCGGCTCAAACGCCTGCGCACCGAGCGTGCCGTGACCCTGGCGGCGCTCTCAGAGGCCACCGGCATCTCCAAGAGCACCCTCTCCCGCCTGGAATCCGGCCAACGCCGGCCCAGTCTGGAACTCCTGCTCCCCATCGCCCAGGCCCACCAGGTCCCCCTCGACGAACTGGTCGGCGCCCCCGAGGTCGGCGACCCGCGCGTCCGCCTCACGCCCCGGCGGATGCGGGGCGCCACGGTGCTGCCCCTGACCCGTCAGCCCGGCCCGTTGCAGACCTTCAAAATGGTCCTGCCGGCCAGTCGCTGCACACCCGAGCCGTGCACCCACGAGGGCTACGAATGGCTCTACGTGCTCGCCGGACGCCTGCGCCTGGTCCTGGCCGACCACGATCTGGTCCTGGAACCGGGCGAGGCCGCCGAATTCGACACCCGGCTGCCGCACTGGTTCGGCACCACCGGCGACGGCCCCGTCGAGGTCCTCAGCCTCTTCGGCAGCCAGGGCGAACGCATGCACGTACGCGCCAAACCCCGCGCCCGCGTCCAGGAGTAGCGGGGCCGGGCCGCAACGCCTCCGGGGCCGCGCCGGGTGAGCCGCCTGGCCCACTGGGCATGCAAATGGTCGAAAATCAGTCCAGTCTGGGTTCAGGCGGTAGGACCGCCGGCTGTCGACTCCGGTGCCCGTTGTGTGGCGGGTGCTCCTATCTCCCTGGAACCCCGATGAACGCACCCCTGACGCCGATCAGCGTCATCTGCGATTGCCCGCTGCTTCTGCACGGCCTGGTGCATGTGATCAATCCCGAGCCGGATCTGCAGATTGTGAATTCGTTCGGGAGTGTGGGCGATCATCGCAGCGACGGGAATGCCGGAGAGGTCGTCCTGCTGAACCTTCAGCTGCCCACCTGGGAGACGTCCAATGTCGTCACCCAATTGCATATGCGAGGGCATGCGGTCATCGTGCTGTCGGTCTCCGAAACGCAATCCGACGTAGTCTTGTGTATTAAGGCCGGCGCGCGCGGATACCTGGGTCAGAGAATCAGCGAACCAGAGTTGCTCACGGCCATCCGTGCCGTCGCTTCGGGGTGCAGCTACTTCTCCACCCACCTCAACGGCAAGGTCCTGCCCGTGCCACCTCTCCACATCACCGACCGCGAGAGGCAGATCCTGCAACTCCTTGCCAGCGGCGCCACGGACCGGGAGATCGCCGCCAAACTGAACATCACCGAAAATACGGTGCATTCCCATCTGGACCGGCTGCGCAGCAAGAGTGGCTCGCACCGAAGGGCGGATCTGACCCGGTTGGCGCTGCGCTACGGTCTGACCGGTGATTGAGTTCAAAACAAAATTGGGCAGTTTTGCCCATGGGGTGGTCGGCGGGGCGGTATTACCCACATGTAAACCAGTCATTCTGCCCCTTGAAATTCCGGAGAAATTGGACAAGTGTTGCACATTGAGAAGGCAATGTAGCAGCGCCAATGGCATGTCGCGTATCAGCGCGGCGCGCGTGAGGACGCTCACGTGGGAGCCACGGGATTTTCGCATTCACGGCTCACCGGTATTCCGGGTGCAGATCATGAAGCTTGCGTGACTTCCCTCTTTTTTGGAATTTTTCAATTTTTTGAGGCTGACCATGAAGAAGATGCTCGGTGTCGCGGCGGCCGTTTGTATGGCGGCAGGCGCGTATGGCATCACAGCCGCTGAAGCCAGTGCGCCTCAGACAATAAGCTCGGCAGCCGCACAGGCGGCACAGAGCCATGTCAACGGTGCAGGAACCCACGTAAAGGCGAAGTCGAAGACGAACGCACCCGACCGCCGGTGCCGCCCCAGGAGACTGTGCAGGAATGTGGTGGGCGGCGGACTCGGCAACGCCATCGGAAACGCTACGAACAATGCACGCGGAGCCGGCGGTGCCGGTGGCCTCGGCAACGCCATCGGAAACGCTACGAACAATGCACGCGGAGCCGGCGGTGCCGGTGGCCTGGGTAACGCGATCGGTAACGCCACGGGTAACGCTGGTGGAGC
>NZ_JBITYA010000013.1:0-290448 GCF_044544985.1 Streptomyces sp. NPDC053427 | reverse complement strand
GCGCCGGTGCTGGTGGCCTGGGCAATGCGATCGGTAACGCCACGGGTAACGCTGGTGGAGCCGGTGCTGGTGGCCTGGGCAATGCGATCGGTAACGCCACGGGTAACGCTGGTGGAGCCGGTGCTGGTGGCCTGGGCAATGCGATCGGTAACGCCACGGGTAACGCTGGTGGAGCCGGTGCTGGTGGCCTGGGCAATGCGATCGGTAACGCCGCAGGTAACGCTGGTGGAGCCGGTGCTGGTGGCCTGGGTAACGCGATCGGCAACGCAGCAGGTAACGCTGGCGGAGCCGGAGGCCTGGGCAATGCCATCGGCAACGCCGCAGGCAATGCAGGCTAGTAAGCCATGGGGACCGGGAATGCCAAGAAGCCGCCTCATATAAAGGCGGCCGACGAGGCACTTCCGGACCGGCCCGCGCCGACCGGAAAGACTCCGGGCGACGGCGCGGGCCGGAGTTCTGGATTGCCACCGGATCCCGTCGGCGGGCCGAGGCGGATATCCGGCCTCTCGCCACTGTCCGTGACCATCGTCGTGGTCGTCGTGGTGGGCGTCGTGATCGCGGCTGCCGTGCACTTGGCGACGGTCTTCCTCAACGTCGCCCCCACGAACGCACTCTCCCAGAAGCACGCCGCAGGCATCCACACGTACGTCTCCCCTGACTTTACGCAGGGCTGGAAGCTCTTCGCCCCCAACCCGCAGAACGAGAACACCCATGTGCAGGCACGCGCCAACGTCGTGATGCCCGACGGAAACGTCACTACCACCAGTTGGGTGGACCTGGGCGCCATGGACGAGGCGCGGATCGTGCACAACGCCTTTCCCAGTCAAACGCAGCAGAGCGAACTCTCCACCGCCTGGGGCAACTATGCCGACCTGCACGATCCCCAGGGCCGGTCACTCGGACCGCAGGGAAACCTGACGCAGCAGTATCTCTTGCGCATCGTCGCTCATCGATTCGGGCCGCACCTCAACGGCGGCACCGTGGTACGCATCCAGCTGCGCTCGGCCGTCACCCCGGTGGAGACGCCTCCGTGGGTCGCCAAGAAAACCGACACCCAGACCAGCTATCAGCTGATGCCGTGGTGGACCGTCAACACCGAGGACTTCAAGTGACCGCATACTCTCCGGCCACCCCCGGCCGCGAATCCGTGCCGTCCCCCTTCCAAGGGCTTCGTCGCGGCACTGGCACAGCGATCAGGCGGGGCCTCGGACGGATCACCGGCGGCGCCATCGCGCCGTACCAGTCGGCCGCCATCCGGATCGGATTCTCGTTCACCTGGCTCGCCTATCTGCTCCGCGAGTGGGTGCACCGCAACGAGCTCTATGGGCCGGGCAGCCCGTTGAGCTGGAGCATGGCCCGTGAACTGATCTCCACGAATCACGCCTTCACCGTCCTCATGTGGTCCGACGGCCGGCTGTGGTTCGAGTTCGTCTACGCGGCGGCGATGATCGCGTCGGTGATGCTGCTCCTCGGGTGGCGAACCCGTACCGCTTCGCTGCTCTTCCTGATCGGTGTGCTGGCGCTCCTGCACCGCAATCCCTATGTGGGGAACGCCGGCAACGACGTCGTCCACGTTTTTGCGATCTACCTGGTGTTCACGCGCTGCGGCCAAGTCTGGTCGCTGGACGCGCGGCGTCGCGCGAACGTCCGCGAGGACGGCGGCAGTTGCCGGGATGTCGTCGGCATCGTCATGTGGTTGCTCTGTACCGCCGCGCTTGTCCTGGGCACCGTGCTGGGCAAGGTGGGCACGGGCTGGGCCGTGCTGCTCTGGGGCTTCGTCGTCGTGCAGGCGGCGTGGTGGCTGATACGCCGCTATGCGCCCGGCGAGCCCCGCACGGTGATGGACATGGTCGGCAACGTCGTGCACGCGGGTGCGTTGCTCGTGATCGCGGTCCAGGTGTGCCTGATCTACTCCGCCTCCGGCTGGTACAAGATCCAGGGCTCCCTCTGGCAGGACGGCACGGCGCTCTACTACCCCTTGCACGTCGGCGTCTACACCCCATGGCCCGCCTTGTCGCACGCCATCGCGAGCAGCAGTTTCATCGTCCTGCTGCTGACCTACGGCACGGTGATGGTCGAAGTCGCCTTTCCCTTCACGCTCTTCAACAGGCGCCTGCGGACCGTGATGGTCGCGATCATGATGAGCATGCATGCGGGCATCGGGATTCTGCTCGGCCTGCCTTTCTTCTCCTTGGCGATGATCGCGGCGGACTCGCTCTTCCTCCCGACCTCCATCCTGCGGTGGGCGGGCGACCGCGTGGCACGCGCGGTACCGCGGGCCCGCCGCAAAGCCCGCCCACAGGTGGCCGAGGAACAGACCGAGCTCGTCCATTTCCGTTCGTGAGAGGCGCCGCGGTTCCCGCGCGGTCATCTTCGCGCCGTGCCCTGCGACCTGCACCGCTGTGCCCTGCCGGTCCGATGGCCGCGTCCTACGTGTCGTCCTCGTCCCGGCCGTCCTCGAAGACGAAGAGCGGTTTCGCGCCATGTGCGGGAGCTTCGGCGAACGAGAGGGCTTCAGCGAAGCGTTCGAGCGGGAACGGCTGGCCCTGGGGGATGCTCAGCACCTCATCGGCGACGAGACTGCGAACCTCGGACAGCGCACGCAGCACATCCGCAGGTGAGGCCGTGCCGAACCAGCGGTTGAGCCAGAAGCCACGGACTGCTTTGGACTCGTAGATGAGCGAGCGTGCCTGCAGCGGGATCGTCAGCGCTGCCGGGTCGGTCTGCCGATGGGTGGAGAGCGCGCCGTAGACCACGACCTCTCCTCCCGGAGCCAATGCCTGGGACACCTGGGCACCCACGTCGCCCGCGACACAGTCGGTGGCCTTGCGCACGCCGGCCGGTCCTGCGATCTCGGCCACGCGCTGCACCAGGTCCTCGTCCTCCGTGCAAATGACCTCGTCGCCACCGAGCGCCTCGATCTCCTCGACGGCAGCGCGCCGCCGCACGACATTGAGCGTGCGGATACCCAGATGTTTGGCCAGCTGAATGACGAGCCGGCCGACGGTGGAGCCCGCGGCCGTCTGCAACAACCATGCGCCCGGCCGTACGTCGAGTTCGCGCGTCACCAGGAGCAGCGCGGTCAACGGGTTGACGGCGAGCTGACAGGCGCTGGAGTCGCTCAGACGATCGGGGACCGGCAGGAGCCTTCGTACATCGGCAACAAGGTATTCCTGCCACGTGCCGGCCACATGCGGCCCGGGTACCGCCGGGACGGCAACGGCCACCACGCGCTCGCCGGTCTGCAGTCCCTCGACATCCGGGCCCAGGGCCTCAATACGGCCCACGCATTCCATGTGACCCCCGACAGCGGGAAGCTCGGGGGAGAAACCGTAGCGGCCACGCAGCACGTGCAGATCACTGGCGTGAATCGGAGTCGCCTTCACGCGGATCAACGCCTGACCGGCTTCCGGCGTGGGAACAGGACGGGATTCCAGCCGCAGGACATCGGCCGGCTCGCCAACCTTTCCGGCTACCAGCGCGCGCATGGAGTGCGGCATGAGTGACCTTTCGTCTCTCGGTGTCCGACGAACTCGGCGGGCGTTCTGGACAGGAATGACGGGAACGACGCCGGTGGCGGCATCTTCGTCGGAGACCGGGCTCCGCACCTTCGGCCCGCTGAGGTCCGTGATCAGGACCGCTCGCCGCAGCGAACTGATCCGAGGTCGGCGTGGAGGATCGGCGAACGGATCGGATGCCTGACGGTGTCGGCGAGATTCTTGACGCGCGTCCGTGTGCTGTCCGTCGTCATTGATCACCTCGATGGACCGGACCCCGGGCATATGCCCTGCCGAGTCCGCCCCACGCACCGCGCCAGAGAGCCCCTGAAGCCCCCGACATCACGCTAAGCGTCACTGACAGGCTCTGCAATCCAGCGGCAATCCAGCCTCCGACCGCCCCAGCCACAGAGGGTGTCCCCGCCTCATGCCCGCGGTTCGCCGGCGCGCCGCCGGGCGCACCGCCGCCATTACCTCGCGCGTAATCGACCCCCGCCCCGCCGCCCGCCAGAGTGAGGGCATCGGTTCACGGGCCGGCGCACTCCGGCCCGTGAACCGGCAACCGACCACGACCGTGCCCTGCACGGCGGACCGCACGAGGAGCGCGTCATGACCACTCAGCACGAGCAGCAGCGGGCGGCAGCCCAGCAGAACCCGCAGGCCCCGCAGGGGAGCGACGGATACCCGGCCGCCGTCGCCCGTTACTTCGCGGCATGGAACGCCACCGACGCGGCGGTCCTGGACAAGGCCGTTGCCGAGGCGTTCGCCGACGACGCCACCTACACCGACCCGATGGCCGACGTCGCCGGGCACGAAGGGCTCGCGGCGCTGATCGCCGGGGCGCATGCGCAGTTCCCGGGGTTCGTCTTCCGGCCGCTGGGGGACGTGGACGGACACCACGACCTTGCCCGCTTCGGGTGGGAGCTGGTCAACGAGGCGGACGGTTCGGCACCGGTGGCCGGGTTCGACGTCGTGCGGCTGGACAAGGACGGCCGGATCCGTTCGGTGTGCGGGTTTCTGGACCGGGTGCCGCCCTCGGCAGCGTAGATCCGGAATTCGGAATCCGGACCGGGACCGGGAGCCGAACCGGCAGCGGAATCGCGATCGGTCACGGCTCCAGCTTCCGCAGCTGGGCGACCGTCTCCGGGTCGGCGGGGAGGAAGGTCTCCACCGCCAGTTCGGAGACGGTCACATCCATCGGGGTGTTGAACGTGGCGATGGTGGAGATGAACGACAGCACCACGCCCCCGTGCTCGATCATCATGGGCAGCGCGAAGGGCGGATGCTCGCCGAAGCACGCCACCTCCCGCCCGCCCTCGGGCAGCGGATAGTGCCGTACCTCGTCGTAGAGCGCCCGCAGCGGCGAGGACCGCATCAGCGCCAACTGCCGTTCCATCTGGGCGAAGAGATGGCCGCGCCACTCCAGGAAGTTGCGGATACGGGGCGCCAGGCCGCCCGGGTGCAGGGTGATCCGCATGGCGTTGAGCGGTGGCCGCAGCAGGGACTCGTCGATCCCCTCCAGCAGCATGGTGATGCCCCGGTTCGCCGCCTGGACGTTGTACATGCCGTCCACCACCAGCGCGGGGAACGGCTCGTAGCCGGTCAGCAGCCGCTCCATGCCGGTGCGCAGGGCCTGCATCGAGGGGTCGTCCATCGGCGTTTCCGGATAGACCGGCGCGTAACCGGCCGCGATCAGCAGGGCGTTGCGCTCGCGTACGGGGACGTCGAGGTGTTCGGCGAGCCGCAGCACCATCTCCTGGCTGGGGCGGGAGCGGCCGGTCTCGATGAAGCTGATGTGCCGGGCGGAGGAGTCGGCGCGCAGTGCCAGATCCAGCTGGCTGATGTTGCGGCGGTTGCGCCATGCGCGCAGCAGCGTCCCCGCCCCCGTGGTCTCCGGCGCAAGCGCCGCGACAGTTGTCATGGCAGGGACGGTAACCCACCTGCGTCGGGGCGGTGGACCGGGTCCCCGTACTCGGACTACCCGTCAGTAATGGTCCATGCCGGGCCAATTGCCGAGCCGCCCCTTCGTACGTCGGCGCTCGGGGCCCCGCGCCGTGCCACGCTGGAACCGTCACGGCGGCCGGGCAGCGACGCGTGCAGCACCCGGCACCGGCATGCGACATCCGGCACGCGACATCCGACGTACGGCATCCGGTACGACATCCCATGTCCGGCACACGGGGAAGAGGTGAGTGTCATGAGCGCCCAGGTGGAACCGCTCGGCATCAAGGAGATCGAGGACCGCCTGGCGGAGCTGCCCGGCTGGTCCGTCGAGGGGGAGCTGCTGCGCCGCCGCTACGCCTTCGACGGGCACCTTCCGGCCGCGGTGATGGTCATCCACATCGCGCAGATCCAGGAGGAGTTGGGCCATCACGCCGATCTGAACCTGGGCTACAACCGGCTCGCCGTGGCGGTGAACACCCACAGCATCGGTGGCCGGATCACCGCTCTCGACTTCGGTCTCGCGCGCCGTATCGAGGCGATCGCCTCCGCCCACGGCGCACGCTGAGCGGGGCGTCCGCACGGTCAGGTGCGCTCGGGCAGCTTGACGAAGCGGCCGGCGCGGAGCAGCTCCACATTGAACTGGGCCCCGGACAGCAGCGACAGATGCGAGAACCACAGCCAGATGAGGAAGACCAGCGGGCCGGCGAGCGAGCCGTAGAGGCGGTTGAACGTCCCGACGTACGACACATAGGCCGAGAAGCCCGCGGAGGACACCAGCCACAGCAGGACCGCCACCATTCCACCGGGCGCCGCGCGCCGGACGCCGCGCGAACTCGGCGGACCGGACCGGAACAGCACCATCGCCAGCACGGCGGCCAGCAGCAACAGCAGGGGCCACTTCAGCAGATTCCAGGTGGCCTCGCCGGCCTCGCCCAGCCCGAGCGCACGGCCGGCGGCACGCGCGATCGGACCGCTCACCAGCAGCACCACCGCGCTGCTGATCAGCAGCGCCATCAGCAGCAGCGCGGTCGCGAGGATGCGCGGCGCCTTGCGCCACGGCGGCCGGTCGTCCTTCGTCCGGTGCATGGCGTGCAGCGCCCGGCGGAACACCGCGAGATAGCTGCACGCGGACCACAGCGCACTGACCAGCGCGCCGCCCACCACGACCCAGGCGGCGGTGCGCTGATGGGCCATGACGATCAGCGCATGGCGTACCGACGGGCCGGAGCCGGCCGGTGCGAGGGAGCCGATCTGGTTGATGAGCTGCACGGTGGCCGAGGGGTCGGCCAGACCGATCAGCGACACCGTGACGATGATCGACGGAAGCAGCGCCAGCACCGAGTAGTACGTCAGGCTGGCCGCCCAGTCGGTGACATCGTTGTGCCAGACGGAGCCCGGTGTGCGGCGCAGCGCGGTGCGGCACTGGGCCCAGGTCGGCAGCGCCGTACGGGTCGGCGGGTCGGCGGGGGCCGCGGCGGGTACGGGCGGCGCGGCGTCGGCGCACATGGCGGTCCCTCGGTGTGGCGATCCGCAGTCGCAGCCGCTCCCGCCCATGTCGTTTCCGTCCTCTCTGCCGGTCGGGTTCGTCGGTCGTGGTTCGTGGGTCATCGGTCGTGGCTCGTGGCTCGTGGTTCGGCGATCGGGTTCGTCGGTCGGGCTCGTGGCCCGTGGTCCTGCCTTGTTGTCTCTACCCCGATGTCCCGGCTCGACGTCCTGCCCCATGGTCCGCTGCCCCGTGGTCCGCGATGTGTGCCGTCAGGCGGCGGGGAGGCGCGCGAGCGGGTCCCGGCCCTGCCGCGGCGCCGCCGGATACCGGTCTTCGCACGGCCCGCACGGCCCGCACGGCCGCCGCGCCGATTCGGCCGACGGCATCCCTCCCGGAGTAGCCACAGGCCAGACCTTACGGCGAGCCGGTGGTCCGGCGGGAGCGGGGGTTGCCGAAACGGCAACGGTGGTTGCCCCGGGACGATCCGTATCGGAGGCTCGACCGCATGAGCAATCATGATCACTCAGCACACGGCCGGGGCGGCCCCGGACACGGGCACCACGCGCACGACCACGGCACCCCCGTGGGCTGGGAGGAACTCGGCCCGTACCTGGAGAGCGGTGCCGAGGTGCACACACCGGTCTATGAGCAGGCGACGGGCTGGCTGCGCGAGCTGCTCACGGCGGCCGACGGCGGACCCGGCCCCGACGATGTACGCCGGGTGCTCGACATCGGCAGCGGGCCGGGCGTCGCCACCTGCATCCTGGCCCAGGCGTTCCCCGCCGCGGAGGTGGTGGCGGTGGACCCGACCGAGGGCCTGCTGGAGCGGGCCCGCGCCCGCGCCGACCGCCTCGGTCTCGGCGACCGCATCCGTACCCATGCCGCCGAGGTCCCCGACGGGCTGGACGCGCTCGACGGGGCCGACCTCATCTGGTCCAGCAATGCGCTGCACCACATCGGCGACCAGCGGGGCGTGGTGGCCGCCCTCGCCGGGCATCTGCGGCCCGGTGGTGTGCTCGCCATCGCCGAGGGCGGCCTGGCCCCGCGCTTCCTGCCGCGCGACATCGGCATCGGCCGCCCGGGGCTGCAGTCCCGCCTCGACGCGGTCGCCGAGGAGTGGTTCACGCAGATGCGGTCGGCGCTGCCGGGTGCCGAGGGCGCCGTCGAGGACTGGCCCGCCTTCCTCGCCGACGCCGGCCTGCGCACCCCCCGTACCCGCAGCTTCCTGCTGGACCTGCCGGCCCCGCTGTCCACCGCCGCCCGCGACTACGTCCTCTCCAGGACCGGCCGCGCCATGGAGGCATACGGCGACCAGCTGGACGAGGACGATCTGACCACCCTCTCCCGCCTCAACGACCGGCACGACGCGGCCGGTCTGGCCCGCCGCCCGGACGCCTTCCTGCTCGCCGTCCAGACGGTGCACATGGCCTTCGCGGCACCCCGCAGTGAGGTGGGCCGGGGCGGGGGCCGTTGACGGTTTGCGTCGTGGTTGGTTTGTGTATGGCGCGTGTGGCACCCCGCAGTGAGGTGGGCCGGGGCGGGGGCCGTTGAGGGTTTGTGTCGTGGTTGGTTTGTGCCGTGGTTGGTTTGTGCGCGGCCCGCCGCGATGGTGCCGTCAGGCCGCGCGGCCGGCGGTGACCAGCCATCCCGTGCCGCGCAGCCGCACGCCGCCCCCGTCGGCGTCCTCGTGCCGGCGCAGGGTGGCCGTGAGGGCGGTGCGGGCGCGCTCCCGTACCTCCGGTGCGACCTGGCTGGACATATGGCGCCCGGGGCCGGACTCCAGCAGCAGCGCGGCCGCGTCGTCGGCGTCCCGGCCCCAAGTGCCGTACCCCGTCGCATGGGTCGTGGTGATGTCCGTGAATCCGGCCGCGGACAGTACGTCGTGGACGCGCTGCGGGTCCGCGAGGGAGAACATGCCGGCGCTGCCCGGGGCGCCGAAGTCCCCGACGGGCAGGTGGGCGCGCAGCGCCGTGACGGCCGCCAGCCATTCGTTGCCCTCGGGGCCGGCACCGCAGATGAACGCCATCCGGCCACCGGGGCGCAGCGCGCGGCGGATGTTGGCGAAGGCGGCGACGGGGTCGGCGAAGAACATCACCCCGAAGCGGCTGATCACGACGTCGAAGGCGTTCGGGGGGAGGGGGTGGGTCTGCGCGTCACCCTGCTCGAAGGTCACATGGGCGAGCCGCTCCTCGGCGGTACTGGCGCGGGCGCGCTCCAGCATCGGGCCGGACAGATCGAGGCCGACGGCCCGCCCGTCGACCGCCCGGCGCCCGGCCAGCCGGGTCGTGAGTCCGGCGCCGCAGCCCACATCGAGGACGTGGTCGTGCGCCCCGATCGCGGCCGCGGTGAGCAGGGCTTCGTTGAAGCCGGCGTTCACCGCGTCCCACCGGTCCTGATTGCGGGCCCAGTGGCCGCCTTCGTAACCGTTCCATGCCGTCTCCTGCTCGGTGTTGCCGGTCCGCCGCATGCCGGACGACCTCCTTGGGGCACGGCTGTCCGCGCCTAGTATGGGCAAGTGCCCAAACAGTATGGGCGCGTGCCCATACTGGCAACCCCCGCCCTGCGCCGGCCTGTTCGGGCGTGGTGGGATGGGCGGGAGTCTGCACCAGGAAAGAGGTCCCAGGTCCTATGTCACCGCGTGGAGTGGCGATTCCCGATGTGCGCGAGCGGCTGTTCGCCGCCGCCGAGCAGGTACTGGTGCGGGAGGGTCCGGCGGGCCTGACCGGACGGGCGATCACCAGCGAGGCGGGCTGCGCCAAGGGGCTGCTGAACGCCCACTTCGCCGGGCTGGACGAGTTCATCGCCGAACTCTGCCTGGACCGGTTCGCGCGCACCGCGCGGACGGCCCGGGAACTCCCCGCGCGGGCGGGCCGGGACACCGTCGTCGAGAACCTCGTCGCCGTCGCGCACGTACTGCTCGACTCCGTGGGCCCGACGGTCGCGAGTCTCGCCCTCACCCGTCCCGCCGCCTTCCTGCGCGTACGCCAGGCGCTGGAGACCGGGGCGCCGGGCTTCGCCGCCGTCGAGGAGGCGATCGCCGCCTATCTGCGGGCCGAACAGCGGCTCGGGCGGCTGGCGGAGGGCACCGACACCGGCGCGGTCGCGCTGGCGCTCGTCGGCACCGTCCACCATCTGCTCATGACCAGCTGGTCCGGCGCACCGGACCAGCGTGCGCAGGCGGAGCGGCTGGTCGCCCTGCTGGCCGGCGCCGGGGAGGCCGCCGGCCCGGCATGACGGCCGTCAGTCGCCCACCTTGACGGCGCAGGCCAATTCCAGGGCGTGCCCGCCCCCGTCGGGGCGGGGTGCGGAGGTGGGGCAGTCGGTCCACCTCGCGGTGGGGTGCCTGGGCGACGGCCGGTCGTCGGGGGTCGGATGCCGCTGGCCGGCCGCGGTGTGCGGTTCCTGGAGCAGCACGGTGGCGCCCCCTCCGGCGATCACCAGGGCCACCCATACCCCCGCCGCCCAGTACCTGGCCCGCCTCGACATCCGTCCCCCGTCCGCCGGTTCCGATCGCCAGATGCTACGCGCAGCGCGGACACCGTGCCGATCGGGCCGCAGAATGCTCCGCCCGCGCGCGGGCGCCTTCACCGCACCGCCGTGCCGGCCGCCGGACCGCTCAACTCTCGTTCATCGGCTTCGGGTTGATCACGGCGAAGGGCGCGCCCTGCGGGTCCTGTACGACGGCCATCCGCCCGGCGACCATGTCGAACGGCGGCTTGAGCGTCGACCCGCCGGCCTTCTGCAGCGTGGCGACCGTCTCGTCGGTGTCCGCCACCGAGAAGTACGTCAGCCAGTGGGAGGGGACGCCCTCGGGCACGCCCGCGGGCATCGGCTGCATGCCGCCCACCGGGCGTCCGCCCACGCTGAGCGCGAAGTAGCCCTCGGCGCCTTCCATGGGGTGGGTCCCGATGCCGAGGGTCCTTTCGTAGAAGGCGGCCGCGGCCTTCTGGTTTGTGGTGTTGAGCTCGTTCCAGATCACGGCGCCGTGCTCGTTGACGATGCCGGCGCCGGGGAAGTCGCGCGGCTGCCAGACGCCGAAAGCGGCTCCGCTGGGGTCGGTGGCGATGCACATCCGGCCCAGCGTCATCACGTCCATGACGGGCATGCACACCGTGCCGCCCGCCGCATCGATCGCGCGCTCGGTGGCGTCGGCGTCGTCGGACGAGAGGTACGTGGTCCACACCGTCGGGGGTGCGGGCTGGCCGCCCATCGGGATCGCGGCCATGATTCCGGCCACCGGCTTGCCCTTGAATTGGCATACGGCGTAGCCGCCGGTCTCCGATGGCCCGACCTCCCCGGTCCAGCCGAACAGGCCCGAGTAGAAATCGATGGCGGCTTGCTGGTCGGGGGCCGCGAGATCGACCCAGCAGGGTGTCCCGGGCGCGTACGGAGCGGTGACTTCAGGCATCGTTGCCTCCTCGGAGGGCGTGGTACGTGCCCCTGCCGATGGGCGCAGGGACCACCCGCTCTCTCCACAGTTCCCGCCACCCGCCCGGCCCGCCACTCGACGGGCCGGGCGCAGCGCACGGCGCCCCGGGCCGGCCGCCTCAGGCCACGTCGAACGTGGCCGGGTCCGGGCCGAGGCGGTTGCCCGCGTCGAGACCGGCGAGGGTGCCCATATCGGCGTCGTCCAGCTCGAAGCCGAGGACGTCGATGTTCTCCCGGATCCGGGACGGGGTCACGGACTTGGGGATCGCGATGTTGCCGAGCTGGAGGTGCCAGCGCAGCACCACCTGCGCGGGGGTCTTGCCGTGCTTCTCGGCGAGCGCGGCGATCTTCGCGTCCTCGAGAAGCCCGCGGCCCTGGCCCAGCGGCGACCAGGCCTCGGTCGCGATGTGGTGCCGGTCGTGCACGGCGCGCGACTCGGCCTGCTGGAACTGCGGATGCAGCTCGATCTGGTTGACCGCCGGGACGACGGAGGTCTCGCCCAGCAGCCGCTCCAGGTGGGCGGGCAGGAAGTTGGAGACGCCGATCGCCTTGGCGCGGCCGTCCTTGTAGATCTTCTCGAGGGCCTTGTACGTCTCGACGTACGCGTCCTCGGCAGGCAGCGGCCAGTGGATCAGATACAGATCCACGTACTCCAGGCCGAGCTTGGCCAGGGAGGCGTCGAAGGCGCGCAGGGTGGCGTCGTGGCCGTGGTCGGAGTTCCACAGCTTCGTCGTGACGAAGAGCTCGTCGCGGGGGATGCCGGAGGTGGTGAGGGCCTTGCCCGTGCCTTCCTCGTTGCCGTAGATCGCGGCGGTGTCGATGCTGCGGTAGCCCGCTTCCAGGGCATGGCCGACGGCGGTGGCCGCCTCGTCGTCCGGAATCTGGAAGACGCCGTAGCCGAGCTGGGGCATCGCGATGCCGTTGTTGAGCGTGATGGACGGAACCTTGCTCACGGGGGATTCGATCCTTACATCGGTCGACTGTGCGTACATGCGCGTTCCTGTGTATGCGCGCTCTCGGATGTCAACGATCATCCACCGTCGAGCATTCCCGCCGAGGGAGCCGCGAGGGGGACATTCCGGACCGGTCGGGTGAGCCGGGCCGGGCAGGCCCCTTCGGGGTCCCGGCCGTCAACTCGGCGAGGGTGAAGGCGCCCGCGCAGAGCAGCACCAGCCCGGTGAACAGCTCCGCGGCACCGACGAGCCACGGCAGACCGCCCGGCGCCCGGGACACGCCCGCGACGAGGGCGCCGGCCACCGTCCGCGTCACCCACAGGCAGCCGCCGCAAGCGAAGACCGCCGCGCTGCCGACCCAGGCCAGCGTCAGCGGCACCCGTACGCGCAGCCCGACGAGCGGCGCCCGGCGGGGCAGCAGGCGGGGGAAGAGCAGCAGCAGGACTCCGAGGGCGCCGGCCAGCGAGAGCAGGCCCTGTACGCAGTCGGAGGCGTGGACGACGACGGTGCGGGCGTCCGCTTCGGCCGCGGTGACGCCCAAGGTGGAGCCCGTGCCCCACAGGAGCTGGACGATTCCGACGGCAACGGCCAGCACCGCGGCGGGCAGCGCCAGGATCCGCTGCACGGCGCGGGTACCGGTGTTCGGAAGGTCGCGCAGCGGGCGGCGCAGCAGGCCGCCCCAGCGCCGGTGCGCGTACACCGCGAACGCCCCGAAGAGCGCGAGGCCCTCGACGATGAAGCCGCCGTAGACGACGGCGAAGACCCATGGTTCGAGGAAGTCGCCGCGGGCCATCGGGTGGGGGCCGTCGACGAAGGGGCCGGCGAGGAGGCTGCCGGAGACACCCAGCATGAGCGGAACGAGCAGGCCGGACGCCATCCACAGAGGGAAGGCCAGCAGCCACGCCGGGGCACGGAGCCCGCTCGGGCGGGTGAGGGTGTGCGCCACCAGGGCGGCGACGGCGTCCAGGAGGAAGGTGAAGACATTGGCCGAGAGCCAGACGGCGTGGTCGAAGCGCCTGGGGTCGACGATGCCGATGTCGAAGCCCAGCACCCACAGCAGCTTCAGGGTGAGGTACGGGGCGCAGGCGGCGACCGCGGTCCGGCCGAGCAGGGTGAGGCGGCGGGTGTCCATGCCCGGAGTCTGCTGACCTCCGCCGCGCCGGACGTCCGCCGCGGGGACGATCGCCCTCCGCCGTGCGGCGGAGGCCGGCCGCCGTGGGGGGCCGTCACGCCCGGTACAGCGCGTCCACCTCGGCCCCGTACGTCGTCTCGATCGCCTTCCGCTTGAGCTTCAGCGAGGGCGTCAAGAGGCCGTGCTCCTCGCTGAACTGGTTGGCCAGTATCCGGAACGTACGGATCGACTCGGCCTGCGAGACCAACGTGTTGGCGGCCACCACCGCGCGCCGGACCTCGGTCTCCAGGTCCGGGTCGCGCACCAGGTCGGTCGGCGGCATCTCCGGCTTGCCGCGCATGGTCAGCCAGTGCGCGACCGCCTCCGGGTCCAGCGTCACCAGAGCGGCGATGAACGGCCGGTCGTTGCCGACCACGATGCACTGCGCGACCAGCGGATGGGCCCGCACCCGCTCCTCCAGGCCGACCGGAGAGACCGACTTGCCGCCGGAGGTGACCAGGATCTCCTTCTTGCGGCCGGTGATCGTCAGATAGCCGTCCTCGTCCACGGCGCCCAGGTCGCCGGTGGAGAACCAGCCGTCGTGCAGCACCGCATCGGTGGCCTTCGGGTCGTTGTGGTAACCCTGGAAGATCTGGCCGCCGTACAGCCAGATCTCACCGTCCTCCGCGATGTGCACGGTCGTACCGGGAACGGGTACGCCGACGGTGCCGAAGCGGGTCCGCTCGGGCGGGTTCGCGGTGGCGGCCGCGGTGCTCTCCGTCAGGCCGTAGCCCTCGTAGATGATCACTCCCGCGCCGGCGAAGAACAGCCCGAGCCGGCGCTCCATCGCCGAGCCGCCCGACATCGCGTGCCGCACCCGGCCGCCCATGGCGTCCCGGACCTTGCTGTAGACCAGCTTGTCGAAGATCTGGTGCTGCATCCGCAGCGCGGCGCTGGGCCCGGAGCCGGTGCCGAACGCCTTGTTCTCCTGCGCCTCGGCATAGCGGATCGCGATCTCGACGGCCTTGTCGAAGGGCCCGACCTTGCCGTCCGCCTCGGCCTTGCGCCGGGCCGCGGCGAAGACCTTCTCGAAGATGTACGGCACCGCGAGGATGAACGTCGGCCGGAAGCTCTGCAGGTCGGGCAGGAGCGCACGGGCCGCGAGCTCGGGCTGGTGCGCCAGTTGGACCCGGCCGCGGATGGCCGCGACCTGCACCATCCGCCCGAAGACATGGGCGAGCGGGAGGAAGAGCAGCGTGGCCGCCGTTTCGCCCGCCTTGGATTTGAAGACCCGCTCAAAGCGCAGGACCATGTTGTCGGCCTCGGCCATGAAGTTGGCGTGCGTGATCACGCAGCCCTTGGGGCGGCCCGTGGTGCCCGAGGTGTAGATGATCGTCGCGGTGGCGTCGGGGGTGACGGCCATCCGGTGGCGGTGGACGACATCGTCCTCGATGTGCGCGCCGGCCGCGGTCAGTTCCGCCACCGGGTCGGCATCCAGCTGCCACAGCTTGCGCAGCTGCGGTAGCCGGTCGATGACCGAACCGACGGTCATCGCATGGTCCTCGTGCTCGACCAGGCAGGCCGTGACGTCGGCGTTGTGCAGCATCCAGAAGACCTGCTCGGCCGACGACGTCGGATAGAGCGGGACGGACTGGGCGCCGACGGACCACAGCGCGAAGTCGAACAGGGTCCACTCATAGCGCGTACGCGACATGATGCCGACCCGGTCGCCGAATCGGACGCCCTGCGCCAGCAAGCCCTTGGCGAGCGCCATGACCTCGTCCCGGAACCGGGCCGAGGTGACGTCCTGCCAGTGCCCCTCGTCGTCCTTACGCGTCAGCGCGACCCGTCCGGGATCGGCATCGGCATTGTCGTAGACGGAATCCGCAAGCCCGCCGACCCGCGGTGCGGTTGCCAAAGGGGGGACGGTGAACTCGCGCAATGACCCAGCCCTTCGTGGTGCTCCTCACAGGGCCGAGACCGTACCCCACGGCGGCGGCGTCCGGGAGGGCCGTACCACGGCGCGGACCAGCGTGCATGGGAAATGGCCAAGGTCAGAATTCGGGTTACTTCGGGTAAGCGAGGACATGATCCGGCCGATTCGCCTCCGGACTATCACTGTGCCGGGACCGTTTCTGCACCAAATCTCTGCAAGCGGCGCCCATGTCCCGTGTGCCTATGGCATGTGCAGCCGGTCGCCGCCCACCAGGATCGCGTCGGCCAACGCCTCGGCCGGACCCCGCGCCGCGCGCGAGTGCCGCCCGTGGAGCAGGACGAAGTCCACCCCGCCCAGCTCCGGCAGCCCGGCGCGCGACGGAATCCGCACCAGACCTGGCGGGATCATGCCCATGGTGTGTGCCATAACGCCCAGACCGGCGCGAGTTGCGGCGATAAGTCCGTTCAGGCTTCCGCTGGTACAGGCGATCCGCCACTCGCGGCCCTGGCCCTCCAGCGCCTCCAGCGCGCGGGCGCGGGTCACCGCGGGCGGCGGGTAGACGACCAGCGGCACCGGCCGCTGCGGGTCCAGCCGCAGCCGCTCGGCGCCCACCCACACCAGCCGGTCGCGCCACACCAGCCGCCCCCGCGACTCCTCCGGACCCCGCTTGGCCAGGACGAGATCGAGCCGGCCGGCCGCCAGCCGCTCGTGCAGCGTCTCCGACAGCTCGACCGTCAGCTCCAGATCGACCTCCGGGTGCTCCCGCCGGAAGCCCTCCAGTACCTCCGGCATCCGGGTCAGCACGAAGTCCTCCGAGGCGCCGAACCGCAGCCGGCCGCGCAGCCGCGTCCCCGCGAAGAAGCTCGCGGCCCGCTCGTTGGCCTCCAGGATCGTGCGCGCGAACCCGAGCATCGCCTCGCCGTCCTCGGTCAGCTCCACGGCGTGCGTGTCCCGGACGAACAGCCGCCGCCCCGCGGCCTCCTCCAGCTTCCGTACGTGCTGGCTCACCGTCGACTGCCGCAGTCCGAGGCGGTGCGCGGCCTGGGTGAAGCTCAGCGTCTGCGCCACGGTGAGAAAGGTGCGCAGCTGCGCGGGTTCGAACATGGCCTTCATCGTCCGCCGCCTCCCGTCGTTCGGCGCGGTGCGTCCCTCGCGAGGTATCCATCATGGCGCGTCCATCGCGATACGTGATGACAGTCACCACGGTAAGAGGGGTTCCCGATCGCCGTGCGGAACGGCACGCTGAGGAGGGCACCGTCCATGCCGTGCCCCGCGCCCACGCACCGCCGAACGACCCGAAGAGAGCCCATGCGCCGCCGCTTGCCCGCCCTGCCCTCCTGGCTGCCCGTGGACGGATACATCCTGGCTCTGGTGGGGACCGTCGGCCTGGCGGCGCTGCTGCCCGCGAGCGGAGCGGCCGCCACCCTCGCGGACGGGGCCTCCACCGGAGCCGTCGCCCTGCTGTTCTTCCTCTACGGCGCCCGGCTCTCCACCCGCGAGGCGATGGCGGGGCTACGCCACTGGCGGCTCCACCTCACCGTGCTCGCCTGCACCTTCGCGCTCTTCCCTCTGCTCGGCCTGGCCGCCGGCGCGCTGGTCCCGGCCGTCCTGCCGCCCACCCTCTACACCGGGCTGCTGTTCCTGTGCCTGGTGCCCTCCACGATCCAGTCCTCCATCGCCTTCACCTCGCTCGCCCGCGGCAATGTGGCGGCGGCGATCTGTGCCGGATCGTTCTCCAGCCTCGTCGGAATCGTCGTCACCCCGCTGCTGGCCGGCCTCGTCCTGCACGGCGGCGGCGGCGGCTTCTCCACCGACTCGCTGGTCTCCATCGTCTGCCAGCTGCTGCTCCCGTTCGTCGCCGGGCAGTTGCTGCGCCGCTGGGTCGGCCCGTTCCTCACCCGTCGCAAGAAGGCCCTCGGTCTTGTGGACCGCGGCTCGATACTGCTCGTCGTCTACACCGCCTTCAGCGCCGGAATGGTCCAGGGCATCTGGCACCAGGTCTCGCCGCTGCGCCTGTTGTGCCTGCTGGGTGTGGAGGCCGTGCTGCTGGCGCTGATGCTGACCGGTACCTCGTACGGCTCCCGGAGGCTCGGTTTCGGCAGGCAGGACCGGATCGCGATCATCTTCGCCGGATCGAAGAAGAGCCTGGCCGCCGGTCTGCCGATGGCCAGCGTGCTCTTCGGCGCGCAGGCCGGACTGGCGGTGCTGCCGCTGATGCTGTTCCACCAGATGCAGCTGATGGTGTGCGCGGTGCTGGCGAAGCGGTTCGCGGCGCGTGCGGAGGCCGACGCCGACGCGGGGGAGGCGACGCCGCTGGGCGCCGCTCCCCGCGCCGAGCCGGCCGACGCCGTCGCGAGCGGAAGGCCGTAGGCGGCACGGGCGGGACGGCCGCCTACCGTGCAGACTCCGCCGACACGTCGGGCTCGGCAGCCCCGCGACTCCGTTGCGCGCCCTCCGAAGCCGGCCCCTGCGCCCTCCCCGGCATCCGGGACACCGCGACCCCGGCCAGGCAGAGGAGGCCACCGAGGAGCGCGAGCCAGCCGGGCACCTCGCCGAGGAACAGCCACGACATGAGGACGACGAGCACCGGCACCGCGTAGGTCGTGGCCCCCATCTTCCCGGCGGTGGTACGGGACACCGCGTAGGCCCACGTGCTGAACGCGAGCGCCGTCGGGAAGACGCCCAGGTACACCACCTGCAATGTTGCCGACACCGGAGCCCGGCCCACCTCCGCCACCAGCTGGCCGGCGAACGGCAGGCACGCCACCGCTCCGACGAGCGCGCCGTACGTCGTCACCTGCAGCGGTGTGGCGTGCTTCAACGTCGGCTTCTGCAGCACCACGCCCACCGCGTACGCCACCGCGGCGAACAGGCACAGCAGTACGCCGACGAGCGACGACCCTCCCCCGCCCGACGAGGCCAGCCCGACCACCACGGCCCCGAGGAACGACACCCCCATGCCGGCCATCAGCTTGGGCGGGAAGCCCTCCTTGAGCAGCCAGCCGCCCAGGAGCGCCATCAGGATCGGCCCGACATTGACGATCATGGAAGCCGTACCGGCATCGACCTCACGCTCACCCCAGTTCAACGCGACCATGTACGCGCCGAACCACAGGACTCCCGAGGCGGCTATGCCGAGCCATGCCTCGCGGGGCGGGAATCCACCACGCCGGGCCAGCAGAACGGCGCCCAACACCACAGAGGCCACCGCCAACCTGCCGAAGGCGAGCGCGCCCGGCCCGAAATGCGCGGCGGAGCTGCGGATCGCGATGAACGACGATGCCCAGAGCACCACGGTGACGGAAGCTGCGGCGAGCGCCCGGCCGTCCACTCCGTTCGTGGACCCGGCGGCGCCGTCCGCCGCTGCTGTCCCCACCGACCGGCTCACGCATTGCCTCCCTCTGGAGCGCCCGGCGCGTACTTCCTGCACGCGCATATGACCCGCAAGTCTGCAAGGGCCGATGTTTGTGTGACAAGCGAGTTGGCGCGCTCAGCAGTCGGAGGTCTGCGAGACGCCCATGGCAAAATCCACCGGGTGCAGATCGGGATACTTGGACCCTTCGAGGTTCGGACGGACGACGGCGCCCTGGCCGACGTGCCGGGCGCGCGGCTGCGCGGGCTGTTGGTCGCCCTCGCGCTCGAACCGGGCCGCGTGGTCCCGAAGTCGACGCTCGTCGACTGGATTTGGGGCGAACAGCCGCCCTCCGACGCGACGAATGCCCTGCAACGCCTGGCGTCCCGGCTGCGGAAGGCGCTGCCGGGAGGGCTGGTCGAGGGGCGGACGGACGGCTACCGGCTGAGCGTGGAGCCCGATGCCGTCGACGCCGTACGGTTCGAACGCCTCGTCGGCCAGGCCCGCAACGACGAGGATCCACGGGGGATACGGCTGCTGCGCGAGGCCCTCGCCCTGTGGCGCGGTGCGGCCCTGCAGGACATCGGCCTGCCGGACAGCGCCGCGTTCGACGCGGCGGTCACCCGGCTCGAGGGGCTACGCCTGACCGCCATGGAGGATCGCTTCGATGAGGAGATCGGCCTCGGCCACGGGGCGAAGCTGGTGACGGAACTGACCGACTTGGTGGCCGCGCACCCGGTGCGGGAACGGCTGGTCGCCGCGTTGATGCGGGCCCTCGTCGAGACCGGTCGCGACACCGAGGCGCTGCTCGTGTACCAGCGCACGAGGGAAACCCTGGCCAACACGCTGGGCGTCGATCCCTCACCGGAGCTGTCCGCCGTGCATGTCGCGTTGCTGCGGGGCGAGTTGGGGCGGCGGGAGGAGAACCGCAGGACCAACTTGCGTGCCGAGCTGACCAGCTTCGTCGGCAAGGACGCCGAGGTCGCCGCGGTCCGCGAACTCCTCGCCGAACATCGGCTCACCACCCTGATCGGGCCGGGCGGTGCGGGGAAGACCAGGCTGGCCACGGAGACCGCGCGCACGCAGCTCGGCGACCTGCCGGACGGGGCCTGGCTGGTGGAGCTCGCAGCCATCGGCGCGGACGGTGACGTGGCGCAGGCGACGCTCGCCGCGCTCGGCCTGCGGGATGCGCTGCTCGGCGAGGCACCGGACGCGGAGCCGACGGACCGGGTCATTGCTGCGGTCCGCGAGCGGGCGATGCTGCTGATTCTGGACAACTGTGAGCACGTGATCGAGTCGGTGGCGGCGTTCGCCCATCGGGTGCTCGGCGAGTGCCGGCGCCTGCGGATCCTCGCGACGAGCAGGGAAACCCTCGGCATCACCGGTGAGGCACTGTGGCCGGTCGCGCCGTTGGCCCTGCCCGCGGCGGACGCCGGTCCCGGCGAGATCGAGTCCTCTCCGGCCGTCCGGCTGCTGCGGGACCGCGCCGGCGCGGTGCGCAAGGACCTCGTGATCGACGCCCGCACCCTGTCGACCATGGCGCGCGTCTGCCGCGCGCTGGACGGCATGCCACTGGCCATCGAACTCGCCGCGGCCAGGTTGCGCACCATGTCCCTCGATCAGCTCGCCCATCGGCTCGACGACCGGTTCCGCCTGCTGACCGGCGGCAGCCGTACCGCGCTGCCGCGGCACAGGACGCTGCGTGCGCTGATCGACTGGAGCTGGGAACTGCTCACCGACGCCGAACGGACGGTGCTGCGCAGGCTCTCGGTGTTCTCCGGCGGCGCGAGCCTGGAAGCGGCCGAGCGGGTCTGCGCGGGCGATGCGGTCGAGGCGGGGCAGGTACTCGAGTTGCTGACCGCGCTGACCGAGAAATCGTTGGTGCTCACCGAGGGCGACCGGGCGCCGCGCTACCGGATGCTCGGCACGATCAAGGAGTACGCCGCCCAGCGGCTCGCGGAGGCGGGGGAATCGGACCTGGCGCGCCGGGCGCATCTCGCCCACTTCACCGAACTCGCCGAAACCGCGGATCCCCACCTGCGCCGCGCCGAGCAATTGGAATGGCTTGCCGCGCTCGAGGTCGAGCACGACAACCTCGCCGCCGCGATGCGCAACGCGCTGGCGGCCGGCGAGGCATGCGGGGCGATGCGGCTCGCGGCGGCCGCCGGGTGGTACTGGTGGCTCGGCGGGCACAAGGCCGAGGGCAACGAGCTGATCATGGCGGCCACTGCCCTGCCCGGCGAGGTGGCCGATGACATCCGGGCCGTGGTGTACGCGTTCGCCGTCATGTTCGTGACCTCCGGGCTGGGCGATCAGTACCAGGCCGAGGAGTGGATCCACCAGGCCTACGAGATCAGCCGGCGCGTTGAGAGCCGTCACCCGGCGCTGGCGTTCGTCGCCCCGCTGGAACGCATGCTGCACGCGCCGGACGCGTCCCTGCCCGCGTTCGAACCGCTGCTCACCGACGACGACCCCTGGGTACGCGCCCTTGCCCGGCTGCACCTCGGCAAGATGCGGATCGTGCTCGGCCACGACGGCCGGGATGCGGACGCGTATCTCGAGACGGCTCTCACCGAGTTCCGCGCGCTCGGCGAACGGTGGGGGATCTCGTTCGCCCTGACCGAGCTGGCGAATCGCATCGCCATGCGCGGCGAGTTCGCCGGTGCCTGCGAGTACTACGCACAGGCGATCGCGGTCGTCACCGAGGTCGGTGCCGTCGAGGACGTCGTGGGGATGCGGTCGCGACAGGCCCAGCTGTACTGGCTGTTGGGCGACGAGGACTCCAGCGCGGCCGCCCTGGCCCAGGCGCAGCGGTCCGCGGAACGCGTCGCCTGGCCCAATGCGCTGGCCGAGCTGGCGCTGGCGAAGGCGGAGCTCGCGCGCTGGAGCGGCGACGCCGAGCAGGCACACCGGCAACTCGATGTCGTGACGGCGATGCTGGGCGACGACGCCGAGCGGGCGAACGTCCGCGCGGGGAGACAAGACCTGCTCGGCTACCTCGCCGACGACCTCGACGAGGCCCGCGAACACCGCATCGCGGCCTTCCAGGCGGCGTCCGAGGCGGGGCATGCACCCGTGATCGCGCAGGTGCTCGTCGGGATCGCGGATCTGGCGCTGCGGGACCGGCAGTACGAGCAGGCCGCGCGGCTGCTCGCGGCGAGCGCCGGGGTGCGCGGTCTGCCGGATCTCTCCCGACCGGATGTGGCCCGGATCGAGCAGGCCGCGCGGCGTGGCCTCGGTGACACGCGGTTCACCGAGGCGACGCAGGAGGGGGAGCGGGCGAGCTGGCGCGAGGTGGTCGCGGTGACGCTCGCCGAGCCGGCTCAGCCGACGGGCTGAGCCCGCGGACCCGTACACCTCGCGGGTGGACTCCTTGCGGTCGTGCATCAGGGGGCGCGACGGATGACGCACTCGGCCGACGGTTCTACCGGGCCGTTTCCGTCCAGGTGACCGGCAGCTCGTGGACGCCGTAGATGTTCATGTCGGTCCTGAGCTTCACCTCGCCGGCGGGGACGGCGAGTTCGAGGGTCGGGAAGCGACGCAGCAGTCCCTCGAAACCGGCGCGCATCTCGATGCGGGCCAGCTGCTGGCCGAGGCATTGGTGGATGCCGTGGCCGAAGGACAGGTGACCGCGGGCCTTGCGGTGGACGTCCAGGGTGTCGGGGTTGTCGAAACGCTGAGGGTCGCGGTTGGCGGCCAGCAGCGAGACGACGACGGTCGATCCCTTGGCGATGGTTTCACCGCCGAGTTCGAGGTCCTCCGTGGCGTAGCGGTAGAAGATGTCGGCGACGGACAGGTAGCGCATGAGTTCCTCGACGGCACCGGGCAGCAGCTCCGGGGCGTCGCGCAGTTCGGCCAGCTGCTCGGGGTGCTCCAGGAGCGCGAAGGTGCCCAGCGCCAGCATGTTGGCGGTGGTTTCGTGGCCCGCGAGCAGCAGCAGGAAGGCGGCGCCGGTCAGCTCCTCGATGCTGAGGTCGTCATGGCGGGCCAGGTCGGACAGGATGTCGTCGCCGGGCTCGGCGCGCTTGCGCGTGACCAGTTCGGCGAGGTACGTGTTCAGTGCGCCGAGCGCGGCCATCTTTTCGTCGAGCGACTGGTCCTTGACCATGAACTGGGCGGAGTTGGCCTGGAAACTCTCCCGGTCCTCGTAGGGGACACCGAGCAGTTCGCAGATCACCAGCGAAGGCACCGGCAGCGCGAACTCCTTGACCAGGTCGACCGGCGGGGCGAGGCGCGCCATCTCGTCCAGTTGCCGCTCGACGATGTCGCCGATGTGCTCTTCGAGCTGCTTCATGCGCTTGACGGTGAAGGCGCCGGTGAGCCTGCGTCGCAGCCGGGTGTGGTCCGGCGGGTCCATGGCGATGAACACGCCCGGCATCTGCGGGGACGGTTCGGTGGGAACGGGCATGCCGGGGGTCTCGTACGGCACATGGAGCACGCCGATGTCCTGGCGCGAGCTGAACCGGGTGTCGGCCATGAGCTGACGGACCGCGTCGTAGCCGGTGACGAGCCAGCCCTCGTGTCCGTCGGGGAAGACCATGGGGCTGACCGGGCGGGCCTCGCGCAGCCGGGTGATCCGGCGGGGCGGGTCGAAGGGGCCCGCATCGCGCTCCATGGGGAGGCCGTTCGGGACGGGAACCGTCTGACTCATCGGACTGCCTTTCGTGGCGGTTGGTTGCCCCACCCTCGCCGACGGACCTGACACACGACTGACACGGCTCTGACACCGACCGACCATGCCGGAGACAGGGGCGGCCGGGACGTCTCCTGTGCGTGGTGGTCGGCGGCGCGATCACCGCAGGCCGAGGACGACGGGCAGCCGGCGGAGCGGGGCCCGCGATGCCACCCGCCGCCACAGGCTGCCACGTCGCCCCGCCCTAGGTGGTGTCCGCGTGCACCCGGTCGAGCGCCAGCCGCAGCACCAGCGGTCCCGCGTCGTACGCCTCGGAGGTGCGTACGCCGGACAGCTCGGCATCGGTCAGGGCCCGCCGGTAGACGCGCACCTCGTCCAGCGCACCGGTGAACTGGGCGCGGCTGTCCAGCTTTTGGCCCAGGTGTACGCCGAAGACCGAGCCGCGGCTGACCGAGCCGGGGACGTCCGGGACGGCGGTGGTCCGGATGAGGTCCACGGTCAGCAGCAGCCAGCCGCCGGTGCGGCGCAGCGCGAGATGGTGCCAGCGGCCGTCGTTGTACGCGCCGTCGGTCGCGACCTGCGCGGTGGCGGCCGGCCGGGCGCCGTCGACGGCGGTGAGGCGCGCGGTGATCCGGTTGTTGGCGGGGTCGGCGCTCACCGCGACCTGCGGCGATCTGCTGCCCACGCCGCCCATCCAGAGCATCGGCTGTTCACCGGTTCTGGCGTCGTAGCGGAAGAAGAAGCTGCAGGTGAAGTCGCGGGTGCCGAGGGGGAGCGAGGGGCGGTAGGGGAGGCGTACGGCGTCGTCCCTGCCGTCGAAGGCCAGCGCGCCGCCGAACACGCCGTCGGTGCTCCTGGCGCCGCCCAGGACGAGCGCCGGGCGGGCGCCGGGGGCGTCGTCGCGGGTCGTGGGGTCGGGGGCGCGGCGCGGGCCGAGCCAGTCCTCGGTGAACCGGACGAAGCGGATCTCGTCGCGGGCGTCCACCTTGCCGCCCTCGTAGAGCAGGCCGATGACGTCGGGGGAGAGGGCGACCATGTCGGAGTAGCCGGACCAGTCGGTGGTGACCCGTGCGCCCCGGTCGACGCCCTCCCAGGTGCGGCCCTCGTCCCAGGAGGAGCGGATGGTCATCGTCCGGCGCCGGTCGGGGTCGGCGGGCGCGGCGAAGAGGGTACGGGTCTGCCCGCGCCCGGCGTCGTGCGAGCGCGGCAGGCGAAGCGCCGAGGCCTGCACCATGGGGGCGTAGAAGTCGGGGATCGCGCGGAACGGGGCGGCGAAGGAGTCGCCGCCGTCGCGGCTGACCGCGGCGGTGCGGTGGCCCAGGTCTGTACCGTCCTGCTCGCGGCCGTTGACGTAGATCGAGCCGTTGGTGCGCTCCAGGAGCGTCATCTCGGAGGGCTTCTGACGGAACGTTCCATCGGGGGCGATGGGCCAGGTGTCCAGCGCGCCGACCTTCCAGGTGCGGCCGCCGTCGTCGCTGTGCACCAGGGCCGCGTGGTTCTCGGTGACCCGGCCCTGGGCGTAGCTCTCGGCGTTGATGCCGAAGACCAGACGACCCGCGTGCCGGCCCCGGGTGAGCTGGATGCCGTGCACGGGCCCGGTGGCGTACCAGGAGTTCCACTCGGGCGGGCGGATGGTGGGGGTCAGGTCCCGGGGCGCGGACCAGGTCACGCCGTCGTCGTCGCTGTACTGGAGGTGCGGGGTGCGGTCGCAGGGGACATCGCAGCTGAGACCGTCGTCGCGGCCCTCGTTGTACGTCTCGGCGATGACGATGCGGCCGGTGCGGCGGTCCACGATGGGGGCGGGATTGCCGTGCGTGTCGCCGTCGCCGTGGTTGATGACCTGGAGGGGCCCCCAGGTGAGGCCGCCGTCGGTGGAGCGCCGGACGACCAGGTCGATATCGCCCGAGTCGCCGCAGTCGTGCACCCGGCCTTCGGCGAAGGCGAGGAGGGTGCCGCGCGGGGACTTGACGATCGCCGGTATGCGGAAGCAGGTATAGCCCTGTTCCTGCGCGGCTTTGAAGAGGACCTGCTGGTCGAATCCGCCCGCGGGGGCCGGGGCGTCCAGGGTGGCCGAGGTGGCCGCGTCCGACGCCGGGTCGGGCGTGGCCCGTGCGGCGGAGGTCGGGAGGAGGGCGAGGACTGCGGCGGTCAGCGCGGCGAGACCGGCCGCGGCGCGGCGCCGCCGGGGTCTGCTGCGGGGGCTGGGGTGTGCGCGGAGAACTGACGTCATGGTCCGGCCTGCCCTTTCGGGGTTCGGCGTCGGGTCATCAGGACATCCAACGTCCTATGTGCATCCGCGACGGAAGCTACTGCCGTGTGCCAACCGCGACAAGGAGCCTGCGTCAGTTCTCGGCACGGGGCCCGGATTTCACTCGCCCGGCCCGCAGGCAATGCGCCGTGTGCGCCGCGCGCGGGGAACGGGTGGGAAGCGGCGGGTGGGCCGCGTGTGCCCGCTGTGCCGCGCGTTCCGGCTGTGCCGGGGGTTCCCGATGCGTCGCCCGTTGCCCCGCGCGGCCCCGAGGCCCCCGGTCCGCACCGCGCCCGCCCTGCCCGCCGCCCCTCACGGCCGCAGCACCACCTTGCCGAGATTGGCCCGCGCCTCGATGATCTCGTGCGCCTTCGCGGCGTCGGCCAGCGGCAGTTCGGCGTGTACGGCGGCCCGCAGCCGCCCCTCCCCGGCCAGCTCCCACAGCTGCGCCTGGTGCCGCTCGTACCGCTCCCGGTGGACGGTGGAAAAGCGCCGCATCGTCAGCCCGGTGATGGTCTTCGAGCCCGCCAGCAGCTCATACGCCGGGACCGTGCCGCCACCGGAGTTGAAGAAGATCAGCCGGCCGCCCTCGGCGAGCGCGGCCAGCGCCCGCGGCAGCAGCTCGCCGCCCACGCCGTCCAGCACGATGTCGACCGGCTCGCCCCAGGACTCCTGGTCGTACGTCACGACCTCGTCGGCCCCGAGCCCGTACAGGAACTCCGCCTTGGCCGCGGAGCCGACGGCGGCCACCACGCGCGGCACCCCCTGGAGCTTGGCCAGTTGGACGGCGAGATGCCCGGTGGCGCTGGCCGCTCCGGTGATCAGTACGGACTCGGTGCCCGCCGGCGCGGCGGTGCTCAGCGCCGCCAGCGCGACCTGTCCGCCGCGTACCAGCGCGACCGCCTGCACCGCGCTCGCGCCGTCGGGGATCCTGCTGGCCAGGACGGCGGGAGCGAGGGTGAGTTCGGCGTAGGAGCCCTTGAAGGTCAGCGAGGTGACGCGGTCGCCCACCGCGAAACCGCCGACGTCCGGACCCACGGCGACGACCTCCCCGGCGATCTCGCCACCGGGCATGCTCGGCAGCGGATCGCCGCCGCCCTTGCCGTCCCCGCGCACCCGGCGCACGCACGGCAGCGTCACGCCGATCGCCTCCGTAGCCACCAGCAGCTCGCCGGGGCCGGGCACCGGGCTTTCGGCGTCCTCGACGCGCAGGACTTCCGGACCGCCGTAGGCATGGAATCGGACGCGGCGCATGGGCCGGCACCTCCAGGGAGCGTCGGTCGGCGTGCGGATGCCGTCGGCCGGCGCGCATCGGCGCCGGCCGGAGCGCGTTGGCGGACACCGACGCACCGACCGTGTTTCATTGGGTGGCCCAACGATAGCCCAAAATCCATTGGGAATCCCAACGACTTCTCGGATTTCTCGATACGGTGGCCCCATGCCCCACGACCCGCCCTACGCCCCTTCCCGCATCCGCGCGCTCCCCAGCTGGCTGCTGGGCCGCGCCGCCGCCCGCGGCCACCGCATGGTCGCCGATGCCCTCGCCGCCGAAGGCATGCGGATGATGCACCATGCGGTGCTGTCCGCGGTCGCCGAACTCGGCCCCGTATCGCAGGCCGAACTCGGCCGGACGCTGAGCATCGACCCCAAGGACATGGTCGCGATCGTCAACGACCTGCAGAAGGACGGGCTGGTCACCCGCGCGCCCGACCCCAAGGACCGGCGCAAGAACGCCATCGAGATCTCGGCCGAGGGCGAGCGGCGGCTGCGCCGCACGCAGAAGCTCGGCGACGAGGCCAACGCGGAGCTGACCGCGGCTCTGACCCCGGCGGAGCGCGAGCAGTTGGTCGCGCTGCTGACCAGGATCGCGCTGCCGGAGTAGCGCAGGAGACCGCCGGGGGCCGGCCAGGACCCACCGGGACCGACCGGCGCAGGGGGCGCACCCTGCCGGCCGGTGCGGCGGGCGCGGCCTCAGCCCGTGGCGGCGGCCGCGCCCAGGGCGAGGCGGTGCTCGCCCGCGTACACGTTCATGGAGCTGCCGCGCAGGAAACCGACCAGGGTCAGCCCGGTCTCGGCGGCCAGATCGACGGCGAGCGACGACGGCGCGGAGACCGCCGCCAGTACCGGGATGCCGGCCATCACGGCTTTCTGCACCAGCTCGAAGGACGCCCGCCCGGAGACCATCAGGACGCAGGACGACAGCGGCAACAGCCCCCGCTGGAGCGCCAGTCCGACGATCTTGTCCACGGCGTTGTGGCGTCCTACGTCCTCCCGGATGTCGAGCAGTTCCCCGTCCGTGGTGAACAGCGCGGCCGCATGCAGGCCCCCGGTCCGCTCGAAGACCCGCTGTGCGGCCCGGAGTCGGTCGGGGAGGGCGGTCAGCGTCGCCGGTTCGACGCGGACCGGGGTGTCGGGGGAGGTGTCCAGCGCCCAGCGCGCCTGGGTACGGACCGCGTCCAGGCTGGCCTTGCCGCACAGCCCGCACGAGGACGTCGTATAGACATTGCGCTCCAGGGTGATGTCGGGGACCGGCACCCCGTCCGCGAGCCGGACATCGACGACGTTGTACGTATTACTCCCGTCCTCCGTAGCCCCCGCGCAGTAAACGATGTTCGCCAGGTCATCGGCGTTCGCCAGGACGCCCTCGCTGACGAGGAAGCCCGCCGCCAGCGCGAAGTCGTCACCGGGCGTACGCATCGTGATCGCCAGCGGCTTTCCGCCCAGGCGTATCTCCAGCGGTTCCTCGGCGACGAGGGTGTCCGGGCGGGTGCTCACGGCACCGTCGCGGATACGGATCACCTTGCGTCGCTCCGTGACTCGTCCCATGTCCGATCAGTCCCGTCCTCACCGGTGGTGCTCAGTCCCGGTTCCGTAGGTGCCGGCAGCCGAAGCGGCCCTTGATGCAGAGGTTGCCGTGGGCCACCGGGTTGCGTGCGGCGAGGTGACCTTGGCGCTCTCATTCTCCTGCACGTGCAGGGTGAGGTTGCGGCCGACGCCGCGGTCGCCCCGGAGCGCGGAGATCTTGATCCGGCCACCCGGCGACCGTGGCAGCGCCCAGGAGAGAGAAGGCCGACGAATATTGTCTACAGTATTCGGTCTGGCCGGGCAAGGAGGCCGAAGAACTCGGCAAGGTTGCGTCAACCGCCTTCCCCGCCGGGACAGTTGGCGACCGCGACCATCGGCCCCGTGACGTACGTCACCAGGTCACCCTGTGTGGTAGGGCACACTCTCGGTAGACTGTAGACGATAACCAATCGCCGCCCGTATGCCCGCCTTACCGCCTTCCACGGCGCTTTCCATGGCGCCTTCCATGCCACCTCCCATGCCGCTTTCCGTACGCGTCCACAGAGGGGACCTCGATGCTGTCCACAGGGCTACCGCAGGGAGCCGTGCCGAAGCTCGAACGACCCGGCCCGCTGCGCGAGCGCGTCTATGAAGCGCTGCTCGAACTGATCACCACCCGCGCGCTGCGCCCCGGCCAGCATCTGGTCGAGAGCGAGCTCGCCGGTCACCTGGGGGTCTCCCGGCAGCCGGTCCGCGAGGCGCTGCAGCGGCTCAACACCGACGGATGGGTGGATCTGCGTCCGGCCCAGGGCGCCTTTGTGCACGAGCCGACCGAGGAGGAGGCGGACCAGCTGCTGACGGTCCGTACGCTGCTGGAGGCGGAGGCGGCCCGGCTCGCGGCGGCCAACGCCGGGTCGGCCGGCATCGCGGAGCTGGAGCGGCTGTGCGCCGAGGGAGAGCGCGCCGTCCTGGACGACGACGTGGACGGCGCGGTGGCGACCAACGCGGCATTCCACGCGAAGGTGATGGAGCTGGCCGGCAATGCGGTGCTCGCGGAGCTGGCCGCACAGGTCGGACGGCGGGTGCGCTGGTACTACACGCCGGTGGCCCGGCAGCGCGGCAAGCAGTCGTGGATCGAGCACCGCGCGCTGATCGCGGCGATCGCCGACCGGGACGAGGCGCGGGCCACCGAGGTGATGCGGGCGCACACCGAGCACACGCGCCGCACTTACCATGAGCGCGAGCGTTCCTGAGGCGCGCCGGGCCCGGCGAAGCGGTACCGGCGCACGCCCCCGTTCCGATCCGCGAGACCAGCCCCGCCGCCGCGCCCCGCTCCGGGTAATGTGCATCCGATCACGAACAAAGCACCATCGCGCACGCAACACCTTCACGACCACCGCACCGACCATGAATGGCGAGAGGCACATGAGCGAGGGGACAGCACCTTCCGCGGGCGAGGCGGCCGCGGTCGCCGACCAGGCGGCCCGTGAGCGGCTGAACTATCTGCGCAGCAGCATCGACAACCTCGACGCCGCCCTGGTGCATCTGCTCGCCGAGCGCTTCAAGTGCACCCAGCAGGTCGGCGAACTCAAGGCCCGGCACAGCCTGCCGCCCGCCGACCCGACGCGGGAGGCCGCACAGATCGAGCGGCTGCGGCGGCTGGCCGAGGACGCCCGGTTGGATCCGGCGTTCGCGGAGAAGTTCCTGAACTTCATCATCGAAGAGGTCGTCCGGCATCACCGGGCGATCGCCGACGGCACGCGGGGCACGCAGGGCGGCGGACCGTCCGTCGGCTGAGCCGGAAGGACGGCCCTTTCGCCCTCGTCGGGGCAATTCCCGCGCCGTTTCAGATCATTTCCCGGCTGATCGGCCGGGGATTGGGTGTCACATCGCGCACCCTGGTACGACCGGGCCGGTGCAGCAGCAGGGCAAGCGCGGCCGCCACCATCGAAACACCGCCGGCCAGCGCATACGCGCCGTCGTATCCCCAGGCGTCGACCACCATCGAGCCCAGCCCGCCGCCGAACAGGCCGCTGACCAGCTTTCCGCTGTAGACCAGCCCGTAATTGGTGGCGTTGTAGTTCTCGCCGAAGTAGTCCGGGGTCAGGGCCGCGAACATCGGGTAGAAGGCGCCGCCGCCGAATCCCGAGAGGAAGGCGAAGACCAGGAACAGCCATTCGCTGTGGATCCTGCCCGCCCAGATCACGCCGAACTGCGCCAGACCCAGTACGACGATGACGAACACCAGGGTCGGCTTCCGGCCCCACACGTCGGACAGCCAGCCGACCACCGCCCGCCCGACGCCGTTGACGACGGACATCACGCCCATCGACGAGGCGGCGACCAGCGGCCCGAACCCGATTTCCTTCGCGAAGTCCACCTGGAAGGAAATCCCGAAGATGGACACCCCGGCGGTCATGACGACGGTGATCCACATCAGCGGAAGCATGCCGGTCCGCATGGCTTCCTTGGGGGTGAACTGCCGTACCGCGGGCGGGTTCTTGGCCAGGCTCGCGGCGCTCTTTTTGTTGCCGGCGTAGCTCCTGGCGCCAGCCGTGTGCACGGGGATCCGCCCTGCCCGATCGGCGCCGGAGGCCTGGGGGAGGGGCCGGGAGCTGGGGATCGGGTCGATGTCGGCGGGCCACCAGTTCTTCGGCGGATCCTTGAAGAACCAGGCGCAGACGCCCACCACGAGCAGGACGTAGACGCCGATGAGGTCCAGTACTTCGGCGAAATTGCTGGTGTCGAAGGCGTAGTTGAAGAGGAAGATGAAGGGCAGCGCGCCATAGGCGAAACCGCCGTTCACGAATCCCGTCTTCGCGCCGCGCCGCTCGGGGAACCACTTGCCGACCATATTGATGCAGGTGGCGTAGATGAGGCCGGAGCCGAGGCCGCCGACCACGCCGAAGCCGCAGACGGCCAGGAAGACGTTGTCCAGGTGGGCGAGTGCGGCAAAGCCGACGAGGCAGAGTACCGACCCCAGGAACATGGCCTTGCGGGCGGTCAGTATTCCCCGCTCGCGCAGCCAGCCCGCCGGAAAGGCGACGCCGGCCTGGAAGAACACCCAGACGCTCAGGATCCAGAAGGTGTTGCTCTGCGACCAGCCATGGGCTCCCGAGAGGGTGTCCTCGGCCGAACCGTATGCGTACTCCGAAACGCTGATGGCCATCATCGCGATCCACGGCAGATACACCATCAGCTTGCGGGAATATCCGAGCAGGTCCCGGTCGGTCTCGCCTATTCGGTAGACCCGGCCCTTGCTGTCCGTGATTTCCCGGAATGCGACCGCCCTCGCATGCCGTTCCTTCTCTGCGCTCATTTCATCCCCTTGGAATTCCCCTAAGGGCTGTCCCGTAATGCCTGGCGGGCGCACGACGACAGCTACGGCACCTCGCCGCGTTGTCGGAACATCCGGATACGCCCAGTATCCGGACGTCCCTCCGCCTTGCGATGCACCGCATCTGACGCCGTGCGCTGAATCCACCAGGCATTACGGGACAGCCCTTAGGAATCGAAAGAACCCGGTCAGTGCGCCCCCTGTCCGATCTCTTCGTGCTCCCGGAGAGCGGCGGGGTCAGCCCAGCAACCCGGCCGCCCGCGCCCAGCGGTATTTCGCACCGAGCGCCGCCACCGGCTTCTCGGTGGTGTAGGGGTAGGCCACGACGCCCCGCGCGAAGAGATACGCGGCGGCCTCCTCGACCTGGGTGTCCCCGGCGAGCGACGCCACCACGGGCTTCTCGATCCCGCGCGCCCGGAACTCCTCGACGACCCGTGCCGTCAGCTTCGCGAAGGCCATCGGCGGGGTGACGAGGGTGTGCCAGTAGCCGAGCACCAGCGCATGGATCCGCGGGTCCGTCATGCCCAGCCGGATGGTGGCCTCGTACGTGGACGGCGGCTCGCCGCCCGTGATGTCCACCGGGTTGCCTGCCGCGCCGAACGGGGGGATGAAGCGGCGGAAGGCGGCGTCGAGGTCCTCGGGAATGTCCATCAGCCGCAGGCCGTTGTCGACGATGGCGTCCGAGAGCAGGACGCCGGAACCGCCGGCGCCGGTGATGACGACGACGTTGTCGCCCTTGGGGGTGGGCAGGACGGGCAGCGCCCGCGCGTACTCCAGCATGTCGTTCAGCCCCGGCGCCCGGATGACTCCGGCCTGCCGCAGGATGTCGTCGTACACCGCGTCGTCCCCGGCCAGTGCGCCCGTATGCGATCCGGCGGCCCGCGCGCCCGCACCGGTGCGCCCGGCCTTCAGCACCACGATCGGCTTCTTGCGTACGGTCTCCCGCGCCGCCTCGACGAACGCCCGGCCGTCCTTGAGATCTTCCACGTGCATGGCGATGCAATGGGTGTGGGGGTCCTCACCGAAATAGGTGAGGAGGTCGTCCTCGTCCACGTCCGACTTGTTGCCGAGCCCGACGATCGCCGAGACGCCGGTCCGGGTGGTCCGGGCGAAGCCGAGGATCGCCATCCCGATGCCGCCGGACTGCGAGGTCAGCGCCACCCCGCCCTTGACGTCGTACGGCGTGCAGAACGTCGCGCACAGGTCGTGCCAGGTGGAGTAGTAGCCGTAGATGTTCGGCCCCAGCAGCCGCACCCCGTACTCCTCGCCGATGGCCACGATCCGTTCCTGGAGGGCGTGTTCACCGGTCTCGGCGAAGCCGGACGGGATCAGGACGGCATTCGGGACGTTCTTGCGGCCGACCTCCTCCAGCGCCGCGGGGACGAGCGGCGCGGGGATGGCGAACACCGCCACATCCACTTCTCCCGGCACATCCATCACCGACTTGTACGCCTTGCGGCCGAGAATGTCCTCGGCCTTGGGATGCACCGGATGGATTTCCCCGGGGAAGCCGCCGTCGAGGAGATTGCGCATCACCGAATTGCCGATCTTGCCCCGCTCGTTGGAGGCCCCGATGACCGCCACCGAACGCGGCCGCATCAGCCGCCCCATCGCGGCGAGGATCTCGTCCCTGGAGTGCTTACGGCGCTCCGCCACCGCCCCCTCGCTCAGCAGGATGCGGACATCCGCGGCCATCGCCCCGTCCGCCGACGCGAACACCGGATTGAGATCCACCTCGGCTATCTCCGGGAAATCCGCGGCCAGTTGGGACGTGCGGACGATGAGGTCGGTCAGTGCGGCACGGTCCACGGGCGGCGCGCCACGCACCCCGCGCAGTATCTCCGCCGCCTTGATGCCGTCCAGCATCGAGGCCGCGTCCTGCGCCGAGGCCGGGGCGAGGCGGAAAGTGACGTCCTTGAGGACCTCGACCAGCACCCCGCCGAGCCCGAACGCCACGATCTTCCCGAAGCTCGGATCGGTGACCGACCCGACGATCACCTCCTGCCCCTCGGGCACCATCTGCTGCACCTGCACACCGGCGATCCGCGCCCGCGGGTCGTACGCCTTCGCGTTCCGCACGATCGCGGTGAACGCGCCCCGGACCTCGGCCGCCGACCCCAGCCCGACCCGCACCCCGCCGGCATCCGTCTTGTGCAGGATGTCCGGCGAGACGATCTTCAGCGCGACCGGGAATCCGATCCGGTCGGCGAGCGCCACCGCGTCATCGGCGCACTCCGCAAGACCCTCCGCCGGGGTGGGAATGCCGTACGCATCCGTGACCAGCTTGCCCTCGGGCGCGGTCAGCGCCGTCCGCCCTTCGGCCCGGGCGGCGGACAGCACGGCCCGGACGGTCTCCTGCCGGTCCTGCGGGTCCTGCCGGTCCTGCGGTTCCCGCCGGTTCTGTTGGCTTTTACGGTCCGAATCCTGATGACTCATCAGATGACTCCGTTCGCCTTGAGCAGCCGCAGTTCCCCGTCGTCCAGCCCCAGCTCGCCCGCGTACACCTCGTCGTTGTGCTCGCCCAGCAGCGGCGAGCGATCGACCTCGACGGGGGAGTCGGAAAGCTTCAGCGGCGAACCGACGGTGGTGAAGGCGCCGCGCTCCGGATGCTCGACCCGCACGACCATCTCGTTGTCCGCCAGCGAGGCGTCCTCGACGATCTCCTTCGTCGAAAGGATCGGCCCGCAGGGGATGTTGTGGGCATTCAGCCGCTCCAGCACCTCCCACTTGGGCAGCGTGTCGCTCCACTCCTCGATCAGCTGGAACATCTTCGCGAGCTTGGGCAGCCGGGCCTCCGGCGTCGCCCACTCCGGGTCCTCGGCCAGCTCGGGCCGCCCGATCAGCGTGGTCAGCGGCCGCCAGCCGACCGGCTGAACAATGACGTAGACGTAGTCGTTGGGGCCCCCGGGCGCACACCGCACCGCCCACCCCGGCTGCCCGCCGCCGCTCGCATTACCGCTGCGCGGCACCTCGTCGCCGAAGTTCTCGTTCGGATACTCCGCCAACGGCCCGCGCGCCAGGCGTTGTTGATCGCGCAGCTTGACCCGGCACAGGTTCAGCACCGCATGCTGCATCGCCACATTGACCCGCTGCCCGCGGCCGGTGTGCTCGCGCTGGTAGAGCGCCGCGAGGATCCCGGCGACGCAGTGCACACCGGTCCCCGAGTCGCCGATCTGCGCCCCGGTCGCCAGCGGCGGCCCGTCCTCGAAGCCGGTCGTCGCCATCGCCCCGCCCATCGCCTGCGCCACCACCTCGTACGCCTTGAAGCCGGTGTACGGGCCGTCGCCGAAGCCCTTGATCGAGGCGTAGACGATCCGCGGGTTGATCTCCTGGATGCGCTCCCAGGTGAAGCCCATCCGGTCCACCGCGCCGGGCCCGAAGTTCTCCACCAGGACGTCGCTGCGCCCGATCAGTTCGGTCAGCAGCTCCTTGCCGCGTTCGGTCTTGGTGTTGAGGGTGATGCTGCGCTTGTTGCAGTTGAGCATCGTGAAGTAGAGGGAGTCGACGTCCGGGATGTCGCGCAGCTGCCTGCGCGTGATGTCACCGGTGGTCGCCTCCAGCTTGATGACGTCCGCGCCGAGCCAGGCGAGCAGCTGGGTGGCGGACGGGCCGGACTGTACGTGGGTCATGTCCAGGACACGGACACCGCCGAGTGCCTTTCCCGCGCTGCCGGGAGCTTCTCCCGTTGCGCCGAGTGCTTTCTCCACGGCCGGATCACCTCACTTGTACATGGTCTGGTTCATGGTTCCGGGGGCGTAGGCGTCCGGGTCGACCCAGACGTTGATCAGCGACGGCTTGCCGGACTCGCGCGCGCGCTCGAGGGCCGGCCGGATCCCCGCGGGGTCACGGACCTCCTCGCCGTATCCGCCGAGCATCCGCGCGAACCGGTCGTACGGCACATCGCCGAGGGTGTTGCCGACCCGCTCGCGGGCGTCGCCGTACTTGGCCCGCTGGCCGTAACGGATCTGGTTCATCGAGGAGTTGTTGCCGACGATCCCGACGAAGGGGAGGTTGAAGCGGACCAGCGTCTCGAAGTCCCAGCCGGTCAGCGAGAACGCCCCGTCGCCGAAGAGCGCGACGACTTCCTTCTCCGGCCGGGCCTGCTTGGCGGCCATCACGAAGGGGATCCCCACACCCAGCGTCCCCAGCGGCCCCGGGTCCATCCAGTGGCCGGGCGACTTGGGCTGCACGACCTGCCCGGAGAAGGTGACGATGTCCCCGCCGTCCCCGATGTAGACCGAGTCCTCGGTCAGGAAGTCATTGATCTCGCTGACCAGGCGGTACGGGTGGATCGGGTCGGCGTCCGAGCGCAGCTGCGGCAGCCGCTTCTCGACGGCGGCCCGCTCCGCCGCCCGCAGCTCCTCCAGCCACTCCTTGCGCTTGGCGGCACCGCCGTTGAGCTGCCCGGACGCGGCCTCCGTAGCGGCCGCCAGCACCAGTCCCGCATCGCCGACGACCCCGAGATCGATGTCCCGGTTCCTGCCCACCGTCCGGTAGTCCAGGTCGATCTGGACGACGGTCGCGGCGGGGGAGAGGCGCTTGCCGTAGCCCATCCGGAAGTCGAAGGGGGTGCCGACGACGACGATCAGGTCGGCGTGGGCGAAGGCGTAGCGGCGGGAGAGCTGGAAGTGGTGCGGATCGCCGGGCGGCAGCGTGCCGCGGCCGGCGCCGTTCATGTAGGCGGGGACATCGAGGGTCCGTACGAGCTCGGTCGCCGCGTCCGTGGCCCGGGTCGTCCACACCTGACTGCCCAGCAGAATCGCCGGTTTCTCGGCCCGTACGAGGAGATCGGCGAGCTTCTGCACGGCCTCGGGGTCGCCGGCCGAGCGGGTCGAGGCGCGGTACTGCCCGGCCCGCGGAATCCGGGCCGTCTCCCGCGGCACCCTGGCGTCCAGTACGTCCCTGGGGATCTCCAGGAACGACGGCCCCGGCGCGCCGTGGTAGCACTCGCGGAAGGCCATCGAGACCATGTCCGCGGCCCGCGCGGTATCGGGGACCGTAGCGGCGAACTTGGTGATCGGCGCCAACATGTCGACGTGCGGGAGGTCCTGCAGCGACCCCATCTTGTGCTGACTGTGCGCGCCCTGACCGCCGATCAGCAGCATCGGCGACTCGGCGCGGAAGGCGTTGGCGACGCCGGTGACCGCGTCCGTGGTGCCGGGGCCCGCGGTGACCACCGCGCAGCCCGGCTTGCCGGTGATCCGGGCATAGCCGTCGGCGGCGTGCGCGGCGACCTGTTCATGGCGTACGTCGACCACGTCGATGCCCTCGTCCACGCAGCCGTCGTAGATGTCGATGATGTGGCCGCCGCAGAGGGTGTAGATGACGTCGACCCCCTCCGCCTTGAGCGCCTTGGCGACCAAGTGACCACCGGAGATGAGGTCTTGGGCGTCCTCGGGCATGGGGCATCGCTTCCCTTCGTAGAGGTGTCGGCAGGCGTCCGGACCGGATTCGCGATGGATTGCATACAGTCGACGAATACTGTATGAACCCGTTATCCCTCATCGGATCGCCGATGTCCAGAGGGCGCACGGCGATCAGCCAAAGGAGCGGGGGCGGACCTGCCGGAACGTCAGAAGGGGGAACTCTGCGGCGGATGCGGCGCGTTGGTCCCGGTCGCTCGCTGAGTCATCTGAGCCACCTGAGCCACCTGAGCCACCTGTACCGCCGTACGCGGCGGGCCGCCGCTTCGCGAGGCGGCTGTCCGTCCACAGTGGACGACGCCACCGGCTGATGGCACGGCCCGGGCCGACGCCGGGAAGCGGCGTGGTCCGCCAGGGGAGAACCCGACGGCGTCCAGGTGGTCCCGCCGCCCGCCCCGAGTGACACTCGCCATACCTGACGCCGGACCGTCCCACCGCACCGCCCGCACCACTACCGTCCAGTAACACGGTTCCCCCGGGAGCCGCTCGAGCGCCACCACCCTGCCCCTCCGGCCGTGCACCGAGAGCGGAGACACCGATGGCACCCACCTCTGAAGCCCGCCCCACCCCCACCCTCATCCTCAAACCCGGCACGTCCTGGCAGGACGCCTGGCAACGCAGCCTGGCCGCCGCCCCCGAAGCGTTCCGCGACGACCATGTCCTCAACCTCTGGGCCGCCGCCTGGCACCAGGACGGCGCCCCGCTGCCCGCCACCAGCCCGGTGGACGGCACTCCCATCGCCGGCCCGCCCCGCCTCGACGCCGACGCCGCGCTGCGCGCCGTACGCGCCTCCCTCGACCAGCACCGCGCCTGGTGCCACGCCCCGCTCCCCGAACGCAAGGCGCGCATCTCCGCCACCCTCGACGCCCTCACCGAACACCGCGAGCTGCTCGCCCTCCTACTCGTCTGGGAGATCGGCAAGCCCTGGAAGCTCGCCCAGGCCGACGTCGACCGCGCCATCGACGGCGTCCGCTGGTACGTCGCGGAGATAGACCGCATGCTCGGCGACCGCTCGCCCCTCCCCGGCCCGGTGAGCAACATCGCCAGCTGGAACTACCCCATGTCGGTCCTGATCCACGCGATGCTCGTCCAGGCCCTGGCCGGCAACGCCGTGATCGCCAAGACGCCGACCGACGGCGGCCTGGCCTGTCTGACGCTCGCCTGCGCCCTCGCGGCCCGAGAGGGCGTCCCGGTCAGCCTCGTCAGCGGCAGCGGCGGGGAGCTGTCCCCGGCCCTCGTCGGCTCACCGGACATCGGCTGTGTCTCCTTCGTCGGCGGCCGTGACACCGGCGCCCGCGTCGCCACCGCCGTCGCCGACCTCGGCAAACGCCACATCCTCGAACAAGAGGGCCTCAACACCTGGGCCATCTGGAACCACACCGACTGGGAAGCCCTCACCCCCCTGCTCCACAAGACCTTCGACTACGCCAAACAGCGGTGCACCGCCTACCCCCGCTTCGTCGTCCAGCGCGAGGCGTTCGCCGACTTCCTCGCCGCCTACCTCCCGGCCGTACGCAGCGTCCGCTTCGGCCATCCACTGGCCGTCGCCGCCCCCGACGGCCCCCTCCCCACCCTCGACTTCGGCCCCCTCATCAACGCAGCCAAGGCCAAGGAGCTTGCCGACCTGACGACGGAGGCCATCTCCCGCGGCGCCGTCCCCCTCCACCGCGGCGACCTCGCCACGGGGTGGTTCCTCCCCTCCCAGGACACCTCCGCGTATCTGCCGCCCACCACCCTTCTGTCCCCGCCCCCGTCCTCCCCTCTCCACCACGCCGAACCCTTCGGCCCCGTCGACACCATCGTCCTCGTCGACACCGAGGCCGAACTCCTCGCCGCCATGAACGCCAGCAACGGCGCCCTGGTCGCCACCCTCTCCACCGACGACCCCGACACCTATGCCCGCCTGGCCCCCCAGATCCGTGCCTTCAAGGTCGGCCACGGCAAGCCCCGCTCCCGCGGCGACCGCGAGGAACTATTCGGCGGCTTCGGCAATTCCTGGAGCGGCGCCTTCGTGGGCGGCGAACTCCTCGTACGGGCGGTGACCGAGGGCCCACCGTCCGAGCGCCTGCCGGGCAACTTCCCCGACTACCACCTCATGCCCTGACGACGTCACGGCGCGCCCTCGCGGCACCACCCGCTCACCCGATTCCCTGACGGTCGGGGCGGGAGGCGAACCGCCGCTCGGCGGCCGTCGGCACCGTACGCTCCACCGCCTGGAGCAGGAGCGTACGGTGCCGCACCAACGGCTCCCGCCGCTCCTCCGGCGCCAGCAGCAACAGATCATCGATCCCCGCCAGCAGCCGCCGCGTCACCTGCGGACTGCACACCGACGACTCCCGGATCTCCGTCAGACCCAGATCCACCAGATCGGCCCACGCCGGCCCGTTCTGCGCCAGCCGCACCGCGCCCCGCCGGTCCCGGTGGTACACCGCCCCGAGCGGCCGGTGGACCATCGCCGCCAAGATCTGCACTATCCGGTCCAGACACTGCACCGCCGTCGTCGGATCGTTCACCGCCGGCGACAACGCCCGCAGCGCGATATCCGACAGCTGCCGCAGTCCCAACCCCAGGTCCTGGTGAAACGTCCGCTCCACCCCCACCGACACCGCATAACGCACCGCCCACCGCGGCGGCACCGTCCCGCCGTGCACCGCCAGCACCGGCGTCCCCGGCATCACGAAATCCCCGATCCGCGGAATCAGCCGCAGCACCGCCCCGTGCCGTCGCCCCACCCGCACCAGCCGCGCCACATGCACATCCAGCAGCACCCCCGCCCGCCCCTGATGCGCCACCCGCCCCGTCTCGGCCGGCAACGGCACCTCGTCCCGCCCCTCGCCCACGTCCCTCGCCATCATCCGGAACGTCTCCCGGGCAATCCGGTCGACCACCGGCCCCACCTGCATCAGCCGCAACGTCGCCGACACATACGCAATGAACAGCAACAGGCTCAACGCCAGCAGAGCCATGGTCAGCAGACTCTGCACCACGGGCACCGAAGTGACCTGCCGCACATTGCTCTCGCTCTCGTGCGACGTCAGCACCAGCAGCGAGAACAGGAACGTCGCCAGAAAGACGGTGAGCGTGGCCTTGCTGATCCGGCTACGGATGAAGATCCGCACCACCCGAGGCGTCAGCTGCCCACTCGCCATCTGTACCGCCACCAGCGAAATGCTGAAGACGACACCGATGAACGTCAACATCGCCGAGCTGATCGTCGTCACGATGGTCTTGGAGTCCTCGGCAATCGAGATCAGCTCCCTGACCTCGCCGTACGCCTTCGCCCCCTGCAACGCCGACACAATCTCCGCATCGGCCGCCGCCGCCCCCACCCACAGCAGAACCCCACACACCAGCCCCGCCGTCGGCGCGAACCAGAACGTGTCCCGCAGATGCTCCCGCAACGACGACCGCACCCGCGGCCGACGCGGCTTCCGGGGCCGAGCGAGTTGTCCCTCATTACCCATAAAGCGAGCTTATGTCCCGCACGGATACGCAGGTGAAAGGCACTCCGAAACCTTGGTATTGTTGTCCATGTCGCCGCGGGGAACGCCCCGCGAAGATCACACCTAGTCCGGGTGGCGGAATGGCAGACGCGCTAGCTTGAGGTGCTAGTGCCCTTTATCGGGCGTGGGGGTTCAAGTCCCCCCTCGGACACAAACCACATCCCCACGGCTTCTCCGAAGCCGTGGGGATGTGTCGTTGTCGGGCGCCGGCCGTCGCGATCCGACGGCGGCAGTCGGGTGACGGCGGCAGTCGGACCGTGACGCCGGGCAGCGGGCCCGGGTCGGCGGCCGGGTCCCCGGGTGTCGATGGGTGCGGCCCGTGGTGGCGGGTGGCTCGTTCAAAGGGTCGGTGGCGAGGTCACCGTGCGGTCCCGGCGCTCCGGGTGGTGGCCGAGGCCTTCTCCGGGGCCTGGGCGTGGGTGCGGATCCGTTCCCATACGTAGTGCACCGTGTCGGCGTTGACGTACGGGGAGCCGAAAGCGGCCCGTACGGCGGGGCGGCTGTTGACGCTTGCGGGGGTGCAAAGGAGCGTGTGGTCGGTTTGCAGGCGGGAGATCAGGCGACGGGTGTCCTCGTCGGTGTCGCGGCGGAAGACGACCAGGCCCAGTTCGTGCACCTCCAGGTGGAAACCGGGTTCGGCCGCGACGAGGCGTGCAAGCTGGGCCGCCAGGTGGACGTCGTGACGGATGGCTTCGCGCAGGCCTTGCACGCCATGGGCCCGCATCACGTACCAGAGTTTGAGGGCACGCATCGGGCGGCCGAGGGGTACCTGCCAGTCGCGGAAGTCCACGACCCGGCCGGAGTCGGTCGCGGGATTCCGCAGGTATGAGGGGGCGATGCTCATGGCGTCGATGAGCGCGGTGCGGTCGGAGGTCCACAGGACGTCGCACGGGGTCCCCGTACGCATCCACTTGTGGGCGTTGACGGCGTAGGAGTCGGCGAGGGCGACACCGTCATTGAGGTGCCGGTACTCGGGGCACAGTGTCGCGGAGCCCGCGTAGGCGGCATCCACGTGCAGCCACACGTTCTCCTCTCGGCACAGGCGGCCGATGTCCGGCACGGGGTCGACGGCACAGGTATCGGTGGTGCCGACCGTGGCGACGACGATGGCGGGGAGGGAGCCGGCCGCGCGGTCGCCGGCGATCCGTGCGCCGAGCGCGTCGGGATCCATACGGCCCGTTCCCGGCAGGGTGGCGATGAGTTGCGGCTCGCCCAGGCCGGCGAGCCGGCAGCCCTTGCGCACGCTGGAGTGGGCCTGTTCCGTGCAGTACAGCCGGTAGCGGCCCTCCGTGCCGGACGAACGCCATCGCCCCTGCGACGCCCGTTGAAGGGCGGCGGCAGTGGCTACGAGTACCGCCGATGAAGCGGAGTCCTGAATGACTCCGCCGCCGCGGCCACTCGTATGGCGGAAGGCTTCCGGCAGGCCGAGGGCCTGGGCCAGCCAATCCGTGACCAGTTGCTCCAGCTCCGTGGCCGCCGGCGATGTCGACCACATCATGCCCTGGACGCCCAGCCCCGCTGTGACGAACTCGGCGAGCACGGACGCCGGGGAGTTGTTGGTCGGGAAGTAGCCCAGGAACGCCGGATGCTGCCAATGGGTCAAGCCCGGGACGATGACCTTCCAGGTGTCCGCCAGCATCTCCTCGAGGCTCTCCGCCTGCTCGGGAGGCGCGGGCGGCAGCGCGGAAAGCACCGAGCCGGGTTCGCACGGCGGGGTCACCGGCAGCTCTCGGGCTGCCAACGCCTGCCAGTGCGCGACCAGTTGCCTGGTGGCCGTTTCCACCGCCGCCTCGAACTCATCGCCCATGGCGTAAAAATAGCGGTCTTATTATATTTTGTCTACTGTGTCGCTTATGCGTCACTCTAGTGTCGAACTCCGGCTTCCCTCCCCGGAGCAGCTGCCCGAGAGGCTTGAATCGCTATGGCGTTCATCCGCTCGAAAGGGCCATCCGGTCCGCGCGGTCCGGTGCCCGTTGTCCGACTCGCGAGAAGCTGATTACGACAGCTTTTTCGGCGTCGTCCGGGTCTCCGGTCCAGCGGCCCCGTTGCTCGCCGAGGCACTGGCCACCACGGTGAGCGCAATGGCCTCGCTGCCCGAAGCCGCCGCTGAACCGGCACTGCGTCAGGCTCTCGATGCGGCCGGCCTCACTCCGGTGGCGGATTCGGGGCTGGAGCCGGATGCGCCCGCACAGCAACGCTGGATACACGGGCACCGGCTGTTCTTCGCGCTCACCCAGGCTGCCATTGTGGGCCTGCAGGACGCACTGGCCGCGCCACGTGGCCGTTCCTGCGGACAGGGAGTACAGGCCACCCACGCCTTCCTGCGGGCGAGTGCCGCCGCCATGCGCCTGACCGCGTCCTTCTCCCGGTCCGCGTACGAGTTCGTCGTGCGCCCTTCCATGGAGCCGCCCCAGCATTCCGCCGCCCGCTTCTCCGGACTCTGGTCGGCCGATCACCGCGTTCTCATCGCCCGATTGCGCGCCTGGGGTGCAATGCACGGTGAAATATGCATGGATTCCTGTAAAGCCCACCGGCGCCTGTTGGACGTTGTGGACGAGGTGTACGCCGCGCACATCGGCATATGTGAACGCTTCGTCGGGGACGGCCCCTCGCTATTGGGGGGCTCGAAGAACTCCCTGGACACTCTCGGTGAACTCGCCAGACATCGCAGTCGACTTCTTTAGGTCGTAGGAGCCGGAGTCGTCGGCGCGTCGTTCTCGGCCCGACTCCGGAATTTCTTTCAGGAAAGGATCGACATGGGCCTGCGAGACGCCCTTCGTCAGACCCCTGCTGGACGGGATCCGGTGTCCACGGCACAGCGGCAGGCCGGCACAAGGGAAGGGAAGGGAGCCTTCTTCGATTACGCGGCGGCCCATCCGGAGACGTCGGTCGCCGTGGGAGGCGTCAGCCGCATCACGGGTGACGTTCCCGACCACGAGGAAATGTGTCTCCTGGTGGACCTTGCGGTGGCTCGTTATCCGGAGCTCGGAGAATTGCCACCGGGTGGCCGGGAGGCGGGCGTCCCGTTTGCCGCCGAGGACCATGTATTTCGGATCCCTGTCGCCGCGGGCACGGGACTGGACGGGCTGCGGGCTGCGCTGGGGGATCTGGCCGCCGCACCCTTGCCGAAGCGCCTCTGGGGAGTGTGGGTTCTTCACGGCTACGCCCCCGGTGAGTTCGCCGTCGTACTGCGGGGTCACCACGCGCACTTCGACGGCATGCTGCTCAGCGAAATCTTTCGTGGCACCCTCAGCGGGCCCGCTGCCTCCCGCGCGGACGGCGCACCGCTGCCCGGGTCCACCGCCCGCCGCGGCACGGCGGCCGAGCTGGCGACCGCCGTCCGCGAAGGCATCGGCGCCATGGGCGGGCTGCGCCGGGCCGCTCGTCTCGTACCGCACACCTTTCCCCTGACGGGCAAGCTGCAGTATGCGTGGGGCAGCGTGGAGATGCCCCGTCTCCGGAAACTTGCCGCCGCATACGGAGTCACGCCCAACGATCTGTACTTGTCGGCCCTCGCCGGCGCGCTCAAGAAGTGGTCCGGGGAACACGGCCGGCCGCTCGGCCGGCAACCGATGCGTTTGATGGTGCCGGTCACCCTGCGGCGTCGGGACGATGCAGGCAAGAAGGGGAACTCGGTGCTGGGTGCGGCCGTACGGCTCCCGGCCGACCTGGACGATCCCGTAGAGCGGCTGAAGTACGTGAACGTCCGTACGCGGAAGGTCCGTTCATCGCTGTTCGATCCCCACGCCGGCGCCCTGGGGCGACTGCTCCCCGAGCGGTTCGGCCGATGGCTCCTCGAACTCGATCTGCACCCGCGGTGCACCACCGTACTGGCCTCCCACGTTCCAGGGCCCGGGAAGCGTCTCCGCCTGGGCGAGCGGGTCATCACCGAGGCCGTACCGCTGAATCTTCTGCCGGCCGGCCATGCGCTCGCGGCGTGCCTGTCCAGTTACGCGGCCTCCGCGCAGATCTGCTTCGTCGCGGACCGGACGGTCGGGGGCTGCGACGACCTGGTGCAGCTGTGGATGCGTGAGCTGGACGAGATGACGGCGCGCGCCGGGCTCTGATGCATACGGGCCGCGCAGCGCCGCGCAGACCACCGGCCGTCCAGTGCGCCACCACGGAAATCGGGGACATCGAAGGTACATATGAGCAGAGAAGCTGTTGGGGAACAGGAGAAGGCACGGCCCGCCACAGTCCCTCGGCACTGGGCCGTCAGGTACCGCTGGCCGATCCTGTTCCTGGCCCTCGTGGCCGTACTCGGTTGCGGTGTCGCTGCCGCCGGTGTGCACGGACGCCTGGTGGACGGCGGCTATTTCGACCGGTCGGCGGAGTCGAGCCGCGCGGAGCGGCTGCTGACGGAGGACTACGGATCCGGGACCCCGAAGCTGATGTTCGTGGCCCGTTCGACGGGTGCGGTGGACGGGCGGCAGGCGTCGGCGGCCGGTCGGCGACTCGTCGCCGAACTGACCGCCGAGCCCGGTGTCGTCTTCGTACGCGACCCCTGGTCCTCGCCCACCCCGTCCTTGCTGTCGGCCGACCGGCATGCCGCCTTGCTGATGCTCGCCGTCGCAGGCGACGACCAGCAGATGACGCGCACGGCGGAGCGCCTGATCCGGAAGTACGCCGGTGCACGGCCTCCGTTGAAGGTCGAGGCGTCCGGACGGCTGTCCGTCAACCGGTACGCCGAAGAGCAGAGCCGCCGCGACCTCGTCAGCTCCGAGATGATCGGCGTTCCGCTGGTCTCGGCAGTGCTCCTGGTGGTGTTCGGCTCGCTGCTGGCTTGTGCGCTGCCACTCGCCATGGGGCTGATCAGCGTTACCGGTGCCATGGCCGTCCTGAACCTGCTGGCGCGGCACTATCCGGTGAACGTCTTCGCGCTCAACATCCTTACCGCCCTGGGCTTCGGGCTGGCGGTGGACTACAGCCTGATCATGGTCAATCGCTTCCGCGAGGAGCTGGACCGTGGTCTGGAGGTGCCGGCCGCCGTGCGCGCCACCGTGCGGTCGGCGGGCCGCACGGTGGCGGTCTCGGTAGCGGTGGTGACGCTGTCCCTGTGCGCGCTGCTTTTCTTCCCCACGCCCTTCCACCGCTCGCTGGGAGCCGGTGCCGTGGCGGTGGTCTGCCTGGCCGGGGTCGCCGCGCTGGTGGTCCAGCCGGCGCTGCTCGCGCTTTTCGGACGCCGCCTGAGCCGTCGCCCCGTGCGCGTACGGCGGTGGCGGGCCCGCAACGGCGGCGCGCCGGACTTCTGGGAGCGGCTGGCCCGTGCAGTGCTGCGCCGCCCACTGGCCGTACTGATCTCCGTTTCCGCGTTCCTCGTACTCCTCGCCGCGCCTGCCGCGGGGGCGCGTATGGGGTTCATCGACGAGGACTGGCTGCCCCGCGACGCGGCTCCGCGCCTCGCCGCAGAGCGGGCGCGCGCCGAGTTCCCGCTGCTGAACGGGAGCACGCTCACGGTGCTGGCCCCCCGGGTCCCAGCGGGCTCCCAGGCCGCCGAACGCATGGGCCATGTCCTCTCCCGGCTGCCGGGGGCCGACCTGGTCCAGGGCGCCGGGGGAGACTTCCGCGACGGCCGACGGCTCGCCGCGCCGCCCGGCCGGCCGGCCGACGGCGCCGGGAAGGGGACCTGGTACTCCGTCACCACACGAGCCGGACCGTACAGTGCGACGGCTCAGCGGCTCGTCGGCGCGGTCCGGGCGCAGAAGGCGGCGGGCCCCGTACTGGTGGCCGGGGAGACGGCCGCGCTGGTGGACATGAAGAAGACCCTGGCACGGCATCTGGGCTGGGCCGCCGCGCTGGTCATCGCCGCCATCGCCGTGCTGCTGTTCTTCTTCACGGGGAGCGTGCTCGTCCCGGTCAAGGCCGTGGTCATGAACCTCCTCAGCCTGACGGTGGCGTTCGGCGCCATGGTGTTCCTCTTCCAAACCGGACATCTGTCCCGGCTCCTGGGCGGGACGGCCACCGGGCATGTCGATCCGCTGATTCCGGCGGTGGTCTTCTGTATCGCGTTCGGCCTGTCCATGGACTACGAGGTCTTCCTGGTGGCGCGCATCCGCGAGGAGTATCTGCGCACCGGAGACAACGAACAGGCCGTCGTCACCGGATTGCGGCGCACCGGACGGCTGGTGACCGTCGGCGCTCTCGCCGTCGTCATCGTCCTCGGCGCGCTGGCCGCCTCCTCGCTGGCAGTTCTGCAGGAGCTCGGGGTGTGTCTGGCCCTTACGGTGGCCATCGACGCCACGCTCGTACGATGCCTGCTCGTTCCGGCCCTCATGGGCCTGGCGGGCCGCTGGAACTGGTGGGCCCCGGCTCCGCTCCTTCGGGTCCGCGCCCTCGTCCTGTCCCGTCTGGCCAGGATCCGTGTACCGCACCGACCACCACGAATGCCACGTCGTGTCAGGGGCTGACGAGTCGGCCCGGGACGTTTCCGCATCCACCCACCCGCACCCACCTTCACGAGGAACCCTCATGACCACCACATACGAATGGATCACCGGCCTGCTCACCGAGCACCTGGGCGTGCCGGAAGACACCATCACACCCAACGCCACCTTCGAGGGCCTGGAACTCGACTCGCTCTCGGTCGTCGAACTCAGCGTGATCATCGAGGAACAGCTCGGCGTTCAGCTGACGGAGGAGGACCTCAAGCCGACCCTCGGGGAGTTCTGCCGGATCGTCGAGGAGAGACGCGACGGCAGGAAGGCCGCGGGCACGGACACCGCCCAGCCGGAAGTGTCGACCACCCCCACCGGCCCATGAAGGCGGTCGACGTCGCGGTCACCGGACTGGGACTGGTGACCCCCGCCGGGATCGGTGTCCCCTCCACTTGGGACGGGATGCTCTCCGGCCGGTCGCGGGCGACCAGGGACGAGCAACTGGCCGGCCTTCCGGTGGACTTCTCCTGCAGGGTGGCCGACTTCGACCCCACGGCCCGCCTCGGGCGCCGATTGAGCTGGCGTATCGACAAGTTCATCCAAATGGGGCTGGTCGCCGCCCGCGAAGCGGTCACCGATGCCGGTTGGGACACTGCCGCCTGGGACGGGGCCCGCGTCGCCGTGGTCCTCGGCAACGGAAGCGGCGGCAACGACCAGGCGCAGAAGGACTACGGCCTGCTCGACAGCGGTCGGCACAAGGCGATTTCCCCCTTGTGCATCACGCGTACCGTGCCCAACATGCTCGCCGGCGAGATCAGCGCGGATCTCCAGGCGCTGGGCCCCAGCCTGGTCACCTCCACCGCCTGTGCGTCCGGGAGTACCGCCATCGGCGTCGGCCGCGACCTGCTCGGCTCCGGCGCGTGCGACATCGTGATCACCGGCGGCAGCGAAAGCGTCTGCAAACCGCTGCCCGCGGCCGGATTCGGCCAGATGGGCGCGCTGTCCACCAGGGTCCACGACCCTGCCGGTGCGTGCAGGCCGTTCGACGCGGACCGGGACGGGTTCGTGCTGGGCGAGGGCGCGGGCGTCCTCGTACTGGAACGGCTGGCGGACGCCCAAGCCAGAAATGCGCCGGTCCGTGCCCTCCTCGCCGGATACGGAGCCTCCGCCGACGGCTACCACTTCACCTCGCCCGACCCGGAGGGCCAGGGAGCGGCACGGGCCATCCGCGCCGCACTCGCCGATGCCGCCCTGTCGGCGTCGGACATCGACCACATCAACGCCCACGGAACGTCCACTCAGCAGAACGACCTCTCCGAAGCGCGCGCCCTCTGCTCCGTCTTCGGCGCACCGCCGCCGGTTACGGCGAACAAGAGCGTCCTCGGACACTCGATCGGCGGCGCGGGCGCCATCGAGGCCGCCATCACGGTCCTGACGCTGCAACACCAGACCATCCCGCCGACCGCCAACCTTGACCTCCTCGACCCCGACATCGATCTGGACGTCGTCACCAAAGCACCCCGCTCCCAGCGCGTGCGGGCGGCACTCAGCAACTCCATCGGCTTCGGCGGCCAGAACGCGGTCCTGGCCTTCCGGGCGCCGTAGTGTTTCCGCCGCAGACGGAACGGGCCGGTGGGGCCGTCGTCCGGCAGGGGGTCGGCGGGCGCCCTGCCGGCCCCCTGCCGGACCTCCCTCGGCGGCTGACGGCCTGCGTCACTTCGCCCGGGGAAGCCCGCCTTCCCGGTACGGCGATCCGCCGGGGCGGTCAGGTATCCGTTGCTGACGGTCACAGGACCTCGGAGACCTTGTAGGCGATGCCTCCTTCGACGAGGTAGCCCGAGCCCACGCAGACGATTCCGTTGAGCCATGCGTAGGGCTCGGCTCCGGTCTCGAAGAGGGGGTTGGTCCGGAAGTAGTAGTGCGCGGGGTCGACGTGGTGCCGGGTGGCAGTGTCTGTCATGGCGTCGCGCAGTGCGGCCGGGGTGACCCAGCGACCGGCGTAGGTCATGTACAGGAGGGCGCCGTCATGGGTACGCAGTGTCAGGCGCACGTCCAAGGACATCGTTCCGTCGGGGTCGAACAGCGCCCAGTCCCCGCCTCCGGGCACGACGTTGCCGTGCAGACGGGGGCCGTGGAACGTGCCTCCGGCGGCTCCGAAGAGGACACGTCGGCCGAACGGGCCGCTGCCGATGGGCAGGCGGGGGTTCAGATCGACGACGATGTCGAAGAGGTGCGCCGTTCGGATGTCGCCCACATCCTTTACGCGCGGATCTGTTGTCATACGGCGTCGCCTCTCGTGCTCTCGGGGAACAGCGTGCGTCGGACCGCGTCCGTGGAGACACCGGACTGGGCGCACAGCGTGGCCAGGTCGAAAAAGAACCGCTCACTTGCGATGAGGTCGTCCTTGAAGGTGAACTGGACGAACACCGGAACCTCGGCGCGTTTGCCGCTGGGGAGTACGCCGAACCGGTCGCCCGTCATGGTCATCCGTGCCGTTCCCCAGCACACGAGCGTGTCCTCGTTGCTCGCGTGTCCGTGCAGGGAGACGTCGTAGTCGGGGAAAGCGGCGAAGAACCGCCTCAGCACCTTCTCGTTCTCCGCCGGGCCGCGGGCCGTCGTACCGAAGGCCGGGGTCTCCAGCGCGATGCAGGGATGGAAGAGGCGTAGGGCGGCGGGAACGTCCTGTCGGCTCTTGGCGACGGCCAGCGCATGAGCCAGCTCAAACATCCGTCGGTCGTGCATGGTTGGCCTCCTTCAGCCGGAACGAAAACAAAACATACGATCGGTCGTACGTCTAGGCAAGGCTGTGGCAGGATGAGGCCGATGGACGAACATGAAGGGCCTCAGGAGTCGGCAGCGGTCGTTCCCGTACTCACAGCGCCGGATGAGATCACGGCGGACCAGCGCCTTGTCCGTGGCGCCCGGACCAGACACAAGATCGCACGACGCGCCGTCGACATCGCTTCGCTGGAGGGGCTGAACGGCCTCAGCATCGGCCGACTGGCCGCCGACCTCGAACTGAGCAAGAGCGGCATCCAGACGCTGTTCAAGACCAAGGAGAACCTGCAGCTGGCCGCCGCCGAAATGGCGCTTCACGAGTTCACCGAAGCGGTCATCCGCCCTGCGCTGACCGCACCGGTGGGGGCCGCCCGACTACGCGCGCTGACGGAACGTTGGACCGTCTACGCGGAGACCCCCCTGTTCGTGGGCGGCTGCTTCTGGGCCGCCAACCTCCCGGACTTCGACAGCCGCCCCGGCAAGGTCCGGGACACCCTGCTGCTCCACCACAATGCCTGGCTTGCCCGCCTCGCCGACGAGCTGCGCCACGCGGTCGACGCCGGGGAGATCGCAGAGCTGGACCCGGAACTCACGGCCTTCCACATCGACGCCGTCCTCACCGCCGCCAACACCGCGATGCGCCTGGGCGACCCCGACGCGGCCGCCAAGGTCCGACGCATCGTCAACGGGTTGCTCGCACCGGCCGACGAGCAGCCGCCGGCCAACGGGGCCGGTCAGAGGTAACCCGCGGCCGCCGTGGTCGCTTTCCGCGACGGGTGGTGGCGAGTCGTCGTCGCGCCGGCCGGCGGCTCTCTCAGGCTCCGACCTCGCCCTCCTCTTCGTCCTCGTCGTCCTCTTCGTCGTAGTGCTCGTACGCGTAGTCGCTGAGATAGTCGTAGAGCTCGTCGACCAGGGGAGAGCCGTCGGCCCACCACGGAGTGGGGCGCTTGCGCGAGCCGCCATCGACCAGCGCGGGATCGACGGCGTCCATCCAGGGTTCGCTCGCGCCCTCTTCGAGTTCGTCCAGGTCCAGATCGGCGAGTGAGCTGATCTTGGGGACGGGGACCGTGGCCTGCTGGTGCTGCACCATCCAGGTGTTACGGAAGAAGTCGAACTGCAGGTGGTAGCAGTCGTCCGTCTCGGAGAAGACGATCGGCGGCACGAGGAAGTGCGCCGCGCCGACCGTGGCCGCCACGTCGATGTAGTTGCCGGGGACTCCGCCGGCGTTCCAGCATGCGGCGAAGTTCACGGGGGTGAGTGACTCCTTGCCCAGCACGTGGATCTGGTTGCCCCGGATCACGAATTTCTCCGGATCGAGGACCGCGTCCTCCCCGAGTATCAGAATCGGCGCGGGCATGATGTGCGCCTTCGCGAAGCTCTGCGCACGCTCGTTCAGATCGACGATCTCGTCGAGACGCGTGGGGTCGAACCGGCCGAAGTCGTGGAACGGGCAGCAGGTGTTGTCGGTCTGCTCCGACTCGGGGAAGAGAGCGGACTTGTCGATCGGCGGCACCGCCGAGGCGTCGGCGCCGCCCTTGTCGTCGTCCTTGAGGAAGGCGGGGATCCATGCGTCGTCCTCGGCCTCGATCACGGCCGATGCGCACAGGTCGCGGAAGGCGGTCTCGCCGAGCTTGCAGTTGAAGTAGTCGAGCAGCGTGATCGCGGCGCACTCGGCGAGCGAGAGCGTCTCACTCTTGGCGAACCAGAAGTCATAGCCGTTCGCGACGAAATGCACGCCGCGGAACTGCTTGTGGACGTACGGCTCGCGCGCGGGATCGCGGGTGAGGCCGCTCCAGTGCGCGGCGGCGACCTGGTTGAAGTAGGCGTCGGCGTGGCGGGCGAGTTCCGGGGCGAAGACGCTCTCGCCGGTCAGATAGCAGGCCTTGCTGAACAGCGCGCCGATCTCCGGGTCGTGGGTGACCTCGGGATCCTCGGCGAAGATGAGTTCGGTGCGCAGGAAGACCTTGCGGCCGTCGCGGAAGGGCGCGCCCTCGTGCTCGTACCGCTGGTCGAAGACGACGCAGGTGAAGCTTGCAATGTCCTCGACCGCCGTGCCCCCGGTGAGGTCGAGCGCGGGATCTCCCGAGCCGCCGGTGAGATAGAGAAGCACCGTGTAGCGGGAGATGTGCCCGCGGGCGGCGTCGTAGTAGGGCGTGTCGCGGTGACGGTGGAAAGGGGAGTCGCCGGGCTCGAAGCGGTTGCAGCGGAACACGGGGTTCACATGGGAGAAGCCGTCGAGCAGCTGCTTCGGCATCGCCGCGCGCACCGCTTCGGTGAGTGCCTCGGCGAGCAGTGCCGAGTGGAAGATGAAGCGTTCGCCGCCGCGGGTGGCGGCGTTGAGCGGCGGGACGTAGAGGTTCAGCGCGTCGAGGCCTTCGAGGCGGGCGCGGTCGGCGTCCGGGAGCCGCAGCGTTGACGCGTACGCGTCCTTCGTGAGTTCCACGGGCTCGCTGAGCTCGAGCTCCAGTGGAGCATCCGCGAACCAGCGGTCGAGCGGCACGATGTTCTCGAAGGTACGGAACGACAGTTCACGGGGGTCGACGAAGACGGCGGCCAGGTGGGGCGCCGGCTCGCTGGGCCGCGCGAACTGCTGGCGCACGTCATCGTCGATGCGCTCGGCGTCGACGAAGCGCACCGCCTTGAAGCGCGCGGTGGGGTGCCAGGAGATCGCGAGTCCGTCCAGCGTCGTCGCGGGCTCGGCGTCGGTCGCGTCGACCTCGGCGCGGTACCGGGCAACCTCGTCCGCGGGGGCCTGGCCGGTCGACAGAGCAAAGAACCGGTCGCGGAGTTCGGTGCTCATACGCTCCTCCAGAAGCTGCGCAGGGCGGTCGGAAGCTGTGGGGCGTGCGCCAGTATCTGTACGCCGGCGTCGGAGACGTCCTCGCGGTGGAGCAGCAGGCGCTTGAGCGAGCCGACGAACGGTGCCTCGATCAGGGCCTGTGCCCCGTCCGCACCGATCCGGTTGTAACGGAGGTCGAGCTCTTCGAGCCGCTCGAAACGCGCCAGCGCGCGCACCCCCTCGGCGGTGAGCTGGTTGCGCTGAAGGTGCAGGCGGCGGACGTTGCGGAAGGTCGGGGATGCGCCGAGGGCCATCGGTCCGGAGTCGCCGAGGCCGCAATAGCGCAGGTCGAGCGTCTCTATCCGTCCGTTCGAGGTCGCGGCGGCGAGGGCCTCGGCGCCGGGATCGCCGATGCGGAAGTACGCGAGGCTGAGGTCGGTCAGCCCGCCGAAGTCGAGGTCCGCCAGGGCGCCGCTGTCGTGGGGCGGCGGCGGCAGCGGCAGGTCGTCCTCGTCGAAGTCGGGCTCGTCGTTGTAGTAGTCGTCGTCCGCATCCTCCGCCTCATCGCTCGGACGGATACGCAATCCGGTCACCAGGCGGCCCCGCAGCGCCTGTTCGATCAGCGTGGGCGCCTTTTCGGACCATTCGACGGCGACCTTCAGCGCGAACCCGTGCCGGCGCACCTGCACGGTCACCTCGGGTGGCAGCTCCGCGTTCCAGCTCTTCCGGTGCTCTTCCACCAGCTGATCGATGCGGCGCCTGAACGCGTCCCGGTCGGCGGGCCTGGCGTGCGCGTGGCGCTGTTCCAGACGGATCAACTCGCCCCGGACATCGCCCTGTTGCCGTAGACAAGCGCCGTAGGCGGCCCACGAGGCTTCCTCGTCGGGGCGCTCACGCAGCGTTTGTTCCATGGCCTTGGCTTCCATGCTGAAATCGTACGAGCAGCCACTGACAATCGAGCCGCCGCCCGTTCTCAACGCACCGAACTCCAAGGGAGACCGAGGCCCGGCGATGAAGGAGGAGTCTTCACGGACTTTCGAGCCGGGCTGCCAGAGCCTCAGGAAGTTCGTCGCGGTTCGCCCAGGTCACGTGGACGAGTTCGATGCCGGCCCGCCGCTTGAGGGCGTCGGTGAACGGATCGTTCTTCGCGTGGACGGTGGCGACGAGGTCGATGTCGGACGCGAACAGGCAGCGGACCGTATCCCGGAACGCGGTGCACGCCAGCTCCATGCGCCCGAGCTCGTCGATCAGCGCGAGCTCCCCGGGAGCCGGATCCGCCGCCGCCGACCTGAGCGGCGGCAGCGCGAGCCGTTCCATGACGTCCAGGTCGACGCCGTAGCGGCCTACCCGGGGCGGACCGGGGAAGTCGACATGGGCGAGTACGCCGCGCAGACCGCCCGTCAGCGTTTCCAGCGCGAAACCGACCCGGGTGCCGCCTTGCCGGATCTCCTCCGTGGTGAAGCCGACGGCCCTACGGGTGCGCAGAAGCGCGGCCAATCGGCGGACGGCGGTCGTCTTGCCCACGCCGGGGCGGCCCTCCAGCAGGATTCTTGTCGTCATCTTGCGCTCCGTACAGGTCCGCCTTACGGGTTCCCGGCCCGCCGGTCGACGTACTCGGCCGATCGGGTGTTGTGCCTGTCCGGACCGTTCGGGCGGCAGCGGATGCGGAGAGTCGGGTCGGTCGGCGAGGAGCGTGCCGTCTGGCCTCGCCTCGGTTGCCCCCGGTGTTCGCCGGCCGGTGTGTGGTAGCACTGCGTACATGAAGGGCAAGTCCTCCGAGCGCGCTGGTTATCACCATGGCGATCTCCCTGCCGCGCTCACCGCCGCGGCGATCGAGTTGTTGGACGAGCGCGGGATGGAGCGGGTGACCGTCCGTGAAGTCGCGCGCCGGGCAGGGGTGTCGCCGGGGGCGCCGTTCCGGCATTTCGCCGATCGGCAGGCGCTGCTGACGGCGGTCGCCGACCGCATCCTGGCCGACTTCGGGGAGTGGCAGCTCGGCATGGTCGCGGACGTCGAGGGTTCCGTGATGCGCGCGCTCGGCCTGGGCTTCGTCCGGTTCGCGATCCGTCACCCGCGCCGCTTCGAGCTGATCAGAAGCCGAGTCTTCGGCGGCAGTCAGCCGGCCGAACTGCACCAGCGGCTCTCCGACATCGAGCGGCTCTTCACCGACATCATCGTCGCCGACCAGAAGGCCGGTGTGCTGCGCCCCGGCGACCCCGCGGTCGTGGGACTGGCCGGCCAGGCGGTCGTCTACGGCCTTTCGCAGATGATCGTGGACGGGTACCTGCCGCCGGACCGGGCGGAGCAGCTGGCCGAGCAGGTCCTGGACGCCTTCGGCCTCGGCATCGCCAATTGACCAACTGACCGTATTTCGCGGGGTATTGACCCTCACTCCGCGCACTGATGTAATCACTGATTACATCAGTGGAGGAGGCTCCGATGCCCGTACCACGTCTGCCGCGCATCCCGCGATTCCCGGACGCCGCGGCCACCGGCACGGTCGCCATCAGGACGACCCCGGCCGATGCGTACCGCGTGATCAGCGATCCGCCCGTCATGATCCGTCTCGCCGAAGAGGCCCACCGTGCCCGCTGGCTGGGCGGAGCCATCGCCCCGGCGGTGGGTGCTCGATTCCGCGGCCACAATCGCAACGGCCTGCGTCGCTGGGTCACCAACTGCCGCATCACGGACGCGGATCCGGGCCGGTGCTTCGCCTACGAGGTGACGGCGGCGCTCGGGGTGCCCATCTCCCGCTGGCAGTACGACATCGCACCCACGGCGGAGGGCTGCACCGTCACGGAGACCAACTGGCTACGGGTGCCGCTGTGGTTCCTTCCCTTCGCCATCGTGATCACCGGCGTCCGCGACCGCATCGGCGCCAACAACACCAACATCGGCACCACGCTGCAGCGTCTCAAGCGCCATCTGGAGTCACCCCTGACCGGCGCGGCGGACGGCTCGCAGCGCAGCGGTCGGCAGGCGGGGTGACCGAGCGGACAGACTCCCGTCCCGGCCGGATCAATCCTGGCAGGTCGAACGGCCGGAACGGGCGCCCAAGGAAGCACTCCAGGAAGGAAGGCATGACATGCACGAGGTACGCGACTTGCTCACTCCTGAGGCACTCAAGGGCGTTGTCGCAACGGTCATGGACAACAACCCCGACATGGACGAGCCTATGGCCCGGCGTGTCGTGGAAGAAGCCCTGAAGTTCGTCGTGGCCGCCGCGAAGTTCCCGGCGACGTCCATCCGGCCTTCACGCATGGTCGACGAGGGGTGGCACGCCCTCATCCTGCACACGGCGCTGTACGCCAGGCTGTGCGTCCGGCTCGGTCGCTTCGTACACCACTACCCCGACGGACCGGACGAAGCCGATCACGCCCCGGATGCGCATCTGCGGACCGTGGCGCTGATCGAAGAGGCCGGGTTCAGCGCCGACAAGGAACTGTGGACGGGGGCGGCAGGCGCGCCGGTCCCGGTGGGGGCGAGGTGCAGGCGGCGGCCCGGTCATCCGGGCGGCGGCTGTTCCACTTCGTCGTGCGGTTCGTCGTGCGGTTCTTCGTGCGGCTCGTCCTGCGGTGGGGGCGGGGGCGACTAGCGCCTCACCGGCGGCAGCCCGCCCGATCGACGGTTCGGGCGGGGGCGCTGCGGTGACGGCCCCCGCCTTGATGAACACGTGACGTCGGCTCCGTAATCCCGGGATCGAGCGCAGCCCCGCCGCACCGCCGCCATTGCGACCCCTCCCGCGGACGGTCACCGGATGAGCAATCCACGGCGGCGGCAACAGTGCGGCAGGCTACGGCCGGTACCGGAACAGCCGGGCGTGGTGGGAACCGTTCACGTGGGTCAGGCGCTACCCGTTGCGCTGCTCCAGCGCCGCGCGGCGCTTGGTGCGGACGACCACCCAGATCACCAGGCCCACGAAAAGCAGCCCGAAGAACAACAGCAGGATCAGAAAGCCCACGAGACCCTTGATGCCGCTCTTGCTGCTGCGCTTCTTCGATTTGGACGTCTTGCCGGCGAGGACGGTCTTGGCGGGCGCCGCGTGGGACGAGGCCTGGCGGTACACGGTCTGCTGCGCGGGGGCGGCGGCCGTGGTGGTCACCCGGGTGGCCTCGGTCGTACCGCGGCCCACCGCCGCGGCCGGCGTGACGCCGGCGACCAGCAGGCCGATCAGCAGCGCAAGCACGACGGCAGGCCGACGCCGGGTCGCGGGCGGAACGGGGCGCTCGGTGGCGTACCGCGAATGGGGCGCGGGTCGTGCGGAGTGCGTGGGCATTCTTCGGTCCCCTCTTGGAGCGTGCGGGCGGGCAGCCATTATGGTCCCCGTCGGGCGCCCCGGCCGAGGTCTCACCCTCCAGGAGGGGGCGCTTCGCGTTCGGGCTGCGCGGCCTCCCGTAGCCCGAAAGCCGCCTTTCGACTGCAATGTTGCTGATCGCGAAGATATCGATCGCCAGCGGTCTCGATCGTCAGCGGCCTCGACCGTACGAGGCCCGCCGCAGGACGCCCCTTCCGCGCCCTGCAATGCCTCGCTCCCCGCGGTCCGAGCTACCGTCGGATCCCGATCCTTCCCAGCTCGAACGGGGGTCGCGGGCCACGGCTCACCAGCGGGGAGCCGTGGTCCGTACCGCGCCACCATCCGGCCCGACCGTTGCGGTGCACGGGTTCCCGACGAGTGCTACTCGGTGGCTATGGCGGTCAGCATGTTCGTACGGGCCGCCCTGCGGGCCGGCCACATCGCGGCCAGCACCGCGGAGAGCGTGATGCCGGCCAGCGAAAGGCCGATGACCCCGGCGGGGAGCGAGAAGTCCCACAACCGCTGCCCGAACATGGCGTGTTGCATGACGGCGCCCGCGGGGACTCCCACCACCACACCGAGCAGGGCGCCGAAGAGCGAGATCACGATGCTCTCCACCCTTATGGTCCTGCGGACCAGGAGGCGGGTGGCACCCACTGCTCGGAGCACTCCGATTTCCCGGGTGCGCTCCATCACGGAGAGCACCAGTGTGTTGACGACACCGAACACAGCGATCAGGATCGCGACGCCGAACATCGCGTACATCAGCGTGAAAGCCAGCGACTGCTGGCCGACGCCCTGCTCGACCAAGGTCTCACGGTCGCCGATGGACACGTCCGGGCGGTCGCGGAAGGCGGCCCGGATGCTGTCCCGCGCCGCGTCCGGGTCGGGCCCCGAGGCGTACAGCGTGGTGATCTGCTTCTGTAGCGACCTGGGTGCCTTGGCGACGTCCAGGAAGATGCTGGCCTGGAGTTCGGTGGCGTCATAGATCCCGACCACGGTCTGGGTGACCGAGTGCTCGGCGTCCAGATGCAGTGTGATCTTGTCGTTCATGCCCAGGTCCATCATGTCGGCCTGGTTTTGCGAGACGACCACGCCGCGCTTCAGGTCGGGGCTGCCTGCCGTGATGTTCGGGGTGAGTACGCCCTTCAGGGCGGCAGGTTCTATCGCGGAGATCCGGCGCTCGGTCCTGCCGCCCTTGTAGGTCAGCCCGACCAGCACATCGCGGCTCCCGGCAACCTGGGAGACCCCCTGCAGCTTCTTGAGCTTGTCGGCCTCGGCCGGGGTCAGCGAGGACTCACCGCCGGCCGCGGACTGCAGGACCGTGGTCGTGGTCGGCACATTCGCCCGTGTCGTCGAGGCGATCAGCGCGGAGAACGAAGCGCTGAGCGTGGCGAACGCACAGACCAGCGCCAGACCGACGGCGATGGCGGTCGCGGTACCGGAGGTGCGCCGCGGGTCGCCCGCAGCGTTACGCAGCCCGAGCCGGACCGCCGGCCGCGACCGTGCCCCGAGAAGGCGCGTGAGCGGCCGGAGAAGTGCCTCGGCGAAGAAGGGCGCGAGCATGATCATGCCGATGACGCCGAGGACCGCTCCCACCAGCCCGATGATGCGCGCGAGGTTGGACGCACTGGGGTCCGCCGTCACGGCGACCATCGCGATGGCGACGACCATGCCGCCGAGACCGATGAAGCTGCGGGTCCGCTTCGTCTCCCGTGGCAGGACCGCGTCGGTGCGCAGTGCCGCGACCGGCGGCACGGCCGCAGCCCGCCGCGCGGAGTTGTAGGCGGCCAGTACGGTCACCAGCAGGGCAACCCCGTATCCGAGCAGGATGGCCACCGGGCTGACGGTGAAGTCGACGTCGTCCCCCGGACGCATCACCGAAATCATCGAGGGGCCCAGAGCCACGCCCGCGATCGTGCCGACGGTGCCGCCGGCCAGCCCGAGCACAGCGGCCTCGGCGACGATGCCGGTCCGAACCCGGCCCTTGCGGGCACCGACGGCCCTCAGCAGCGCGAACTGCCGGGTCCGCTGGCTCACCAGCATGGTGAAGGTGTTGGCGATGACGAACATGCCGACCAGTAGGGCGACCGCCGCGAAGGGCAGCATCGTCATCCGGAGTTCCTGCGCCTCGGAGTCCGACTGCTGAACGGCGGCGTCGGCCAGGGCGCCGCCGGTCTCGACGTGGTAGCCGTCGGGGACGACCTTCCGCACGGCGGCCTTGATCGTCTCGGTGCTCGCGCCGGACGCGGCGGTCAGCTCGATGCGGTGAAAGCGCGAGCCGAGCAGATCTTCCGCGGTCGCGGTGTCGTAGGCCAGCACCGGCACCGTGTCGGACGCCTCGTTGGAGTCCGTCGTGGCCTTGGGGCCCAGACGGTGGTACGTGAACAGTGCGGTCACCTTGGCGCTCACCGAATGCCCACCGGACAGCAGCACATGAGCGGTGTCGCCCACCTTGATGCCGGCGGAGTCGGCATCGGCTTCGTTGAGCGCGACTTCTCCCGGGCCTGCGGGCGGTTTGCCCGCCTCCACGGTGAAGCGCTTGTCGTTGCTCCAGTTCGTGCCGGCCCGGTCCAGAGCCGTGGCGGTCCTGACCAACTTGCCGCCCCGTCCGACCAGCCCGGCGCGGCCGACGACCACACCGTCGGCGCGCGCGACGCCGGGCGTCCTGGCCAGCCGGTCCCGGTCCGCGGAGGTGAGCAGCGGTTCCTTCCCGGGACTTTGGACCGACACACCCACGTCCTTGCGGGTCTCCTGGCCCGCGAGGGTCGTCGCTATGGAGTCGCTGACCACCCAGCTCCCGACCGTCGCGGTCACGCCGAGAGCGATGGCGACAAGCGTCATCACCACCCGGCCCTTGTGCGCGAGAAGGTCGCGCAGCATCGCTTTCAGCATCAGACAACGGCCTTCTCGAAGGACTTCATACGTTCCAACACACTGTCGGCGGTCGGTGCGGGGATCTCGTCCACGAGGTGGCCGTCCTTGAGGAAGAGCACCCGGTCCGCGTATGCGGCGGCACTCGGCTCATGGGTCACCATCACCACGGTCTGACCGAGAGTGTCGACACTGCGGCGCAGGAACCCGAGCAGCTCCGCGGAGGCGGAGGAGTCCAGCGCGCCGGTCGGCTCGTCGGCGAACACCACCTCGGGCCGGGTCACCAGCGCACGGGCGCAGGCCACGCGCTGCTGCTGGCCGCCGGAGAGCTGACTGGGCCGGTGATGCAGCCGGTTCTCCAGGTTCAGCGCTGCGATGACCTTGTCCAACGTCTCCTGGTCGAGCTTGCGGCCGGCCAGGTCGAAGGGCAACGTGATGTTTTCGAAAGCGGTGAGCGTAGGGAGCAGGTTGAACGCCTGGAAGACGAATCCCACGCGGTCACGGCGTAGATGAGTGAGCGCGTCATCGCGCAGACCGGTCAGCTCGGTGTTCCCGATCCACACCGTGCCCTCGTCAGGCAGGTCCAGGCCCGCGACGCAGTGCATCAACGTCGATTTGCCGGAGCCGGACGGTCCCATGATCGCGGTGAACTCACCGCGCCGGAACTCCACATCGACTCCGGCGAGCGCGACCACTCGGGAGTCGCCCGTTCCATAGCGTTTGGTGAGACCGGTGGCTCGGACGGCTGCTGTTGTCTCTGTCATGGAAGGAATTCTGTGAGCGCGGACCATGCCGGGGCCTCACCAAAAAGGCATGAACATCCCCTACTTAAGTTGAGGCCGCTCTGAACCTTTCGTGGGGGCCGAGGACAGACGGACGACAGAAGCCGGGTCGGGCACGACGAACTAGGCTCGACACGTGGCAGAAAGCATCGAAAAAGCGCTCCGTCAGCTCCCGCGACGCCTCTGGGATCGCTGGGGGCTGAAGACGCTGGCGGCAATGGTTGCCGTGGGTGCCTTCATACCGCCCGTTGGCCGCCCGATTCCCTCCGTGCAGGCGGAGTTGGGCGTCACACCCGTGCTGGGACTCGTCCTGTCGGTGGTGCTGGCGGTGGGTTCCGCCACCGCTGTGCTGCTCCTGCCGCGCATGCGGTGGCCGCTGATCGTCATCGGACTGGTGGCCTGGATTCTGCTGTCGGTCTGGGTGCCACTGGGCGTCGGGTCCTACGTCGCGGCCCGCAGCCTGCCCAGACCGCTGTATCCGGCCTGGTACCTGGTGGGCGCAAGCACGATCACCGTCCTGCCGACGACCGTGGGTGTGGCCGTCGGGATGCCGGGGCTGTCCGGGGAGGACATGCTCCCTTCGCTCGGCGGTGCTGTGCTCTTCGTGTGGTTCCCCGCAGTACTGGGCCTGTGGGGCAGGGCCCGCCGGGAGGTGATCGAGGGGCTGGAGGAGCGCGCCGCGCAGCTCGAGCGGGAGCACACCGCCCGCGCCGAGCAGGCACGTACCCAGGAACGGGCCCGTATCGCCCGCGATATGCACGACGTCGTCGCGCACCGAGTGTCGCTCATGGTGCTGCACGCGGGCGCGCTGGAGGTCAACGCAAAGGATGCGGAGACGGCTGCCGCGGCGGAGCTCATCCGGACCACAGGCGGGGAAGCGCTCGCGCAGCTCAGGGACGTCATCGGCGTCCTCAAGACTGCGAGCGACGAGGGCGGGCCCAGCCTCGGACCGCAGCCGACGCTGGTGGACCTCGACCGGCTGCTCGAGCAGTCGCGAGCCGCGGGAATCTCCGTGGAACGGCACGACGAAGGGACGCCGCAACGGCTGCCGACGCTGCTGGAACACGCCGCATACCGCGTCGTGCAGGAGGCTCTCACCAACGTCCACAAGCATGCCGGTACGGCCCACACCGACGTAGCCGTGCGCTACCTCGACGCGAACCTGGAAATAAACGTCTCCAACACGGCCCCGCAAGGCCCTGTCGAGTCGCTGCCGGGCAGCGGCACTGGACTCGTCGGTCTGCGCGAGCGGGTCGAACTGCTCGACGGCGAATTCGTCGCCAAGGTCTGCCAGGGCGGCGGATTCACCGTATCGGCCCGTTTTCCCCTCTCCCTGTACGCCCAGGAGGAACGCGCATGATCCGAGTCCTGTTGGTCGACGACGAAGCTCTGGTCCGGGCCGGTTTACGCATGATCCTGGAACCGGCCGAGGGGATTGACGTGGTCGCCGAGGCGAGCGATGGCAGCGAGGCGATCAACGCGGTGGCCAAACACCGCCCCGACGTCGTTCTGATGGATGTGCGGATGGCAGGCATGGACGGGCTGACCGCCCTCAAGGAGTTACGGCGCTCGTTCGACGGCCCCAAGGTGATCATGCTGACCACCTTCGATCTCGATGACTATGTGCACACCGCCCTGCGCCACGGCGCGGCCGGCTTCCTCCTCAAGGACACCTCCCCGCGCGATCTGGCCGCCGCCGTCCGTACGGTCGCCGAGGGCAGCGCCATGCTGACACCAAGGGTCACCAAACGGCTGATCGACACCTTCGCGGGACTGGAGTCGGAGGGCGCCGTCGAGGCGCGCCGGCGACTGGCGGAACTGACCGGCCGGGAGGGCGAGGTGGTCCGGGCCGTGGCGAGAGGTCTGTCGAACGCCGAGATCGGGCGCGAACTGGCCATGAGCGAGGGCACGGTGAAGGCTCATGTAAGCCGCGCGCTCGCCAAACTGGATCTGTCCAACCGGGTGCAGATGGCACTGCTGGTCCGCGACGCGGGCCTGAAGTAGCCGCCGGCATGCCGTCAGCAAGCCGCCGGACCGCCTGCGGACCCGTAGCCCGCCCGAACGCGATGATGGCGAACACGGCCGGGGCGGCCCGCCGTCGTGCCGAAGACGTGACGGGCCGGCCCGGTCCATGCCAGGCGGAGCGTCACGCCGACGCCGTGGGAAGAGTGCCGAGGAACGCGCGGACGTGCCGGAGCCACGTCGTGCGGTCCGCCTCGTTCAGGACGTGGGCCGCGCCGGGCAGTTCGATCAGCTTGGCGCCCGGGATGCCCGCCGCCAGACGGTACGAGCTCTCGGGCAGCACCATCCGGTCGCCGGTGGGCGCCACCACCAGCGTGGGCGCGGACAGGTTCCCGAGGTCCGCCCGGACATCCACCCGGGACACCAGGTCGAAGTGGTCCACCGTTCCGGGCGGCATCCCGGTCCGGGTCTGGGCCACCATGGCCTCGAGGTCGGCCGGGGCGATGCTCGCCAGATCCGTCGGCGACAGGCACGACAGGCAGGCGAGCCGGGCCAGTTCGCTCCACTGGCCCGCACCGGCCAGGGCCTTGACGAGCTGGGCGACCAGCCCCAGGACGGGGTCCGCGACGGGGAACCCGGCGGTGAGAACGAGTGCCGTGACCCGCTCGGGGTGCCGGGCGGCGATCCGGACGGCCACGGCGCTGCCCAACGACTCACCGAGCACGGCGAACGACTCCTGCCCCGCAGCCAGGGCGGAGGCGACCAGCTGGTCGGCGAGTTCGTCCAGCTCCAACGGCTCGGTGGCCACGGCAGAGCCGCCCGCCCCCGGGTAGTGCGGGCCGATGAGGGTGTGGTCGCGGGCGAGATCGTCGAGGGCGTGGCCGAAGTTGCCATGGACGCCGCCGCCGGCACCGTGGGCGAGCAGCAGGGCGGGGCCGCTGCCCTTGATGACGACGTCGAGGCGGGAGGGAAGAAGTGCGTGCTCGGTGTTCATGCCGACGACGCTAAACTCTGACATCAGTGTCAGAGTCAAGTCGCGGTGCAGGGAGGTGGACCACGTGCACATGAAGGAAATGGTCCGGCGCACGGGAGTCCATGAACGGCTGCTGCGCTACTACGAACAGCAAGGACTGCTGGCTCCGCAACGGCTGCCGAGCGGCTACCGGGTCTACCGCGAGCCGGATGTGGACACGGTGCGCCGTATCCGCTGCCTGCTGGCGGCGGGACTCCCCACCGCGGTGATCGCCCAGGTGCTGCCGTGCCTCCGCGAGGACGACGACCGCCTCATGCCCGCCTGCCCGGACCTGCTCGGCCGGTTGAAGCAGGAAAGGGAGCGGATCACTCGCACCATCGAAGAACTGCGGGCCTCCCGCACGATGCTCGACTCCGTCATCACTGCCGCACCCCTTTGAGCCACCCGGGCCCGGAGCCCCTGGCACCGGCTGCCGACGGATCTCCGGACCGGTCGACGATCATCGTCCTGCCACGCCCCGGGCAGCCGCTGCCTCACGGCCGTCCCGCGCCGCCGGACGGCACCGGGACTTCGGGGCTTGCGCAGGCGGACCGGCATCCCCGTGGCGGCCAACTGAGCCGCGGTAGGTGGCGGGCGCGGTGCGCACCATGGCGTGGAAGCGACGGCGGAGGTCGGCAGCCGAGGACGGGCCGACCCTGGCGGCGCCCGATGTGGTGGACGCGCCTGTGCTCCGTCTCGCTCTTCGCCGGGCTCGCGTCCTGGATCCGGGGACTCTTCAGCGGCGGTCTCGACGTCCGCAAAGCATGCCTGTTCGTCCATCACGAGAGCTACGACCACGCCTACCGGACCTCCCATGTCGAGGAGATCGGAAGGCTCTTCCCCCTGCACAACAAGTGCAATGCGGGCTACGACATGGTTCCGGCATGGGTCAACACGACCGTCGTGGCCTGCGCCGTCATCTCCTTGGCCGCGCTCGCCGTCCTCCTGTGGTTCGGCGCCACACAGCTGGTTCGGCGCCACACAGCTCACCGGCCTGCCCAGAAAGGGGAATCCGTCCTGAGCCCGTCCTGAAAACCCGCCCTGAACCGTCCGGACCGCGCCCCAGGAAGCGCCGGTACGGCCCCGGTCAGGACCGCCCCGGCAGCCGGTGAGCGGACGGTGAGCGCGGGGTGAGCCGTCGCCGCCACTGTTGCTCCATCGCCGGATCCGCCGAGGACCGGCCACCGAGAACGAGGAGCAGGAAATGGACACGCTGACCGGCAAGACGGCACTGGTGACGGGCGGATCGCGTGGCATCGGCCGGGCGGTCGCCCTGCGGCTCGCGGCCGAGGGCGCGCTGGTCGCCGTCCACTACGGCGGCAACGACGCCGCGGCCAAGGAGACCGTGGCGATGATCGAGGAGGCGGGCGGCCGGGCGTTCGCCGTCCAGGCCCGGTTCGGCGAGGACGGGGCCGTGGACCGACTGTTCGAGGGCCTGACCGCAGGGCTGGCGGGGCGCGGGCTGGACATCCTGGTCAACAACGCGGGCATCTACTCGGGCAATTCGATCGGGCAGGTGACACCGGAGGAGTTCGACAGGCTGTTCACCATCAACGTCAGCACGCCGTTCTTCGTGGTCCAGCGCGCGCTGGCGCTGCTCAACGACGGCGGCCGCATCATCAACATGGGCTCGACGGCCAGCCGGTTCGCCGTCTCCACGCAGATCGGCTACGTCATCAGCAAGGCGGCGCTGGAGTCGATGTCCCCGTCGCTGGCCAATGAGCTCGGCAGCCGGGGCATCACGGTGAACACGGTCGCACCCGGTGCGGTGCGGACCGACATGACCGCCGGCTACACCTCCATCCCCGAGGTGGTCGCCGGTCTCGAAGCGATCACCGCGCTCGGGCGGATCGGCGAGCCCGAGGACGTCGCCGACGTCGTGGGCTTCCTGGCGGGCCCGCAGGGCCGGTGGGTGACCGGCCAGACCGTGGACGTCTCGGGCGGGCTCTACCTGGGCCCGCTGGCTCACGCGTGATCTACCGGGGCCCGATGGCCCACGCGTGATCGGCTCCGGTGGATAATCACCGGCATGCTGTTCGGAATCCTCGGTGAGACCCGGGCGTGGCACCACGACGGGACCGAGGTTCCGTTGGGCGGACCGGCCCGCCGCGCGCTGCTGGCCCTGTTGCTGATACGCCCCGGAGAGGTCGTATCGGCGGACCGGCTCGCCGACGCCGTCGACCCGGACGGGGCGGTATCGGCGCACGCCCTGCAGTCCCAGGTGTCCAGGCTGCGCAAGGCCCTCGGCTCCGGGGCCGTGCTCGAAGCGGCCGGGGCGGGCTACCGGGTCGTGGTTCCGCAGGACGACGTGGACGCCTGCCGGTTCGAGCGCCTGGCCCAGGAAGGGCGGGCCGCTTTGCACGCCGGCGACGCGGCGGGCGCGGTCACCCTGCTGCGCGAGGCGCTGGAACTGTGGCGCGGGCCGGCGCTGGCCGGCGTCGCCGAGAGCGAGACGGCCCGACCCGCCGCCGTACGGCTGGAGGAGTATCGGCTCGGGGCCCTCGAGGACCGGATCGAGGCGGAGTGCCGGATCGGCGAACCGCACGCCGTCGTACCGGAGTTGCGCGAGCTGGTCGGCCGCCATCCGCTCCGGGAACGGCTGGCGGGCCTGCTGATGCGGGCGCTGTTCGCCGAGGGCGGCCAGGCCGCGGCGCTTGTGGTGTTCGAGGAGACCAGGCGGCACCTGGCCGACGAGCTGGGCGCGGATCCCTCCGCCGAACTCATGGCGCTGCACCGGGAGTTGCTGAACGCCGATCCGTCGCCCGCGCCCGCCGCGCCGCCCGCCCAGCTGACCGCGTTCGTCGGCCGCGCCGACGAGGTGACCGAGGTCGCCGGTCTGCTGCGGGTGGCCCGGCTGGTCACACTGATCGGCCCCGGCGGCGTCGGCAAGACCCGGCTGTCCGTCGAGGTCGCGGGTGTCGCGGCCGACGACGTCTGCTTCGTGGAGCTGGCTCCGCTGCGCGACGGCGCCGGACTGCCGCAGACGCTGCTGCGTGCGTTCGGCCTGCGCGAGAACGGGCTCGGCATGGGGGAGCGCCGCCAGCCGCCGGTCGATCGCCTGATCGCGGCGCTGTCGGACCGGATGCTCCTGCTGGTCCTGGACAACTGCGAGCACCTCGTCGACGAGGTCGCGGCGCTGGCAGCGCGGCTCCTGGCGGTCTGCCCACGGCTGCGGGTCCTGGCGACGAGCCGCGAGCCCCTCGGTATCACCGGAGAACACCTCTGGCAGGTCAAGCCGCTCGACGGCGACGCGGCCGAACGGCTCTTCACCGACCGGGCCGGCGCCGTGCGACGCGGTTTCGCCGCCGACTCCCAGGTCGTGCACCGGATCTGCGCGGCCCTCGACAACCTGCCGCTGGCCATCGAACTCGCGGCGGCGCGCATCCGCACGCTCGACATCGACGACCTCGCGGGACGGCTGGACGACCGGCTCGGGGTCGCGGCCCGCGGCAGCCGCACGGCCGACGAGCGGCACCGGACCCTGCGCGCGGTGGTCGCGTGGAGCTGGGACCTGCTCTCCGATTCCGAGCAGCAGGCCGGGCGCCGGTTCACGGTCTTCGCCGGCGGCGCGACGGCCGAGTCCGCGCGGCGGGTGTGCGGAACCGACGGCGAGACGCTGGAGTCGCTGGTCGACAAGTCGCTCCTGGAGGTGGCGGACGGCCGCTACCGGATGCTGGAGACGATCGGCGCGTACGGCGGCGAACGGCTCGACGCGGCCGGCGAACGCGAGTCGGTGCAGCGCGCCCATGCCCAGCGGTTCCTGGATCTGGTGCGGACCGCCGACCCTCATCTGCGGCGGGCCGAGCAGCTGGAGTGGCTGCCCGTCCTGACGGCCGAGCACGGCAACTTCCTGGCGGCCCTGCGCTGGGCGGTCGAGGCGCCGGACGTGGAGACGGGCCTGAAGCTGCTGGCCTCGGCCTCGAACTACCTGTGGATCCGGGGCGTGTCCGCCTCGGTCGCGCCCCAGGCGATCGCGCTCCTCGACGCGGTGGGCGACGCACCGCCGGCCGGCCTCGGCGAGGAGTACGTGGCGTGCGTGCTGCTGGCGGCGTCCGGCGTCGCCGGCCGGCCGGTGTGGCAGCGCCACCGTGCGACCGCCGAGAAGGTCCTGGCCGCCGCATGGTCGGGCGGACGGCCCGGCCGCTACCCCGTCGGCCTCTTCCTGTGGATGATGCGCAGCGCGACCGAGACCGACCCGCAGAGCGCCTTCGCCCTCGTCTCGTCCCAGCGCGACTGCGCCGAGCCGTGGGCGCGGGCAGCCGCCCGGTACGTCTCGGGCTTCGGCCCCCTCGGCGAGGGGGACACCGCACGGGCCGAACGTGACTTCGCCGCGGCCGTCGAGGGCTTCCGCGCGCTCGGCGACCGCTGGGGCACCGCGCTGGCCCTGGACGCGCTCGCCGGCCTGGCGGGCGGACGCGGCGACCGCGCGCAGGCCATCGCGCTGACCGACGAGGCCCTCACGCTCACCGAGCAGCTCGGCGCCCTGGAGGACAGCGTCGATCTGCTGGTCAACCGGGGCGATCACCGCATCGGCGAGGAAGCGGCGGCGGCCCGCGACGACTACGACAAGGCCGCCGGCCTCGCCCGCCGCGCCGGCAGCCCCACCTGCCTGGCGGCCGCCCTGCGCGGGCTCGGTGACATGGCCCTGCTCGACGGGGACCTGGCCGAGGCGGAGCGGTTGTACGGGGAGGCCCTGGAACGCGTCGACCCGCACTGGGTCAAGAGCGTCGGCACCCGGGTACGTACCCTTGCCGGACTCGGCCGCATCGCCGACGCGCGCGGCGACCGTGCCGCGGCCCGGACGCGTTACCGGGAGGCCGCCCGGTCGGTGGCCGACATGGGGGCCGACATCCTGGACGTACTCCGCCTGCTGGGCCTGCCCGAGGGCGTCATCGAGAGCGTGGCGGGGGCGGTGAGCACGCCGTGAGCACGCGGTGAGCGCCCCCGTAGAAGCTCACCACATGAAGAACACCAACGTACTGATCTCCGGTTCCTCCGTCGCCGGCCCCGCGCTCGCCCACTGGCTCCACCAGTACGGCTTCCACCCGACGATCGTGGAGCGCGCCCCGGCGCTCCGCGACGGCGGCTACGCCGTCGACTTCCGGGGCGAGGCCCACCTGTCGGTCCTGCGACGCATGGGCCTCCTGGGCGACATCGAAAGCGCCCGGACGGGCATGGGCTCCCTGTCGTACGTCAACAGCGCGGGCAAGCCGCAGGCCGAGCTGCCCGCCGATCTGTTCGCCGGAGACCTCGAGATCCTCCGGGGCGACCTGGCCCGGATCCTCTACGACGCGACCGAGAAGCACACGGAGTACCTCTTCGGAGACTCCATCACCTCGCTCACCGAGGACGCCGAGGGCGTGACCGTCACCTTCGAACGCAGCGCGCCACGCAGATTCGACCTGGTGATCGGCGCCGACGGGCTGCACTCCGCCACCCGCCGCCTGACGTTCGGGCCGGAGGAGCAGTTCGTGAAGCACCTCGGCGTCCACTGCGCGATCTTCACCACGGCCAACCACCTCGGACTCGACCACACCGGGCACGCCTACCGCACCGCGGGCAAGCTCGCCGCGATGTACAGCGCCCGCCACAACTCCGAGGCCAAGGCCGTCTTCTACTTCGCCTCCCCGCTCCTGGACCTCGACCGGCGGGATGTGGCACGACAGCAGGCGATCCTGGCCGAGCAGTTCGCCGGAACCGGCTGGGAGTGCGACCGGCTGCTCCAGGACATGCGATACGCGCCCGACTTCTACTTCGATTCCGTCGGCCAGGTCCGCATGGACTCCTGGTCCCGCGGCCGGGTGGCCCTGGTCGGCGACGCCGCCTACTGCCCGTCCTCCCTGTCGGGCATGGGCACGGGACTCGCCCTGGTCGGCGCGTACATCCTGGCCGGAGAGCTGGCCGCCGCGCACGGCGACCACCGGGTCGCGTTCGCCCGCTACGAGGACGAGCTGCGGGAGTACGCCGAGGGCTGCCAGAAGATGGGCGACGGCGTCGCGAAGCTGATGGTCCCCGGAAGCCGCCTGATGGCCACGCTCCTCAACCGCTACTACAAGGTCATGCCCTACCTGCCGGGCAAGAACATGGCCGCCAAGATCGCCCGCAAGACCGCCGAGAACATCACGCTGCGGGACTACCAGGACCTGGTCCGGCACCAGCCGGAAAGCGCCAACCCCTCCCGGTAGGACGCGTGAACGCCCCGTCTAGGGTGCGGACATGAACCCACACCCCTACCTCTCCGAACTGTTCTCGCTGGACGGCCGGGTCGCCGTCGTGACGGGCGGCAGTTCCGGCATCGGCCGGGCCATCGCCGGAGCTCTTGCGCGAGCGGGGGCGAGCGTGGTGATCGTGGCGCGCAAGGAGTCGGAACTGGCCGCCACGGTCGACGAGCTGGCGGCGGACGGCTGCCGGGCGGCCTGGGTGAGCGCCGACCTGAGCACCCGCGACGGGGTGCGCGCGGCGGCGGAGCAGGCAGCCGAGGTGTTCGGCGAGCCCGACATTCTCGTCAACAGCGCCGGGATCAACCTGCGGCCGCCGATGGGTGAGCTGGGCGAGGAGGTGTGGGACGCCACGATGGCGGTGAACCTGGAGGCGCCCTACCTGTTGGGCCAGCGGTTCGGGCCCGGCATGGCCGAGCGCGGCTTCGGGCGGATCATCCACATCACCTCCCAGCAGGCGCACCGGGCGTTCGTCCAGAGCGGCGCCTACGGGGTCTCCAAGGGGGCGCTGGAGTCGCTGGCCCGCTCTCAGGCCGAGGCCTGGTCGCCGCACGGCGTCACCTGCAACACCCTGGTGCCCGGCTTCGTCATGACCCCGCTCAATACGCGGTTGTCGTCGGACCCGGAGAAGGTGGCGGAGCTGGCCGCGCGCACGATGGTCAAGCGCAACGGCCTGGCCGAGGACTTCGCCGGAGCGGCGGTGTTCCTGGCCGGCCGCGCATCCGGCTACGTCACCGGGCAAGCGCTCTTCGTCGACGGTGGGTTGTCCGTTCACTGAGCCCCAGCGCGTCTCGCCCGTCTCCGTCTCACGGTCTCCTGATGCACGTCCCACTGCGTCCAACGATGTAGTGGGCGTTCGTCGCTGCGGAGGAGGAACCCGGCACAAAGGGCCTCGACCATGGTGGAAAGCGAACATCGTGGACGGGAGTTGGGGTGGCCGAGGCAGTGGGGACACAGACAGCCGTGGTGGCGGAGGGGGCCATCGGGGGCGCGGGCGGTGGGGCACGGGCGCGCATGCCGTTGCTGGACGTGCTGCGCGGGGTGGCGATTCTCGGGACGTTGATGAGCAACGTCTGGATCTTCGCCGGGCCGGGCGCCGAATGGGGACTCCTCGGCGGGAACGCCGGATCCTCGGCGGGAGCCGACCCGTCATCCCTGGCCGGGGTGGCGGAGACGGTCTTCCGGTCCCTGGCGAACGGCAAGTTCCTGTCGATGCTGACGATTCTCTTCGGCGTCGGGCTGGCCATCCAGTTCCGGTCGGCGGCCCAGCGCGGGAATCCGTGGCCGGGACGGTACAAGTGGCGGGCGCTCTTCCTCTTCGCGGAGGGGACTGTGCACTTCGTACTCGTCTTCGCCTGGGACGTGCTGATGGGGTACGCGGTGGTCGCGATGCTGGTGGCCTGGCTGCTCACGCGTTCCGCGCGGGCCCAGCGCGTCACATGGATCGCCATGGGCGCACTCCACCTGATGGTGATGAGCCTGATCACGGCTGCCCTGCTGCTCGCCCCGGGCGGCGGGACGAACGGCGGCGCCGACGCCGATGCCGTGGCCCTGTACGCCGAGGGGGGTTACGTGGAGCAGATCGCCTTCCGGCTGTCGCATGCCGCGGTGCTGCGCATGGAACCGGTGCTGTCCTTCGCGCTGCTGGTGTTCCTGTTCCTGCTCGGCGTACGGCTCTTCAGGGCCGGGGCCTTCCAGGGCGACGCGGCGGGGCGGCGCATCCGGCGCCGGCTCGCCGGGTGGGGATTGGGGATCGGCCTGCCCCTCAACGCCCTTGCCGTGCTGGGCGGCTCGGACTTCTTCTTCCTGGACCGGTACGCGGCGGCGCCGGTCCTGGCGATCGGCTACCTCGGCCTGATCGGCACGGCGATGGACCGCGTCCGTCACCCGGGTCCACTGACCTCCGCCCTGACCTCCGTGGGCCGTACCGCCCTGTCCTGCTATGTCCTGCAGAACGTCCTCGCCATGCTGGCCTGCTACGGCATCGGCCTGGGCCTGGCGTCCCGTTGGGCGGACAGCGGCCCGTGGTGGGTGATGGGCCTGTGGGCGGCGATCTGCCTGGCGCTGGTGGTGGGGGCGAGCCTGTGGCTGCGGCGCTTTGAACACGGGCCACTGGAATCGGTGCAGAAGCGACTGCTACGGCGCTGATGCGGGCGGCCCACGCCCGGCCCAGGCAAGGGCCGGGCGTGGGCGAGAACGCCCTTGGCCGACGTCAGGAGCTCGTGAGGACGACGAGTTGCCGGGTCGCCCGGGTCATCGCGACATAGCGGTCGACCGCTCCTTCGATGCCGTTGCCGAACGCCTCCGGGTCGACGAGGACGACCAGGTCGAACTCGAGCCCCTTTGACAGTTCCGGGGTCAGCGAGCGGACGCGGGGCGTCGCCCGGAACGTGGGGTCGCCGATGACGCAGGCGATCCCGTCGTCGTGGGCGGCGAGCCAGGTGTCGAGGGTCGAGTTCAGGTCCGCAACCGATCCGTGGACGACAGGGATGCCGCTGCTGCGGATGGACGTCGGTACGTTGGCGTCGGGCAGCTCGGTCCGGATGACCGGCTCGGCTTCCGCCATGACCTCTTCCGGAGTGCGGTAGTTGATGCTCAGGGAGGCCATCGTGATCCGGTCGAGCCCGGCCCGTTCCAGGCGTTCCTCCCATGATTCGGTGAAGCCGTGCCTCGCCTGGGCGCGGTCACCGACGATCGTGAAGCTGCGGGACGGGCAGCGCAGCAGCAGCATCTGCCACTCCGCGTCGGTCAGTTCCTGGGCCTCGTCGACGACGACATGCGCGAACGGTCCCGCGAGCCGGTCCGGGTCGGCGGTGGGCAGGGCGCTCTCGTCGATCAGGCTGTCCTGGAGGTCCTTGCCGCGCAGCATCCTCACCGCGCCTTCGCTGTCGTCGCCGGCCGAGGAGAAGTCGGCGGCCGAGAGGATGTCGTCGATGACGTGGGACATGCGCTCGCGCTCGGCGGCGACAGCGGCCTTGTGCTGCCGCTTGCGCCGGTCCGCCTCCGGGTCGCCGAGGCGCTGCCGTGCCGCGTCCAGGAGCGGCAGGTCGGACACCGTCCAGGCCTGGGGGGCGTCCTTGCGCTGCAGCTTCATCACGTCGTCGCGGTCGAGCCAGGGGGCGCACATCCGCAGGTAGGCGGGGACCGTCCACAGGTCGGAGACGAGGTCGTCGGCTTCGAGCAGCGGCCATGCACGGTGGAGGGTCGTGACGAGCTCCCGGTCCTGCCGCAGCGACCGCAGGAACAGGTCGGGCGAGATGCCGTCCTCCTCCTCGTCCATGCCCTGCTTGTCCATCAGGATCGTGGCCAGTTCCTCCCAGATCTGCTCGCGCGCCTCGTTGTGCGGAGTACCGGGGTCCGGTGCTCGGAACGCCTCGGCCCAGTCGGCGGCGCTCAGCCGGATGTCGGACCAGGGGGTCGAGACCGTCATGCTCTCGGTGGGTGGCTCCTCGTAGAACCGGACGGCCTTCTCGATCGCCTTCACCATGTCCGCAGACGACTTCAGGCGGGCCACGTCCGGGTCGGTCTCGAGCGCCGCCGTGGCGCCCTCGGCGACGAGGTCCCGCAGGGTGCAGGTCTGCACGCCCTCCTCTCCGAGGCTGGGCAGGACGTCGGCGACGTAGCCCAGGTAGGGCTCGTGCGGGCCGACGAACAGGACACCGCCGCCGCGACGGTGGTGGCCGAGGCGGGGGTCGGAGTAGAGCAGGTAGGCGGAGCGGTGCAGGGCGACGACGGTCTTCCCCGTACCCGGGCCGCCGTCGACGACGAGGGCGCCGCGGGAACCCGCGCGGATGATGGCGTCCTGGTCGGCCTGGATGGTGCCGAGGACGTCGCGCATCCGGGCGGACCGGTTGCTGCCCAGGCTGGCGATGAACGCGGACTGGTCGTCGAGCGCGGCGTGCCGTTCGAGGCCGTCGGCGGTGAACACCTCGTCCCAGTAGTCGCTGATCCGGCCGCCGGTCCAGCGGTACCTGCGGCGGCTTGCCAGACCCATCGGGTTGGCGTGGGTCGCGGCGAAGAACGGCTCGGCGGCGGGGGAGCGCCAGTCGATCAGCAGCCGACGACCGGTGCTGTCGGTGAGGCCGAGCCGTCCTATGTACATGGGCTCGGGGTCGTCCGCGCCGACGACATGCCCGAGGCACAGGTCCAGACCGAAGCGGCGCAGGGCGCGCAGGCGAGCGGTCAGCCGGTGGATCTCCGCGTCCCGGTCCATCGCCTGCCGGCCGATGCCGCCGGGCGCCCTGCGCTCGGCATCGAGGCGGTCGGACAGTTCGGCGATCGCCTGCTCGAGGCTCTCCGCGAGGGCCGCGAAGTGCTGCTCGTCACCGGCGATCAGCGTCGGGTCGGCCTTGGGGGAGAGGCGGTCGGGAAGGTCGAACACACTGGTGGTCAGGGGGTTCATATGCATCGGTTCCGATCTGAGGTCGCCCGTCACAGCGGGCGCAGCACGGCGCCTGGACGGCGTGACGAACCTGGTGGCCATGACGGGCAATGCTCCGTCCGACGTCGATTTCGTCTTCGTGGCCGGTGTCGGTTCAGGTCACCAGGGTTTGCGGGTTCTTGTGTTCCGGGTCCTTGCTCGACGATCCCGCGTGGTTCACGCGGGCATCGGCGGCCTCTCGCGGCGGACCTCGTCGAGCAGCAGCTTCGCCGCCATCTCCGCCCCGTCGGTACGGATCCGGCCGGCCACGGCCTCGGCCCGGCCGCCGGTCTCGGGGGTCAGGGCCGTCTCGAGCGCGGCCGACAGGGACTCGACGGTCGGTGTCGGACCGTCGTGTGCCGCGCCGATGCCCAGGTCGGCCACCCGGCGTGCCCAGTACGGCTGGTCGGTCGCCTGGGGCACGACGACCTGCGGTGTGCCGGCCCGGGTGGCCGTTGTCGTGGTGCCCGCGCCGCCGTGGTGGACGACGGCGGCCATCCGGGGAAACAGCGCCTGCTGGTTGACCTCGCCGATGACGAAGCAGTCGTCGCCGCCGTCGACACGGTCCAGGTCCGCCCAGCCGCGGGCCAGGACCACGCGGTGGCCCTGCGCGCGGACCGCGTCGATGGCCACCTGGGCGATGTCGGCCGAGGCGCGCAGGGGCATGCTGCCGAAGCCCACGTGGACCGGTGGTGTACCGGCGTCCAGGAACGCCAGCAGATCGGCGGGGAGCGGGTTGTGGTCGGGCACGATCCACGCGCCGGTCTGCACGACGTCGAAGTCCGGCGTCGGCTGCCAGGGGTCCAGGACCGGATCGGTGGCCAGCCACGGCCGGTCGCCGATGACGTAGTCGCGGACGTCGTCCACCGGCGGCAGGCCGATCGAGGCCCGGTTGGTGTTGAGCGCCGCACCGAACAGCGCGTTGATGCTCTGGGCGTCCAGCTCCCACAGCACCCGGTTGTCGGTCACCTCCGGCGGGAACGGCCGGCCCGGATACGCCAACGGCAGGTGGTGCGGCGACGGAAGGGTCAGCTGCTGAAAGGTCACGGACACCGAGCGCATGCCCAGTTTCTCGGCCACCGACAGCGCGCCGGCCGCGGCCGGCAGCATCCCGGTCGCCACCAACACATCGCATCCCTCGGCCGCCGAGATGAGCGCGTCGAACTGGCCGGCGATCAACTCGGCCGCGCGGCTGGGCAGATCCGACGCCGGCGGAGCCGCCTTCGTCAGCGCGCGCGCCGACCGGCCGACCGGCACCAGCGGCACGCCGACACCCGCCAGCCGCTGCGCGAAGTCCTCGTCCGGCGGCGCGCACACCCGCACCTCCGCGCCGAGTGCCCGCAATTGCACCGCGAGACCCACCATCGGTTCGATGTCCCCACGCGACCCGTAGGTCGACAACAACACACGCATGTGGCAATTCCCGCTTTTCTTTGATTCTGGCCTCGGCCGGCGATTCTGCACCACGACCGGGGCCTTGCCACAAGCCCCCCGGTGCGCTATAAGTTGAGAGTGGCAAGGAGTGGGTAACCTCCTTGCCTTTGTTTTTGTCGTCCGCCGTGGACGGACAACCTCCTCCCGAAACCGCGCCGCGTGCGCCGTCCCATGGACCGCAGCTGTGGAGCTGGTCCCGACATCCTCCCCGCTGCGGTGACTTCCCCGTCCGGTGGGGACCGTTCGCGGCGGCCTGCGATACTCCGCAGGCGGCCGCGGTCTCCGTTGTCTCGTCTGCCGCCGCGCCGGGCACCACAGGAGGGGGCGAAGCCGTGAGGAGGACGGGTTCCGCAGGGCCGACGGGTCCCGGCGGCGAGGTCGGCCGGCGCGACGCGCACCGTCCGCTGGAGGTCTTCGCCGCCCCGGACGCCCCGCGGGCGGCGGTGCTGCTCCTGCACGGCGGGCGCGCCGACGGGCTCGGACCGCCGTCCGTCCTCAATCTGCCCGGCCTCCGCATGCATCCCTTCGGCTTCGCCGTCACGCGCGCGCTGCGCGGCCGGCCTCCGCTGCTGGCCACCGTGCGCTACCGCTGCCGCGGGTGGAACGGCGCGCGGGCCGATGCCGCCCAGGACGCCGCGCGGGCGCTCGATGAGCTGGCCGCCCGGGAACCCGGTGTGCCGGTCGTCCTCGTCGGCCACTCGATGGGAGGCCGGGCGGCCCTGCGCGTCGGCGGACACCCGGCGGTCCGCGGGGTCGTCGCGCTCGCCCCGTGGTGCCCGCCGGACGAGCGCGTCGACCAGCTGCGGGGCAGAACCGTCGCGCTGCTGCACGACCCGCGCGACGGCGTCACCTCGGCCGAGGACACCTGGGCGTTCGGCAACCGCGCCCGGCAGGCGGGAGCCAGGGTCGGCGGCTACGCCATGCCCCGCGGCGGACACCCGATGCTCCACGGCGCCCGCCTCTGGCACCGCCTGACCGCCGACCTGGTCATCGCCCTCCTCGACGCCCCCGGCAATCCGGCCACGGCAGGCGGCACCGAACCCGACGGCACCACCGGCGCGGCGACCGCCGCCGCCTTGCCCCTCATCCCTCGGCCGGGAACTCGCTTTCTCTGAACGGCACTTGGTGCCGCCTCCCTCCTGGCTCGACCGGGTCCGCGGGCCGGCCTGTCGGTGTCGGGCAGCCCCTTCCCGGCGTCATCCGCCGAGCGGGGCGGAGGCTGCGCCGAGGTGGTGGGCGACCTCGGCCGGATGGGTGAGCTGTGGGTAGTGCCCGGCCCCGGCGATCTCGGTCACCTGGTGGTCGCCGGCCGCGGCCGGCGGGTCGGCCGAGCCCACGACGATCTGCACCGGGACGTCGACCCGGTCCAGCAGCGCCCGGTACTGCTCGCGCTCGGCGGAGGCCGTGCGCAGAGCCGTGATCACCCGGTGCGCCACGCCGGGGCGGCGCAGGTCCGCCGCGGCGCTCGCCACCTCCGGCCCCTCCGGGAGGCCCAGCAGCCCGGCCAGCCGAGCGGCGGACATGCGGCGCAATGTCGGCACGGCCAGGACCGAGCGGGTGGCCCGGGGGCCGGGGGCCTGCAGAAATGCCGGGGAGACGAGTACGAGCCCGCTGATGCGCTCCGGATGCTCGACGGCGAACCGCAGCGCGGGTCCGCAGGCCAGCGAGTGCGCGACCAGCGCGGGGCGGGTCCGTACCGGGCTCAGCAGCTCGGCCAGCCAGGTGTCCAACTGCGCGGCGGAGGCGGCCGAGCGGCCGAGGCCGGGCAGGTCGGGCGCCAGGACCGGGCCGGCGAGGCGGGCCGCGAGCGGCGCCCAGAGGTCGGCGTTCATCGGCAGCCCGTGCAGCAGGACGTGAGCCGGGCGGTATCGTTCTCCGTTCACCCAGGTACGGCTGCCCGCCACGGTGTGGAAGCCGTACGGGCGCAGCCAGGGCGAGGCGGCGCCGAAGCGGGTGGCCACCAGGTCGTCGGCCCACGCACGCAGGGCGTCCGCGGCGGGGGGCATCTCCAGGCCTGCGGCCGCGGCGACGGCACGGGCGGAGGCCGTCGGATAGCGGTCGGCCGACAGGAACGACAGCGTCTCGGGGTCGGCACGGGTCACCTTGCGCGGCAGGCGCCGCAGCAGGCCGACGGGAAGGGTCCGGGTGGGCGCCCGCACGCCCGTGTGGTCGGCGATCGTGCGGATCAGCTCGGGGAGGAGGGGAGTGGTGTCGTCGAGCACCCAGTGGTGTTCGCCCGCGGGCGATGCCGGGATCTCCGCCAGAAAGCGCGCGAAGTAGTCGAGGGTGACGATCGGCAGGAAGGTGTCGGGGCCGCCGGGCAGCGCGCGGAGCCGCCCGTTCCACAGCCCTTCGACTAGGGCAGCCAGGCCGATGTACTGCCCCGGCCCGATCACGGTGCTGGGATTGGCGATCGTCAGCGGGACGTCCAGTGCGCGGGCCCGGGCGCGTACCGCGAGATCGGCCTCGATCTTCGATGCCTCGTACGCCCCCAACTCGCCGTAGTCGGGACGGCCGTCGGAGGCGCTCACCCGGTATCCGCTGAGGTGCACCAACCGCCGCAGCGCGGGCAGCGAGGCGGCCCATTCGAGCACATGGAGCGCCCCGGTGACGTTGGTCGCCCGCGCCTCCTCCACCCCGAGGCCGAAGGCGAAGCGCGCGGCGGTGTTGTAGACGTCGCGCACCTCGGGCAGGCCGGAGAGCGGTTGGGTGATGTCGGCGGCGACGACGGTCAGCCCGCCGGTATCGACGCCCTGGGAGGTCAGCCAGGGGGTGAGGGCGTCGTCGTTCCGTACGGCTGCCGCCACCCTCTGTCCCCTGCCGAGCAGTTCGGCGACGAGGGCCCGGCCGATGAATCCGGTCGCGCCGAAGACGAGCGCGTCGCTCGCGTCCATGAGACTCCTTGAGGATCGATTCAATGGGCCGATTTAATGGATCGGTCTACATATTTTTTGCCCGGAAAAAGGGCCCGCCGATCTTCGGCGGGCCGGGTCAGCGCAGCAGTGCGGCGATCTGGCGGGCGACGCGATGCAGCGGCTCCCTGCTGCGGTGCGCCTTGGCCAGCAGGAGCGCCCCCTCCACCAGGGCCAGGATCGTGACCGCGAGATCGTCGGCGTCCGGATGGCCGTCCAGCCGCGCGCGGAGGGCCGCTTCCCATGCGCTGTAGACCCCCGAGCAGGCTTCCTGCAGCGGGTCGCTGGTGGCGGCCGTTTCGAGCGCCACGGTGGCCACCGGACATCCTCGGCGCCAGCCCGACTCCTCCAGTCGGTCGCCCAGATGTCGCAGCACCCCTTCGGCGAACTCCGCCACCGACGGGCTGGAGGCGGCCAGGCCTGCGAAGGCGTCGCCGATCGCCTGGCCGGCCCGCCGAACGGACTCGCCGACCAGCTGGTCCTTCCCGGCGGGGAAGTGGAAGTAGAGCGAGCCGCGGGGTGCGCCGCTGAGCGCGATCACCTGGTTGAGTCCGGCGCCGGAATACCCCCCCGTCTCGATCAGGTCCTGCGTCGCATCCAGCAGCCGGTCACGCGTCTCGGTGCCTTTCTGTCCCATGGCTTCAAACTAGACCGATCTACATATTCTTTCAACTCGGCGCCAGCCCGACTCACTTCGTGGAGGCCGTCGGTGGCGGCGGGACCGGCGCGACGTACGGTCGTCGCCGTGGGAAAAATTGCACCGTTTGAAACGGATGACCGGAAATGCCCGTACTGGCGCATACCGTAGCTGTGCTGCGGCGGACCGAACGCCGCGGACACTGCGAAGGGACCGGGATGGAGTCCAGCGACACCGGCAACGAGCCCCACCGCCCCGCCGCCCGGCCCGACGCGGCGAAAGCTGCCGGGCCGCCGCGAGGAGGGGACCCGAAGAAAGAATCCACGGACAGAAAACCCGGGCCCCATGGTGCGTCGGCGCTCCCGGAGGGCGGCCGCAGGCGCCGAACGGGACTGCCGAGCGGCCCGCCGCCGGGCCCGGCACGCCCCGCGTTCTGGCGCAGTCCGCTGCGCGGGCCCTGGCTCACGTCGGTGTTCGGGCTCGTTCTGCTGGTCGGCATCACCGTGCTGTTCGTGACCGGGCTGCTGTCCTACGCCGCCTACAACCCCGATCTGGCGCCGGGCAACGACCACACGCCGAACAAGGGCTGGTTGGGCTTCTACCTCTTCTCCTGGCCGACCAGCCCTTCCTGGCTCTACCGCCTGACCCAGGGAGTTCATGTCACGCTCGGCGTGGTGCTGATCCCGGTCCTGCTGGCGAAGCTGTGGTCGGTCATCCCGAAACTGTTCTCGTGGCCGCCACTGCGTTCGCCGAGCCAGGCGCTGGAGCGGCTCTCCTTGCTGCTTCTCGTGGGCGGGGCGCTGTTCGAGTTCGTCACCGGCGTGCTGAACATCCAGCTGCACTACATTTTCCCCGGCTCCTTCTACACCCTGCATTTCTACGGTGCCTGGGTGTTCATCGGCGCCTTCATCGTGCACATCGCCTTCCGCATCCGCACCATGTCCAGGGCCCTGCGCAGCCGCCGATGGCGCACCGAGCTGCGTACCCCGGCCGCGCGTACCCGGACCGAACCCGCCGACGACACCGGGCTGGTGACCCCGAACCCGGCGCCGCCCACCATGTCGCGCCGCGGTGCGCTCGGCCTGGTCGGGGCCGGCTCGCTCGGACTGCTCGTCGTGACGGCAGGCCAGAGCATCGGCGGGTCCCTGCGCAGGACCGCGCTGCTCGCTCCGCACGGACGGGAGCCCGGCCAGGGACCCAACGGCTTCCAGATCAACAAGACCGCCGCCGCCGTCGGCATCCGCGCCCGCGACATCGGCCCCGACTGGAGGCTCGTCGTACGCGGGGGCGGCCGGGAGCTGACCCTCACCCGCGAACAGGTGCTGGCCCTGCCGCAGCACACGGCCGCGCTGCCCATCGCCTGCGTGGAGGGCTGGTCCACCGACGACCAGCACTGGAGCGGCGTACGGCTGTCCGAACTCGCGGCCCGGGTCGGACTGGCGCGGCGCCCGCCGGGCGTGTTCGTGGAGTCCGCGCAACGCGGCGGCGCCTTCAGCTCGACCCATCTGCGCGACAACCAGGTGCGCAATTCCCGCTCGCTGCTCGCGCTGCGGGTCAATGGCGCGGATCTGTCCGAGGACCACGGCTATCCGGCCCGGATCATCGTTCCGGCCAACCCCGGCGTGCACAACACCAAATGGGTCACCCGACTCACCTTCGGAGCGGTCGGAGAAGCGTCATGAAAGGGCTGCGGGAGCGCTACGGGGCATCCCCGCTCCACCTCCTGCTCGTGCTGTGCTCCTTCGCTCTGGCCGCTTATGCGGGCGTCCGGTTGCTGACGGGCGACACGCTCGGCGTCGTCGTCTGGTTCGTCGGCGCCGCGCTCCTGCACGACCTGGTCCTCCTGCCGCTCTACACCGTCACCGACCGTGCCGTGCAAGGGATTCTCGGGCGTCGCAGGACGACGGGGGAACGGTCTCTGCCGGCGGCAGGCCGGATCAACTACGTTCGGGTTCCCGCCTTCGTGGCTCTGCTGCTGCTTCTGGTCTGGTACCCGCTCATCCTGGACCGGGTCCCGGGTTATCCGTCGTACACCGCCCTGTCGGCCGACGTGTTCTGGGGCCGCTGGCTGCTGATCACCGCCGCCCTCTTCGCGGCCTCCGCGCTCTGCCTGATGGCCGCCCTGTGGCGTACGCACGCGCCTCGGACGGGTCCCGGACGGACCCGGCGGTTGCGCCGCCGAAGGGCCCCGGCCGCCGGCCGGAAGAGGTGAGGCGGCCGGTTCCCTGCGACAACCGAACGGAATGCACGCCTTCCCCGAATGCTTCTGCACCCGAGTGCCCCGAACGTGACAGCGGAGACACGATGCCCCGTGCACTTGAACGGCCCACACCGATCGTCCCGGCGGCGGGGAGACCCGTGCCCGGCCGGGCCGGAACCCGCCCCACCCCCCGCGGTGAACGCACCGCGGCGGCGTCGCGCCGTCCTGCGAAGGCGCCCTCCCGGTGAGCACCGAAGAGCACGCGCCGGGACAGCCGTCGGGCGCCGACCCCGGGCATGAGGACCCGTATGCGCACGCGCTGAAGGACGGTCATGGCCCCCTCCACATGCGCCGTACGGACGGTGGAGTCCTGTCCTCGGAGGTGGACCGCTGGTGCGCCGCGCCGGACCCCGCCGACATGAGCGTCCTGCGGCGCTGCGAGGGGGCGGTCCTCGACATCGGCTGCGGACCGGGGCGCCTGGTCACCGCGCTCGGCGCGCTCGGCCATGTCGCGCTCGGTATCGACATCAGCCGCACCGCGGTCGCGCGGACCGCCGACACCGGGGGAGCTGCGCTGTGCCGGTCCGTCTTCGAACGCCTTCCCGGCGAAGGGCTCTGGAACACCGCGCTGCTCATGGACGGCAACATCGGGATCGGCGGTGACCCGCCGGCCCTCCTGGAGCGAATCGGAGGCCTCGTGGCGCCCGGCGCAAGCCTGCTGCTGGTCGAAGCGGCCGCCCGTGACGTCGACGAACATCTGCATGTGCGGTTCGACGACGGCCGCGGCCATCTCGGCCCGCCCTTCCCCTGGGCCCGTGTCGGCGTTGCCGCGCTGCGCCGCAAGGCAGCGGCCACCGGCTGGCATCCGGGCGACCACTGGGCGGTCGGCGACCGGCACTTCCTCGAACTGCGGCGGCGCTCCGGCGCTCGTCCGGCACGCGGGCGCGGACAAGGCTCGGCGAGGCCGCGGTAGAGGCGTCGTGCGCGCGGGCGCGGCCCCCGTCCGGTCCCCGGGCCGTCCGGCGCCCGGCCGCTCGGCGACAGAGGTCACCAGCCGGTCAGCAGCAGATGGTTGACCAGCAGCGCGAGCGCGCCCTGCCCGGCCAGCCACCAGCACTGCGCCCGCCGGGGCAGCAGCGCGCAGGCAGGCAGCAGCCAGACCGCGAAGGGCAGCCAGATCCGCTCGGTCTCCGCCTTGCTCATGCCGGACACATTCGCGAGCAGCATCGTGCACAACGCCGCGCCGACCAGCACGGACAGCGCGCCACGCCCGGTCGGCGACGCGCGCCGCATCCCCCGCACGGCCGGCCGCAGCGGGCCGGCGGCGCGGCGCAGCCCCGCGACCGTGGCCAGGCCCACCGTCAGCACCTGGGCGGCAAGATTGGCCCAGACGAAATAGCCGTACGGGCGTACCTTCGCGGCCCCCTGGTAGTAGCGCTCGACGAGGGTCGTATAGCCGTCGAGCCACCAGAAACCTGCGGCGGTGAAGGCCACCACCCACGGCAGCACCCCCACAACCAGGTACGGAAGCGGGCGGGCCGACCGGGCGAGGAGCAGCACGCAGGCGCCGAGCACGACGAGGACGGTCAGACCGTAGGAGAGGTACCAGGCGAGTCCCACCAGCAGGCCGGCGCCCAGAGCGGCGAGCCGCGGAACCCGCGTGCCGCGGGTGGCCGCCAGCGCGAGCAGCGCGATCGCCCAGGCCGAGACACCGGCGAAGTAGCCGTCGGCACTGACGCCGATCCACACCGCCGCCGGAGCCGGCACCAGGAACGGGGCCGCCCGCCGGGCCAGTTGCTCACCGCACAGCGCCCGGACGGTCACCACGACCGCGGCGGCGAAGGACGACCCGACGGTGATGCACCAGGCCGCCGCCCAAGCGCCGCCACGCAAGCCGATACGGTCCAGGCCCACGAATGTCAGCAGCGCGCCCGGCGGATGACCGGCCACATGCGCCGGCCAGATGTGCGGCGAGCCGACCAGGATGTGATGGGTGAAGTCCCGGAGAAAGGCGGGCACATCGCGTACGGCGTCCACGGACTGCAGGTACTCCAGGCTGGTGGTCAGCCGCTCGGCGACCCCGCGCCCCCAGCCGTCCACGAGCGCCAGCGACCACGTCCAGGCCATCGCCGCGCCCCACACGGCCGGCACCAGCACCCGCCACGACAGGCGCCGGGCGGCCAACGGGCCGTAGACGGCCACCAGCGCGGCGACCGCAAGCGCCGCCGGCGTCCCGGGCCCCACATGCGGCAGCCACCACGCGTACAGCGGAGGCCACCCCAGCCGCAGAATGCCCTCCGAACCGTAGACGGTCCTGTTGAGGACTCTCCCGATGACCACCGCCAGGACGAACAGCACGACCGCGGCCCCCACCGCCCACAGATCGCGGCGCCACTCCCGCTTCCGCGCACCGACCGTCACCGGCCCACCGTAGGTCAGGACGACGGGCCGTTCGCCGACCTATGGGTCGACACCACGTAGCGGTGCTCGGGGTTCTCGTGGTCGTGGCGGCAGCCGGCCGTCCCACGCGGTGCGCCGGTTCCCGTAGGCGGGAATGCCGCCGGTGTCCTTGAGGGTCCTGCCGGGCCCGTACGGAGACCGGCGGGGATGACGGGCCGCCGGACCGGCCCGGGTCGGACTGTCACACCGGGCGGTTACGCTGCCGTTCGCCGCGGCATCGGCCGCTGCGCCTCCCGGTCCGTCAGGAGTTCCCGCCATGGCTCGTACGACCCCGCCGCGTCCCGTCGACGTGGAGGTGTTGTTCCCCGAAGTCGCCGCCTATCGCAAGGACGCCGTCCGGTTGCATCCGCGGGCCGGGCAGCCGGGGGTGCGGGACAGCTCGTTGGGCGGGCCGCTGCTGTGGCCGCAGGCAACGCCCTGGCCGCACTGCGACGACGATCACCCGCGCACGGCCTTCGCCCCGCCCGAGACGGGCGGCGCCCTGCCCCTCGTGCCCGTGCTTCAGCTGTTCTCGGCCGACGTGCCCGAGCTGCCCTTCCCCGCCGGCACGGACGTCCTGCAGATGCTGTGGTGCCCCTTCGACCACGAGCACGGCTACGTCCCGCGTCCGGAGCTCTACTGGCGGGACAGCGCCGCGTGCGACGAGGAACCCGCCGAGCCGCCCCGGCCGGCCGGCGCCGCCGACGACTACCTCCCCGACCCGTGCGTACTGCATCCGGAGCGGGTCACCGAGTACCCGAACTGGGATCTGCCCGAGGAGCTCGCCGAAGCACTGGAGGAGCGATTCGAACGCCTTGAGGAGGAGACCGGCTGGTCCTACTGGTCGCATCTGTCGGTGGCCGACGGAGTCAAGGTCGGCGGATACCCCACGTGGACCCAGGAACCGTTCTGGCCCGACTGCCCGAACTGCGGTCGGCGCATGGACCACTTGCTCACGGTGAACAGCGCGGAGTTCGACGGCGAGAGCTGGCGAACCTGGCTGCCCCTGGAGGACACACCCGCCGTCGGCACCGTCCTCGACCTTCCGTACGAGTCACGCACCCGGATCCAGTGCCCGCCCCAGCTGATGCTCGGCGACATGGGCGGCATCTACCTCTTCGACTGCCGGCGATGCCCCGACCGGCCCTACGCCTACCACTCCGACTGCTCGTAAGGCATGGCGCGGCCGGCGGCGTCCCCCGACCGCAGCCCGCCAACAGGCGCCGGGCGCCCGCGGTCGGCAGGGTGGAGGCATGAGCGACGCACCGTGGCCCCGCATCGTGGTACACCCCCCGGCCCCCGGAGGCCGCCGCCACGTCGTGCGACGCCTGGGCGCCGGACTCCTGCACCATGCGCAGGCCCTGCCCGACCACATTGCGCTGACCATCGGGCGGCGCGAGTACACCTACCAGGAGGTCGCGCACACCGCCCGGCGGTGGGCGGCGCTGCTCGTCGAGGCAGCCGGGCCCCGGCCGCGGCGGGTCGGTGTGCTGGCCTCTCGCAGCGAGGCCGCGTATCTGGGGGTGGCCGCCGCGCTGTTCGCCGGAGCGGCCTTCGTCCCGCTCAACCGGGAGCTCCCCCTGCGGCGGACCCGGACCATGCTGGAGCAGTCCGAGGTCGACGCGCTGATCGTCGACGAGGCGTCGCTGCCCCAACTGCCCGACCTGCTGCGAGGCCTGCCGCGGCGGCCGGCCGTGCTGCTGCCCGACAGCCTGCGCGCCGACGTCCCCGGTCTCGTCGGCGTCCCGGATCCTGGCGCCGGCCCGGTCCTGGACGCGGCCGATGTCGCGGCTGCCGCCCCGCTGAAGCGGCTGCCCGACGTCGGCCACGACGACCCGGCGTATCTGCTCTTCACCTCGGGCAGCACCGGTGAGCCCAAGGGAGTCCCGGTCACCCACTCCAACGTCCGGTCCTTTCTCGACACGAACCAGGACCGCTATCGGCTGACACCCGACGACCGGCTCACGCAGATCGGCGACCAGACCTTCGACCTGTCGGTCTTCGACCTCTTCATGGCCTGGGAGAACGGGGCGCGGGTCTGCGTGCTGGACCCCGCTGAGGTGCTGGCGCCCTTTTCCTACCTGGAGCGCAATGGGATCACCGTCTGGTTCTCGGTGCCCTCGGTCGCCGCGGCGCTGCGCCGGCGGGGCGTGCTCACGCCCGGGTCGATGCCCACCCTGCGCTGGAGCCTGTTCTGCGGCGAGGCGCTGCCCAGGGCCTCCGCCGAGGCCTGGCAGGCGGCCGCGCCCGGATCGACCGTGGAGAACCTGTACGGCCCGACCGAGCTGACCATCGCCTGCACGGTCCACCGCTGGGACCCGCGGACGAGTCCGGCGCAGTGCGTGCACGACAACGTGCCGATCGGGCAGCCGTACCCCGGCCTCCATACGCTGATCGTGGACGAGGGCCTGGCTCCGGTCGCGGACGGGGCCACCGGCGAACTGTGCGTGGCCGGCCCCCAGACCACGCCCGGCTACTGGCGGGCGCCCGGGCCGACCGCCGAGCGCTTCTTCGCACGCGAGGGCAGGACGTACTACCGCACGGGGGACCTGGTGCGGCTGCACCACGGCCAGTTGGTCTGCATCGGTCGCAACGACCAGCAGGTCAAGGTCGACGGTTACCGGATCGAACTGGGTGAGATCGAAGCGGTCCTGCGCCGGTCCGGAGCGGTGGAGGCCGTGTGCCTGATGTGGCCGGACCCGGGGACGATCACCGCCGTGATGTCCGGGGTGGCGGATCCGGCCGCGGTGGCCGCGGCGTCTGCGGCGAGCCTGCCGCCGTACATGGTGCCCACGTCGGTGCACGCCGTCGCGACCATGCCGGTGAACGCGAACGGCAAGGTGGACCGCAACGCGCTGCGCCGCTGGCTGGACGACCGGGCCGCCGGTCCGCAACCCCTGGAGCCGACGGGAACGGCAACTCCTGCGGACGGCGCATGACCTCAAGGTGGCAGTCAAGGCCCACCATGGTGTGAGCCGTTGTCAGCCACCCCGCGCTACCGCAACCACTCCGGCCATTCTGGGCGGTACGGTCCACGGACCTCGGGCGACATGCATTCGAATGGCGCTGCACTTATTTTCATGCTGCAAGAACGCTCTTTCGAGGGACGGTAAAGCCCTGGTCACGGGGCTAGGATCGACGACACCCCATGACCCCGTGCAATTTCACGAATGCGTGCAAGCGCGTGCCGGGTTCAGCGGGTTCCGTGTACGGATGGCCGGCGCTACGGCCACTGGCGCCGGTCGGGAACGAAAGGGCGGATGCACATGGCGGAGTACGGAAATGGCGTGTCGGCGAGCGCAATCGAGGCCGTCACATGGGTGAAGGCAAAGGCGAGCGACCCGTACCACGACTGCGTTGAAATTGCACGGCTGGATGACGGCGAGGTGGCCGTTCGGAACTCCCGATTCCCGGATGGTCCGGCCCTGGTGTTCACGCGTTCGGAGGTGGCTGCTTTTCTCGACGGCGCGCGGAAGGGCGAGTTCGACGGCCTCGCTGTCTGAAATTCGTCATACAAGGGTGGTTGTGCCCACCCTGTCTCCTCATGCTGCGATGCTGTGTAGTGATTCGCTGGCATAAGAGGAGCAAGAGTGATGGACGGGGTCCTGGGCGTTGTTGCGGACGGCGGCGAAGGGCCGGCTCATCCACCGGCTGCCGCAGGAATGGTGCTTGGCAACCACCTGCGGCAGCTGCGGGAAGACCGCGGACACCGCATGACGGATGTGGTGGCCGCCGGTGTTATCGGATCCGTGTCCACGCTGAGCCGATATGAGACCGCGAAGACGCCCTTCCAGGAAGAGGCCGTCGTCGCCCTCCTCAAGTTCTACGGAATCACGGATGCCGGTGAGCTGGCGGACCTCTGCGAACTGGTACGCCAGTCCCAGGCCAAGCAGTGGTGGGCCGGGTTCCGTGATGTCGTGCCCGGTTGCTTGGACCGTCTGTTCAGCATGGAGACCTCGGCGGAAGAAATCCGCACCTACCAGGGATTCTTCGTCCCGGGGCTGCTGCAGACCGCGGACTACGCGCGTGCGGTGATGAAGGCGCCCTTTCGGAAGCCGGCCAATGAGCGCGCCGTCAGGGAGAGCGAACGGCGCATCGGACGAAGGCTGGCGGTACGTCTCCGGCGTCAGCATTTGCTCGATCAGCCTGACGCTCCCCACTATTACGCGCTGCTGGACGAGAGCATCCTGAACAAGCCGACGGGTGGCAGAGCCGTCATGCGTGGACAGCTCCGCCAGCTGTACAACCTCGCGGAGAACAAGGAGCGGATCAGTATCCGCATTCTCCCGTTCGCCGCCGCCGAACACGCCGCCGCCCCGACGTCTTCCATCACCCTGCTGAAACACCCGCCGGCACACGGAGGCGACATGGTCTACGTGGAGGCGACGGTCCAAGGCGTCACGTACATCAACGACGTCGATGAGATGGAGGCGCACCGGGCGGCCCTCGACGACCTGTGGACGCTGGCCGTCGGCAAGAAGCAGACCCTGGAACTGCTCCAGCAGTACATCGACCGGCTCGCCGACACCGACTGAGGCATACGGACCCAAGGCGTACGGACTCAAGGGGGACGCACTCACGAGGCGCGCACTCACGGGGCACGCACTCACGGGATGCGGGCCACGCCGCCGTACTCGATCCATTCGTGGCTGGCCTGCCGCGGAGACAGGTCGGTGTCCGGGTACCACTGCGACACTTCCACGGGATTGTCGGCCTTCTCCAGCTTCAGTCCGTCGAAATAGCGGTCCACCTCGTCGAAGGAACGGACCCGCCCCCATGCGCCACCGGTCGTCTCGAGCATGAAGTCGGTGGCCCTCTCCCGCAACGTCGGGTCGTCGCTGGCGAGTTGGGAAATCACCAGATAACTGCCGGCCGGCAGGCGGTCCGCCACATCCCGGATGAGCCGCCAGGGATCACTGCTGTCGGGAATGCAGTGCAGCACGGACACGAACAGCGCCGCGACCGGTTCGTCGGGTCGGATGAGCCGGCCCACTTCCTCGCTCGCGAAGATGGCGGCGGTGTTCCGCATATCCGCCTCTATGACGGAGGTCGTGGTGAGGTTTTCCTCGAGCATCATGCGGCCGTGGGCGAGGACGATGGGGTCGTTGTCGACGTAGACGACCCGCGCCGCCGCGTCGACTTCCTGCGCGACCTGGTGGACGTTGGGGTGGGTGGGCAGGCCGGAGCCGTGGTCGATGAATTGCCGAATCCCGCACTCGGCCGCGAGATAGCGCACCGAACGAATGAGGAACGCCCTGTTGTTCAGCGCGAGTTCCCGTGTGCTCGGCGCGATCCGGAGGAGTTCCGCGCACGCCTCCCGATCGGAGGCGTAATTGTCCGTCCCGCCGAGCAGATAATCGTACATTCTAGCTACGCTGGGTTCGCTGACGTCGATGGAAATGTGGTTCTCCCCGCGTCGTATTTCCGCGCCGCATTTCCCTGTGGAAGGCGCAGGTTCCCTGGTGGAGTAAGTGGCCCATGCTAGGGCTGAGGCTCTCGCATGGGCCAGCCTCCCGACTACTCACCGTCACCTGTCGTGAGGTGCGTCGACTGCTTTGGGCCAGGGAAACACGCGGACAAGCGCACTGGCGCAGGCATTGCTCCTGGTTTATGTGCGCGCATATGACAGGGGAAAGGGTGCCGGATGCGCCATGCGCCGCATTGCCGACCGCAGGACTCCCGCCATTTCCCTGTCGCCGATCCCCATGAGATCTGCCGCTTGATCCATCGACAGGCCCAGGCGATAACGCAGGACCAGGGCATCGGCCTGACGCCTGGGCAGGATCCGATGGAGCCCGCCGCCGCCCTGGTCCCGCGTCCCGGCGGCGGTCCGATGGGCGAGCAGCCCCCACGAGACGGCGGCGGGCGAAGCGCTCTGCAAAGCCTGCAACCACACCGTCGCCAGGTCCCTCAGGGCGGCTTGGACCAGCTCCTGGCCTACTCTGCGGCATCCCGCTCGGGCCGAGGCGTAGCGGATGTAAACGTCCCGTCGAAGGGTGCAGAACGCGGTGTAGGAGAGCGGCATGTCGGCCAAGGGCCGGGCGTCCGGTGCCCGGCTCGCCGCAAGGCGGCTCGGCGTGGCCAGGCCGCTGACGGGCGGCGCCGCAAGGGTGGGGCCCGGATCTTGGGGCCGTGATGCGCGGACGGCGGGGTTCTCACTGCTCTCGGGCAGCATCAAGAGCTCCCTCGGGGAGGCGGGCCCGTGTGCGGTCCGTAAGGCCCACCGGAGTTCTTTTCACGATGGCCGAAACCTGACTACACGTTTGCCCATCCGGTCGATGGCCCGGCGGCGTCCAACAGCGGTGAACGAGGTACCCCTTCGTACGCTCATCGTTCCCTGTGGTCCCGGGCCTGGAGGTGTTGTCCGCGCATGGCGCGGAGAGGGGCCGGCGGCCGCGAGCGGGGCACTGCTGTCGGCGCACCGCGGTGCGCCGACAGCAGTGACGGTGTTACATGCGCCGGATCCGCAGATACGTGATTCCGGACCGGTCCAGCCACGCCATGGGCGGCACCGCCAGGAAGACCTCCGCCGGCAGCGCGAAGCCCCGCCATGCGACGGTGGCCGCAATCGCGGTGAGCAGCACGGAAACCCATCGCACGGTGAAGGCAAAAATGCTCACCACGGCCGTTTGCGCCAGGGCATAAAGCGGAATGCTAGGGTCGGAAAACGCCGGAAGCCGACGAGTCCGCTTCCGGTGTGCGTGTTCGGTCAACTCGGTCTCCTTCAAGGTTGGTTGAACGGACGCGTAAAGGGCTTCGAGTCAGGCGACCAACCACTCGAAGCCCTTCTTGCTGTCCGGACTCGCAACGTAACCAGTGGCCCCTCCTTCCCGCCACCAGCACAAGCCCCGTGAAAACGGAATGATCTTGTTCCGTGAGGTGAGGTGTTGACGTGCAACTAGCCATATTTAATGGCCCACTGTTGCGTCACTTCGATCAAGGTCGTTCAATGGCGATAATTCTGAGGCGAGATGGGTGCCGCGGCGTTGCATGCCGTCCAAGGAATGGCCCCGCTGCCGTCACTCGAAAGGACTAGTTTCACGCCGCGGATCTCCGGCACGTGTGCAAATGCACCGGCTGGTGCCGGGGGAGGGGGCCGTAAAGGGTCCCGGTGCCGTATGCCGTCGATCGGCTGCCGAGGTGTCCACGACGGCGATCGGCCCGGCTTCCCGGCCGCTGGTGACAGCGGCTGAAGCCGGGCCCACATGCTCTGTCTTCGCCTTCCGGTCGTCATCCCGGATGATGCACCGTCCCCGCCCGGCCGAACGCCCAGCGGCTACTCCGAAGCGCGGCCGGGGACGGCCGGCATGCGAGGGTGAACGGGCGGTCGGCGGGCCCGGACCCGTTCAGACCAGCTTGGGGAGCAACAGCTCGACATCCTCCGGCGACAGCTCGATGCCGAAGACGTCGGCCAGCACCTTCGGCACCTCGTTCGGTTCCAGCTCACGGGTCTCCGGCGGTCCCGGCACCCCCGGCCTGACGGTGGTGAGCAGACGGTTGTCCAGGAGGTGCAGCCGGTCCGCATGCACGCGCTGCACGAAGACGCGGTCGCTGAAGGGCGAGTGCGGGCTGCTGGCACCGAAGTGGTTCGACACCCGGAGGTCGACGGGGTACTGCGGGTTGAGCGTGAAGGTGTACCGGATCATCCAGCCGTCGCCGGTGTTGTCGACCTGGCCGGTGCCTTCCCGCGTGGGCTGGTAGAGGGCCCAGCCGTCGACGCCGGGGGTGACTTCCTGCCGCCGCAGCCGGTACGCCCATACGCCGTCCGCCGCATCCGTCGCCTCGGTCAACTCGATGGGCTCCAGCGGACCGGCCCCGAACCCTATGTCGCTCAGCCAGCGGCTTCCTTCCAGCTCCACGACCACCATGGCGTGCGACTCGGCCCTGACCTTGGTCTCGCCCATCTGCACCCGCCCCTGGACCACGAAGAACCGGAAGCCGAGGCGCTCCAGGGCCGCCGCGTAGAGGGTGACGTGCTCGTAGCAGGTCCCGCCGCGCGGGTTGCCGATCAGCTTGGCCTGGAGCGAGGCGAGGTCGAGCGGGCGGTACTTGCGCAGCACCGCCTCCAGATTTTCCCAGCGCACGGAGAGTGCATGCGCCCGGTGCAGCGCACGCAGCGTCGCAAGGGAGGGGGAGCGGTCCCCCTCATATCCGAGGTGCGCCAGATAGGCGTCGAGGTCGAGTGCGTCGCCGTGCCACATGCGGAAGGTCTCCTCGCGTCATCACGTCAATTGTCGAAATACGTACGACGTTTGGAGCGATCTCTTCCGCGGCGCTATTCCGTCCCGGCCCTCGGCCATTGGTCCTCGGACTTCGGTCCTAAGCCGTAGCCCGTAGCCCGCAACCCGGGGCCCGAAGGCGCGCCCGGCTCTGATCGCCCGAGGCGGTCGGGGCGGCGGAACGCACCGGGGGGATGGCGGCCGCAGGGGGCGCTCATGCCGACGCCGCACGAGGCGCGGCAGCTGCTCTTCGGGCAACTGGTGGAATTCCGGCCCGCCGCCGGCTCAGTACCCCACCGGCCGCACCACACCCGTTTCATAGGCGAAGACCGCGGCCTGGGTGCGGTCGCGCAGCCCCAGCTTGACCAGGATGCGGCTCACATGGGTCTTCACGGTCTGTTCGGCCACCACCAGGCGTTCCGCGATCTCGGCGTTCGACAGGCCCTGGGCGATCAGGGACAGCACCTCGGTCTCGCGTTCCGTCAGGTGGGCGACGCGGTCCTTGAGCGGGGTGCGGGGCGAGCCGGACAGCCGGGAGAACTCGGTGATGAGGCGTCTGGTGATGTTGGGGGCGAGGAGGGCGTCGCCCGCCGCCACCACCCGTACCGCATGGGCCAGTTCGGCGGCCGAGGCGTCTTTGAGGAGGAAACCGGAGGCTCCGGCGCGGAGCGCCTCGTAGACATACTCGTCGAGGTCGAAGGTGGTCAGGACGAGGACCTTGACGGTGGTGCCGGCGGCGCCGGTGGAGCCGACGGGCCCGGTGATGCGGCGGGTGGCCTCGATGCCGCCCAGCTCGGGCATGCGGATGTCCATCAGGACGACGTCGGGGCCGAGTTCGGCGACCTTGGCGACGGCGTCGTTGCCGTCCACGGCCTGGCCGACGACCTGGATACCGGGTTCGGCGTTGAGCAGCACCGTGAAGCCCTGCCGGACCATCATCTGGTCGTCGGCGATCAGCACGCGGATGGGAGGGGCGGTCGTCATCGGGTGTCCTCAACCGGATCGGCGGGGAAGGAGGGGGCGAGGGGTGCGGCGGAGGGCCGGGTGGGAAGCGCGGCGGTCACCTCGTAACCGCCCTCCGGGGTGGGGCCGGTGGCCAGTTCACCGCCCAGCATGGCGGCGCGTTCGCGCATGCCGAGCAGGCCGTGGCCGGCGCCCGGGGAGGGCGGGGCCGGGCGGTCCGGGGCGGTATTGGTGACGCGGACCGTGAGGCTGGTGGCGCGGTGGCCGATTTCCACCCGTACCTGCGCTCCGGGTGCGTGGCGTATGGCGTTGCTGAGGGCCTCTTGGACGATGCGGAAGGCGGACAGTTCGATCCCCGGGGCGAGGGGGACCGGGTCTCCGGTGGTCTCGGTGGTCACCGTGAGACCGGCCGCGCGGACGTTGGCGACCAGCTCTTCCAACTGGCCGAGGGTGGGTTGCGGGGCGTGCCGCGCGCTCTCCGGAAGGGCGTCCTCGGAGCGCAGGACGCCGAGGACGCGGCGGAGTTCGGTCAGCGCGTCGACCGCGTTCTGCCGGATCCCGGTGAGGTTCTCCTTGAGCTCGTCCGAGGGGTTGTCGGCCAGGTGGGGGGCCACCTGCGCCTGGATGGAGATGACCGACATGTGGTGGGCGACCACATCGTGCAGCTCGCGGGCGATCCGGTTGCGCTCCTCGAGGAGGGTGCGCCGGGCCCGTTCCTCGGCGGTGAGTTCCTCCTGCGCGACCAGCTCCGTACGGGCCACCTGCCGACCGCGGAGCAGGGCCCCGACGAGGACCGAGAGCGCGAGGACGGCGACGGGGACGAGCGGGTCCTGGGGGACACCGGAGATGACCGCGCCGCAGAACAGCCCCAACAGCACGGTGATCACGAGTGCTTCGAACGCGATCCGGGGGCGGACTCGCAGCGCCAGCAGGAACAGCACCCCGGCCTGGAGGGCGAGTCCGCTGCCGGTCCAGGGGAAGAGCGTGGGGACGGACGGGGGCGTCGGCGTCGCCGCTGTGACCACGACCGTGACCAGCATCGTTGCCCACCAGGCCGGTACCGGCCGGAACAACGCGGCCACGAGCGCCGCCGCACCGATCGTGGCGAGCAGCATGCTGAACGGGAGGCTCATCCCGAGGCGGACGGTGTAGTCGTTCGTATGGATGACGAGCAGGAACGCCGTGGGTATCAGCAGCGGCACCACGATCGCCGGTCGCCAGTCCAGCCAGCGCGGGCGCCGGGCCGTGCGCGGCGAGGGATCGCCGGTCGCGTTCGTCCACAGGTCCTCGCGCAGATTGCCCGGCACCGCTCGCAGCGCCCGCGCAAGCCGCGTCGCCCTGTCCCCCCGTTCCATGGCGGTCAGCCTAGACACGCCGCACCTCCGCCGTACGCGCGGGATGCCCCTCGCGTACGACCCGGCTCGTCGTCCGCGGCCGCCGCTGTTCGTACGTATGGAACGCGGCCCAGCAGATCAGCAGCGCCGTGGCGAACACCGGCAGCCACGCCAGCCGGGCGAGCAGCCAGACCGGACCGTCGGGGACGGTGTGCAGGCCGGGCAGCGGGTGGCCGGCGAGCAGCCCGAGTGCTGTCACGGCCATCATCGAGGTCTGGTGCCAGAGGAAGATGGTCATGGCGGAGAGGTTCGCCAGGGCCACCGCCGCCCAGATGGCGGGGCGTTGCAGGATCCGGCGGAGTGGGCCCAGGAGCAGCAGGGCCGCGCCGCACTGGGTCAGGCCGAAGGTGACGGCGGCCAGGGTCGGCGGGTTGAGGTTGGAGATCTGGGCGCCGGGCACTCCGACCATCGACGCGGGATAGCCGGCGAACAGGACCAGAAGGGCGGTGGCCGCCGCGCCGCCGAGCAGCAGTACCCATCCGGTGGTACGGCCTCCCAGCGTGCCCCGCGCCCAGGCCGCGCCCAGGCAGTACGGCACCAGCCAGCCCGCCGCCAGATTGATCCAGCCGAGCCAGGCCGGGCCGCCGAGGCCGAAGCGGAGGAGGTCGACGTGCAGGACGACGGCGAGTGGCCAGAGGGGATGCACGGCCCGGGCGAGCGGGGTTGCGGCCGTCAGCGCGGCGAAGACCAGCAGGAACCAGAGGGGGGACAGCACCAGTTTGAGGAGGGTGTACAGGCTCTCGAGGCCCACCCCGGAGGCGAGCATCGCGCCCGCCGCCACGGTCCACACCACCAGTACGGCGGCGACCGGCCGGAACAGCCGGTTCAGCCGGGTGCCGAGCCATCGCCGGTACGCCGTACCCCGGGCGCGGGCCGCCGCGTAGCTCTTCGCGGCCATCTGCCCGCCCACCAGGAAGAACACGGCCAGGGTTTGGAACACCCAGGTAACCGGGGCCAGTTGGGGCATGTCCTGGAGCGGGCTGGCGCCGTGCACCGTGCCGCTGTCGGAGATCAGGGCGGTCACCAGCCAGTGGCCGAGCACCACGCCGAGGATGGCCCATGCGCGCAGGGCGTCGACGGCGCGGTCGCGGCCGGGCGGGGTCGCGGCGTCGATCCGCCGGACGAACTCACGCATGACGGCCTCCGACGGTCGGCGATGCCGTTCCGGAGGCGATACGGGCGATGTTCTTCAGGGCGGTGGAGCCGGGGGCGAGGTAGTGGCTGTGGTCGGTGTCGCCCGCGTCGAAGGTGCGGGCACCGAATTCCTTCGCCGTCGGATCCGTGCCGAATCCCAGGGTGAAGAAGGGGAGTTGGATGCTGGCGTGGGGTACGTGGGCGATCCAGTCGCGGCCGCCCCGGCCCGCCCAAACGGTCGCACGGGTGCCCAGCGCCCGGACGCTGTCGGCGCCGATGCCGGGGCTGCCGTACAGGACGATGTCCGCGGCCCGCAGGCCCTCGGCGGCCCGGCCGCAGACCACGGAACCGTAGGAATGGCACAGGAGGGAGATTCCGGCGGTGGGCAGCGCGACGTTCAACTCGCCGATGAAGGAACGGAGTTGAGGGGCCGCGTCGTCGGCCAGGCCCGGTGTCAGCGCCTCGGGGCTCACCGTGCCCGGCGTCGGGTAGCCGAGCCAGGCGATGACGGCGGACCGCCCGCTCATCTCGTTCCGGAGCGCCACCGCGCCGGCCCGGAAGCGCTCGTAGGTATCGAGGTTGGTGTCCGAGCCCGGCACCAGAACGGCGATCCGCTCGGCGCCCGAGAGGTCGCCGAACACCTCGGCGGTGCGCCCGCCGTCGCGGCCGTCGAAGGTGAGGAAGTGGCGTGTCGGAGCCGCCATGGTGTGCAGCGCCGCGGCCCGCCGGTGGTCGCCGTGGCCGGCGGCCATCTGCTCGGCCGCCCGGATGCCGGCGCGGGTGGCGGCGTAACGGGCGTCCAGGGCGGCGGGGCTGGTGGCCCGCAGCGGGCCGAGGGAGGCCGGAACGGGCGCCGGGACGGCCGCGGGGCGGGCCGCACCCGACACCGGCACGGCCACCGAAGCGGCGACGAGCGCGGCGAGCAGGGTGCGGCGCAGGCGACTGCTGCGCTGGCGGGACGCCATGGCGGATGGTCCTTCCGTCCGTACGGGATGTCTTTCGTTCCTGCGGTACGGACGGTATGGACGGCGTCGTGTGGTCGGCGTCCCACCGGAGTGTGCACTTGCCGAGTAGTCCTGGAGTACTACGGGTAGGGGGTAGGGGCTTCCCTGCCGGAACTCGCGTACGAGGTCGCGCGTAGGCGAGGTCGCGCGTCCGGCGACGAGTGGTCAGCCGGGCGTCGGGCGTACCCGGCCGGGCGTCGGGTGTCCCGCCGGTGCGGAGCCGGGGCCCCGGCCCGTTGTCAGTGGGCCGGGGGATGATTGCGGCATGACCGAAAGCATCGAGGAAATGCTCGCCGACGACATCAGGACCGAGGAGCATGCGCGGGCCAATGTGGTGGCCTTGCTGTCCGAGCTCGCCGAACGCGGATGCGAGGAACCCTCCGCTTTTCTCGACGACGGATATGCGGACGGCTCACAGCCCGGAAGTTTCCACTTCCCCTTCGAGTGCCCGCAGGGGTACGAGGGGGATCTCGTGATGCCGGGCGTCCCTCTCGCGCTGGTGAAGGAAGCGGCCGCGGACGGCCGATGGGCACCGCTGCACAACGACATTCCCTACGCCTGGGCCGACCTCGTGGCGGAGCTCGCCTCGTTCGACGCGGCCCGACGCACGATCTGGTCGAACGTGGGCCTGCTGACGGACGAACTCATCCGGCGGGGGTTGGGGATCCGGCCCGATGACGTCGACGTCGACGTCGACGCGAGCGGCGACTCCTGGGTGACGCACATCGTCGCCGTGGACGGGCGCGGGATCCGCGTCTCCGTGCCGGACGTGGCGGTGGGCCCGGGGCTGTCCCAGGTGATGTACGTGGAAGGCTTTCCGCATGCCTGGGAGGCGGCGCTGGAGGCGATATTCGCCGCCGCCGGGCGGACGATGAAGGGCTGACGACGGCGGGCCCGGCGCCGGTCGTGCGTCACCGGCGGTGCGGCGGCGCAACCGGCGCACCGTCCCCGAGCTCAGGCCCCGCGGATCAGGTCCGCGCACTTCTCCCCGATCATCATCGTCGTGATGCAGGGATTCACCGTCGTCAGGAGCGGCATCACCGAACCGTCGGCCACGCGTAGCCCCGTGACGCCCTTGACGCGCAGCTGCGGGTCGAGCGGCGCGGCCGGGTCGTTGGCGGCGCCCATCTGGACCGTACAGGCGGGGTGGTAGACGGTGTTGTGGGTGGTGCGGATGTAGTCGAGGAGGTCGGCATCGGAGCGGGCCGCGGCGCCCGGGGCGAGTTCGGTGCCCGCCCAACTCGCCATGGGGGACTGCGAGATGATCTCGCGGGCGAGGCGCAGGCCATAGGTCATGACGCGTACGTCGTGTTCCTCGGTGAAATAGCGCGGGTCGACCTTCGGCTTGTCGCGGAAGTCGCGGGTGCGCAGCCGTACGGTGCCGCGGGAGCGGGCATGGGTGACGTTCGGGGTGAGGCAGAACGCGTTCTCGGAGGTGGGGTAGCCGCGGCGGTAGGTGTTCATGTCGAAGGGCACCGAACCGTAGTGGAACATCAGGTCGGGGCGGTCGAGGCCGGGCTCGGTGGCGGTGAAGATGCCGATCTCCCACCACTGGGTCGAGGTGGTGACCATGGGCTGCTTGGCCTCCCACATGATCACGCCCTCGGGGTGGTCCTGGAGGCCGCTCCCGACGCCGGGCGAATCGACGAGCGGGTCGATGCCGGTGGCGCGGAGGTGGGCGGCGGGCCCGATGCCCGAGAGCATCAGCAGCTTCGGGGTGTCGATGGCACCGCAGGAGACGACAACTTCGCGCCGCGCGGCGACGGTACGGGTGTGGATCAGGTCGGGGGAGAGGTAGTCGACGCCGGTGCAGCGCAGGGTGGGGTCGAAGACGAGGCGCTTGGCCTGGATGCCGGTACGGACGTCGAGGTTGCGGCGATGGCCCATGACGGGGTGGAGGTAGGAGACCGAGGCGGAGGAGCGGGTGCCGTCGGGGCGACAGTTGATCTGGAACCAGTGCGCGCCGCGGACGACGGTTTCGCCGGTGTTGAACGGGGTGGTGGGGAGGCCGGCCGCCGCGCAGGCCTCCAGCAGCGCGACGCCGCACGGGTCCCGGGGCGGGACGGTCCGCAGCGTCACCGGGCCGTTGCGGCCGTGGTGATCGCCGGGCGCGTCATTGCTCTCCAGACGCTGGTAGAGCGGGAAGCAGTCGGCCGCGCTCCAGCCCGTACAGCCCAGCGCGGCCCATTCGTCGAGATCCTCGGCGGGTGCCCAGAACGCGATGCAGGAGTTGTGGGACGAGCAGCCGCCCAGCACCTTGGCGCGGGCGTGGCGCATGAAGCTGTTGCCGTTCTCCTGCGGTTCGACGGGATAGTCCCAGTCGTAGCCCGATTCGAGCAGCGCCATCCACTGCTCCAGCCGGAGGACGTTGGGGTCGTCGACATCGGACGGTCCCGCCTCCAGTACGCAGACGCTGACGTCCGGGTCCTCGCTGAGCCGGGCCGCCACGACCGCGCCGGCCGTACCGCCGCCGACCACGACGTAGTCGAATTCGTCCACCTGGGCCTGTTGGGGCATGGCGCCGTCTCCAGATCGGGGTCGAAGGATCAGGAAGGATCAGGGGTTGGGGGTGGTGGGACCGGGCGCGTCGGCGGCGTGGCTGGCCAGGACGCCGGTGCGCTTGCGCTGGACGAACCAGTAGTAGGCGAAGCCGCCGAGCGCCACGACGCCGATGAACAGGAAGGCGCCCCAGCGCAGGTACCAGTGCTGCGGGCCGGTGGCGTTGTAGACCGCGGCGCGCGGCCAGGCGAGGTTGAGGGACATGGCGGCGCCCCACAGAACGGCACAGACGTTCACCGGCAGGCCGAACTTCCCCAGCGAGAACTTTCCCTCCGCCGGCTTCCATCTGCCGCGCAGCCGCTGGATCAGCATCGGCAGGGTGACCAGCAGATACGCCAGATAGATCATGATGATCGCGATGCTGGTGATCACCGAGAAGATCTGCGGCTGGTTGACGTTGATCAGGAGGATGCCGACCGCAACCAGACCGATGATGACGGCCGGCAGCACCGGCGTCTGGAAGCGCGGGCTGACCTTGGCGAGCCGCGCGGCGGCGGGCAGATTGTTGTCCCGGGCCATCGCATACGCCAGCCGGATGCTGGCGGTGTGCACCGCCAGCTCGCAGACCGTGATGGCGATGACCACACACCACAGCACGATCTGCCCGATGGTCGAGCCCAGCGTGGACAGCACCACGAACTGCAGCCCGTCCACCGCCAGCTCCTTGGAATGCAGATCGGGCACGGCCAGCAGCGCGAAGAGCAGGATCAGCCCGCCGATGAAGAACGACGCCACCAGGGCGCGCAGGATCGCCCGGGGCGCATTGCGGCCCGGGTCCTTGGACTCCTCGCCGAGCGATGAGGCCGTATCGAAGCCGTACATCACATACGCCGAGGCCAGAGAAGCGGTCAGGAACGCGCCGAAGTAGCCCCACTCCTGGTCGGCGCCCAGGCCGAAGGTCTCGGTCAGCGCATCGCTGGGAGCGCGGGTGATGTGGGCGGCGAGCAGAATGATCAGCACGATGGCGGCGATCAGCTCGATCGCCACACCGGCGGAGTTGATCCGGGCCATCAGCTTCACACCGAAGGCGTTGACCAGGGTGGTGAAGGCGACCAGTACGGTGCCGAGCAGTACGGCATTGGCCGCCGCATCGGTCTTGCCGGTGCCGTCGCCGATGAACTGGAACCACGACGAGATCTGCGGCAGCGTCACCTGATAGGCCAGCGCCACGGCGGACAGCGAGACCATGCTGGCCGTCAGCATCATCCAGCCGCCCAGCCAGCCGACATGGGGACCGCCCAGCTGCTTCGCCCAGTTGTAGATCGAGCCCGCCACCGGGTAGCGGGCGGCGAGCTCACAGAAACACAGCGCCACCATCAGCTGGCCGACGAAGACCATCGGCCACGACCACCAGTACGCGGGACCGCCGTGGCTGATGCCGAAGTAGAAGAGCTGGAAGGTGCCGGTGAGGATGGAGATATAGCTGATGCCGGCGGCGAAGGTGTGGAAGTTGCCCAGGGTGCGCTTGAGTTCGGGCTTGTATCCGAGTTCGGTGAGCGAGTCGTCGTCGTGCGCACCGTCGGCATCGGTGCCGGGCCGCACCGACTCGCGGCCGGGACCGGACTCTGCGCCGGGTCCGGTCACTCGAACCACCTCTGCGGACGCGGCGCCGTATTACGCCACACGTGCTTGGCCTCCTGATACTCGGACAACCCCGCCGGCCCCAGCTCCCGCCCCACACCGGACTGCTTCATCCCGCCCCACTCGGCCTGCGGCACATACGGATGGAAGTCATTGATCCAGACGGTTCCGGCGCGCAGCCGGGCCGCCACCCGGTGGGCACGCTCGCTGTTCTGCGTCCACACCGCCCCGGCCAGGCCGTACACGGTGTCATTGGCGAGCGAGACCGCCTCGTCCTCGTCCCGGAACCGCTCCACGGTCAGCACCGGGCCGAACGATTCATCGCGGATGACGGACATGTCCGGGGTGCATTCGTCCAGCACCGTCGGCAGGTAGTAGAAGCCGTCCGCCAGCGCCGGGTCGTCCGGTGCGGACCCGCCGCACAGCAGGACGGCGCCCTCGTCCAGCCCCGCCGCCACATACGCCGCCACCTTCGCGCGGTGCGCGGCGGAGATCAGCGGGCCGGTGCGGGCAGCCTCGTCGAACGGTCCGCCGAGCCGGATCCGCTGGGCGCGGGAGACCAGCTCGTCGACGAACGCATCATGCAGATCGTCCTGGACGAGCAGCCGGGCGCCCGCCGAACACACCTGCCCGGAGTGCAGAAAGACCGCCATCAGCGCGTAATCGACGGCGGCGTCGAAATCGGCGTCGGCGAAGACGATGTTCGGATTCTTGCCGCCCAGCTCCAGGGCGATCTTCTTCACGGTGGGCGCGGCCGCGGCCATGATGCGGCGGCCGGTGACCAGCCCGCCGGTGAACGACACCATGTCCACCCGCGGGTCCTCCGTCAGCGGCGCGCCGACCAGCGGACCGGTGCCCAGGACCAGATTGGCGGCGCCGGGCGGCAGCCCCGCCTCGGTCAGCAGCCGCATCAGATGAATGGCGGTGTGAGGGGTCAGCTCACTCGGCTTCAGGACGAACGTATTGCCGGTGACCAGCGCCGGAGCGACCTTCCAGGCCGTCTGAAGGAGGGGATAGTTCCACGGGGTGATCAGCGCGCAGACCCCGACCGGCTCGTGCCGCACGGTGCTGTCCGTCTCCGCCGCGCCCGTGTCGACGACCCGGTCCGTGCCGCCGGCCGCGCCCAGGTTGCCGAAGTAGCGGAAGCAGTTGGCGATGTCGTCCATGTCGTACGCGCTCTCCACCAGCCGCTTGCCGGTGTCCAGGGACTCCGCCCTGGCCAGCGCGTCCTTGTCGCGCTCCAGCAGCTCGGCGACGCGGAGCACCAGCCGGCCCCGCTCGGCCGCCGGCGTCCGCGGCCAGGGCCCGTCGTCGAAGGCCAACCGGGCGGCGCCGATGGCCGCGGCGGCGTCCTTCGGCCCGCCTTCGTCGACGGTCGCGACCAGCTTGCCGTCCGCCGGGCAGCGGATCTCCCGCACCTGCCCGTCGGCCGCTGCGGTCCACTGACCGCCGATGAACAGCTCCGGCATGGTCGTGCCTCCGGTCGGTGACGATCCTTGCGTGACGTATCCCTGCGTGATCTGGCCCTGCGCGATGTATCCGTACGTGATGATCTCTGTACCGAGGGTAGGACGGCCGGGGCGGGTCCGCACGGTACGCGGGGCCGGGGGCGTGTGGCCGGCGGCCGAGGCGGGACAATCGAGGTATGCCTGCCCAGGAACATCAGCGCCGCCGCATCGGCCCCGCCCGGTACCCGGTCCCCGATGCCGCGACCTATCTGGCGGGCGGCTGGCGCATCGACCGCTCCGTGTACGACCTGCGGTCCGATGTCGAGGGCAGGTTCCGCGGGACGGCCCACTTCCGGCCCGACGCGGCCGGAGCCGGACTCCTGCACATCGAGGAGGGCGAGCTGACCTGGGGCGGTGCCGTGCACCAGGCCCACCGGACGCTGCGCCTGACCCCGCTGCCGGACGGCACCGCCGCGATCTCCTTCGCCGACGGCCGCCCCTTCCACGACCTGGACCTGCGGACCGGCCGCTGGACCGCCGTACATCCCTGCGCACAGGACCGCTACGAGGGGATCTTCACCGTCGTCGCGGCCGACGAATGGCATCTGGAGTGGCGCGTCGGCGGCCCGGCGAAGACCCAGCTGCTGCGGTCGGTCTACCGGCGCCGGGACGCCTAGGGCGCTTCACTGTCCGTACGGCCTCACTGCCCGTACGGCGAACAGCAACGGCACGATCGGCTCCGACTCCGGCAGCCGCCACCAGCCGTTCTCGGCCGGCACCATCGCCTCGAACCGTTTCCAGGGCAGCAGCTCCGTCTCCCGTACCAGCTCGACCGTCAGACCGGCGGCGACGACCGCGGAGACGACCTCGCCGAGGCCGTGCCGCCACTCATAGCTGGTCGTCGCGCCGTGTACGGGCGGGCCGTCGGTGTAGGTGTGCGCGGTATCGCTGCGGAGCGGGCCGCGGCCCGCCAAGTAGTCGTGACGGAGCAGGAGGTGCTGCCCGTCGGGGCCGGGCGTCGGGCCGAGGGCGTTGAGCAGCGGGTGGAACTCCACGAGGTAGAACGTTCCGCCCGGCCGCAGCAGCGAGCGGACGGTTTCCGCCCAGGGGGTCAGGTCCGGCAGGTAGCACAGGGCTCCTTTGCCGGTGTAGACCACGTCGAAGCGGCGGTCGCCGACCGCCCGCACGGCGTCGTGGACGTCCGACTCGATGAACTCCACGTCCCGGCCCGCCCGCTGCGCGAGGTCGCGGGCGGCCGCGACGGATGCGGCGGAGAAGTCCAGGCCGACGGTGTGCGCGGCGCCCCGCTCCGCGAAGGCGGCCGTCTCGGTGCCCAGGTGACACTGCAGATGCAGGACATCCCGCCCCGCCAGATCGCCGAGATCCGCCCACTCGAACGGTGCGAACCAGTCCTCCGCGGTCCGCGAACCGTCCAGGCCGTAGAACGCGCTGGCCACATGGACCGGCGTGCGCGCGTCCCAGTTCGCCCGGTTGGCCAGCACCATCTCCGCCACGGTCGGCGGCGCGCCGCCCGCCGCCGACGCCGTTCCGTGCGTCGGCTCGCTCTGCTCTGTGGTCATCCACCCCTCCTACCCACGTGCGAACACCATCCGAACGCCGCGTCCGATTTCCGCCAGCACCGCTTCGTCGCCTGCCGCACAGTGGGAGGGTGATGAGCGATGGCAGCAAGTACGAGGCGGTGTGCAGCCGCGACGCGCGGTTCGACGGCGACTTCTTCTTCGCGGTCGCCACGACCGGGATCTACTGCCGGCCGAGCTGCCCGGCCACCACCCCCAAGCAGAAGAACGTCCGCTTCTTCCCGACCGCGGCCGCGGCGCAGGGCTCCGGCTTCCGGGCCTGCCGCCGCTGCCGTCCGGACGCGGTGCCCGGCTCCGCCGAATGGAACGTACGGGCCGATATGGTCGGCCGCGCCATGCGGCTGATCGGCGACGGCGTCGTCGACCGCGAGGGAGTGGCCGGACTCGCCCAGCGGCTCGGCTACAGCGCCCGCCAGGTCCAGCGCCAGCTGAACGCCGAACTCGGCGCCGGCCCGGTGGCCTTGGCCCGCGCCCAGCGCTCCCACACCGCGCGGATACTGCTCCAGACCACCCCCCTTCCGATCGCCGAGATCGCCTTCGCCGCCGGATTCGCCAGCGTGCGGCAGTTCAACGACACCATCCGGGAGATCTACGCCCTCACGCCCACTGCGCTGCGCGCCGCCCGGCCCGGCAAGGCCGCGCGGTTCGGGCCCGTGGCCCAGCAGGCCGGCGCCGGCGGCATACCGCTGCGCCTCGCCTTCCGCGGGCCCTACGCCGCCGCCGAGGTCTTCGACTACCTCGAACGCCGCGCGCTGACCGGCGTCGAGGAGATGCTCGGCGAGCGCGGCACCCGCACCTACCGCCGTACCCTGCGGCTGCCCAACGGCACCGGCATCGCCGAGGTCGACGAGCGGCCGGGCGGCGGCGCGCCGCTCCCCGAGACCGGCGGCGGCTGGCTGGAATGCCGGCTGCACCTGAGCGAACTGCGCGATCTGACCACCGCCACCCAGCGGATGCGCCGCCTCCTGGACCTGGACGCCGACCCGTACGCGGTCGCCGACCACCTCAGCCAGGACCCACTGCTCGGCACGCTCGTGGCGCAGCGCCGCGGGCTGCGCTCGCCGGGCACCTGCGACGGCCATGAGCTCGCCGTACGCGCCGTGCTCGGCCAGCAGGTGTCGGTGCCGGCCGGCCGCAAGCTCGGCAACGCCGCCGTCGCCGCCTACGGCGAACCCCTCACCGAGTCCAGCGGCGGCCTCACGCATCTCTTCCCCGCCTGCGCGGACCTCGCCGGGGCCGCCCTGACGGAGCTGGGGATGCCCGACTCCCGCCGCGCGACCCTGCGCACCCTCGCCGCCGCGCTCGCCGACGGCACCGTGCCGCTGGATGCCGGGGCCGACCGCGACCAGGCCGAGAAGGAGCTGCTGAACCTCCGCGGCATCGGTCCCTGGACGGCCGGGTACATCCGGATGCGCGCCCTCGGCGACCCGGACGTGCTGCTGGAGGGCGATGTCGCGGTGCTCGCCGGGATGCGTCACTCCGGTGCGCGGATGGCCGATGCCGACGCCTGGCGCCCCTGGCGCTCGTACGCCATGCACCACTTCTGGAACGCCGCGGCCCCGAACGGCACGTCCTCGGCGCGCACCGCCTGAAGCGGAAATGCGACGTCCGAAATCCGCCAGCAATGCACCGGGCGACGCACCAGGATGAGACGTACGGACGCGGAATTGCGTCGAGCACACCAACAGTCGAGCACATCGACAAGAGGAAGGAACGGACCGATGACGGTCTACACCACCATCGACAGCCCGCTGGGTGAACTGCTGCTGGTCGGCGAGAAGTCCGACACGGCCACCGGCGGCACGGCGCTCGCCTCGCTCTCCCTGCCCGGCCAGAAGGGCGGCGCCACAGTCCAGGACGGCTGGACCGAGGACACGCCCGCCTTCGCGGAGATCGCCGCCCAGCTCACCGCCTACTTCGCGGGGAAGCGCACCCGCTTCGACATCGAGTACGTCACCGGCGGCTCCGACTTCCAGCGGCGGGTCTGGACCGCCCTGGACGACATCCCCTACGGCAAGACCTTCAGCTACGGCGAGATCGCCGCGCAGATCGGCGCCTCGCGGGCGGCGGTGCGCGCGGTCGGCACGGCCATCGGGCGCAACCCGCTGCTGGTCGTACGCCCCTGCCACCGCGTGATCGGCGCCAACGGCTCGCTCACCGGCTACGCCGGCGGACTCGAGCGCAAGCAGCAGCTGCTCCAGCTCGAAGGCGTCACCCCGGCGGCCTGACCGCACCCCCTCCCGGAGACCCCATATGACCACCAAGAACGCCACCGCTCAGGCCGAGCGTCGGATCGCCGCCGCCGACTGGGATGCCCTGGCCGGTGAGCTGGACGCCTACGGCGGCGCGCTCACCCCGCAGCTCCTCACCCCCGCACAGTGCGCCGACATCGCCGCGCTCTACGAGAAGGAGGAGCTGTTCCGCACCACCATCGACATGGCCCGCTACCGCTTCGGCTCCGGCCAGTACCGCTACTTCCACCACGAGCTTCCGGAGCCGGTCGCCGCCCTGCGCGCCGCGTTCTACCCGCATCTGCTCACCATCGCCCGCGACTGGGCCGCCCGGCTCGGCCGCCCCGCGCCCTGGCCGGACACCCTGGAGGAATGGCTCGACAGATGCCACGAAGCGGGCCAGGACCGCTCCGCGCAGATCCTGCTGCGCTACGAGGCCGGCGACTGGAACGCCCTGCACCGCGACGTCTTCGGCGACATGCTCTTCCCGCTCCAGGTCGTCATCGGCCTGGACGAGCACGGCACCGACTACACCGGCGGCGAGTTCCTGCTCGTCGAACAGCGCCCGCGGGCGCAGTCACGCGGCACCACCCAGGTGCTCCAGCAGGGCCACGGCCTGATCTTCACCACCCGCGACCGCCCGGTGGCCACCAAGCGCGGCTGGTCGGCGGGCGCCATGCGACACGGCGTGAGCACCGTCCGCTCCGGCCGCCGGCACGCCCTCGGGCTGGTCTTCCACGACGCCGCCTGATGAGCATCCACGCACCGGACGACGGGCCGGCCGGCGACGGCCTGATATACGCGCCCGCTTCGCCGCTCATCGGCGCCGCCGACCTGGCCGAGTCCCTCGCCGAGTACGGTGACCTGCCCCGGCCCGCCCCGCACACCACCGCCGAACTCGCCGCCATCATCGGCCTGTTGGCCCGCCCCAAGGCCCGGATCGAGACCGTCACGATCGGCCACAGCCGCGATGCCGCCTCCCGTGCCGCCGCCGACGCCTTCACCGCCGCCTGGCAGGCCCGCGGCGGCACGGTCCTCGCCGCCGTCGACTGGCCCGAGTCCGCCGCCTCCTGGCTGCGCCCGGCCAAGCGGCTGACCGCCGAACAGCCGGACGCCTGGGTCATCGCCGCCGCCCCGATCGGCTTCGCCCAGCTCGCCCGCCGCCTGCGGCACAGCACCGACTGGGACCCGGCCCGCACCGTCGCCTTCGCCGCTCTCCAGGACTCCCGGCTGCCCGCCCTGACCGGCCCCGACACGCTCCACGGCCTGCGCGGCGCGACCGCCGGCGGCGGCACCTGGGAGGTGAGCCACCGCTGGGTCACCTCCTATCCGCCCGCGGCGGCGGACGGGTAGCGGGCCATCGCCGCCACCCTCCCCTCGGACAGGGTCGCCAGCCGCGGCGCCCGCCCCACGAGCGCCGCGTCCTCGGTGGCCACCACGCAGGTCAGCCGCCGCTCGCCCCATACCCGTACGAACAACTCCGCGATCTCCGCCCGCGCTGCCGCATCCAGTCCGGCCGTCGGCCGATCCGCGAGCAGTACGGTGGGCCGCTTCACCAGCGCCCGAGCCAGCGCCACCCGCTGCCGCGCCCCGGCAGCCAACTCCTCGGCCGCTACGTCCAGTTGCTTGTCCATGCCGACCTCGCGCAAGGCCTCGCCCGCCAGCTCCCAGCGGTCGGCGGGCCGCAGCCGCAGGGGGAGCAGGGCGCCCGCCACGTTCTGCCGCGCGGTGAAGCCGGGCGTGAGGCCGCCGCCGCTGGGCACCGTACCGATGGACTCCGTCCGGATGCGCGCGAGCCGGCACTCCGTCAGGGTCGCCAGGTCCGTGCCGTCGAGTTCGACGCTGCCCCGGGTGGGCCGCTCCAGCCCGCCCAGGATCCGCAGCAGCGTCGACTTGCCCGATCCCGCCGCCCCTTGGACGACCAGCGCGCCACCGTCCTCGACACAGAGCCCGATCCCGTCCAGCGCCCGCACCACGCCCCCGCCGCTTCGATAGCACTTGGTCACGCCGGTCAGGTGGTACACGCTGCACTCTCCTACGGTCCGCCGGCCGGGGTACGCGGCGGGGCGACGGTCCCCGGCGACGATAGGGAGGCGGGGTGACCGGGCGATAAGCGCGCGATGAGAGGGCCATGAGAAACCGGCCCGAAAGCGACGGCGGGGACCGGCCACGACGCCCCCGGCCATGGCGCGAAACGGCAGCTGAACGTCCTTTATTCGCACACCTGTTGCCTGCAACAACTGCCGTCCCGTAGGTATGTTGGTCGCCGCACGGCGTAGTCGTTCCGATACGGACCGGCGCGTCGATGCGGTATGGCCGGTGACTGTCGAAGCGACGGGAAAGTGTGGAATGAGCCAAGAAACGCAACCGCAGTCCAGCGCCGTCGATGCCAGTATCCCGAGCGTGGCGCGGATGTACGACTACTACCTCGGCGGCAAGGACAACTACGCCGTCGACCGCGAGGCGTGCGACGAACTGAGCAAGGTCGTGCCGAGCACGCAGGTGCTGGCGATCAACAACCGGCGCTTTCTGCAGCGCGTGGTCCGCTGGCTGGCCCGCGAACACGGCATCCGCCAGTTCGTGGACCACGGCTCAGGCCTGCCGACCCAGGACAACGTCCACCAGGTCGCGCAGCAAATCGACCCGGAGTCCCGGGTGGTGTACGTCGACAACGACCCCATCGTGCTGGCGCACGGTCGCGCGCTGCTGGAGGAGAACGCCAACACCGCCGTCATCCAGGCGGACATGCGCGATACCGACGGCATTTTCAACAGCCCCGAGGTCAAGCGACTGATCGACTTCGACCAGCCGGTGGCCGCGCTGTTCGTCTCCGTGCTCCACTGCATCCCGGACTCCGACGACCCCGGCGGCCTGATCAAGCGGGTCGCCGACCGGCTGGTGCCCGGCAGCTTCCTGGTGGTGTGCCAGCTGGTCAGCGAGGACGCCGCGACCCGCGACTTCGTCACGAAGTTCATGGACGAGAGCACCCAGGGCCAGTGGGGCCGGGTACGGCAGGCGCATGAGCTGACGGCGTTCCTGGACGGGCTGGAGATCCAGGAGCCGGGCCTGGTGGAGGTCTCCACCTGGATGCCGGACGCGGACCTCGGTCCCAAGCAGCTCACCAAGGAATGGATCGAGTTCGGGGGAGTGGCCCGCAAGGTGTAGCGGGCGCCGCACCCCGGCGCAGCGGAGAGGCGGGACCCTGAAAGCCAAGGGTCCCGCCTCTCCGCGTCCTACCTAAGGGGCCGTCAGCTTCCCTGCTCCATCAGCCGGTCCAGCATCGCCAGCGAGTCCCGCGGCGACTCGGACTGTGCGCTGAGCCGGTCCATCACGGCGAGGTAGTGGTCGACGTCGTCGCGCTTGTCCAGGTAGAGCGCGCTGGTCAGCTGCTCCAGGTAGACGATGTCCGGCAGATCCGGCTCCAGGAACCGCAGGATCGTGATCGGACCCCCGGCCGCCGCCAGACCGCCCAGACTGAACGGCGCGACCTGCAGCGTCACGTTCGGCAGCTCCGCCACCGCCCGCAGATGCCGGAGCTGAGCCGCCATCACCTCCGGTCCGCCGAGCGGACGGCGCAGCGATGCCTCGTCGATCACCGCCCACAGCCGCGGCGCGTCCGGCAGGGTCAGCAGCTCCTGACGCTGCACGCGCAGCGCCACCCGCCGTTCGATCTCCTCCGCCGAGGCCCGCGGGTGCCCGAGCTTGGCCACCGCATGCGCGTAGTCCCTGGTCTGCAGCAGACCCGGCACGAACTGGACCTCGTACGTACGGATGACGGACGCGGCCTCCTCCAGCCCGATGTGCGTCTCGAACCAGTTGGGCAGCACATCGCCGTACTGATGCCACCAGCCCGGAGAGCTGGTCCGGCTTGCCAGCTTGAGGAAGTCGGAGCGGTCCGCCTCGTCCGTGACGCCGTAGAGCGTCAGCAGATCCGCGACGTCCCGCTCCTTGCAGCTCACCCGGCCGAGTTCCAGGCGGCTGATCTTCGCATGGGAGCCGCGAATGGCGTCCCCGGCGGCCTCCCGGGTGATGCCCGCCGCCTCACGCAGCCGCCGGAGCTGCGTGCCCAGCACGATCCGCAGGACGGTCGGACCGCCCCGCGGGTGCTCCAGATAGCGCCGCAGAGATGGTTGGCTGCTCGGCTGCGCGGCGATCATGTCGACTCCCCTGAGTGTTCGGGCGAGCGCCCAGTGTCCCATCGGCCGGTGCGGACGTACAGTCATGGCGACTATCCGGCCGACATATGCGCCAGTGACGTCAGCCGCGACCGATCAGATCGTCGAAGTCGCCGTCCTTGGCGCCCTGGACGAAGGCCGCCATCTCGTCGTGGGTGTAGATCAGCGCCGGGCCCGAGGCGAACCGGGAGTTGCGCACCGCGACCCCGCCGTCCGAAAGAACCGCCAGCTCAACGCAGTTGCCGCTGGGATTGCTGCGGCGACTCTTGCGCCACTGGGCGCCTTCGATACCGGTCGCCGGCATGCCATTGGTCACTGACTCCATAACAGCTGCTCCCTTGCTGGAGGCCGTGCCTCCTACCGTTCCGAGCTCGCGATCAGGTTGGCGTGAACGAGCTCCTGAGCGACCGTCCTTACCGATGTAATTGCAGATGCACTTGCAGCGGGGGTCGGACGACGAGGATATTAGCTCTCCAGAGGACTCCCCGCCCAGACCCGAAAAGCCCTCCGCGGAGATCGTGATGACCACACATCCGGCCGAGACCGTGCACCACACCCTGCGGGAGGAGACGTGTGACGACACTTGGTGGATGCCCGGCCCCAACGGCTTCGCCGCCTGCGCCCTCAGCCCCTCCGCGCGCACCGTGGCGGAGGCCCGTCGCTTCACCCGGACGACTCTCGAGGGCTGGCAGATGTGCCCCGGCATCGCCGAGGACGCCGCGACGGTCGTCTCCGAACTCGTCACCAACGCCCTGCGGTACGGCGCCGCCGACGGCGATCCCGACGACGTCTGCTCCGCCTGGCTCGCGCTGACCCGGCAGGAGACCACCGTGCTGTGTGCGGTCTCGGACGGCGCCAGCAGCGCGCCGGTCGTCCGCCCCCACGACGAGCTCGCCGAGTCCGGGCGTGGACTGCACATCGTCGACCTGCTGAGCGATTCCTGGGGCTGGACGCCGCCCGACCGGCTGGGCAAGACCGTCTGGGCGACGGTACCGAGGCGCGGCTGACGACCCGTCGGCAACCCGTGGATCCGATCTCCCTGCGCCGCTTCCGGGCGGCCGCGCGGGCGGCCGCGCGGGCGGCCGCGCGGGCGGCCGCGCTTCGACCAGCAGCGCCGTACCGTCCGGCCCGACGTTACGGCACCGCTCTTGCGTGCCAGGTGCCACGCGTCCTGGACGCACTCGGCGACGTCCGGCGGGAGAAGTCCGCACCACGCACGTCAGGCCTCGCCGCGGAGAAGATAGTGGTTCCTGATGGTCGACGTGTCGGCGAACGGGCCGGTGCCGTAGGCGTGCAGCGCGATGGCGATCTCGGCGGTCGAGGGGTCCTCCTCGACCGACTCGTCGAAGTCCCGGCCGGCAGCGGCGAGTTGGCGTAGCACGCCGTACTGGCAGGCCTTGGCCAGCCGGTCCGCCTTCACGGCCGACAACGTCACCCCGCGCCGCAGCTGGACATGGACGACCGGCCGGGCCTCCAGCTCACCGCCCGCGTCCAGTGCCAGACAGAACCCCTCGATCAGTCCGGCCAGCGGATTTCCTGCGTACAGTCCGTGTGCGACGTCCTGCGGATGGATGGTGGCCCCCAGAGAAGAGTTGGTCGGATCGGCCGTCCGTACCGGAACAGCCGCGACGAACGTGGTCAGCGTTCCCCCGCCGCTCCTGTCCCTACGGCGTGCCGCGGGAGCCGCGGAACTCACCGAGGGCGCTCCGGCGATCTCCGCGGGACGGTGGCGACGGGCCATCGGCCGCCGGGCCACGGCATGCACACCGGACGGGCCGCCGAGCGGATCGCGCGCGGCGGTGAAGGCGCGCGGCAACCCCTGTCGTGCGTGTCTGCCCATGACACGAGGTCCCCCAGACCCGATCGGCGGGTGCGTCACCGACATACTCGGGCCCGGACCCGGGGGCGTCATGAGTGCGGCTACTCACCTGTCCGGGTGAGTACCCCGGCCGAGCACCCTCCGTCGGATCACGGACGGAGCCGCCGCCGTACGTCATGGAGACCGCACCCCCGTACGGCCGTGTCCGAGGCTCCTCCAGACCGAGGCCTGGCTCATGGAGAACCTGGAGGACGTCGAGAACCAGTGACCTGAGCCGGAGACTCTTCGGCGGTGCGCCCCTCCATGACGGTGCTTCCTGAGCGGGCGTTAGTCGCGCGTGAACGAAACAACAGCGGGTCGGTAGCGGGGCACGTGAGGATGGGGACATCCGACAAAGGGGCGGTGGGCATGCGGCCCGGTCCCCGCTGTCCCTGAACGAAACGAGGAGCAACCGTGAACCGCACCCATATCGCTCGTATTCGACGCGCTGCGCTCACCGCGGCTGCCGGTGCGGCGCTCGCGGCGACCGTCACGGCCTGCGGCCCGGCCGACGGTAGTGGGTCGGCCTCCACCGACGACGCCGCGGCGTCCGCCAAGGCCACCGCCCCGTCGGCGAGCGATGCACCCCAGGGCGCCTCCGGCGGCGGCAAGTCGACCGGTTCGCCTTCGAACGGGAGCGCGCCGGCGAAGGGCGGTTCGTCCTCGTCGGGCGGCGGGTCGGCCCCGTCCGGCGACAAGAAGGGTTACGGGCAGGCCTGCGGGGCGAACGATCTGAAGTTCTCGGCGCGTTCCGAGAGCCAGGCGGGCGGCTACATCCTGCTCTCCGCCCGCGCCAAGCCCGGAATCACCTGCACGATTCCCAGCGGACTGCCCTCGGTCTCGTTCGGCTCCAAGGGCATCGAGGCGACCAACGCCGAGCAGGCGGTCGGCCCGGCGATCAAGCTCAGCGGCTCCACGACGGTCTACGCCGGGGTCAACCCCAAGACCACCAAGGACAACGGCGGCACCCAGTTCACGTTCCTCATCGCGGCCATCGGCACGTCCGACCCGAACCCGGCGAGCGTCTCCACCGGCCCCGTCACCGTCGACAAGCCCATCGTCACCAACTGGCACACCGCCCCCAGCGAAGCCGTCCCCGGCGACGGCACGGACAACTGAGATCGCGCAACGCCGGTTGGGCGCAAGGTGAGCGTGTGGACCCGGTGCAGGTCGCGGATGTCGGCCGTACGGCACCCAGCCGACCGCCCCGGGACCCCGCTGCGCCCCGGACTACGCGGGGCACCGGCCCGTCCGCTGTCCAAGGAGGTGGACCTCGCCGGGTCCGGCGCGGTCGGCGACGGCGATCAGCAGGTGCGGCCTACGTAGTGCGCGCCCTGAATCTTGCGTGCGGAGCCGAGCCACGACCTGCCGGGGCCGACGCACCGCTCGTAGTCGGCCTGCCAGGCCACTTTGACCTTGATGACGACGTGCGAGCCGTCGGAGGTGCAGTGGTTGTAGAAGGCGTCGGAGCCGGTTTCGTAGAAACCGCAGGGGGCGGCGGCCGCCGGTGTGGCGGTGGCGACTCCGGCGGTGGCGCTCATCAAGATGGTGGCCAGGACGGTCGGGATGAGGCGGCGGACACGCATGGGCAGCTCCTCCTGTGAAGGCTCCTTGGCCAACTGGCACTGGGGTACGGGGCGTTGGCCAGGGTCGTGGGTCTCGACGCGGATCACAGTAAAGGGCGACATTTCGCCGAAACGATTCTGCCGGCCATCGACCACTCACACGTGTTCCCCTTGCCCGGGGAGCACGGGCGCGCACATGATCCAGGGCACGGCGCATCGCGAGGGCGTCGGGCGGCCGTTCAGGTGTCGGGCCGACAGTGCAGGTGGCAGGCCGAGCGTGGTCCGGGCGCCGCCGGTCGGGTGGTTCCGTGAGCCACCCCGGCGCCGGGCCCTCGATGTGCGGCCGTTCGGGGCCGCCGCAGCCGCTGGTGCCCACGGCCGTCGGCGCCGACACGAGGGCGGCGGTCACGGCCGTGGACCCGTTCGCCGGGAATCGGCGGCTTGCGCTTCAGCCGGTGGCGAGCGGACGCCTGCCGTGCAGGTCCTGGGAAACGTACCGCCCGGGCTGCCCGGCGAGCTTCAGGGTGAAGGCGGAGAAGACCCTCTTGCCGTGCACGGTCCTGGGGGCCGAGAGGGTGACGGTCGCCTTCAGCGGCTTGTCGGCGCAGGTGTCCAGGCACCAGGTGCCGGTGACGGTTCCGGTACCGACCGCCCTCCTCGCGCTCCACTGCTTCCAGTGGACGCCATGGGCCGAGGTGAATTCGGAGAGCACCAGGTGCTGGGGGCTGCGCTCGGCGTGGCCCTTGTCGGCGTGCTCCTCGCCGTAGTGGTTCATGACGTAGGGGGTGGCGGCGGAGTGGGCGGGGACGGCGGCTGCCGCCTGCGCGGTGGCGAACGTGCCGAGGACGGCGGCGCCGGCCAGGGCGGCGGCTCCCGCGGCCGTCTTCCTGCGCCGGGTCGTGCTCGGGGTGCGGTTCATGGCTCTCGCTCCGGTTCGTGGGGGTCGGTCGTCGCTTCAGAAGCTACGGCCGACGCCGCTCCTCGGCCCGTCGGGCAGGTAACAGCCGCCCCTCGACGGTTGTTACCTGCCCTGCATACGGGCGTACGGACCGGGCGCGGGCGGCGGCCCGACGGATGAGCCCTACGGCTCGCGCGGGCCGGGCCCGGTGCCCTGCCGGCCGTCCGGGAGACCGAACGCGTCCAGCAGCCGCTCGGCGGCCAGCGTCGCGGTGATCGTGCCCTCGCGCACCTCGTGCTCGATGCCGGGCCCGAGGCGGCGCACCTCCGGGTGTTCCTGGAGGCGGTCGATGAGCCGTTCGCGCACCATCGACCAGGTCCAGTCGACCTGCTGGGCGCGGCGGCGCTCGGCCAGGGCACCGGTGGAGTCCAGCAGGGTGCGGTGCTGCTCGATCCGCTCCCAGACCGCCTTCAGGCCGGTGCCCTCGCGGGCGCTGCAGGTGAGTACGGGCGGGGTCCAGGCGGCGTCCGGTGGCTGCAGCAGCCGTAGCGCGCCGGCCAGTTCGCGGGCCGCGGAGCGGGCGTCCCGTTCGTGCGGACCGTCCGCCTTGTTGACGGACACCAGGTCCGCCAGCTCCAGAACGCCCTTCTTGATGCCCTGGAGCTGGTCGCCGGTGCGGGCCAGGGTCAGCAGCAGGAAGGTGTCGACCATATTGGCCACGGCGGTCTCGGACTGGCCGACGCCGACCGTCTCCACCAGCACGACGTCGTAGCCGGCCGCCTCCATGACGACGATGGACTCGCGGGTCGCCCGCGCCACCCCGCCCAGCGTGCCGGACGTGGGGGAGGGGCGGACGAATGCCGCGGGGTCCGTCGCCAGCCGCTCCATCCGGGTCTTGTCACCCAGGATGGAGCCGCCGGTGCGGCTGGAGGACGGGTCGACGGCGAGCACCGCCACCCGGTGTCCCAAACCGGTCAGCAGCGTGCCGAGGGCGTCGATGAAGGTCGACTTGCCGACGCCCGGCACCCCGCTGATGCCCACCCGCCGGGCCGCACCGGAGTACGGCAGCAGCCGGACGAGCAGCTGCTGGGCCGCCGTGCGGTGGTCGGCGCGGGTGGATTCGACCAGGGTGACGGCGCGGGCGATCCAGGCCCTGGAGCCCGCCCGTACCCCCTCGGCGTACCGTTCGACATCGATCGTCGCAGGCATGACCCCCCGATCAGAGCTCGTGGCCGAGGACCCGCGCCAGGTCCTTCACCAGGTCGTGGGCGGCATCGGGAATGACCGTGCCGGGCAGGAAGACCGCGGCCGCGCCCATGTCACGCAGCGGCTGGACGTCCTGCGGCGGGATCACCCCGCCCACCACGATCGTGATGTCCTCCCGGTCCTCGGCGGCCAGCGCCTCGCGCAGCGCGGGCACCAGCGTGAGGTGGCCCGCGGCCAGGGACGACACCCCGACGATGTGCACGTCCGCCTCCACCGCCTGGCGGGCGACCTCCCCCGGAGTCTGGAACAGCGGGCCGACATCGACGTCGAAGCCCAGGTCGGCAAAGCCCGTGGCGATCACCTTCTGGCCGCGGTCATGGCCGTCCTGGCCCATCTTGGCCACCAGGATGCGCGGCCGGCGTCCCTCGGCACGCTCGAATGCCGCCACCAGGTTTCGGGTCCGCTCGACACCGGAGGTCGGGCCCGCTTCGTCTCGGTACACACCGGAGATGGTACGGATCTGGCCCGAGTGGCGTCCGTAGACGGCCTCCAGGGCGTCGGAGATCTCGCCGACGGTCGCCATCGCGCGCGCCGCGTTCACCGCCAGCGCGAGGAGGTTGCCCTCAAGTCCCGCTCCGGGACCGGACTTTGCGGCCTCCGTCAGCGCCCGCAGGGCGTCCTGGCAAGCGGCCTCGTCGCGCTCCGCGCGCAGCCGCTTCAGCTTCTCGACCTGCTGGGCGCGCACCGAGGAGTTGTCGACCTTGAGGACCTCGATCTCCTCGTCCGTCTCGACGCGATACTTGTTGACGCCGATCAACGCCTGCCGCCCCGAGTCGATCCGCGCCTGCGTACGGGCCGCGGCCTCCTCCACGCGCAGCTTGGGGATGCCCGCGTCGATGGCCTTGGCCATGCCGCCGGCCGCCTCGACCTCCTCGATGTGCTGCCAGGCCCGCCGCGCCAGATCGTGCGTGAGCTTCTCCACGTACGCGCTGCCGCCCCAGGGGTCGATGACCCGGCAGGTGCCCGACTCCTGCTGGAGGAAGAGCTGGGTGTTGCGCGCGATCCGGGCGGAGAAGTCGGTGGGCAGGGCGAGCGCCTCGTCGAGGGCGTTGGTGTGCAGGGACTGGGTGTGGCCCTGCGTCGCCGCCATCGCCTCCACGCAGGTGCGAGTGACGTTGTTGAAGACGTCCTGCGCGGTCAGCGACCAGCCCGAGGTCTGCGAATGGGTGCGCAGCGAAAGGGACTTGGGGTTCTTCGGGTCGAACTTCTGGACCAGCCGCGCCCACAGCAGCCGGGCCGCACGGAGCTTGGCGATCTCCATGAAGAAGTTCATGCCGATCGCCCAGAAGAAGGAGAGGCGAGGAGCGAAGGTGTCCACGTCCATGCCGGCGGCCATGCCCGCGCGCAGATACTCCACCCCGTCGGCGAGGGTGTACGCCAGCTCCAGGTCGGCCGTCGCGCCCGCCTCCTGGATGTGGTAGCCGGAGATGGAGATGGAGTTGTAGCGCGGCATCTTCTGCGAGGTGTACGCGAAGATGTCGGAGATGATCCGCATCGAGGGCTGCGGCGGATAGATGTAGGTGTTGCGGACCATGAACTCCTTGAGGATGTCGTTCTGAATGGTCCCGGCCAGCTTCTCGGGCGGTACGCCCTGTTCCTCGGCGGCCACGATGTAGAGGGCGAGTACGGGCAGCACCGCGCCGTTCATCGTCATCGACACGGTCATCTTGTCCAGCGGGATGCCTTCGAAGAGCTGCCGCATGTCGTAGATCGAGTCGATGGCGACGCCCGCCATGCCGACGTCGCCGGTGACGCGGGGGTGGTCGCTGTCGTAGCCGCGGTGCGTGGGCAGGTCGAAGGCGACCGACAGGCCCTTCTGGCCGGCGGCGAGGTTGCGCCGGTAGAAGGCGTTGGACTCCTCGGCGGTGGAGAAACCGGCGTACTGGCGGATCGTCCAGGGCTGGTTGACGTACATGGTGGGGTACGGACCGCGCAGGTACGGCGTGATGCCCGGGTACGTGCCCAGGAAGTCCAGGCCGTCCAGGTCCGCCTCGGTGTACAGCGGCTTGACGTCGATGCCCTCCGGGGTCTCCCAGGTCAGGTCCTCGACGCCCTTGCCGGTGGCCTGCTGGACGGCGTCGGCCCACCCGGCGGCGTCGGCCGCGGCATCGGGCGTGCCCAGCTCGACGGTGCTGAAGTCCGGGATGGCGCCCAGGCGTTGCGTAGCGTCGTTCATCACGCCACCTCCATGACATCCAGGGCCGAGGACAGCACCTCGACCGCGTCGCAGCCCGTGAAGACGAAGGAGTCCACACCGGCCGTTACGAATTCTTCCCGGCGCTCGCCGGGCTTGCCCGCCAGGTGAGCCTGCCGCGCCCCGGCGGTCTTGAGGGCGGCCGCCACGGCCGCCGCCTGCTCGCCGTAGACCGCATCGCTCGCACACAGGCAGGCGATCCCCGCGCCGCTGCGGGCGAACGCCTCGGCGGCCGACTCCGCATCCACCGCCTCCTGGACGGTCTCGATGCCGCCCGCCTGGAAGAGGTTGGCGGCGAAGGTCACCCGCGCGGTGTGCGCCGCGACCGGGCCCAGCGCCGCCAGGAAGACCTTCGGCCGCTCCCCGGTGGCCGCCAGGTGCGCGTCGGAGCGCGACCGCAGCCGCTCGTACGCGTCATCCCTGCGGACCCGCGGCAGCCCTCCGCCGCCCAACGGCGCGGGGGCCGGCTCGCGATGCACGGGCGGCTCGGCCAGATGCGGGAACTCGCTGACGCCGGTGATCGGTTCGCGGCGGTGCGCCAGCTCGCGCGAGCGCCGCTCCCACGTCCCCGCCAGCCGCTCGGCGAGCATCCCGGAGCGCAGCGCCGCGGCCTGACCGCCTGCGGCCTCGATCTCCTGGAAGAACGCCCAGGCGGCCTGCGCCAGTTCGTCGGTGAGCCGCTCCACGTACCAGGAGCCGCCCGCGGGGTCGATCACCTTGGACAGGTGCGACTCCTCCAGCAGGACGGACTGGGTGTTGCGGGCGATCCGGCGGGCGAACGCATCGGGCAGGCCCAGCGCCGCGTCGAACGGCAGCACCGTCACCGCGTCCGCGCCGCCCACGCCGGCGGACAGCCCGGCGACCGTGGTGCGCAGCATGTTCACCCACGGATCGCGACGGGTCATCATCACCGTGGAGGTGACCGCGTGCTGGCGCTGCGCGGCCGCGTCCGGCGAGGCCCCGCAGACCTCGGCGACCCGCGCCCACAGGCGGCGGGCGGCGCGCAGCTTGGCGATGGTCAGGAACTGGTCGGCGGTCGCGGCGTAGCGGAACTCCAGCTGCCGGCAGGCGTCGTCGATGCCGAGACCGGCCGCCGTCAGCTCCCGCAGGTAGGCGACGCCGGTGGCCAGTGAGGCGCCCAGTTCCTCGGCGGTGGAGCCGCCCGCCTCGTGGTACGGCAGCGCGTCCACGGCCAGCGCCCGCAGCTTGGGCGTGTCGGCGGTGCAGCGCTCCGCCAGCCGGGCGGCCGCCGCCAACTGGACGCGCAGCGGGCCGTCGTCGCCCGTACGGGCCAGCAGGCCGAGCGGGTCGGCACCCAGGTTGCCGGACGCCTCGGACAGCGGCACCCCGGAGGCTTCGTACAGCCGCAGCAGTTCCTCGGCGGCACCGGTGAAGTCGGCGCCGGGGTCCAGGACCACGGCGGCCAGATCCAGATAGACGCCGTTGAGCGCCTGCGGCAGCCCGGCCACCGGGATCCCGCCGTCCCCGACGATCAGCCACAGCGAGGTGACACCGTTCTCGAGGTCGGCGAGGACGGATTCGTTGGCGCGCTCGGGATCGGTATAGGCATGGCGCTGGCGTACGTCCCACCCGGCGACGGCCGTGCCCTCGGGGCGGCCGGCCCGTACGAAGGGCGGGAAACCGGGGTGGCCGGCGGCGGCCGACGCGTCCTCGGCGGTGTACAGCGGGCGGATGCGGATGCCGTCCTGGAGGTCGGTGGCGAGCGCGTCCTCGGCGGCGGCACCGGCGGCTTCTGTGACGCCCGATTTGCGCAGCACGCCTTCGACGAGGCGCTGCCACTGCTCTCGGTCCACGTCCGGGAATGCGGCGGCCAGGGGGAGTTCGGGGGACTCGGCGGTCATGGCAGCAGGCTAGGCGAACGACCGTTAGCCGGAGCAGGGTCTCCCGCTGTGACCTTGCACTCTTTGGCCTGGCGTTTGTCCGTATTCGGGTCGACATCTCGCGGACGGCGGGCCGTCATCGCGTCGGGCGGGGCCGGTGGGGCGCAGGTGCCGGGCGGTGATCGTCCCGTTCTGTACCGTGGGCGCGGCACCCTCCCCAAGCTCTTGAGGAGCGGGGGGACCCCCAGAGGAGCGAGATGTCCAGGCTGCCGCTCACCCGCACCGCGATCGCCGCCGTGCTGCTCCTGACCGCCGCCCTGCTCCTGTGGCTCCTGCCGCGGCCCGCCGCCCCGGACGGCAGCGCCGCCTGCACCGGCCGCCGGATCGCCTCCTGGTCCGCCGATACCGGACACACCGCCGCATTCGCCCGCTACGGGGACGACAACAGCCGCGTCGACGACTGGACCGGCGGCGACGGCACCCACTCCGTGCGCCTCCCCGACGGCCGAAGCCTCTGGCTCTTCTCCGACACCTTCCTGGACCGGGTGCAGCCGCCGCCCAACCCCCAGGGGCAGCCCTACCGCTGGCGGACCGCCGACCGCGGCGGCATCCCCTACCTCCGCCACAACTCCGCCGTCGTGACGTCCCGTTCGGGCCGGCCGGAGCGCACCCTGACCGGCGGCACCGCGGCCGACCCCGGCCCCCTCTTCCCGGACCCGCCGGGCGGCGGCTGGCGCTGGCCGGTGCACGCGAGCGTGGAGCCCCGTACGCCGGGCGCCCGGGAGAAGGTCGTCCGCGTGCTGCTGTGGAACCGCGCCCCCGGAACCGGTCCATGGATCTTCGGCGTGCCGCGCGCCACCGAGGTCGCCACGCTCTCGCTGCCCGGTCTGCGGCTGGAGGGCATCACGGAGACCGTCGGCCGAACGTCCGTCGCGGACCCGGGGCGACGGGTTCTGTACGGGACCGCGACGGTCACCGACGGCCCCTGGACGTATGTCTTCGGCGGCGACGACCCGCCGTCGTCACCGGCGTCCAGCGCCTATCTCGCCCGCGTCCCGGTGGGGCGGCTCGCCGATCGCGCCCACTGGCGGTTCTGGGACGGCGCCCGCTGGCAGCGGCGGGCCGGGCGGACCGCGCCGGTGCTGCGCGCGGGCGGGCGGCGCGGCGTCGGCAGCGCCTTCAGCGTCGTCCGCGACGGCCGGACCTGGGTGCTGTTCACCATGGACACCGGGGGCGGCGGCACGGCGGGGATGCGGACGATCACCGGCTACTGGTCCTGCTCGCCCCGCGGCCCCTGGCACGGCCCGGCCGGCCGCCTCACCCCGCCCCGCCCGGCCGACACCGATCCGCAGTACGTGGCCGCCTACAACCCCCAGGCGCATCCCGAATTCACCGCGTCCGGACGGCTGCTGCTCAGCTACGACGTCAACCGGCTCGGCCCGGGGCCGGCCGACCCGCATGTCAACGGGAACGTGGCGCTCTACCGGCCGCGGTTCCTGCGGGTGCGGCTGGCGCCGGTCACGCGGTGAGGGAACTCAACGCCGCGAACTCACCTTCGCGACGGTGAGGGAACTCACCTCCGCGAACTCACCTCCGCGAACTCAACTCCGCTTCTTCTCCCGCCAGTTACGGGCCGCCTCGTCGATGTCGAAGGGCGTCACCCGGAGCGGCGGGCCTTCCAGCGGTGTACGCAGGGCTTCGCGGATCCGTTCGTTGACGGCCGTCAGAATGCGGCGCAGGGCCGCCTCGGTGGGGGCGTTGGACGCCGCCTCCAGCGCGTCCTCGGCCTCCTTGCGCAGCACCAGCGACGGCGGCAGATACGAGAGGTCCTCGCGGCGCATCTTCTCCTTGATCCACCACAGCTCGTCGTACGGCTGATCCAGGTGGGGCAGCGGCTTGCCCGCGCCGGCCAGGCGTGCGAAGTCGCCGCGCTCGGTGGCCTCGCGGATCTGCTTGTCCACCCAGCTCTCGAAGGGGACACCTGGGGGCTTGCGCTCGGTCATCGCTACGTCTCCCGGGGGGTGTGGGGCCGTCCGGTCCTGGCGGCTCCGCCGCGGCTCACGCGGGGGCCTGTCTTCACACTAACGCGCCCGCCCCGCGGCGTGGGCCCTCAGTCCGAGGGCCGCGGCGTGGTGGTGTTCGGGCTCGGCTGGACCACCGGGAAGGCGTTGTTGCCGCCGCAGACCATGGGGCCGACGCGGACGCCCTCGCCCACGACCGTGACGGTCACCTCGCCCGGCGGCTTGTCCCCGGGGACGCGGGCGTTGGCCGCCGTACACACCAGCTGGTTCAGCGAAGCGGAGTCCAGCAGCTTCGCGTTCATCGGCAGCGTGAGGGCGACCCTGCCCCGCCCGGTGGTGGCGAGCAGCCGGCCGGGGAACTTCGGCAGCACGCTGGAGAGGCCGCGTTGCCGCTCGGCGTGGTTCGGGCCCTCCATCAGCATCGCGATCGCGTTCTGGGGATCGACCGGTGCCTTGGCGGGGCGGGTCGCGGAGCGCAGTCCGTTCGGGCCGTAGAAGAACAGCTGGACATCGGCGGCGGGCTGGCCGGGGGACTTCACGCCGGTGGCGGGCTCCCCGGCGTCGATCACATCCGTGGGGGCGATCCCGCAGGCGCTCAGCGCACCGGCCAGTGCACCGGCCAGCAGGCCGGCGCCGAGGCCGCCCGCCAGGATCCGCCGGGTCCGCGCGCCGAGCACGGTGGTCAGGGCGTTCATGCGTCGTCCTCTTTCCCGGCCCCGGGACCGTCGGCGTCCCGGCCGTCGTCCGCGGCGGTGTGCTCCGCGGCCCGTCGCAGCGGCAGTTCCACGGTGAAGACCGCGCCGCCTTCGGGGCAGTTGGCGGCGCGCAGGGTGCCGCCGTGCAGCCGTACGTTCTCCAGCGCGATGGCCAGGCCCAGGCCGCTGCCCTCCGACCGGGCGCGCGCCGAGTCGGCCTTGTAGAAGCGGTCGAAGACATGCGGCAGCACCTCGGGGTCGATGCCGGGCCCGCTGTCGGCGATCTCGATCAGCAGCCGGTCGTCGCCCGGCTCCGGTGCGTGCAGCACCACCCGCACCGGCTCGCCGCCGTGATGCAGGGCGTTGCCCACGAGGTTGGCGACCACCACATCCAGCCGCCGCGGGTCGAGCCGGGCCCGTACGTCCTCCGGCAGCTCGGCCGTCACCCGCCGCTGCCAGGCCCTGGCCTGCAGCGTCTTACGGATGGTCTCGGCGACGTCCACCTCGTCCGGATGCAGCGCCGCGGCCCCCGCATCGAACCGCGAGACCTCCATCAGGTCCTCCACCATCCGCGCCAGCTTCCCGGTCTCCTGGCTGATCAGCCGGACCGCGGAGGCGGTGTCGGGGTCGAGGGACTCGGCGTCCTCGTCGAGGACGTCGGTGACCGCGGTCATCGCCGCCAGCGGCGTCCGCAGCTCGTGCGAGACATCGGCGGCGAACCGCCGGGAATTGGCCTCCAGCCGGCGCAGCTCCGCGACGTTCTGCTCCAGCTCCGCCGCCATGTCGTTGAACGTCATGGAGAGGTCGGAGAGTTCGTCGGTGCCCTTCACCTCCAGCCGGGTGTCCAGCTTGCCCTCGGCGAGCCGCCCGGCGGCCTGCCGCAGCCGCCGTACGGGACGCAGCACCCCGCGCGCGGCGAGCAGCGCCGGGATCACGGCCAGCGCGAGCACCGGCAGCGCGCCGCCCCGGGCCGCGTCCACCAGCGCCTCGACATTGGCCTCCTCGGCGCTGAGCGGCAGCTGGGCGTAGATGGTCAGGGCGGAGGCGTTGCCGTCGGACTGCCGTACCGGCATGCCGATCAGCAGCCAGGGATCGCCGCTGCGGTCGATGCGCTGGAAGACCGGCACATGCCGCTTCTCCACCGAGTCCCGCAGGCCGGCCGGAACCGTCACGCCGCCCTGCAGCGTGCTGTCCTCGCTGTCCGGGACGCCGTTGTAGTGCACCGAGATGTCCCAGTCCCGGGAGGTGCCCGAGCGCTCCAGCTGGACCCGGAAGAAGTCCAGGTCCGACTGGGACGGCGGCACCGGGAGCTCCGGTGCCAGCGAATTGATCTGCGCCCGCAGGTCGTTGACGGCGATGTCCTGGGAGCGCTGGAGGATGGCGTTACGGGCCTCGCGGTACGTCAGACTCGCGGTGGTCAGCGCGCTCACGGCCGCCACCAGCACGAACGCGACGACGAGCCGGGCGCGCAGCCCGCGCAGCCGGGTGGGCACAAGACGGGTGGGCAGCAGACGGCCCAGGCGGCTCACAGCGGCCCGAAGCGGTAGCCGAAGCCGCGCACGGTCTGGACGTAACGGGGGCTGCGCGGGGTGTCCTCTATCTTCGTCCGCAGCCGCATCACACACGCGTCGACCAGCCGGGCATCGCCGTGGTAGCTGTGCTCCCACACGTGCTCCAGCAGCTGCTGGCGGCTGAAGACCTGCCCCGGGGTGGCCGACAGGAACAGCAGCAACTTCATCTCCGAGGGGGCCAGCGCCAGATCCTGGCCGCCCTTGCCGACCACCAGACCGGCCCGGTCGATGGCCAGCGCCCCGTACGTCTCGACGGGCGCCGGGCCCGGTTCCGTACCGGCCGCTTCGCCGTTGGCGGGCAATGCGGTGCGGCGCAGCACCGCACGGATCCGCGCCTCGAGGACCTCGCCCCGGGCGGGCTTGACGATGTAGTCGTCCGCACCGGCCTCCAGCCCGAGCACCACGTCCAGATCGTCGCCGCGGGCGGTGAGCATGATGATCGGCAGCTGCCGGTCGGCGCGGATCAGCCGGCACACCTCGAAGCCGTCCTTGCCGGGCAGCATCAAGTCCAGCAGGACGATGTCCGGACGGAAGCCGGGCAGCACATCGAGGCCTTCTTCGCCGCTGGCCGCGGCCGCCACCTCGTGGCCGCGCCGCCGTAGTGCGAGGGTCACTCCGTCCCGTACGGCGGCGTCGTCCTCGATCAGAAGTACACGTGGCATGGGTCCAGTATCAATAAGTTTCATGATGGATCCGTAACAGGAGCAGCCTGTCCGCCCTCCCCTGCATCTGTCCTGGTGCAAGGCGGCGCGTGCGGCGGCACCGCGGCCGCGGTACGCACACGGGCATCGGGTGAGGGACGGGGTTCACATGGCACGGCGCTTCGGCATCCAGGGCGGGATCATAGGAGTGGTCGCGGCGGCGGCCGTGTCACTGTCCGTTGCGGGGATTCTCGCGTTCGCTCAGCCCGGTGCCACCGTAAAGGCCAGCGCAGATACCGTCGACTCGGGAGGCAAGGACGGCCGGCAGGGGGCCCGGACCGCGCCGGTGAAGTCGTCGATCGTGCACGCCTCGGACCGCCCCGGCCGCAGCCTCAACATCACCATCGACGACGGCCCGGACCCGGTCTGGACCCCGAAGGTGCTGGAGGTCCTCAAGAAGCACGGCGTCAAGGCCACCTTCTGCATGATCGGCCCGCAGGCCGCGGCCCACCCGGACATCGTCAAGCAGGTGGTGGCCGCCGGGCACAAGCTCTGCAACCACACCATCACCCACAACACCGGCATGGACCATCGCCCGCAGAGCTACCAGTCGCAGGAGATCCTCGGCGCCCAGAAGATGATCGAGAAGGCGGCGGGCGGCGCCGTGGTGGAGTACTACCGCGCCCCTGGCGGCGCCTTCACCCCCTACAGCCGTCAGCTCGCCGCCGACCACGGCATGCGCCCGCTGGGCTGGAACGTCGACAGCAAGGACTTCGAGAGCGGCAGCGTGGAGGCGATCGAGTCGACGGTGCGCGGCGAGCTCTCCAACGGGCCGACGGTGCTCTTCCACGACGGCGGCGGCAACCGCGCCAGGACCGTCGAGTCGCTGGACCGGCTGCTGCCGTGGATGGCGCAGCAGGGCTACGGGTTCGGGTTCCCGCAGCGATAGCCGGGCCGCCCGGGGCGGCGCGGGCCGCCCCGGATCCTCGGTGGCTCAGGCCGCCCCGAACAGCTCCGTCAGGCCGCGCTCGACGGCGCGCTGCGTCTGCTCCTGGCCGGCGGGCACGGCCGCGTACGAGCGCTCCAGGAACAGCCGGAGCTCCGCGGTCTTCATCTGCACCATGGCGACGCCCTCGTCCGCGTGGAACTCCATCACCGTCCGGTCCGGGCCGTACGGCCGTATCCGCACGTCGCCCCGCCCGGCGGGCCCGCGCAGCCCCTCGTCCAGCAGCTCGCGGGCGAACGCCCAGTCCACCGCGGAACCGTCCAGCGAGATCTCCGGCGGGAAGGACATCCTTACGGCGAGCGGGTCGGCGGGCCGGTACTGCAGCACGGCGGGCACCGCGTGCGGGCCGGGGGCGGTCGCGATGAGGCGGACCTGCACGGCATGGTCGATGACGCTGGGCATCGCGGCTGCTCCCTCACGGCTGTCGGCCTCGGATGCGGGCCTGGACATGGCTCGTTCAGTTCGTCCTGTAGGACGGCGGGGCGGCGCTCGCCGTGCACGTGACAGAGGGAACTGCCTGTGTGATCTGTGTCACCTTGCGCGCGGGGGTGCGAGGCGGGCCGCCGCCCGGACGGCCCGCGGAACGGCCGGGGCGCCTACGCCGCCGTGTGGAACAGCGCCGCCGCCTCGCCCCGTGACTCCACCCCCAGCTTGGTCAGGATGTTCGCCACATGGAACTTCACCGTCGACTGGCTGATGTGCAGTTCCTCCGCGATCATCCGGTTGCGGTGGCCGAGCGCGAGCCGGGCCAGCACCTGCAACTCCCGTTCACCCAGGGCGGTCAGCGGATCGGGCACCGGATCCTGGGAGGCGCTCAGCGGGATCGTCGCGGAGACCGTGGACCCCCACCCGGGCACCGCATCGACGTCCAGCCGTCCGTTCAGCACGTCGAGCCGGTCCCTCAGCAGGCCGGGGGAGAGGGCGCACGGGGTGAGCGTGCCGGGCCCGTCGTCGCGTACCGTCGCGCGCAGTTCGCCGTCGGCGATGCCCCAGCCGATGTGCACCCGGCTCACCTCCTTCTGCTCCAGCACCTTCAGCAGCACCGCCCGGACCGTCGCCCGCGCCGTGTGCGCCACATCGGCGGGCAGCGTCCGCGGGGAGTCCGGCGCGGCCAGCTCGAGCCGTACGGGGCTGTAGCGCACCAGCGGCCGCAGCGAGTCGGCGAGCCGGGCGAATGCCTGCCCGGCCGGTTCCTCGGCGAGCTCCTGGTCCCGCTCCGCGTCCGCGCGCAGTGCCACCAGCGCGGAGACGGCCAGATCCGTGGCGGTGGCGCGGGCCGCCGCATCGTCGAGGTTCCGGCTGCGCAGCACCCCCAGCAGTGCGGTGAGCGCGGCGGAGTACCCCTCGCCCAGCTCGGCGATCACCCGGGCCCGGGTCCCGGCGGCGGTCCGCGAACGGGCCAGCGCCCCGGGCATCGCCTCGATCGCCAGCCGATCGAAGTGGCTGGTCACCACGTCCCACAGCGCCTGTACGAGGGCGAGCGCCGGCTCAGCGGCCGGCGCGGCGGCCGCCTTCCGTACGAGCAGCAGAACGGCGCCCCGCGGCGTCGCATGGCTCGTCACCGCGAGCACCGGCCGCTCGGCCCCGGCGAGGTCGAGGACGCCCTGCCACGGCCGGCCGGGCCTACCCGAGGCGAGCAGCGGCGCCAGGTCGGCGGTGGTGAGCCGGTCGACGATTGCCGGGTCGCCGTGCGTTTTGAACGGCGAATGCGCGCAGTGCGTGGACAGTTCCGCCGCCGCCAGGTGCGGGATCGGCTCGGCCAGGACCGAGGAGAGCCGGGGCAGGATCTCGCCCAGCGGCTGGCTGATCACCTCGTAGGCGGCGGTCAGGGCGGGTATCGATCCGGATCCGGTCAACTCCATACGAGGCAGCCTAATCGGCGGCCCGGGGCGGAAGCTGGCCTTTTGGCCAGGTAGGACTGTTCCGATGGCTGGCCGTTGCACCCCGTGCCACCGGCCAGGCTTGTGTCAACAACCCACCGCTTCCACCACATCGAACGGGGAGACCGCCATGCGCGCGATCATCTACAACGAATTCGGCGGCCCAGAGGTGCTCACCTACGGGCACACCGACAAGCCGGCACCCGCGCCGGGCGAGGTGCGGGTGAAGGTGGTCACGGTCGGCATCAACCCCCTGGACTACAAGCGGCGTTACGGGTGGGTCGAGGAGTTCTATCCGACGACGTTCCCCGCCGTGCCGGGCCTGGAGTTCGCCGGGGTCGTGGACGCGCTCGGCGACGGCGTCACCGAGTTCGCCGTCGGCGACGAGGTCTTCGGCTGGACCAGGACGGGGGCGTACGCGGAGTACGCCCTCGCGGGCGACATCGTCCGCAAGCCCGCCGAGCTCTCCTTCGCGGCCGCCGCGACGCTGCCCGTCGCCGGTGAGACCGCTCAGCGCGTCCTGGACGAGCTCGGCCTGAAGAGCGGCGAGACGCTGCTCCTGCACGCCGCGGCGGGCGCGGTCGGCCAGGTGGCCGTGCAGCTCGCGGTGGCCCTGGGCGCCACCGTGATCGGCACCGCCTCCCCGGCCAACCACGACTTCCTGCGGGCGCTGGGCGCCGTCCCCGTGGCGTACGGCGAGGGCCTCGCCGACCGCGTACGGGAGGCCGCCCCGCAGGGGATCGACGCGGTCTTCGACGCGGCCGGCCATGACGCACTGCCGGTGTCGATCGAGCTGCGGGGCGGCACCACCGACCGCATCGTCACCATCGCCGATCCGAATGCCGCCGATCACGGGGTGCCGTTCTCGGCGGGCGGCACGCCGCCGGAGGTGGTCCGTGCGGGGCTCGCCGCGCAGGCCCGCCTGGCCGTCGAGGGCCGGCTGACCGTCCCGGTCGCCGAGACCTTCTCGCTCGCCGAGGCCGCCAAGGCGCAGGAGTTGAGCGAGGCGGGGCATGTCCGCGGCAAGCTCATCATCGAGATCTGAGCTACCGCTCCCTCGCCGCGGTACGTGGGGCCCCGGGATGCACCAGGAACTCCTCCAGGATTCCCGGGGCCGCCGACGCGGCGAGGGCCGCGGCGTCGTCGGCGGCGAGGTCGGGGAGGCGATAGCCGTCCTCGCCCGCCGCGACCGCCGCGGTCAGCGTGACCAGCCCCGCCCGCCGGGTGAACGGTGAGGTCGAGAACGTCCAGGCGGCTATCGCCTCGCGCTGCAGGGCGAGGGTGTCGCGGCTGAAGGTGCCCGAGCGGACGACCAGGTACCGGCCGTGTATGCCGTGGCCCAGACTGCGGTACGCGTCCCGTGCCAGCCACAGCACCGCGGCCGTGCCGACCACCGCGTAGATCCAGGCGCAGTGCAGCAGCACGGGCGTGAACGCGGCCCCGAGGCCGGCGAGTACGGCCGTACCGGGCAGCACCGCGAAGATCAGGCCGCGCACCCGCCGGCGGCGCAGGGCGACCCGGGGGTGCGGCGTCAACTCCGTGGCGGGGAACGGGGACCGCAGGGCGCCGCCGGCCACCCGCAGCGCCTCCCGGCGGGGCGCGGGCGGCAGCAGTCCGCTGCGACTGCGGTTCTCCTCGCGGTTGCCGAGGCCGCCCGCCACCGCGCGGACCAGTGCGCCGCCGCCGGCCCGCAGCAGCAACGGTTCCCGTACCAGCACACCCCTCAGCCGGGCCCGTTCGATGGTGACGGAGCGGGTGGTGAACAGCCCCCGGCGCACCCGCAGGGTGCGTGCGTCGGCCCACTCCAGGCGGTAGCTCCACCAGTTCTCGACGTAGAGGACGACCGCGCCGACCGAGCCGAGGGCCAGGACGGCGAGCAGCGCGGCCGGGATCGTCAGCCACAGCATGCTCGCGCCGAATTCGGTGAACGCCCGCTGGACGAAGCCGATTCTCCAGGCCTCGATCCCGATGCCGTCCAGCACGCGGTAGACGGATCCGACCGCCACGAACACGCCGCCGACGACCCAGAAAGTGAGCGGGGCATAGCGCAGCCAGCGCCAGTTGATGCGGGCCAGCACCGGGTCCTCGGCGCTCGTCCCGGCGCCTGCGCGGGCCATCAACTGCGCGCGCAGCCGGTCCGCTTCGGAGACCTTGAGCGCCTCCAGCGACAGCTCGCTGCCGCCGTCCCCGGAGCCGGCCGTACCGGCCCGCAGCACGGTGACGCCCAGCAGCCGGTGGAGCGGGCTCGCGGTCAGATCGACGGTACGGATGCGGTGCAACGGCACGCTGCGCAGCCGCCGGGTCAGCAGCCCGCTGCGCACCTCGAAGCTGTCGTCGGTCACGCGGAAGTCCGTACGCGCCCAGCGGATCAGACCGATCGCGGTGACGACGGCGAAGGACGCGGCGATGACGAGGAGGGTGCGCCACGCGCCGGTGGTGATCCGGCCCCCGGTGGCCAGCGCCGTCAACGCCAGCGAACCGAGCGGCGCCGCCATCCAGCCGCAGTGCACCAGCAGCGTACGGGGGTCGAGGCGCTGCCAGCGGACCGCGTGGGCAGAGGTGTGGGTCCGGGTGTGGGAGCGGCCGGTCATGCGGCATCCCCCGGTACGTCCTGCGCCGCCTCGCCGATCCGCCGCGAGAGCTCCTCGGCGTCCGCGTCCGACAGTCCCGCGATCTTGATGTCGCCCGCGGTGGACGCGGTGGTGACGGTCACCGTCGCCAGCCCGTACCGCCGCTGTATGGGGCCGCGCACGGTGTCCACCGTCTGCACCCGCGACAGCGGCGCGATCCGCCGCTTCTGCCAGAACCAGCCGCCCGCCGCGTACACCGCGCGCTCGCCCAGCTCCCACGCGTGCACCGCATACCGCCACCGCGGCATCAGCGTGAGATAGCCGAGGGCGGGCAGCACGAGCACGACCAGCAGCAACGGGCCCAGCCACGGCAGCGCGCCCGGGAAGAACAGCGCGCTGAGCGCCGCCATGACGAGCGCGGTGAGCAGCATCGGACCGCTGAGCGTGAGCAGCGCCTGCACGGTCCACCAGCGGCGGGCCCGGGGATCGACGCGATGGCGGGGTGGGCGCAGGAGCGGGGCGGTGTGCTCGGGCATGCAAGGTCACCGTTTCCAAGTCAGCTGTATTGAGTAGCGTTACGTTATAACGGTACAAGCGACTTGTAAAAGCGCGCGCGGAGACGACGGACGCCGCCGCCGACGAGCGAGTCGGCAAATGAGACGACATGCGGGACGACCAGCAGGACGACCTGCGAAGGGAAGGGAAGCCGTCCATGCCCAAGAAGGTGGACCACGAAGCCAGGCGTCAGGAGATCTCCGAGGCGCTGTGGCGGCTCGCGAGCGCCCGGGGTCTGGACGGCGTGAGCCTGCGCGATGTCGCCGCCGAGGCCGATATCTCGCTCGGCCGGCTGCAGCACTACTTCCGCACCAAGGACGAGATGCTCGCCTTCGCCCTCCAGCACATCAACCGCCTCGCCGACCGCCGGATCCGCGAACGCATCGCGGCCCTGCCCGGGGAGCCGTCACCGCGCGAGGTGCTGCGCGCCTGCCTGTCCGGGATGCTGCCGCTGGACGAGAAGAGCCGCATCGGGACGCTGGTCGGCGCGGCGTACTTCCAGCGTGCCGTGCACGACGAGGCCCTGCGTGCCGAGGCCAAGGAAGGCATCCCCCAGCTCCGCGCCTTCTTCGCCGACCAGCTGCGGCGCGCTGCGGAACGCGGTGAACTCCGGCCCGACCGGGCTACCGAGGACGAAGCCATGCTGCTGATCAGCCTGGCCGACGGCCTCTCCACCTACGTCCTTCTGGACGTGCACGGTCCCGAGCGGGCGATGCGCCTGATGGACCTGCAACTGGCCAACCTCTTCGGCGGCGAGGAGCGGCCGGCCGACCGCTGACCGCCCGGCATCTGCCCGCCCGCCCCGGCGGCTTCCGCATCCTGTGCCGATCGGGCGCGACGCCGCGTCGAGGGAGGCGCCGGGCCCCTTCCGCTTCTTCTGCGCCTCGCGTCCTACGCCTCGCGCAACAGGGCGGCGAGATCGGCGTCGACATCCAGATGCCGCGCCTCGTCGCCCTTGTCGACGACCGCGTACGACCGGATCAGAAACAGCCGCAGATCCCGCGCCTCGAACTGCACCAACGCCATCCCGCCGGCCGTATGGAACTCCACCACGACGCCGTCGATGCCGCACGGCCAGATGTGCACATCCCCCGCCCCGGCGGTCCGCCGCAGCCCCTCCGCCAGCAGATCGCGCCCGAAGGTCCACACGACCTCGGCGCCGTCCAGCGAGGCGGCGGGCGGAAAGACCAGGTGCACCGCGTAGGGATCGGTGCGGTCGTAGCGAAGGGCTGCCGGAATCACCCGCGACTGCGGTGCGGTCGCGATGAGACGGGCCTGAACGGCTTGCTCGATGACGGTGGACATCGCCGGCTCCCTTACGTTCGGTGCGGTTCCTTGCCTGTACAACGACTAGGACGCGCGTGTCATCTCGACCGTGCATCGCATTCCTGCGTGACCTGCGTCACCACTCTTCGAATGCGAGGATATGCCCTCTTTACGCATGCGAAATGCAAGCATTGCCGCGAAGGTCCGAACCTATGTGAATCGCTGGGCCACGCCGCCCTTGCCCCAGTGCATCCCGGCGGGACGGGTGGAGTTGCGCGCCCGCCCCGCCTGCACCGGCCTGCCCCGCCACTGCGGCAACTGCCGATCCCGGCGGTGTCCCAGGACGCACCGGCGGTCTGGACGGGCCCGGCACGCTGGGCTAGCTTCCAGCGCGATGGGGGCCGTGCGGGCCGGAAGGGACGGGTGGGGCAAATGCGGTGTCCAGGGCGTCAGTTGCAGGGGAGACGCGGGGTGCGGGTCTCCCGCTGCGGGGTGGCGGTGCGGGCCCTCGCCGCGATGACGGCCGGCGTGGCGGCGCTCGCCGCGATGGCAGCCGGCCCGGCGACCGCATCGCAGCCCCGCAGCAGCGCTCCGGCACCCCGCTGGCACTGGAGCCTCAAGCCCACCACCGCCCACCAGGACACGCACTCCACCGCCCGTCACGACGCCGACGCCGCCGCCCGCTTCCGTGGCCTGGCGGCCGTCAGCCGCACGACCGCCTGGGTCGCGGGCACCAACGGCACCGTGCTGCGCACCCGCGACGGCGGCAAGCACTGGAGCGATGTCTCACCGCCCGGCGCCGAAGCCCTGGAGTTCCGTGACATCGAGGTGCTCGACGCCCGCCACGCCGTCGTCCTCGCGATCGGCGAGGGTACGGCTTCCCGCGTCCTGCGCACCGACGACGCCGGCGCCACCTGGACCGAAAGCTTCCGCAACCCCGACCCCCGGGCCTTCTACGACTGCCTCACCTTCTTCGACCGCCGCCACGGCCTCGCGCTCAGCGATCCCGTCGACGGCACCTACCGCATCCTCTCCACCCGAGACGGCGGCCACAGCTGGCACGTACTGCCGTCCGGCGGTATGCCTCCGGCGCAGAAAGGCGAAGCCGCGTTCGCCGCCAGCGGCCAGTGCCTGGTCTCCGCGGGCCGCCGTGACGCCTGGATCGCCACCGGCGGCGCCGCCCACGCCCGGGTCCTGCACACCACCGACCGCGGCCACACGTGGACGGCCGCCGACGCCCCCATCCCGGCGGGCGACCCGGCCCGCGGCGTCTTCGCCCTCGCCTTCCGCGACCGTGCGCACGGCCTCGCCGTCGGCGGCGACTACCGCCCCGACCAGCCCTCTCCCCGCGCCGCCGCAGTCAGCGCCGACGGCGGCGCCACCTGGACCCCGTCCACCACGCCCCCGAAGAACTACCGCTCGGGCGCCGCCTGGCTCCCGTACTCCCGGCATGTCGCCCTGGCCGTCGGCCCGTCCGGCAGTGATCTGACCACCGACGGCGGCCGCACCTGGTCCACCTTCGACACGGGCTCGTACGACACCGTCGACTGCGCCCCGGACCGGGCCTGCTGGGCGGCGGGCGAACAGGGCCGCGTCGCACGCCTGGAGCCGTGACCGGGATTTCCGCTGCCGACCGGCGCTGTCGGCCCCGCGTCCGCTCGGCCCGCGCCACCACCGCAACGACCGCCTCCCGCCCAAACCGCCCGCCCGCTCTCACCCGGTCTGAGATCCTGTCGTCCGACCGTCACGCGTCCTGCGCGCCCCCGCGCCGTCGGCGGGGCGCGCCGCGCGTGTCACCGGCACGACCAAGGGGAGGCGGCAATGCCGATGATCGGCAAAGTGTGGCGGGTGGAGCGGGGGACGGACGTGGTCGGGGAGATCACGATCATGGAGGCCGACTTCCCCTGGCTGAACGGCCGGTTCGTGCCCGGCCCGGGCTATCCGGAACTGCGGCCCCACTTCGCCCGTGAGCTGGAGCTCGTCGAGACGATCGACGACGACGTGACGGCCTGGGAAGACGCCTACAGCCGGGCCTCCGACGGCGTACGGCTGGTGGCCCCGAACGGGCGGCCGGTGGCCGAGTTCCTGCTGCACATCGAGGACGACGCGGCGTGGTTCCGCTGGAACGACGAGCCGGTCCCGGCGGAGCCGGCCGACGGGTCCGCCTGATCCGCCCGTTCGTCCCCAGGCCGGGAACCGTCACTCCAGCAGGCTGCCGAGCCGCCCCTCCAGCACCACCAGCAACTCGCCCAGCCCCGCGGAGAGTTCCTCCTGCCGCTCGTCGCCGATGCCGGCCAGCAACGCCGCCTCGTACCGCAGCTGTTCGGGCAGCAGCCGGTCGATGGTCTCGCGCCCCTCGTCGGTGAGGGAGAGATGGGTGACGCGGCGGTCCCGGTCGTCGGGGCGGCGGGCGATCAGGCCGCGCTCCTCCAGCTGCCGTACGCGTTTGGTGACCGCGGCCCCGGAGGCGAACGTCTCGCGCGCGATCCGGCCGGGGGTCAGCTCGCGGTCCATCCGCCGCAGCGTGCCGAGGATGTCGAACTCGGGCCGGGTCAGCCCGGCCCGCCGCAGCGGGGCGTCGGCGGCCTGCTGCAACAGTGCGGAGCACCGGTTCAGCCGCCCGATCACCGCCATCGGGCCGGTGTCCAGCCCGGGGTGCACCTGCTGCCACTGGCGCAGCACCCCCGCGACGATGTCCTCGGCCACCCGCGCTCTCCTCTCGACCACTGCCGTACCGCCTCGCCGGACGTTCCGATGACCGGCCCGGCTCACGGATCCAATTGTGCCTGCCGCGCGGCGTCCGACGTGCGGTGGCCGCCGTGTGGCGTCGGCCGTGTGAGGTCGGCCGCCGGGCGGGTCGGCCCCGGGGCCCCACCCGCGGCGTGGGGCGGGGGCATAGCGCAGGTCAGGCCGCCAGCGCGGGCGCCGAGAGACGCCGTACGAGACCGGCCAGTGCGCGGTGGCCGCGCTGTTCGGCGTGGGTGATCCGCTCCTGCGGAAGCGCCCGCTGCCACCACTCGCCCGCCGCGACGTCGACGGCTTCCCGCAGCTCCACCAGGCAGCCGACGAGCCGGTCGCGGGCCCAGCCGGTCTCCCCGGCATCGTCGGCTCCGGGCGCGGGCGCCGTCGCCAGCAACCGGTGGGCCGCGGCCTCCGCGGCCGCCACCCGCTCCAGAGCGATGTCGATACGGTCGGCGGCTCGCCGGTTGGTCACCAGGACGCAGCAGGCCAGGCCGACCGCCGCGCCCACCACGGTGTCGATCCAGCGGTCGCCGATCAGCGTCTTCGCGGGCAGGTGACCGCCGAATCCGGTCAGCAGCAGTGCCATGGGGGTCACGCAGACCGAGCCCAGCCAGTAATTCCTGGTGATGCAGGCCTCGGCGCCGAACTGGAAGGCCAGCACGAGCGCGATCATCGCGAGCTGCCCGGTGTGCGTCAGCGGCAGCAGCACGCAGAACAGCAGCAGGCCGAGCAGATTGCCGACCGTGCGTTGTACCGCGCGCTGCCAGGAGAGCGTGGTGTTGGCCTGGTAGATCGAGGCCGCGGTCACCACGGCCCAGTACGGGTGCCCGACGCCGACCACCATCGAGACCCAGCCGGCCAGCACACAGCCCGCCGCGACCCGCGCCCCGATCGGCAGCAGCGGCGAACCGGGCGCCAGCCGCGCCAGTACCGCCCGTACCCCGCGGGGGCGGCCGGGCGCGGGCCGCCGCAGGGCCGGTCCGCCGAGGCCGAGCAGCGGGGCCCGTCCCTCCCGTACGGCTCCCGGCGCGGCCACCCCGGACGACCCGTCGGCCACCCCGGAAGACCCGTCGGCGACCGCGGACGCCGCACCCGCGGCCTGCGTCCCGCTCTCCGCGGCCCCCTCCCGCGTGATCCCGGCCGGCTCCTCGGTCTTCGCCGCGGTGGGCGCGATCTCGGGGAGCGGCCGGCCGCGCCGCAGCTGGTGGGCCCAGCCGTCGAGGCGTTCGGCCTCCGCCGTCGGGTCCGCCTCTCCGGGCCTGCCGCCGAGCGCCGACTCGGCCTGTACGAGGAGCCGTTCGAGGCGCCCGCGCGCGGCGGCCCGCGCGGGGGTGCGCACCGGGACGAGGAAGAGCGTGTGCCAGGCGGCGTTCACGGCGGCCGCGGTGGCATGCCGGGCGTGCGCCACCCCGGCCCCGTCGGTGCCCGTGCCCGTACGCAGCAGCCCGGCCGCGGCCTGCAGGGCGCGCGCGGTGGCGATCCGCTCCGGCCCCCGCGGCCGGACCAGCACCGGCGCCATGCACACCAGCCAGGCCAGTCCACCGGCACCGAGCGCCAGCGCCATGTGACCGGGCACCTGCCCCAGGCGCTGCGGCACGAAGAACGCCGACGCGGCGATGAAGGTCGGGATGAGATTCCCCGGCGGCCCGATGTGCGTGGCATCGCACGCCATCTTGTGCGCGGCGGCGAGCAGCGAGGCGAGCACGACGAGCACGGCGGCAGAGGTGATCGCCGACGCGGCGGTCAGCGCGATGCCGAGGCTCGTGACCATGCCGAGCACCACCCACAGCAGCGTGCGGGCGCGGGCGGCGTACGGGAGGCCGTGCGCGTACAGGGCGCACAACGATCCGGCGGAGGTGTAGAGGATCAGATCCATCCGGCCGAGGGCGAACAGCGTGAGAGCCGGGATCGCCATGGCCACCACCGCGCTGAGTGCCGGCTTGTGCCAGATGTCGAGGGGGCGGCGAAGCCGGACGGTGCTCCTGACCGGCAGCGGACGGAACCGGACCCCGCCCTCGGGCGCGGTGGTCGGTCTCTTCTCGGTGGGCCTGGCGTGCTTCCCCATGAAGAAAAGATTAGCAGGTGTTTTACTGGTGAAAGATATGTCGCGGTCGGCCCCGGGACGCCCGGCCCGGCAGCGACAATGGCCGGGTGCCAACCGCCAAGAAGAAGACGACGACCGCGAACGCTTCCCCGGAGCGCCGCCGCGAACTGCTGACCATCGCGGCAGAGGTGTTCGCCGCGCAGGGGTACAACGCCACCACCGTCCGCCGCATCGCGGACGAGGCCGGCATGCTCGCGGGCAGCCTCTACTACCACTTCGATTCCAAGGAATCGATGCTGGACGAGATCCTCGCCACCTTCCTGTCCGAACTCTGGGACGGCTACGACGCCGTCCTCGAAGCCGGCCTCGGGTCGAGGGAAACCATCGAGGCCCTGGTCACCGAGTCCTTCCGGGAGATCGACCGGCACCGCGCCGCGGTCGCCATCTACCAGAAGGAGTCCAGGCAGCTCGCCGCCCAGCCCCGGTTCGGCTATCTCGCCGACTCCCAGCAAAAGTTCGAGAAGGCATGGCTGGGCACCCTGGAACGCGGCGTGCGCGACGGGGTCTTCCGGGCCGACCTCGACATCCGGCTCACCTACCGCTTCGTCCGCGACACCGTCTGGGTCGCCGCGAGCTGGTACCGGCCGGGCGGGCAGCACACCCCCGAGGAGATCGCCCGGCAGTACCTCTCCATGGTGCTGGACGGCATCGCCGTACGGACATGAGCCGCTGCGGAGGCGTCGGCCACGGAGCCGAGTTCACCGCTCCCCGCCTCACCGGCGGCTGGGCGCGGCCGATCGTGCCAGGGGGCATACCGGCCGCGGTCGCCGTCCCCTGCTGTTGTCCACTGCCCGCCGTCCGCTGCTGTTGCCTGCGCTCGCCGCTCGCCTCGGCCGCCGCCCCAAGCACTGGCGGCGACCGCTGGACGGCGGCGGGGTCACCGGCTCAGCAGTGCGTGTTCTTGACGTAGAGCGCCCGCGGCCCCCACGTCGTCCCGTAACGGACGTCCTTGGTCTGGCCCTTCCCGAGGCGGCCGCGCGGGTCCTTCGCATACGGGACGACGATGGTGAAGCACGAGGTGCGCTTTCCGCACAGATTCGTCAGCTGCACATAGCGGTGGTGACTCTTGTTGAAGTACTTCCGTACCTTGACGCACTGCGGCGAGCGGTCCGCCGCCGCGGCGTCGGACGCCGTGGACAGGGTCAGCGTGGCGCTGCACGCGGCCGCTGCCAGGCCTATCGCGATGATCTTCCGCACTTTTCTGTCCCCCGTTGGAAACCGTTGTGGAGGCCGCTCATGCCGGCCTCCTGCCGGACATGCACCGGCTTCGTGCCGGACGGGCATTCGCACGTACATTCTCCATTGTCCCTACGCGCCCGGAAAAATTCAGCCCTGGGTGGCGCACCGCGCCACAAGCGCGATCCTTTCGGAACCGGACCGGGGCCGTTTTCCGGGAACCGGAACGGCGGCAGGGGCAGCGGTGCAGGTCAGACGGTGGGGGAGTGCGCGCGGGCCCCGGCGGCGGTGGTCTGGAGCTCGTCGATCCGCAGATAGTCCAGCGCGCGGCGGGTCAGCTCGGCGATGTCCTCCGGGGCGTCCTGACGGGCCCAGTGCTCCATCGCGACGCTGATCGCATCGATCAGCGCAGAGGCCAGCAACCGCACCTCGAGGCTGTCCTGCGGCGCTCCCGAACGCGCCGCCAGCACGGGTACCAGCCGGTCCTGCATATCGCGCCCGGCGGCCATCCATCGCATACGGATCGCCGGCACGCCGCCCATGACACGGATCAGCCGCCGCGCCCGCTCGGTGTCCGCGAGGCGCCGGGTCGATGTCGACGTACCGAATGCCGTCCGTACCGCGCTGGTCAGCGGTTCGTCGACGGGGCGGGCGGCGATCTCTTCGACGAGCTGGCCGACGCTGGAGGTCAGTACGGGCGTGAGCGCGTCCTCCTTCGCCGCGCAGTAGCGGTAGAAGGTGCGCAGCGAGATGCCGGCCGCCGACGCGATGTCCTCGACTGTCGTCGCGTCGTACCCCTGATCGGAGAAGAGGCTCGCCGCGGCCTCCGCGATCTCCATCCGGGTCTCCTGCCGCCGCCGCTCGGTCAGCGTTGGTCTGCCTCGCGCTGCCGTCATCCACCTCTCCTCGCCAAGCTGCTGTCGGGGTTGTTCGGGTCGTCCGAGCCGTCCGAGCCGTCCGGGCTGTTCGGCTCGTCCCAGCAGTCCGGGCCGTCCGAACCGTCCGGGCGTCAACTCTGTCACGGAATAGTTTATTGGCACGACGTGCCAGTAAAGCGTATGTTGGCCGAGCCTGGACCCAACGACGTGAACGTCCGTGAACGACGTGCGGCCGTGGCTGGCCGCTGCGCCCGCCATGGCGCGACACGGCGACATGACCGCTCGGGCGGTCGACGCCACCCCCGCCCGGCGCCGACCCCTCTCGACTCGCCTCTCAACTCTCAACCGACGCTCAACCGACTCTCAATCGACTCGCTATCGACCGGTACGCATCAGCGAAGGAGCCGACCATGCCGCGCACTTACCTCGTCACCGGAGCCGCCTCCGGGATCGGCAAGGCCACCGCCGCCCATCTCCGCCAACAGGGCCACGCCGTGCTCGGCGCCGACCTCAAGGGCGTCGACATCTCCGCAGACCTCTCCACCCCCACCGGTCGTACGGAACTGGCCGACCGCGCCCGCGAGTTGACGGGTGGGCGGCTCGACGCCGTGATCGCCTGCGCCGGCCTCGCCCACTTCACGCCGCTCACGGTCCAGGTCAACTACTTCGGCGTGGTCGCCACCCTCGAAGGGCTACGCCCACTGCTGGCCGCCGGCACCGACCCGCGCGCCGTCCTGATTTCCTCGGTCTCCTCGGTCCACCCCCATGACCCGGCCCTTGTCGACGCGGCTCTGGCGGGCGACGAGGACGCGGCCGTCGCCGCTGCTCAGGCCGCCATCGACCGGGGCGAGGGGCATCTCATCTACGGTTCGTCCAAACACGCCATCGCCCGCTGGCTGCGCCGTACCGCCGCGACCGAGGGCTGGGCCGCCGCCGGCATCCCGCTCAACGCCGTCGCCCCCGGCACGATCGTCACCCCGATGACCGAGCCCATGCTCGGCAACGCCGAAATGCGCAAGGTCGTCGACGCGTCGGTCCCGATGCCGCTGCACGGTCACGCCCGTCCGGAGCAGGTCGCCCCGCTGCTCGACTGGCTGACCGCCCCGGAGAACACGCATGTCACCGGCCAGGTCGTCTTCATCGACGGCGGCGCCGACGCGGTCCTGCGCGGCGACGGCGCTTGGTAACGCGACCCGTAACGCCGACCTGTGACGCCGACCTGTAACCCGACCTGAAACAACAGTCGTCCCGCACGCGCTCCGCCACACCTCCCCAAACGACAGGCCCCAAGGCCCCGAGGCCCCCAGGACCAGGTGACACCATGCCCAGCCTCATCCGTACCATCGTGCTCTCCGCCGACCCCGACACGGTCTGGCGTACCATCGGCCGCTTCGACGGCCTCGCCGACTGGCACCCGCACGTCCCGCCCTCGGTCATCGAGGACGACGCCGACCCCGAAACCCCGGGCGCGATACGGGCGTTCACCCTCGACGGCACGGTCGTGGCCCGCGAACGCCTCCTCGCCAAGGACGACACCACACGTGCCTATCGCTATACGGTCCTCGACCCGTTCCTTCCCCTCAGCGCTTACGAGGCCACGCTGACGGCCGTTCCCCACGACCGGGGCACCGAGGTGCGCTGGACGGCGACGTACCAGGGCGCCGCGGAGGTCGTCCTCCAGGTCGAGGAGGTCTTCGGGGACGCGGTGTACGGGACGGGGTTGGCGGCGCTGGAGGAGCGGTTCGGCAAGTCGTAGGGGGTGGGGAGGGACGGGCGCGGGGGAGGCGGGGCGGGGACCGGGGCGACGACCGGACAGCCCGACGGCCAAGGGGCAGTCGGCCCGACGGTCAAAGGTCAGTCGGTCAAAGGTCATTCGGTCAGTCGGCGAGCCGATGTCAGCGTTCGGCGGCGGCGCCCGTATCGGTGCTGCCGGACGGTCGTGCCGTCACCACTTTCAGGCCCCGGTCGGTGAACTCCCGGCGCGTCGCCTCCTTTGCTCCGCTGTCCGTGATGAAGGTGTCGAAGACATCCGCATCGCCGACCCGTGCGAAGCAGCGCTCGCCGATCTTCGATGAGTCCGCGACGACGACGGCGCGCCGGGCACGCTCGGCCATCAGGCGGTTCACCCTGGCCTCCGCCTCGTCGTGCACCATGGCTCCCATCACCGGGTCGACGCCGTTCGCCCCGATGAAGGCGATGTCGATGGAGATCTGCTGCAGTACCAACTCGCTGAAGGGGCCGACGAGTTCGAACGAGCGGGAGTGCGCCACTCCACCCGTGAGCACGATCTTGATCTGTGGTCGCACCGCCAGCTCATTGGCGATGTTGAGAGAGTTGGTGACGATCGTCAGATGCGGCTGCGGACCCGCTTCCGCGAAGTCGGGGCGGGTGGCGAGCACCCGGGCGATCGCCGTGGTCGTGGTGCCACCGCTGAGCCCCACCACGTCACCGCGCTCGACCAGCTTTGCCGCCGCCTCCGCCACCGCCTCCTTTTCCGCCGACCGATGAGCGTGCTTGTACCGGATCGGCAGGTCGTACGCCACCGAGCTGAGCACGGCCCCGCCCCGCGTGCGGGTCAGCAGCTGTTGTTCGGCGAGGGCATCCATGTCGCGCCGCATCGTGGCGGCCGAGACCTCCAGCTCGGTCGCCGCCTCCTCGACATCCACCCGACCCCTGTCCCCGAGCAGCTCGAGCAGTGCGTTCATCCGTTCATGGCGCTTCATGGCGCGAGCCTAATTCGTTTCGATCGCCCACGTTGAGGCCGCTCGAGCACGGCCCGACGCCGACCACGAGCCAGGCCGTGCCATGGGGACCGTGGGTACGGCCGGTGCATGCCGCCGCATGCCGGAGGAGCGTCCGACCGAGGAGCGGGCTTGGGCGCACCGACGGTTCGTCGAGGAGCCGGTACGCCTGGAACCGGAGCGCCGAGAGGCCGACGACGCTGTTCGATCATGCGGTGGCGGGCTGCGCAGGAACCGGGCGCCGCTGCCCTGGAGGGCCAGGCGACCGCCGCGGCGAAGGGCAACCACGGCGGACGGCCGAAGGCCACCGACGACGACCTGCTCACCTTCGCCGACGCGCTGAAGAACTCGGACGCGCTGAAGAACACCGACGCGCTGAAGAACTCGGACGCGCTGAAGAACAAGGGCGTCCCGGTCCCGAGATCGCGAAGAAGCCGACCATCAAGGCCGGGAAGAACGCGGGCAGGTCCCCGTCGGTCGGGGAGGCGGCCGCCGCCTCCCCGCTGGACCGGGCGCCGGCCGGAGCCGAGGAGGTCGCGGTGATACCCCGGCCGGCACCGGCACCGTCCGCCGGAACGTACGACCGGGAGAAGACCGGAACGTACGACCGGGAGAAGATCTGACCTGTGAACTCCTCGCTGGCGGAGGCTCTCTCCGCGGTCCTGCTGCTGTTGGTGCTGGCGTGCGCGGTGATCCGTCCATGGGGCTGGCCGGAGGCGGTCGTCGCCGTCCCGGCCGCCGGGGTGGTCATCGCCACCGGGGCGATCTCGCTGGACCATGCCCGCGCCGAGGTCGAGCGGCTGGGGCCGGTGATCGGCTTTCTGGCCGCCGTCCTGGTGCTGGCCCAACTCTGTGACGACGAGGGCCTCTTCCATGCGAGCGGGGTGTGGATGGCCCGCACCGCGGCGGGACGCCCGCGCCGCCTGCTGATGCAGGTGTTCGCGACCGCGTCGCTGATTACGGCGGTGCTCAGCCTGGACGCCACGGTGGTCCTCCTGACGCCCGTGGTGTTCGTCACGGCCGCCCGCATCGGAGCCCGTCCCAAGCCCCACGTCTACGCCTGCACGCATCTGTCCAACACCGCCTCGCTGCTGCTACCGGTGTCCAACCTCACCAACCTGCTGGCGTTCGCCGCCAGCGGGCTGAGCTTCACCCGCTTCGCCGCTCTGATGACGCTGCCCTGGCTGGTGGCCATCACCGCCGAATACGTCATCTTCCGACGCTTCTTCACCACCGATCTGGACGCCGCAGCCCCCGCACCGCCCACCGCAGAGCCCCGCGAAGTGCCGGTGTTCGCCCTGGTCACGGTGGCATGCACGCTGGCCGGGTTCGTCCTGACCTCCGCCCTGGGGATCAACCCCGCGTGGGCGGCCTTCGCCGGCGCCGCAGTGCTCGCCCTCCGGGCCCTGGCCCAGCGCCGCACCACCCCCTCCGCCGTCCTGCGCGCCACGGCGGTGCCGTTTCTCGCCTTCGTGCTGGCCCTGGGCATTGTGGTCCGCGCCGTCGTCGACAACGGGCTCGCCACCGCGCTCGGCCATCTCGTCCCGGACGGCACGGGGCTCGTGGCCCTGCTCGCCCTCGCGGCGCTGGCCGCCGGGCTGGCCAACGTCATCAACAACCTGCCCGCCGTGCTGGTGTTGCTGCCGCTGGTCGCCCCCGCCGGGCCCGGTGCGGTCCTCGCGGTGTTGCTCGGCGTCAACATCGGTCCGAACCTCACCTACGCCGGCTCCTTGGCAACCCTGCTGTGGCGGCGCATCGTGCACGAACACGACACCGACGTCCATCTCGGTGAGTTCACCCGGCTCGGCCTGGCCACCGTGCCTGCCGCCCTGCTGCTCGCGGTGGTGGCACTGTGGACCTCGCTCACGCTCATCGGAGGCTGACCGCCATGACCGTCATCGCCTGGATCGTCGAGGGCACCTGGCCCGCCTGTATCGACGCCGCCCGCACCCACGCACCCCCCGACGTCGACATCGTGCTGCTGCACGTCACCGGCCCCGACGTCCCCGGCGCCGCCCACGGCGCCTTTGCCGGGCTGCTCGGCCGCGCCCGCCCCGACCGCGACCCCGGCACGGCCCTGGAACACCTGGCCGCGGCCTCCGCCGAAGAACTCCTCGCCCACGCGGCCGAACGGCTGGGACGCCCCTGCACCCGAGTGGAGCGCACCGGCCGCGTCGAGCGGGAAGTCGTGGCCGCCGCCGAAGGCGCCGACCTGCTCGTCCTCGCCCGCGACGGCGACCCCAGCCACCTCGGGCCCCACAGTCTCGGCCCCGCCAGCCGCTTCATCGTCGACCACGCACCCTGCCCCCTCCTGCTCGTCTGGCCCGAGACCGCCCCCGGCATCGCCACCATCCCGCCCCCGCCACCACACCACCGGTAGCGGCGGCGCCAGCGGCAGCGCGACACAGGCCGAAGAGCTCGGCCGCGGCCGGCACATCCCGTCCCCGCCGACGCGCACGGGTCTTCCGAATGCGCTGCCCTGGAGTCTCGTATCGTCGCGCGGACGGTGCCGGGTGTCGGACTCACCCAGGGGTCGGTGCCTGGGCCGCGTACTGCTCCGGGACCGCCACCGGAGTGCTCAGCACGTCCAGGAGCCGCGCTGCCTCCTGCGCCACCGCCTCCCGGGCCGGCTTGATGTACTTCCGGGAGTCGATGAGTGCCAGGTCCGCGCCAAGTGTCTGCCGTATCGAGTGGGTGAAGACGGAAACCAGGTGGGTGGAGATATTGATCTTCGTCATCCCGGCGGCGATGGCTCGACGGAGCTCTTCGTCCGGGACCCCGGAGGAGCCGTGCAGCACCAGGGGCACGGGCAGCATCGCCCGCAGCGCCGCGATCAGGTCCTTGTCCAGTACGGCCGTGCGCTCGTGCATCGCGTGGGAGGAGCCGACGGCGACCGCGAGTGCGTCCACGCCCGTTGCCTGGACGAAGGCCAGTGCCTCGTCCGGGTCGGTGCGGACACCGGGGGCGTGCACGCCGTCCTTGCCGCCCACCTCGCCGAGCTCCGCCTCGACATGGACATCGCGGTCGTGACACCAGGCGGTGAGCTCGGCGGTGGTGGCGACGTTGCGTTCGTAGGGGAGGGCCGAGGCGTCCACCATGACCGAGCCCACCCCGGCGGCGACGCCCTGATGGACGAGTTCCGCATCGGTGATGTGGTCGAGATGGACCGAGATCGGCGCCGCGGAGCTCTCGGCGAGGGCGAGCGTGGCGCGGGTGATGGGCAGCAGGCTTCCGTGGTAGCGGATGCAGTTCTCGCTGATCTGCAGGATGAGTGGGGTGTTCGTGCGCTCGGCGGCGGTGGCGAGTGCCTCGGCGGTTTCGAGATGGATGACGTTGAAGGCCGCGGCACCGACCCGCGCCTCACGCGCAGCGTCGACGATGGATGAGGTCGGAACGAGGGGCATGGGAAGGCGACTCCCTTGCGGGCTAGGTGAGTTGACGTAGAAGGGCTGATGGGGGCTACGGCAGGGCGGGGGCCTCGAGCATCACGGAACGGGTCAGGTTGCGCGGGTTGTCCGGGTCCAGGCCGCGGGCTCGTGCTCGGGCCAGGGCGACCCGCTGCACCAGCACCAGGTCGGCCAGCGGATCGCGCGTATGGCACACGAACCGGGCACCGGTCCGGGCCACCTCCGCCTCCAGCCCCTCCGGGGCCTGCCCGAAAAGCCACGTCACCCGGCCCGGAGCCGCTATCGAGATCGGGCCGTGGCGGTACTCCATCGCCGGGTAGGACTCCGTCCAGCTCTGCGACGCCTCCCGCATCTTGAGTGCCGCCTCGTTGGCCAGCCCATAGGTCCAGCCCGTGCCCAGGAAGGAGAATTGCTCGGCATCCACCCACTCCCGCTCCAGCGGCGCGGCCAGTGCCTCCTGCGCGTCGGTCACCGACCGGGAGACGTCCTCGCCCACGTGCGCGCGCAACAGCGTCAGCGCCGTCGTCGCGAACCGTGTCTGCACCACGGACTCCTCATCGGCGAACGGCAGCGCGACGGTCTCGTCGGAGATCGCCACCGCCGGCGTCTCGGGATCGCCAATGATCGTCACCGTAGGGATCCGCCCCTTGACCGCGTCGAGGACACGCAGCACCTCGGTCGTGGTGCCCGAGCGGGTGATCGCCACCACCGCGTCGTATCCGCGGTCGCTGCCCAGGAACGCTTCCGATGCGGCGAACGGGTCCGTCACCCCCAGTCCCGCGCCTTCGCGCAGTGCCGCGTACGACTGCGCCATGAACCACGAGGTGCCGCAGCCGACGACGGCCACGCGTTGTCCGGCCTCGGGCAGCGGACCTCCCGCGGCCGCGCCGATCCGTGCCGCCTCCCGCCAGGTCTCCGGCTGACTGTTCAGCTCCTGCTCCATGTACGAGGTCTCACTCATGGCACGCCCTCCCGTGATCCGTGGAACCATTCTGCGTAATTCTGCAAGTTCTGGCTTCGTTGCAATCGACTCTACGCATCCCTCGCTCGCGGATCCATCCCTCGAAAGGGTGGACGATCCAGAGGGGAGTGGCGGGGAGTGGAAGATGCTCCCGAAAAATGTGCGGTTTGAGGCTATTTGGGTGGCCCAAGCGAGTGGTCGGAGAGGGCGGCGCAGGGCTCACCACCACCTGTTGACAACTGCGTGAAGTGCGCCGAATACTCGCAAGATCAGTCATGGCTAGTCATGCAGCAGGCCGCTCCGCCGCACAAAGGACTCCCCCATGTCCATTGCCACGCTCTCCGAGACGCCCCAGCCGCCGTCATCCAAGACCCCGCGCCGCACCGGCAGGCTGTTTGCGCTCACCGGCGCCGTCGTCGGCGTCATCTACGGCTATGACACCGGCAGCATCTCCGGCGCCCTGGTGTTTCTCAGCCGGGACTTCCATCTCACCGAGGCGGAAAAAGGCCTGGTCAACAGCGTTTTGGTGTTCGGGTCCATCCTCGGCGCGCTGATCGGCGGCAAGCTCGCCGATCTCTTGGGCCGCAAGGCCGCGATGCTGATCGTCGCCGGCTCGTATGCCGTCTTCGTCGCGCTCTCCGCGGCCGCGCCCAGCGTCATCGTGCTGGATGTCGTCCGTTTCCTGCTCGGCGTCGCCATCGGCATCTCGATCGTGGCCGCGCCGCTCTACATCGCCGAATCGACGCCGGCGCGTATCCGCGGCGCATCCGTCGCCATGTACCAGGTGGCCACGGTCGCCGGCATCGTCGTCACCTACTTCGTCAACTGGGGGCTGTCCGGCGGCGGCCACTGGCGCTGGATGCTCGGCCTTTCCGCGATCCCCGCGGCGCTCGTGATGATCCCGCTGCTCCGGCTCCCCGACACGCCGCGCTGGTATGTGCTCAAAGGACATACGGAGCGCGCCGTCGAGGTCATGGCGATGACCGATCCGGACGTCGATGCGCGCGCGGAGGTGGCCGCCGTGAGCGCCGCACTGGCCGAGGAGAACGGCGGCTCGGCGCGCTCGCTCCTGCGTAAGCCGTACGCCCGCGCCGCGCTGTTCGTCGTCGGTCTCGGATTCTTCTGCCAGATCACCGGCATCAACGCCGTGACGTACTACAGCCCGCAGATCTTCGAGGAAATGGGCTTCACCGGCAGCGGCCAGAACTTCCTGCTGCCGTCCTTCGTGCAACTGGCCTCACTGGCGGCGACCGTGCTCGCCATCCTCATCATCGACCGGCTCGGCCGCCGCGTGGTGCTGCTCTCCGGTATCGGCACGATGGTCGCCATGCTCGCCGTACTGACCGTCGTCTTCGCCATGGGGGATCTGCACGGCGCCACGACCTGGGTGGGCTTCGGGGCCATCCTGCTGTTCACCGCGGCCTTCAACTTCGGCTTCGGATCGCTGATCTGGGTCTACGCGAGTGAAGCCTTCCCCGCCCAGCTGCGCTCGACGGGGGCATCGGTGATGCTGACGGCCGACCTGGTGGCGAACCTCCTGATCGCCCAGTTCTTCCCTTCCCTGATGGCCTGGGCCGGCGCGGCCCGGACGTTCGCGGGCCTCGGCGTCCTCGCGCTCTGCGCCCTTGTCTTCGCCTCCTTCACCGCGCCCGAGACCAAGGGCCGCCAGCTGGAAGAGATCCAGGGCTACTGGAGGAACGGAGGCCGCTGGCCCACCCCCGCCCCGACGGGGAACCCTGCCCCGGCTCCGGAGGCCGCGCTGTAGGCCGACAAAGGGCGAGCGGGCTCGCCCGAACGGCGCAGCGGCTGGTCGCGGCCCGCACGCCTGGCACCTCGCCGGAAGCCGAGGTAGGTGTCCGAGCGGGTGTCCTCAGGGGATGCCCCGGGTCGTCGGCGAAAACCGTCGGCCCGGGGCGATGCCTCAGGACGGCAGCTGCTCCCGGTACTCCTCCAGCGCCGGGGCGGTCGTCGTCGCCACGAATTCGGTGATCCGGTACGTGCACACCTCGGCCACGGAGAACGGGTCCTCGGCCACGAGCTGCTCGACGGTCGCGCGGTCCGGTCCGGTAGCGATGATCACGCCCCCGTCGCGCGGCACCTTGCGGCCGGCGGCGATGAAGTGCCCCGCGGCGTATTGCTTGTTCAGCCAGGCCACATGGTCCTGCAGCGCGGCGTCGACGCGCTCAAGGGGCGCGGTGTAGGTCAGTTCCAGTACGAACATGCAGGCAATATAAACAATGCCCCGGAGCGCTCCCGGTCCAGGCGGACCGCTCCGGCCCCAGGTGATGCAGAGCGCCGGTCACGACGGGCCTCGGGGAGGAGGGGCCGGCGCCCGGGGTTCCTCGGTACGGAATTCCTCGCCGGATCGGTGGAGAGACGGCAAGAGGGACGGCGGCGGCGGCCGGAATCGCCGGTCATGGGTTCGATAGCGTGGCGATCACCATGGATACTCCCGGAACGATTTCGTGCGACGACGAGCTGGCCCACTGGCCGACGGACGAGGCCCAGGCGCGTGCCGTCCAGGACCGGCTGCGGCACTACGTGCGGCTCGATGAACCCGGTCCCCGGCCGGGGTTCGCGGGCACCGTCGTCGGGGTGGATGTCGCCTACGACGACGAGCGGGACGTGGTCGCCGCGGCGGCCGTCGCCCTCGACGCCCGCACGCTCGCGGTCGTCGAAGAGGCCACCGCCGTCGGGCAGATCTCCTTTCCGTACGTCCCCGGGCTGCTCGCCTTTCGCGAGATTCCCACCGTGCTCAAGGCCCTCGCTCGCCTCACCTGCACGCCGGACCTCGTGGTCTGTGACGGATACGGGCTGGCGCATCCGCGGCGTTTCGGCCTGGCCAGCCACCTCGGGGTGCTGACCGGGCTGCCGACCATCGGGGTCGCCAAGACTCCGTTCACCTTCCGCTACGAGCCGCCCGGCCCCGAGCGCGGCGCGACCTCCCCGCTCCTGGACCGGGGCGAGGAGGGTGAACGCGACGCCGGTGGCGAAGAGGTGGGACGTGCGGTGCGCACCCAAAAGGGCGTCAAGCCGGTCTTCGTATCCGTGGGGCACCGCGTCGACCTCGACCGGGCCTGTGCGCACACGGTGCATCTGGCGGCCGAATACCGTCTGCCGGAGACGACGCGGGCCGCCGACTCCCTCTGCCGGAAGGCACTGGCGAGCGCCTGACCCGTGGCTACAGGGGCAGCCGGCCCTGGACGACCCGGAAGGTGATGCCCGCCTTCTGGAGGCGGTCCGTCAGGGCGTCCCCCATGGCGACCGCCGAGGTCACCTGGCCGGCCGTCTCCGGGAGGTCGTCGAAGGCCAGGCTGAGCGCCGACTCGGCGAACATCTTGGCGGTCTCCTCGTAACCGGGATCGCCACCCGAGACCTCGGTGATCAGCTGCCGGCCGCCGCCGGTCGCCACGAAGCGCACCGCGAACCAGCTCTTGGCTCGCCGCTCCGGACTCGGCCCCTCGCCCGGCTGCACGCGTCCCGCCAACCAGCGCCGGGCGGGCGGCACCTGGGCGAGCGCGGCCAGCGCGCCGGCCCCCAGCGTCCCGGCCACGGCGACAGGCAGGCGCCGCACACCGGCGTAGTGGCGGTAGCGGAAGTCGGGCCCGTAGCGCTCGAGGGCGGCCGCGGAACGGGCGATGACCTGCGGGTCCAAGGTCGGCAGCGGCACGCCCCAGGTGCTCGTCTCGCCGCTCCGGAGAGGCGGACCGAAGGGCGCCCGGACCGTACGGCCGACGGGGCGCGGTTCCACCGACCGGCGCTCGCGGGCGGCCCGTGCCATCGGCAGCGGGCGCGAGACCACGGTGAGCGCGGAGGCCAGCGTGCCGCCGGAGATCATGCCGCTGCCACGGACGAAGCCGTCGATGCGCAGCGGTACGCCCTCGGGGAGCAGCCCGACGGTGTAGAACACCCCCAGGTCGTGCGGCACGCTGTCAAAGCCGGAGGCGTGCACCAGACGGGCGCCGGAGGCCTGGGCCGTCGCATGGTGGCGGAGATACATCCGGTCGATGAACTCGGGCTCGCCGGTCAGATCGAGGTAGTCCGTGCCGGCCGCGGCGCAGGCGGCGACCAGCGGCTCGCCGTGGAGCAGATACGGGCCGACGGTCGTGGCCAGTACGCGGGTGTCGGCGGCGAGCGCGCGCAGCGAGTCGGGGTCGTCGCTGTCGGCCCGTAGCAGGGGGACGTCGGCGCAGGCCGGGTCGATGCCGGCCAGGCGGTCGCGCAGCCGCTCGAGTTTGCCGGTGCTGCGGCCGGCCAGCGCCCAGCGGCATTCCTTGGGGGCGTGCCGGGCCAGGTATTCGGCGGTGAGCGCCCCGGCGAACCCGGTGGCGCCGTAGAGGACGAGATCATGGGCTCGTCCCGAGGTGTCCTGCCGTCGCATCGCGCATCCTCTCGACCTGAGCTCCGGACCCTAAGCACGTCGTAGACGCTTCGTCAACGACGGTCTTCGGTCATCTCGTTGGGGGTGCACGGTGTGGCGCCCAAGGTGGCGCGGAGTCTTGACACGGCGTCGGAGCGGGGCCAGATTCAGGATGACATAGGACGTCCTACGTCCGGATCGCCGGGGTCGCCGCTCCGTTCCCGGGGACGCCGGGCCGGACCGTACGGCAGAAAGCCGGACGCGATGCCCCTTCCCCCGCCGCTCCCCGCACCGCTCAGCGGGGTCGTGCCACCGTTGTGCACGCCGCTCACCGACGCCGGCCAGGTCGACGCCACGTCGTTGGCCGCGCTCACCGAACGGCTGGTCGGCGCCGGAGTCGACGGCCTCTTCGTGCTCGGCTCCACGGGAGAGGCCGCCTACCTATCGGACGTCCAACGACGCACCGTCATCGAGACGGTCGTCGAGGCCGCCCGGGGCCGGCTGCCCGTCCTGGCAGGCGCCATCGACATGGCCACGGCCCGGGTCATGGACCACGCCCGGACGGCCCACGGCCTGGGCGCCGACGGCATCGTGGCCACCGCGCCCTTCTACACCCGCACGCATCCGGCCGAGATCGCGGAGCATTTCACTCGGCTGCGCAACGCCGTCGACCTGCCGCTTTTCGCCTACGACATCCCCACGGCCGTACACACCAAGCTCCCCGCCGGCACGGTGCTCGCGCTCGCCGCCGACGGGGTGCTCGCCGGGCTCAAGGACAGCAGCGGCGACGACGGTGCGTTACGCCGTCTGATCGTGCGGCTGCGCGCAGTGAACGGGAAGTTCTCCGTTCTGACCGGGTCGGAGCTCTCCGTGGACGGCGCCTTACTCGCCGGCGCCCACGGTGTCGTACCGGGGCTGGGAAACGTCGATCCGGCCGGCTACGTACGGCTCTATGCGCATGCGAGGGCCGGCCGGTGGGCCGCGGCGGCCGCCGAACAGGACCGGCTGGCCGCGCTGTTCTCCCTCACCGATGTCGGGGACGAGGCGGACATGGGACGCAGTTCCTCCGCCCTCGGCGCCTTCAAGGCCGCGCTGCACCTGCTCGGCGTCATCGACAGCCCGGCCACCGCGGCCCCGCAGCTGCCGCTGGACGACGGCGCCAACCGAACCGTCCGCCGACTGCTGGAGGAGGCAGGGCTGCTGTGACGACGCGCTCCCAGGGCCGCCGCGAACGTCCCGGTCGTCCCGTCCGCCCTGCCCGTCCCATCGGAGCGGCCCCCTGGTACCGGGAGGTGACGCCACGCCAGTGGAAGGCGATGTTCGCCGCGTGGATCGGCTATCTCCTCGACGGCTTCGACTTCGTCCTGATCACCCTCGTCCTGACCGAGATCGCCGACGAGTTCCACCTGAGCACCGCCACCGCCGCCTCGCTCATCTCCGGAGCCTTCATCACCCGGTGGCTGGGCGGGGCCGTCCTGGGCGCGATGGGCGACCGCTACGGCCGCAGGACCGCCATGATCGCCAGCATCCTGCTCTACTCGCTGGGCACCTTCGCTTGCGGATTCGCCTGGGGTTACACCAGCCTGTTCGTCGCCAGGCTGGTGATCGGCCTGGGGATGGCGGGGGAGTACAGCACCAGCGTGACGTATGTGCTGGAGAGCTGGCCCGCCCGGCTGCGCAACCGCGCCTCCGGATTCCTGATCTCCGGTTATGCGGGCGGCAGCGTCATCGCGGCCGAGCTCTACACCTGGGTGGTTCCGCACTGGGGCTGGCGCTGGATGTTCTGGATCGGCGTGCTGCCCGTCCTGGTGGCCGTGTGGATCCGCAGATCGCTGCCGGAGGCCGCCGAGTGGCAGGCCGAGATCGGCCCCGCGGCGAACGGCCCGCAGCCGGAGCGCCCGAATCCGTTCCGGCCGTTGTTCACCGGCCGCCCACGCTCCTGGGGCAACGCCGCCCTGATGGTGGCCGCCACGGGCGCGCTGTTCTGCGTCTTCACGCCCGTGGGAGAGGGGTACGTCCCCTGGTTGTCGGCCGTCGCAGCGCTCTGTCTGATCGGCTTCGCCGTACAGCTCGGCGGCCGGAAGGGCTGGTTGCTGTATGTGTCCCTGATGGCGACCGTGTTCTGTGCCTTCCTCTACAGCTGGCCCATCCAGGCGCTGCTGCCCACGTATCTGAAGACCGAGCTGGGGTACGCCCCCGCACAGGTCACCGACGTGATGTTCTACGCGGGCTTCGGCACCATGGCGGGGTGCTGGCTGGCGGGCTTCGTCGGCGACTGGCTGGGGACCCGGCGCGCCTACGCGTACACCCTGCTGGCCTCGCTCGCCTTCGTCTTCCCGGTCTTCGCCGTCCAGGGCAGCCTGGTGGGGCTCGGGGCGCTGCTCTTCGTGCTGCTGGCGCTGAGTCAGGGAATCTCCGGCATTCTGCCCAAATACATCGCCGGGCACTTCCCGACCGCGACCCGCGCCGCCTCGCTCGGCTTCGTCTACAACGTGGGGGCCCTGGGCGGGGCGGTGGCGCCGGTCCTGGGGGCCCGGCTCGCCGAGGGGATGTCTCTGGGGCGGGCGCTGGCGGTGCTCACCTTCGGGCTGACGCTCCTCGTCATCATCCTGGTGGGCGGGGACGTCCCACGAAAGCTGGCCCGCCTCCTGGATCGCGAGGCGCCCGACGACCACCTGGTGCCGGCGGGCGGCTCCGGGGCGCTGCCCGAAGGGGCGCCCACCGGCTCCCCCTGAGGCCGGCTCACTCCGTACTGTCGTCCCGCCGGCCCAGCGCCACCCCGGGCACTCCTTCCCGCTCCGCCAGCGCCTCGACCAGGGGATATGCCGCGCCGTTCCCCTCCGGACGGAGCAGCGACCCGGCCGAGACGGGCTCTTCCTCCGCGCCGGTCCGCGCCTGGACGTCGGTCACCCGGAAGCCGCTGCTGGTGCCCCATGGCCAACATCCGCGCCAGTGGTCCGCGTTGGCTGCGGTAGGTCGGGCGCGGCTCCACTTGGGCGAAGGACGGCGCCGTACCGATGCGGTCCGAGGCGAAGGCGAAGCCGGTCGAGAGGCACACCGTGGTGGCCGAGCAGCCCGACGCAGCACCTGGCCGGTGGGGAAGTCGAACAGGGCGGCGGCGAGTTGCGGGTGCGGTAGGGGCGCCTTGTCCCTCCGTCGGCCCTGCCTCCGGCGCTCCGCGGGCCGTTGTCAGTGGTCGCGGTTAGCGTGGAAGGCGTTGGGGCGGGCGTGCGCGGAACACGCCGGCAAGGGCACCGCGGCGGTGCGGGAGGGGGCACGGACGTGGAGGAGCTCATGGCGAAGGCGGGTCCGGCGGCGGTACGGGCACGGGTGCGCAGGTTCGCGCTGGGGCTGCCCGGGGCGGTGGAGGAGTTTCCGTGGGGCGAGAGCGTCATCAAGGTCAACAAGAAGGTCTTCGTCTTCCTCGGCATCGACGACGGCAGTCATCCGCCGGGGATCACGGTCAAGCTCAAGGACCTGGAGGCGCATGCCCATGCCCTCACCTCGCCCGGCGCCAAGCCCGCCGGCTACGGCCTGGGCAAGTCGGGCTGGGTGCAGATTCCGCTGGCGGAGAAGGCCGCCCCGGCCGCCGAGCTGCTCTGTGACTGGACCGAGGAGTCCTATCGCGTCATAGCCCCGAAGAAGCTCATCGCCGAGCTCGACGGGGGATAGCGGCGCAGCGGCGGAAGGCGCGCAAAGGCCCGTGACGGCGATGGCAGTTGAGCATCGTCGGCGCGGGCCTTTTCCGGTGGTCGGCACTTGGCCCGGGGGGGCTTGTGGAAAGTGGAACACGTTCTTAACATCGCGAGTGTTACATCAGAAGTGTCACAGTGGCTCTCGAAGTGCGGCGGAAGGGCAGGGGGCGCGATGGCAGCGTCAGACAACGGCCCGCTGAGCGGGGTGCGGGTGGTCGAGCTCGCCGGCATCGGTCCCGGCCCGTTCGCGGCCATGCTGCTGGCCGATCTCGGCGCCGATGTGGTCCGCGTCGACCGGCCCGGCGGCGCGGGGCTGCGCATCGACCCGGCGTACGACGTCACCAACCGCAACAAACGCTCGGTGCTGGTGGACCTCAAGGAGCCCGACGGGGTGGCGCAGGTCCTCGATCTGGTCGAGCGGGCCGATGTGCTGGTCGAGGGATACCGCCCCGGGGTGGCCGAGCGGCTCGGCGTCGGCCCCGACGCGTGCCTGGCCCGCAACCCCCGGCTGGTCTACGGGCGGATGACCGGCTGGGGACAGCACGGGCCGCTCGCCGACACCGCCGGGCACGACATCGGCTATATCGCCATCACCGGAGCCCTCGGCATGATCGGCCCGCCCGACGGCCCGCCCGCCATTCCCGCCAACCTGGTGGGCGACTACGCCGGTGGCTCCCTCTATCTGGTCATCGGCGTCCTCGCGGCCCTCCAGCACGCCCGCTCCGAGGGCGGCCGGGGCCAGGTCGTGGACGCCGCGATCGTCGACGGCACGGCCCATCTGACGGCGATGATCCACGGCATGCTGGCGGCCGGCGGCTGGCAGGACCGGCGCGGCGCCAATCTGCTCGACGGCGGGACGCCGTTCTACGGGGCGTACGAGACCGCGGACGGCGGCTATATGGCCGTCGGCGCGCTGGAGAAGCGCTTCTACGCCGAATTCATCCGCCTGCTCGGCATCGAGGAGGAGGCCCCCGGCCGCGACGACCTCGCCGCCTGGGGCGAGCTGCGGACCGTCATCGCCGCCCGCTTCAAGACCCGTACCCGCGACGAATGGACCGCCGTCTTCCAGCGGTCCGACGCCTGCGTGGCGCCCGTACTGTCGCTGCGCGAGGCCCCCGAGCATCCGCACCTCGCCGCCCGCGGCACCTTCGTCGACCACGGCGGTATCACCCAGCCCGCGCCCGCGCCGCGCTTCTCGCACACCCCGGGGACGGTGCGCAGACCGCCCGCGCAGCCCGGCGCGGACACCGAAGAGATCGCCCGCGACTGGCAGATCCCGGGCCTGATCGCCGGTCCGGCCCGCACCGAGCCGCAGGAGGCGGACAGCTGATGGAACTCGCCACGACGCTCCAGTACGCGGGCGACCCCCGCCAGGCCGCCGAAGAGGTCGCCGCCCTCGAAGCCGCCGGACTGGACGCCATCTGGGTCGCCGAGGCCTATGGCTTCGACTCGCCGACCATCATGGGCTTCCTGGCCGCCCGCACGGAACGGGCCAGGATCGGCTCGGCCATCCTGAACGTCTACTCCCGCACCCCCGCCCTGATCGCCCAGACCGCCGCCGGCCTCGACGCGGTCTCCGGCGGCCGGGCGCTGCTCGGCCTGGGTGCCTCCGGCCCGCAGGTCGTCGAGGGCTGGCACGGCAAGCCGTACGACAAACCGCTGGGCCGCACCCGCGAGACCATCGATCTGTGCCGCCGTATCTGGCGCCGCGAGATCATCGACCACCACGGCATCACCGATATGCCGCTGCCCCCGGAGAAGGGCGGCCGGCTCGGTAAGCCGCTGAAGATCCTCACCCGGCCGGTGCGACCCGAAATCCCCGTCTATGTCGCGGCGCTCGGCCCCGCCAACGTCCGCATGACCGCGGAGGTCGCCGACGGCTGGCTGCCCACCCTCTTCATCCCGGAGAAGGCGGGCGCGGTGTGGGGCACCCCCTTGGCCGAGGGGGCCGCCCGCCGCGACCCGGCGCTCGGGCCGCTGCAGACGGTCGCCGGTGGCCTGCTGGCGATCGGCGAGGACGCCGCAGCCGTACGGGAGCTGGCCCGCCCGATGATCGCGCTCTACGTCGGAGGCATGGGCGCCAAGGGCAAGAACTTCTACCACGACCTCGCCGTCGCCTACGGCTACGAAGAGGCCGCGGGCACCATCCAGGAGCTGTACCTCGCCGGGAAGAAGAAGGAGGCCGAGGCGGCCGTACCGGAGGAGTTCTGCGAGCTGATGTCGCTGTGCGGGCCCGAGGGATACGTCCGCGAGCGCATCGCCGCCTTCCGGGAGGCGGGTGTGACGATGCTCAACGTCCACCCCGTAGGACCCGAGCCGGCGAAGCTGATCGAGACCGTCAAGAACTGGCTCTGAGGAGGGCCCCCAGCGATGACCGCGCAGATGAAGCGCCAGATCTTCACCGAGGAGCACGAGGCTTTCCGGGAGACGGTACGGACCTTCCTGGCCAAGGAGGTGACGCCGCATTACGAGCAGTGGGAGAAGGACGGCATCGTCAGCCGCGACGCCTGGCGGGCGGCCGGCCGGCAGGGGCTGCTGGGGCTGGCGGTGCCGGAGGAATACGGCGGCGGTCGGGAGAGCGACTTCCGCTACAGCGTCGTCCTGTCCGAGGAGTTCACCCGGGCCGGCGCCGCCGGGCTCGCCGTAGGGCTGCACAACGACATCATCGGGCCGTATCTGACCACCCTCGGCACCGACGAGCAGAAGCGGCGCTGGCTCCCCGGCTTCTGCAGCGGCGAGATCATCACCGCCATCGCGATGACCGAGCCGGGGGCGGGATCGGACCTCCAGGGCATCCGGACCTCCGCCCAGGACCACGGCGACCACTGGATCCTCAACGGCTCCAAGACCTTCATCTCCAACGGCATCCTCGCCGACCTGGTCATCGTCGTCGCCCGGACGACCCCCGAGGGCAGGGCGCACGGCCTGAGCCTGCTGGTCGTCGAGCGCGGCATGGAGGGTTTCGAGCGGGGCCGCAACCTCGACAAGATCGGCCAGAAGGCCCAGGACACCGCCGAGCTGTTCTTCCACGACGTACGGGTGCCCAAGGAGAATCTGCTCGGCGAGCTGAACGGCGCGTTCATCCATCTGATGACGCATCTCGCGCAGGAGCGGATGGGCATCGCCGTCGCCGGGATCGCCGCCGCCGAACACCTGCTGGAGATCACCAGCCAGTACGTCAAGGAGCGCGAGGCGTTCGGGCGGCCGCTGGCCAAGCTCCAGCACATCCGCTTCGAGATAGCCGAGATGGCCACCGAGTGCGCCGTCACCCGCGCCTTCCTCGACCGCTGCATCGTCGACCACTCGGCCGGCGAGCTGGACGCGGTGCACGCCTCGATGGCCAAGTGGTGGGCCACCGAGCTGCAGAAGCGGGTCGCCGACCGCTGTCTCCAGCTTCACGGAGGCTACGGCTATATGACGGAATACCGCGTCGCGAAGGCCTTCACCGACGGGCGCATCCAGACGATCTACGGAGGCACCACCGAGATCATGAAGGAGATCATCGGCCGTTCCCTCCTCGGCTGACCCCCGTTCCCCCGACGCATCCGGACCGCACCCCGACCGCATCCGGACCGGCCCCGGTCTGCGGTCCGCATCCGCCGCCCCGCCTCACCCTCACCCTCATCCGAAAGGCTTGTTGACTTGAGTACCGAAGCGTACGTATACGACGCGATCCGCACGCCGCGCGGCCGCGGCAAGGCCAATGGCGCACTGCACGGCACCAAGCCGATCGACCTGGTCGTCGGCCTGATCCACGAAGTGCGCAGCCGCTTTCCCGGACTGGACCCGGCCGCCATCGACGACATCGTGCTCGGCGTCGTCGGCCCGGTCGGCGACCAGGGCTCCGACATCGCCCGGATCGCGGCGATCGCCGCCGGACTGCCGGACACCGTCGCCGGCGTCCAGGAGAACCGCTTCTGTGCCTCGGGCCTCGAGGCGGTCAACATGGCCGCCGCCAAGGTCCGTTCGGGATGGGAGGACCTGGTGCTCGCGGGCGGCGTCGAGTCGATGTCGCGGGTGCCGATGGCCTCCGACGGCGGGGCCTGGTTCGCCGACCCGATGACCAACTTCGAGACCGGCTTCGTCCCGCAGGGCATCGGCGCCGACCTCATCGCCACCATCGAGGGCTACACCCGGCGCGACGTCGACGAATTCGCCGCGCTCTCCCAGGAGCGGGCCGCCGCGGCCTGGAAGGACGGCCGCTTCGAGCGGTCCGTCGTCCCGGTACGCGACCGCAACGGCCTGGTCGTCCTCGACCGCGACGAGCACCCGCGCCCCGGCACCACCGCGGACAGCCTGGCCGGCCTCAAGCCCTCCTTCGCCGCCATCGGTGACGCGGGCGGCTTCGACGCGGTCGCCCTGCAGAAGTACCACTGGGTCGAGAAGATCGACCACGTCCACCACGCGGGCAACTCCTCCGGCATCGTGGACGGCGCGGCCCTCGTCGCCATCGGCTCCAAGGAGGTCGGCGAGCGCTACGGCCTGACCCCGCGGGCCCGCATCATCTCCGCCGCGGTCTCCGGCTCCGAGCCGACGATCATGCTCACCGGACCCGCGCCCGCCAGCCGCAAGGCCCTGGCCAAGGCCGGCCTGACCATCGACGACATCGACCTCGTCGAGATCAACGAGGCCTTCGCCGCGGTGGTGCTGCGCTTCGTCAAGGACATGGGCCTGAGCCTGGACAAGGTCAATGTCAACGGCGGCGCCATCGCCATGGGCCACCCTCTCGGCGCCACCGGCGCGATGATCCTCGGCACCCTCATCGACGAGCTGGAGCGGCAGGACAAGCGCTACGGCCTGGCCACCCTCTGCGTCGGCGGCGGCATGGGCATCGCCACCGTCATCGAGCGCCTCTGACCCCCTCGTCCCACCCCACTACGGAGTACGCACCCATGAGTGAATCCGCTGCCTCGTCGACCATCCGCTGGGAACAGGACGAGACCGGCATCGTCACCCTGGTCCTGGACGACCCCGACCAGTCCGCCAACACCATGAACAACGCCTTCAAGGCCTCCCTCACCGCGGTGGCCGACCGCCTGGAGGCCGAGAAGGACAGCATCCGCGGCATCGTCTTCACCTCCGCCAAGAAGACCTTCTTCGCCGGCGGCGACCTGCGCGACCTGATCGCCGTCACCCCCGCCCAGGCCCAGCAGGCCTTCGAGGCGGGCAACGGCATCAAGCGCGACCTGCGCCGCATCGAAACCCTCGGCAAGCCCGTCGTCGCCGCCATCAACGGCGCGGCGCTGGGCGGCGGTTACGAGATCGCGCTCGCCTGCCACCACCGCGTCGCCCTCGACGCCCCCGGCACCAAGATCGGCCTGCCCGAGGTCACCCTCGGCCTGCTGCCCGCGGGCGGCGGCGTCACCCGTACGGTCCGCCTCCTGGGCATCACCGACGCGCTGCTGAAGGTGCTGCTCCAGGGCACCCAGTACAACGCCACCCGCGCCAAGGACAACGGCCTGATCCACGAGGTCGCGGCCGCCCCCGAGGAACTGCTCGCCAAGGCCCGCGCCTTCATCGACGAGCACCCCGAGTCCCAGCAGCCCTGGGACGTCAAGGGCTACCGCATCCCCGGCGGCACCCCGGCCAACCCGAAGTTCGCGGCGAACCTCCCCGCGTTCCCCGCCAACCTCAAGAAGCAGGTCAACGGCGCGCCCTACCCCGCGCCGCGCAACATCCTCGCGGCCGCCGTCGAGGGCTCCCAGGTCGACTTCGAGACCGCGCAGACCATCGAGGCGCGCTACTTCGTCGAGCTGGTCACGGGCCAGATCTCCAAGAACATGATCCAGGCCTTCTTCTTCGACCTCCAGGCGGTCAACTCCGGCGCCAACCGCCCCAAGGACATCGAACCCCGCAGGGTCGAGAAGGTCGCCGTCCTCGGCGCCGGAATGATGGGCGCGGGCATCGCATACTCCTGCGCCCGTGCCGGGATGCAGGTCGTCCTGAAGGACGTCACCCTCGACGCGGCCGAGAAGGGCAAGGAGTACTCGGAGGGTCTGCTGGCCAAGGCGCTGTCGCGGGGCCGCACGACCGAGGCCCAGCGCGACGAGCTGCTGGCGCGCATCACCCCCACCGCCGACCCGCAGGACCTCGCGGGCTGTGACGCCGTCATCGAGGCCGTCTTCGAGGACGTCGCGCTCAAGCACAAGGTGTTCAAGGAGATCCAGCACATCGTCGCCCCCGACGCGCTGCTGTGCTCCAACACCTCCACCCTGCCCATCACGCTGCTGTCCGAGGGCGTCGAGCGCGACCGTGACTTCATCGGACTGCACTTCTTCTCCCCGGTCGACAAGATGCCGCTGGTGGAGATCATCAAGGGCGAGCGGACCGGCGACGAGGCGCTGGCCCGCGCCTTCGACCTCGTACGCCAGATCAAGAAGACCCCGATCGTCGTCAACGACTCGCGCGGCTTCTTCACCTCGCGCGTCATCGGCCACTTCATCAACGAAGGCGTCGCGATGATCGGCGAGGGCCTGGACCCGGTCTCCGTCGAGCAGGCCGCGGCCCAGGCCGGCTACCCGGCCAAGGTGCTCTCCCTGATGGACGAGCTGACCCTCACCCTGCCCCGCAAGATCCGCAACGAGACCAAGCGGGCGGTCGAGGAGGCCGGCGGCACCTGGCAGCCGCACCCGGCCGATGCCGTCATCGACCGCATGGTGGACGAGTTCGAGCGGCCCGGCCGCAGCGGCGGCGCGGGCTTCTACGAATACGGCGAGGACGGCAAGCGCATCGGCCTGTGGCCGGGGCTGCGCGAGCACTTCGCCAAGGAGGGCGCCGCCGTTCCGTTCGTCGACATGCAGGAGCGGATGCTGTTCTCCGAGGCGCTGGACACCGTCCGCTGCTTCGAGGAAGGCGTGCTGACCTCGGTCGCCGACGCCAACATCGGCTCCATCTTCGGCATCGGCTTCCCCGGCTGGACCGGCGGCGTGATCCAGTACATCAACGGTTACCAGGGCGGACCGGGGCGCGAGGAACTCGTCGGCCTGCCCGGTTTCGTGGCGCGCGCCCGCGAGCTGGCCGCGTCGTACGGCGAGCGGTTCGCGCCGTCCGCGCTGCTGGTGGAGAAGGCCGAGAAGGGCGAGAAGTTCAGCGACTGAGCGAAGCGGGGGCGGGCCCGGTGGCCCGCCCCCGCACTCCTCATCCCTCGCCCCCGTCGCCCTCCCCGCTCTTGTCGTTCTCGCTGAACCACTCCCGCAGTTCCTGCTTCATCGACCGCTGGAAGGCCGTGACCAGTGCCTGCACCACCATCGGCTGCATATGGGCGGACAGCGACTTCATCCGCGCCATGTCCTCCGCGTCCGGCCCGCCCTCGCGGTAGGGCTCCCATACCTCGTCCTTGAAGAGCCGGCTCAGCTCGCGCGCCGCCGAGCGGGTGTGCTCGATGACGACGGTGCGCGCCGCCAGAATCGTCTCCAGCGCGATCGGCACGTCCAGCAGCCGGGTGCCCAGATGCAGCAGGCCCGGGTCGACCTGGAAGACCCCCGGATCATCGGTCCGCACGAGCACGCTCATGGCCGCCAGCCGGTCCAGGTCCTCCTCCGTCAGCTCCCGGCCGACCCGCCGCTCCAGCTGCTCCCGGGTCGCGTCCTCCGCCTTGTCCGGCACCCAACTCGCCACCAGCGCACGGTGGATGGCCAGATCCTGGGCGCTCAGATCGGTCGGCAGCTGCGCCAGATAGCGCTCGATCGCGGACAAGGTCAGGCCCTGGTGCTGGAGTTCCTCGATCAGCGCCAGCCGCGAGAGATGGTCCGGTCCGTAGCGGCCCACCCGGCGCGGACCGATCTCGGGGGGCGGCAGCAGTCCGCGCGTGCTGTAGAAGCGGATCGTGCGGACCGTGACGCCGGCGCGGGCGGCCAGTTCGTCGACCGTGAGGTCGGTGGCGGACTCCATCATGTTCAACAGTATTGCTGTCTCACCACTCCTGTGAAACCTTCTGAACCGTTCTGCCCCTCTTCCCTGCCTCCCCTCGCCTCCGCTCCACTCCGCAAGCGCAGCGCCGCAGCCAGGCCCCCAGTTCGGTCCGCAGATCAGGCTCACTCATCGGGAGACCGCCTTGACCACGATCCTGCGCATGCCCGGCGAACCGGGCGAACTCACCCTTCCCGCACTGCTGTTGCGCAACGCCGAGGACCACGGGCCGCTGCCCGCGCTCTCCTGGCGCACGGGCGACGGGCCCGGAGGCTGGCACACGCTGAGCTGGGCCGAGGTCCGGCACCGCGTCGCCGAGCTGGCGGCCGGGTACCGCGCGCTCGGCGTACGGCGCGGCGAGATCGTCCTCCTCATGATGGGCAACCGCCCCGAGCACTGGCTCAGCGACCTCGCCCTGGTGCACCTCGGCGCGATCCCGGTCACCGTGTACGGCACCGCCGCGCCCGTACAGATAGCGCACATCGTCCGCCACAGCAGGGCCCGCTTCGCCGTCCTGGAGGGTGCTCGGGAGTTCGGGCGCTGGCAGCCCCTGCTCGACGACGCGTCCGCCCGGCTCGAAAAGCTGGTGCTCGTCGAGCGGGACGAGGCGAGCGGGTCCGGCCCGTACGAGAGCTATGCCTCGCTGGCCGCCCGCGGCGCCGAACTGTACGACCCCGAGGAGTTCGAGGCGGCCTGGCGGCGGGCGGACGCGGCCGACACCCTCACCGTCGTCTACACCTCCGGCACCACCGGCGACCCCAAGGGCGTCGTCGTCAGCCACCGCAATGTGCTCCTCAACGCGACGGCCCTGGATGCCGCCGTCGAGCTGCCCGATCATGTCGAGCACCTCTGCTACCTCCCCTTCGCCCATATCGCCGAGCGGATGCTGGGCCTTTATCTGCCGGTCTTCCGCGCCTCGCACGTCTACCTCTGCGCGGACCCGGCGACGGTCGCCGCGACGGCGCGTGAGCTGCATCCGGCGCAGTTCTTCGGCGTACCGAGGGTCTGGGAGAAGCTGGCGGCGGCCGTCCGGGCGGCGCTCGCGCGGCTCCCGGAGGAGCGGCGGGCGGCCGTCGAGGCGGCCGGCCGGACGGCCCGCGCCCATGCGGCCTGCCAGGAGCGCGGCGAGCGCCCCTCGGAAGCGCTGGCGGCCACGTATGCCCAGGTCAAGGCCGAGGTGCTGGATCCGCTGCTGGCGTCGGCCGGATTCGACCGGCTGGTGTGGACGGCGAGTGCGTCCGCGCCGATGCCGCCGGATGTGGTGCGCTTCTGGGCCGGTCTGGGCATTGTGATCATGGATGCCTGGGGGCTGACGGAGACGGCCGGCGTGTCCACGGCGAACAGCCCGGGCGCCTTCCGGCTCGGCTCGGTCGGCCGCCCGATCGACGGCGTGGAGGTGCGCACGGCCGAGGACGGTGAGATCGAGGTCCGCGGGCGCACCGTGTGCGACGGCTATCTGCGGGCGGACGGATCGGTGGAGCCGGCTACCGACGGCGATGGCTGGTTCGCGACCGGCGACATCGGCCGGCTGGACGAGGACGGCTTCCTCTGGCTGACCGACCGCAAGAAGGAAATGATCGTGACGTCCACGGGCAAAAATGTCTCGCCCGCGCTGGTCGAGAACACCCTCAAGGAGCACCCGCTCATCGGGCAGGCGCTGGCGTACGGCGACGGCCATTCGTATCTGGTGGCGCTGCTGGTGCTGGATACGGAGCTGGCCCCCGCCTGGGCGGCGCGCCACGGCATCGAGGGGACGCTGGAGGAGCTGGCCGGGCATCCGGCGGTCCGGGAAGAGGTCGAACGGGCGGTGGCCGCCGCGAATGCGCGCCTGAACCGCACCGAGCAGGTCAAGCGATATTTCCTGCTGGGCGAGGAGTGGTGTCCGGAAACCGGCGAGTTGACTCCTTCGCTGAAGCTGCGACGCCGCGTAATTCACGAGAAATACCGTCAGATCCTACAAGGTTTTTACGCCATGTGATCTTGCCCACAGACGGGTGGGCGGTCTTCGTGGAAGGTGTGCCGTCGGCCGACTCGCGCGATCCGCTTGATCCGGCCCCGCTCAAGCACCTGCCTGAAAGCGAGATCCACCAGCAGTGAGCACAGAAACCGTCACAGACGCAGCCCAGAAGTCACACGACGGGGGGAGCGGCGCACGGCAGGACGCGGGCGACGCGGGCTACAGCAAGGGCCTCAAGGGCCGCCACATCAACATGATCGCCATCGGTGGGGCGATCGGCACCGGCCTGTTCCTCGGCGCCGGTGGTCGGCTCCACTCCGCCGGTCCCTCGCTGGCAGTGGCCTACGCGGTCTGCGGCCTCTTCGCGTTCTTCGTCGTACGGGCCCTCGGCGAGCTGGTGCTGCACCGCCCGTCCTCCGGCTCCTTCGTCTCGTACGCCCGGGAATTCCTGGGGGAGAAGGGCGCGTACGTCGCCGGCTGGATGTACGTCGTCAACTGGTCCACGACCGGTATCGCCGACATCACGGCCATTGCCCTCTACACGCACTACTGGAGCCTGTTCACCAGCATCCCGCAGTGGGTGATGGCGCTGATCGCGCTCGCGGTCGTGCTGTCGGTGAACCTGATCTCGGTGAAGATCTTCGGCGAGATGGAGTTCTGGTTCGCGATCATCAAGGTCGCGGCGCTGGTCGCCTTCATGTTCATCGGCATCTTCCTGCTGGCCACCCATCACCCGGTCGCCGGACATGCGCCAGGGCTGAGTCTGATCACCGACCACGGTGGGCTCTTCCCGACCGGTCTGATGCCCATGGTGATCGTGCTCCAAGGCGTGGTCTTCGCCTACTCCGCGGTCGAGCTGGTCGGTGTTACCGCCGGTGAGACCAGCGAGCCCGAGAAGGTCGTGCCGAAGGCGGTCAACTCCATCATGTGGCGGGTCGGCGTCTTCTACGTCGGTTCGGTCGTGCTGCTGGCGATGCTGCTGCCGTGGAACAAGTTCACCGGTGACGAGAGCCCCTTCGTGACCGTGCTGTCCAACCTCGGTGTGCCGTACGCCGGCGATGTCATGAACCTCGTCGTGATGACCGCCGCCATGTCGAGCCTGAACTCCGGCCTCTACTCGACCGGACGGATCCTGCGCTCGATGTCCATGGCGGGTTCGGCGCCGAAGTTCGTCGGTCGCATGAACCGCAACCAGGTTCCGTACGGCGGCATCATGCTCACCGCCGCGGTGTGCGTCCTGGGTGTCGGGCTCAACTACCTCGTCCCGGGTCAGGCCTTCGAGATCGTGATCAACATCGCGGCGCTGGGTGTCATCAGTACCTGGGTCACGATCATGATCTGTCACATGGTGTTCGTGCGCCGCTCCCGCGAGGGGCTGGTCTCGCGCCCGAAGTTCCAGCTCCCGGGCACACCGGTCACCGACATCGCCACCATTGTCTTCCTGATCGGCGTCATCGTGCTGATGTGGTTCGACGACGGCGTCGGCCGCCAGACCGTGATGCTGATCCCGGTCCTGGCCGCCGCGCTGGTCGTCGGCTGGTACGTGGTCCGTGGCCGGGTGGCCCGGATCGCCAAGGAACGCGAACTGGCGGAATAGTCGCGCGGTAGCGCACGCCTGAGCATGCAGGGGCGGCCGCGGAGGCCCGAGAGGCTTCCGCGGCCGCCCCTGCGCTTGCCCGTCCCGGCTGGTTGTCAGTGGTCGCCTTTACCGTGGAGGCATGACTGAGAACACGGGGATCTCAAGCGTCAGGTACATCAAGGGGGACGCCACCGCGCCACAGGGCAAGGGCGTCAAGATCATCACGCATGTCTGCAACGACCTCGGGGGCTGGGGCAAGGGCTTCGTCCTGGCGCTCTCCCGCCGCTGGCCGGAGCCGGAGGCCGCCTACCGCGCCTGGCACCGCGCGCGGGCGGGGAACGACTTCGGGCTCGGCGCGGCCCAGTTCGTCCAGGTCGCCGAGCGTCTGTGGGTGGCGAACGTCGTCGGACAGCGCGGGACGCGGACGGGCAGCAAGGGAGTCCCGGTGCGGTACGACGCCATCGATGCGGGCCTGGTCCGGGTGGCCGCCAAGGCCCGGGAGCTCGGGGCCTCGGTCCATATGCCGCGGATCGGCTGCGGCCTGGCGGGCGGCAAGTGGTCCCGGGTGGAGCCGCTGATAGCGGAACGACTCACCCGGCAGGGCATAGCGGTGACGGTCTACGACCACTGAGGCATCGTCTCTCATGGCGGTCTGCCTCTGGCTCAAAGCACCCGGGGCAGCCGGGATCGGTCCGAGCCCGGTTGTCGGCGCCACGAAAATGACGGCATGAGGACCGAAGAGGACACCCCGCTCGCTGACCGCGTTCTGCTCATCGAGAGCCGTGCCGACGAGGGTGCTCTCGCGTCCATCGGCCAATCGCTTCCCCGGCGCTCGGCGAACGACGAAGCCCTCTTCCTTTCCTACAACTACGCGGACGTGCCGGTGGGCAGGCGCTTCGGTTGCTGCTTCCGACGCTCCGACGAGAGCGATGTCGTCCGGGTGACCACGACTGTCGTGGCGGTCACCCAGCAGTTCGGAGTCGGGTGGGACGAGATCCCGCACGGCTGGAAGACACTGGCCGTGTTGAGGTTCGACCCCGAGATCCCCGCGCTGATCCGTGACCTTCCGGAGGCCGCTCGATGGTTCGATCAACCCGTCTCGATCCATGTCTCGGACAACGACACCTGGGAAGCGCGAGCCGCCAGCAGGCAGCGCAACGAGAGCTGACAGCAGCGTGTTCCGGGTGGCCTGCGTGAGCAGCGGCTGGTAGCCGATGAGGGCTGCGGCCATGCCGATGAACCCACTCGGCGAACCGCCGGTAGGCCGTCCACCGGCGAGGCCCGAAGACCGGTGGAGCCGCCGCCGGGTGCAGCCCGATGCGGTCACAAAGATGATCACGGCGAGCGGCGGGGGTGTATCCAGGTACACCCCTGCCCGGCACCCAGGCGCAATGGCGGCGGGGGCGCCGGGCGGCATCGTCGGTGCCATGCGAAGGAAAACCGTAGACATCGGGGCGATGGCCCTGTTCCTCGCCGTTGCCTTTCCGGCGGCCGGAGCGCTGGGTGCGCTCCAGCCCGCGACCCGGATACCCGGCGAGGTCATCCAGCTGACGCAGTTCGGACCCGCAGTCGGGGTGGGAGTTGTTGCGCTGCTGTGGCCGGGGCGGGTGCGGGAAGTGCTCGCCGGGCCCGAGCCGGGGCGCGGCGGCCGGGGGGTGCTTCTCCTCATCACGGCGGCTGTGATCATCGCGCTGAGCGTCGGTGCGTACGCGGCGCTCACCGGGGACGGGCGCTTCACCCGGCCGGGTGCCCCGTTCGTGCTGATCGCCGTGGCGCAGCTGATCGGCGCGTGCGGCGAGGAGATCGGGTGGCGCTGCTTCCTGCAGCCGCTGCTGCGCACCCGCTTCGGCCCTCTTGCGGCGTCGGTCGCGGTGGGCGTGGCGTGGGGCGCCTGGCACGTCCAGATATTCGCTCAACACCCCGTGTACGCGGGGGCGTTCATGATGGCGGCGGTGTCCATGTCGGTCGTGATGGGGTGGGCCCTCGAAGGGGCGCGGGCATCCAGGCTGCCGCTCGCCGCGGGCTTTCACGCGCTGATCAACCTCGGCATGCTGCTGTTCATGGACGAAGGGTCCGGCGCGGTGCCGCCCATGGTGGCGTTCGGCGCCTCGTGCCTGGCAGCGGCGGGACTGTGGACGTGGACGAGCGCCGGCAGGCTGCGGACGGCGGCACCGGCACCGGCACCGGCTAGGATCCCCCCGATCATGGACGATGTTCGATAAGCCACGTGCGGTCGCCTCCCGCGCCTGTGTCGCCTTCGGCCGGTGCCAGTTGGCGAGCCTGCATGCCCTCGCGGTGTCGGCGGTGGGCTCGCTGGTCGTCCTCGCCCTGCTGCTGGTGCCCGTGGGCGTGGGCTTCCGGCTGCTGCCGCCCGCCGCGCGGGCCCTGCGCGCACTGTCCGACCGTTCCCGTTCACGCGCCGGCCGGTGGACGGGCGTCCGCATCGGTCCACCGGAGCCGCTGCCCGGGGACCGTGCCCTCAACGCCCGCAAGAGGTCGGGCGCGCTCATCGCCGACGAGGGTTTCTGGCGCGACCTGGCGTGGGCCTGGCTGGAGCCGGTGGCCGGCGGGCTGCTCGTCGCGGTGCCCCTCGCTCTGGTCGAGTACGGGGCGTTCGGCGCGCTGGTGCAGCCGTTCATCTGGCGGCTCATCGACGACGGCAACTGGTACGCGTTCGTCCCCGTGCACAGCACCGCGACCATGTGCGCCGCGCTTGCGCTGGGTCTCGCCTTCATCGCCGCCGGGCTGCTGGGCGCCCCCGCCACGCTCCGGCTGCACACCCGGCTGAGCCGGCCGCTGCTCTCCGCGCCGCGCAGCATCCGGCTCGCCCGGCGGGTCGAGCGGCTCACCGACATCCGTACCAAGGCCCTGGACGCTCAGGCCGCCGAACTGCGCCGCATCGAGCGGGACCTGCACGACGGGGCGCAGGCCCGGCTGGTCGCCCTGGGAATGACGCTGGACCGTGCCACCCGCCTGATGGAGACGGACCCCGCGGCGGCGCGCGACCTCCTGCTGGACGTCCGCCGCACGTCCGAAGGCGCCCTGCAGGACCTGCGCGACCTGGTGCACGGCATCCACCCGCCGGTCCTCGCCGACCGGGGCCTGGGCGACGCCGTCCGGTCGCTGGCGCTCGACAGCTACCTCGACGTCCACGTCGAGACCCGGCTGCCGGGCCGGCTCCCGGCACCGGTCGAGTCCGCCGCCTACTTCGCGGTGAGCGAGGCGCTGACGAACGCGGCGAAGCACTCCGGGGCCTGCGAGGTCGGCATCGCCCTGACCTATGAGAGAGGCCTGCTGCGCGCAACCGTCACCGACGACGGTCACGGCGGCGCCGACCCCGCACGGGGCACCGGGCTGACCGGCGTACGACGGCGATTGGATACCTTCGACGGCACCCTCGACCTGCACAGCCCGCAGGGCGGACCGACCACCGTGACGATGGAGATACCGTGCGCGTTGTCCTCGCCGAAGACCTCTTCCTCCTGAGAGACGGGCTGATACGCACACTCCAGGAACACGGCTGCGAGGTCGTCGCGGTGGACAACGGCCCGTCCCTGCTGCGCGCGCTCCTCGACGAGGGGGACGCGGCGCCGGATGTCGCCGTGGTCGATGTGCGGCTGCCGCCGACCTTCACCGACGAGGGCCTGCAGGCCGCGCTGGAGGCCCGTTGCCGGCGGCCCGGACTCCCCGTCCTCGTCCTCTCCCAGTACGTCGAGCAGCTGTACGCGAACGAGCTGCTGGCCGGGGGCGAGGGCGCGGTCGGATATCTGCTCAAGGACCGGGTCACCCACACCGAGCAGTTCATCGACGCGGTCCGCAGCGTGGCTGCCGGAGGCACGGTGATGGACCCTCAGGTCATCTCCAGACTGCTCTCGCGCAGCGACGCCCGCGGCACGATCGGCGACCTGACACAGCGCGAACGGGACGTCCTGGAGCTGATGGCCGAGGGCAGGTCCAACGCCGCCATCGCCGGCGGCCTGCACATCAGCGAGAGCGCGGTCGCCAAGCACACCGCGAGCATTTTCACCAAGCTCCGGATCGACCCGTCGGCGGACGACAACCGCAGGGTGCTGGCCGTTCTGGCCTATCTCAAGCGTTGAGACGCCGGTTCGTCCGGTGAGTCCGGTGAGTCCGGTGAGCCGGCGGAGCCATGAGGGCCACGCCGTCCTCCCCGGACGGCGCGCCGAGACGCACAAGGAACTCGACGCGCCGCGGACGGCAGCAGCCTCGGCCCGGTGCGGCCGCAAGGCCGCCTAGCCGACGCTACCCACGACCGGGTAGTGGTCCGAGAGATTGGTGTAGGTGTAGTCCTTGCCCCAGCTGGAGACCGTCCAGGGCGCCGACTCCTCCTTGATCACCTTGTTCTGCCAGCCCGCGGGCCGGGCGTTGCCCTTGCGGTACAGGATGTAGTCCAGGTCCTCGCGGGGGTCGTTCGGGTAGCGGTACTTCGCGACGGAGTTCTCCTGGGTGTCGAAGGAGTACGGGTGGCCCGTGCGGCCGTCGGCGGGCGCGAGGTCGGCGTTGCTGAGCAGCGCGTTGTACTCGGCGCTGTGCGAGTCGATGTTCAGGTCGCCGGCCAGCATGACCTCTTCGTCCGCCGGGATGTTCTTGGCGTCCAGGAAGGCGTCGATCTCCTTGAGCTGCTTGGCGCGGTCGGCGGCCGCCTCGCCCGCCTTGCAGCCCGAGTCGGTGGACTGGGTGTGCGTGCCGACCACATGCACCTTGGTGCCGTTGACGTCCAGCACCGCATAGACGAAGCCCTTGTTGGACATGGAGTCCGAACCGCAGGCGTCCTTGTAGATGTACTGCTCCTTGCGCACGATCGGCCACTTGCTCAGCAGCGTCACACCGCCGTCCTCGGGGGTGACGGCCGAGTAGGCGCCGCCGGTGGCGTCCCAGCCGTCCTTGCTGCGGCCGACCACCGGGGTCTGGTGCGGGTACTGCGCCGAGGCGTTGGACTTCAGCGCGTCGGAGGAGGAGTTGTCGAAGGCTTCCTGGAGGACGACGACGTCGTTGCCCTGGAAGAAGTCCGCGGCCGAAATCGCCTGCGCGCGGTGGTCCTGGCCCCAGTTGGGATAGAGGTTCTTGCTCATGAGGAAGGTGTTGTAGGTGAGCACCTTCAGTTGGGGGGCAGCGGCGGCCGACGCCGCGGGGGCCGCGGCGGTGAGCGTGACGGCGGCCAGGGCTGCGGCTATCACGGCGGCCCGGGAAGTGCGGAGCACTGAGTGCGACACGGGAACTCCCTGTGGGAGGTGGGGGGTTGATCCGGCGTCGCTCATCCAATCAGCTGAGGTTACTTCGAGGTAACCACTCGGGGGGAAGGAGATTGAGGGGAGAGGGATTTACCCCCACGGAGTGCCCACCGAGTGCCCGCCGCGGATCCCGCGGCCACGGCCGGCGGCTACAGATGACCGCGCCGCACCGGATCGCTGCCGCTGTTCCCCAGCCCGTAGCTCTTGCCGATGATGTCGCGCTGGATCTCGCTGGTGCCGCCGTAGACGGTGGAGACCACGGCCGTGCGCAGGTGGCGTTCCATGTCGTATTCCGTCGCATAGCCGTAACCGCCCATCATCTGCATGCCCTCCAGGGCGGCGCGTTTGGCGGTTTCGGTGGCCTTGAGCTTCGCCATGGACGCCTCGCGGGGGAAGAGCCGGTCCGGTTCCGCGTCGCAGCGGGCCGCCACGTCCCGGACGAGCAGGCCCGCGCAGGTGATCTCGGTGGCCAGATCGGCGAGACGGTGACGCAGCGCCTGGAACGAGCCCACCGGGTGGCCGAACTGCTCCCGCTCGCGGACGTAGGCGAGGGTGTCGTCGAGGATCCGGCGGGAGAGGCCGAGCATATGGGCGGCGAGGAAGAGGCGTTCCGCGTTCAGGCCCGCCATCAGCTGGGACCAGGCGTGGTCGGCGCGTCCGACCACCGCTTCGGCCGGCAGCCGGACGTCGGTGAGGTAGACATCGTTGACCTCCCGGCCGCCCATGGTCTCGATGCCGCGGATCTCGACGCCGGGCGTGGCGGCCGGGAGATGGAACATCGTCAGCCCCTCGTGCCGGTCGCCGCCGGTGTTGGTCCTGGCCACGAGCAGGATGTGCGCGGCGAGGTGGGCGTTGGAGATCCAGGTCTTGTGGCCGTTGATCAGCCAGTCGCCGTCCCGGGTGCGTGCGGCGCGGCAGCACAGCGCGGCGACATCCGATCCCGCGCCCGGCTCGGACATGGCGAGGGACAGTACCTGGCCGGCGACCGCGCCGCCGATCGCGGCCTTCCGCTGGGCCGGGCTGCCGAATTTCTCGTAGGTCTTGGCGGCGATCACCGAGGTGATGAAGCCGCCGGCCGGGACGAGTCCATAAGCGCACTCCTCCAGGAACAGGCAGGCGTCGGTCATGCCGCCACCGGCGCCGCCGTACTCTTCGGGAAGGCAGACGCCGAGCCACCCCAGGGCCGCCAGGCGCGCGTACAGGGAGGGGCTGTGCGGGCCGCCGGTCTCGGCGGTCAGGGCGTCGCGCTGTGCGCGGGTGCCGCACTCGCGGTGGGCGAAGTCGCGCAGCGCGGTGACGAAGTCCCGCTGTTCCGGGGTGGGCGGCGTGGCCATCGAATGCCTCCTGTACAGGGCGTAGTTACAAAGTTATTCGGTTAGTGTCTTTGTTACGAGGACCTGCGGGACGGCCCGGCCGAGGGGGTCGCGGAACCGCGAGGACGGGAGGGCCGATGGGCGTACGGAGTACCGACGCGACGCCGAGCGCCGGGGCGGGCACCGGGGACGACGGATCGCTGCTGGCGCGGGCGATGGCGAGCGCGCCGGCCGGGGATGCGCTGACCGAGAAGATTCTCGATGCGGCGCGGGAGCAGTTCATGACGTTCGGGCTGCGCCGGTCCACCGTCGACGATGTGGCCAAGCGGGCCAAGGTCTCGCGGGTCACGGTGTACCGGCGCGTGGGGAACAAGGACGAGCTGGTACAGCAGGTGCTGTTGCGGGAGTACCGGCTGTTCGTGGCCGAGGTGGATGCGGCCGTCGCGGGGCTGCCGACCATGGAGGAGCGGATGGTGGAGGGGTTCGCCGCCATCCTTCGGCTGATCCGGGGGCATCCGCTGATCGGGGGGCTGATGCGGTTGGAGCCGGAGACGATGCTGCCGTATCTGACGCTGGAGAGCGGGCCCTCGTTCCTGGCGATGCGGGGTTATCTCGCGGGGCATCTGCGGCGGGCGCAGCGGGTGGAGGGGCGGGCGGAGAGCGATCCGACGCCGGTCGCCGAGCTGATGGTGCGGATCACGGTGTCCTTTCTGCTCAACCCGGTCAGCTGTTTCGCGCTGGACGACGATGAGCAGGCGCGGGGGTTCGCGCGCCGGTATCTGATGCCGCTGCTGGAGCGCTGAGGAGGCGGGACGTTTGCGAGGGGGAGGAGTCACGAGGGGTCCTCGCAGGGGAGCGGCGTGAGCGGACGGTGCTGGGCCCAGGCCGGCCCGAGGTCGTCGAGGGTGTAGCCGAAGGGGTACGAGCGGGGCGGGGCGAGGCCGGGGCGCGAGGCGGGCCGGGCCGGGGTGAGGCGTACGAAGGCGGCGCGGGCCCGTAGGAAGCGGACCGCCAACGCCCTTGTCCAGGCCGGCTGTTGGGGGAATCCGAGGGCGCGCAGCAACGGCTCGTCGAGAAGGGCGAGGGAGAAGCGGGCGAGGGTCGGGCGCAGTGCGGCCGGGTACCGGGCGGACATGATGCGGAAGGTGGCGTTGGCGACGCGGTGGTTGGCCGGGTCGTACGCGAACATCTCGGCTTCGTAGTCGTCGAGCAGCTTCTCGTACCCGGCCATGGTGCGCGGCGCGCCCTCGATGCCCATCATCTCGGCCATCTTGTGGCCGACCAGGGCGAGCGCCTGGCGTTCGTTGGCGCACAGCGGCCGCCAGCCGAAGCGGTCGATCCAGCGTTTGGGGCCGACGACGGTGGTGGCCAGGACGAACCGGTAGTCCTCGTTGGCGATCTTGTACTTGCCGTGGATGCGGTTGAGGTGGCGGGCGGCGGCGCGGCCCCGTTCGGAGTCGAAGCCCTCGGCGGCCATCTCGTAGCCGAGGAGCACCGTGTCGTCGTAGCGCTTCTGTCCGGCGCGCTCGAACTCCTGGGTTCGGTCGAGGAGTCGGGAGATTCTCGGAACGCCGTAGTCGCGCAGGAAGGCGATGCTGACGCCCTGCGCGTAGTCCCAGGGGAACTCGTACTGGGTGATCCAGCGGAAGATCTGCTCGTAGTCGCGCTCGGGGTCCATCCGGCGGATCTCGCGCAGGCGGCTGTAGCGGCCCATGGGCGGTACCTCCTGGGACGGGGGAGTCGGACGGGGGAGTCGGGTGTGGCGCTAGGTGGTGTCCGCAAAGTCCCGCCTGGCTCGCGGCGCCTGGCACGCACGCTCGCTGCGTTGTCGGGATCGTCCACGTAGCCCGCTACGAGGACGACCCTCCGCCTTGCGATCGCACGCACCAGACGCCGCGAGCCCCGCCCTCCGGGCGGACGACGGGACTTTGCGGATACCACCTAGGGGTGGCTGCCGAGGACCGTGTAGCGCACCTCGGCGGCATCGACGAGGACCTGGCCCGCGGTGACCGGTTCCATGGTCAGTTCGGGGAGCTGGACGGCGAGGGGGAGATTGGCCGGAACGACGTCCGCGCCGATGCAGATCACCGGGGTGCTGACCTTCAGGCCGGGGATCTCGAGGGAGCCCTTGAGGGAGGTGGCGTAGACATCGACGTCACGGATGTCGAGCCGGACGTCCAGGATGTGGGTCCGGCCGTCCGGACCCTGCACCTCGAAGTGGTAGTTGTCGGCGACGATCCGCCCGGCATGCACCCACAGGACCTTGATGCGGCCGCCGCCCAGGGTGGGGAGGTAGGTCGCGCCGTGGATGATCGCGTCGGTGGCGGCCAGCCGGGTGGCGGCGACGGTCGGGTGGTACGGGCTGACGGGGTAGGCCGCCCGGCCCGGCCCCGGCTGGTCGCCGATGACCAGCGGGGGCTTGAGCGCGGTGAGGCCGTCGGGGGCGCCGACCGCGCCGGGCTGCGCGGTCCTGGTGGGGCGGCCGGCTCCGGAGGGCGGCGGCCCGGTGGGTTCGGGGTTGTCGGCGCCTCCGGTGTCCACGCCGGTGAGGCAGGGGAGGGAGAGCCGGGCCGCCGCGTCGCGCGGGTCGCCGGCGGCCGGGCGGGCCGCCGCCGGGGGCGCGGCCGCAACCGGCCCCGCGGCGAGCGCGAGCGGCAGTGCCAGAGCGAGGGCGGACGTGCCCGGCAGGTGTCGGACGGCCCGGCTCTCCTGCGCTTCTGGGCGGGCGGTCACCGCTTCCTTGCCGACCGTCTCCGTGCCGACCGTCTCGCGCCGATGCGGCAGCCAGCCGAACGCCATGGACGAGCCCAGCAGCCCCAGCCCGCAGCCGATCCCGAAGCCGCCGAGATTGGTGGTGGCGAGCGAGACGAGCGAGGCGATGGCGGTGACGACCGAGACGAACATCCGTTGCGCGGGGGCGAAGAGGAAGAAGAGGCCGCCCGCGATGAGCACCAGGCCGACGCCGATCGCGGACATTGCACCGATGCCGACCTTGAGCATCAGCGGCAGCGGCGCCAGGGGCAGGAGGATCATCTCGAGGCCGCCGGCCACCGCCCACACTCCCGCCCAGAACGGGCGTCGGCGGCGCCACGACCGCACCGGCCGGCGCAGCCCGGGTGCGGGCAGTATCCGGTCGAACCAGCTGCCGAACTCCTTGGCCAGCTCGGCGAGAAAGCCGAGGACGAAAGTGATCACGGGTAGCTCGCCTCCCGGCTAGTAGCACTCTTTGCCGGTGTGGCTCAGCTCGATCTCGACCTTGTCGAGGGTGAGCGAGCCGCCGTTCGAGGCCCAGGCCGTGCTCCGTACGTCACGGGCGAGGGCGCTGTTCGCCTGGACGCCGAACAGTCCTTGCGGGCCGCTGACCCCCGGTGCGGCGGTGAGCGTCGAGGCGTCCCGGCCCGCCTGTACCCCGGTCACCCGGCCGCCGCTGCTGGTCAGCGCGTCGGCGTTGACGACGAGGTGCTCGCCCTTGATGGCCCGCTCGCCGCCCGACCGTACGATCAGCGACACCTCGCCGACCAGCGGCAGATTCTGCTTCATCGACAGGCAGACCCCTTTTGCCGTGCCGGACCTGATGCCCGCGAGCAGTACGGCGTGCCCCTTGCCGTCCTTGCTGCCGAGGGAGGACGGGAAGCTGGAGATCCCCTGGCCGGTGATCTCGTCGGCGGAGACCTTGAAGTTCTTGCCGGAGACGGCGAAGGACGCGGCCATCGCGCCCTGGGCCAGGGCGATGACGACCGCGCCGACGCAGGCGACGCCGGGCACCAGCATCACCGCGGTCCGCTTCCAGTGGGTGCGTCCTTCGGGGCTCAACTCACGTGTTCTCGCGGCCATTTCGAGGCCCTCCCGACGGGGTGAGTCAATGTTACAAAGACTATTGACTTGTTTCATCGGTCGCGTCAACACTGCTGACACGGATTCAGATAAGGGCGCGGAGGCGCGAGGTGCCGATGCATGAGACGCAGCTGCGCGAGGCGTAGAGGCAGATTGCCGAGGAGGCCCGGATGAGCGCCGCGGCAGCAGCCGACAGCCGTCCCGAACCGGCACCCGAACCGGCACCCGGCGGAGCGGCATCACGGGTCCGTGCGCCCCGGCGCGGCGGCATGGCCTGGCGCCACTTCGGCGACACCCGTGCGTTCCTGACGTCACCCCAGCTGCTGCTCCTCCAGGTCGCCCACCCCGTCGTCGGCGCCGGTGTCGAGGACCACTCGGACTTCCGCGCCGAACCCTGGCAGCGGCTGTTCCGTACCGTCGGTTCCCTCGGCGCCGTCATCTACGGAGGGCAGAGCGCCGCCACCGCGGAGGCCCGGCGGCTGCTGGAGGTCCACCGGGAGATGAAGGGCGTCGACGCGCAGGGGCGCCGCTACCACGCGCTGCACCCCGAGGCGTACCACTGGGTGCACGCCACCCTCGTCCGCGGCCCGGTCGACGCGCTCCGGCTCTTCGGGAAGGGCATGTCGCAGCGCCAAGTCGAGGAGTACTACCGCGAGATGCGGGACGTGGGGCGCGTATGGGGGCTGCGGGAGCACCATCTGCCGCCCGACTGGGCCTCGTTCTGCGCCTACTACGACGCCATGGTCGAGGATCGGCTGGAGATGAACCCCTCGGTCCGGGACGTCCTGGACGAGCTGGCCCGTCCGCAGAAGCCGCCCGTGTGGTGGGTGCCCGGACCGCTGTGGCGGCCGTTCGCCGCGCTCGCCGCGCACTGTGCGCTGCTGGTCACCGTCGGCCTGCTGCCGCCCGTACTGCGCCGGCGCCTCGGCCTGACCTGGACCGCGCGGCAGCAGCGGCGGCTGCGGCGGTTCGCCCGGCTGGTGCGCTGCCTGATGGCGCCGGTGCCGCCGCCGCTGCGGATCGCCCCGGCCATGTTCCTGGCGTACTGGCACACCCATCGGCCGGGCACCGATCCGCGCACCCGACGACCCCTGGGGGAGTCGTATCATGATTAACGGAGCAAAGCAGGGCAAATCCGAGCCATCGGAAACCTCGAAGCGCTCCGACCGACCGCAACGATCCGACCGATCCGAGCACGCAGTGCGAGCAGCGCCGACCGATCCGATACCCCCGCCGCCAGGAGGAGTCCTCTGGTCGCTGGTCGGGGACATCCGCATGCTGCTGACCCTGCCCGCCGCGCTGACGATGCAGGTCGCGCACCCCGCGGTGGGCGCGGGCGTGGACGAGCACTCCGTATTCCGCACGGACCCCTGGGGGCGCGGTGAGCGCTCGCTGGTCTCCCTCCAGATGTGGGTGTACGGGGGCGAGGAGGCGGCCGAGGAGGGGCGCCGGCTGCGGCGGCTGCACAGGACCGTCCAGGGCACCGACGCGCACGGCCGGCAGTACCACGCGCTCAGCCCGGCCTACTACGCCTGGGTGCACGCCACCGGCTACCCCGTCTTCCGGCACGCACAGCGCTATCTCGGCCGCCCCTTCACCGAGGCGCAGGAGCGGCAGCTGTACGCGGAATGGCTCCAGGTCGGCCGGATCCTGGGCATCCACGACCGCGATATGCCGCAGACGATCGAGGAGTTCTGGCCCTACTACCGCAAGGTCCTCGACAACGAGCTCGAAGAGACCGCAACGGTACGGGAGTTGCTCGCACCGGAACGCCCGATGCCGGTGCCCGACCGCGGTCCGCGCCCGCTGCTGGCGCTGCTCCGGCTGACCTGGCCGTGGGTCTACCCGCGCTTCGCCAGGCTGCGGCGCTTCGCCACCGTCGGGCTGATGCCGCCGGACGCGCGGCGCGCCATCGGCCTGGAGTGGACCGAGGAGCAGGAGCGTGCGCTGCGCCGCTTCGGACGGGTGGTGCGGGCCGTGGTCCCCCTGCTGCCGGAGCGGGTGCGCTATCTGCCCCTCGCGCGCCGGGCCCGAAGGGCGGCCCGCGGCTGACACGTGCAGGGAGCCGGGGGCGCGACACCCCCGGCTCCCCTCATCCGGCCTTCACCCGGCCGTCACGCGGTCCGCGCTCAGTGCTGGTGCGCCTCGTGCACGTCATTCGTGGCCGCGATCGACTTCCACGACTTCGGCTGCGCCACCGGCGCCTTCCGCGCGTCGATCGTGACGCCCTTGGCCGCCCCCGCGGACGGCTTCGCGGACCGGAACAGCCAGGCGTCGAAGAAGTCGCCGAGCTTCTTCCCGGACTTCTTCTCCGCGAACTTCACGAAGTCGGCCACCGAAGCATTGCCGTACCTGTTCTCGGTCGGCCAGGTCTTCAGGATCTTGAAGAAGACCTTGTCGCCGAGCTTGTTGCGGAGCGCCTGGAGGGCCAGCGCGCCCCGGTCGTAGACCGCGATGTCGAACTGGTTCTCCGCGCCGGGGTTGCCCGGCTTGACCTTCCAGAACGGGTCGTCGGCCGGGTGCTGCCGGTAGACGTAGTCCGCGAGCTCCTGGGCGGTGCCCTCACCCTCCTTCTCCGACCACAGCCACTGGCTGTAGCGGGCGAAGCCCTCGTGGACCCAGATGTCCTTCCAGTCCTTGAGGGACACGCTGTCGCCGTACCACTGGTGTGCCAGCTCGTGGACGACCACGGACACGTTGGCGCCGTTGTCGAACGCCTTCGAGCCGTAGAACGGGCGGGTCTGGGTCTCCAGCGCGTACCCGGCCGGCACGTTCGGCACATACCCGCCCAGCGCGTTGAAGGGGTACGGGCCGAAGATGCCCTCCTCCCACTCCACGATCTCCGCCGTGCGCGCGATGCTGGCCTTCGCCGCGCCCGCGTTGCTGCCGAGGTCCTTGCTGACGGCGTTGATGACCGGCAGGCCGTTCGCGGTGGTGTCCTTGGTGATGTCGAACTTGCCCACCGCGAGCGTGGTCAGATACGTCGACTGCGGCTTGTCCGAGCGCCAGTTGTACCGGGTCCAGCCGAGCTTGGAGGTCTCCGACAGCAGCACGCCGTTGCTGAGCGCCTGGGTGCCGTCCGGGACCGCCACGGAGATGTCGTACGTCGCCTTGTCGGTGGGGTGGTCATTGCTCGGGTACCACCACACGGCGGCGTCCGGCTCCTGTGCCACCACACCGCCGTCGGGCGTACGGGCCCAGCCGCTGTAGCCGTCGATCTTCACCTCGGAGGGCTTGCCCGCATAGCGGACCACGACGCTGATCTGCTTGCCCTTCTCCAGCGGCGCGGCCGGGGTGACCTCCAGCTCATGCTTGCCGGAGGTGGCAAAGGAGGCCTTCTTGCCGTTGACCCGGATCTCGCTGACCTTCAGCGCGAAGTCCAGGTTGAAGCGGGAGAGGTCCTGGGTCGTCGTGGCGAGCAGCGTCGCCGTGCCTTCCAGCAGGTCCGTCTTCGGCTGGTACTTGAGCCGCAGGTCGTAGTGGGAAACGTCGTATCCGCCGTTCCCGCTCGCGGGGTAGTAGGTGTCACCCACGCCCGGAGCCCCCGGGTGGAAGTCGGCCGCGGATGCCGGGATCGCCAGCAGCAGGCTGAGTACGGCCGCACCCGGGACGATAAGTCTGTGACGCACGAGTCCTCCAACTCGTAGGGGAGATGGATCTCTTGGGAGCCTATGTACTCATCGGGGTCACCGTCATGTCCATGGCCACATCCGACACATGATCGACATAACGTCGTCATGCACCTCCGATGGCCCCCTTCTGTCCGGGAGTTGACCCGCGCTACGGTCCGCCCGTGACGATACGTGTGCGGACACCCCGCATCCTTTGGAAAGCGCTCGTGACGGCGGCCACCGTCGCCCTGTTGTCCCTGCTCATCGGACCGAACGGCGCGGGCGCGACGCCCGCCTCCGCCGCGTCCGGCGAGAGCAGACCCGTGTACTCCTACGACCACGCGATACGCGAGTCGGTCTGGGTGGACACCCGGCTGGACGGCGACGCGGACGGCAGAACCGACCGCGTCGCCGTCGACATCGTGCGGCCCCGCGAGCCCGCCCAGCAGGGCCACCGGATACCGGTGATCATGGACGCCAGCCCTTACTACTCCTGCTGCGGACGCGGCAACGAGAGCCAGAAGAAGACCTACGACAGCAAGGGCCGACCGGTCCAGTTCCCGCTCTTCTATGACAACTACTTCGTGCCGCGCGGCTATGCGGCCGTCCTGGTCGACCTGGCGGGCACCAACCGCTCGGACGGCTGCATCGACATCGGCGGACGCTCCGACATCCAGTCGGCGAAGGCCGTGGTCGACTGGCTGGGCGGCAGGGGGCGCGCCTATTCCGCCCGTACGGGAGGCACCCCCGTCGCCGCCGACTGGTCCAACGGCCGCACCGGCATGATCGGCAAGAGCTGGGACGCCACCATCGCCAACGGCGTCGCGGCCACCGGGGTCAAGAACCTCAAGACCATCGTCCCGATAGCCGGCATCTCCTCCTGGTACGACTACTACTTCGCCAAGGGCGCCCCGCTCTACGACTCCGGCCCCGACGCGCTGGCGACGGCGGTCGAGAGCCCCGAGGCGCAGAAACGATGCGCCGCCATGCAGCGGAAGCTGGTCGAGGGGGCGCCGCGGACCGGGGACTGGACCGGCCTGTGGACCGAGCGGGACTACGTCCGCAACGCCGCCAAGGTCCGCGCCAGCGTGTTCATGGTGCACGGGATGCAGGACCTCAACGTCCGTACCCGGCACGCCGGCCGCTGGTGGGACGCGCTCGCCCGGCACGGCGTCGAGCGCAAGGTCTGGCTGTCCCAGACCGGGCACGTGGACCCCTTCGACTACCGGCGCGGCGCCTGGGTCACGACCCTGCACCGATGGTTCGACCACTATCTGATGGGCTACGACAACGGCATCGAGCGGGCGCCGATGGCGGACATCGAGCGGGCACCGGGCAAGTGGTCCACCGATGTGCAGTGGCCCGCGGCCGGCACGAAGGCCACCACCCTGCGGCCCCGTAACGGCACCGCGCCGGGCGTCGGCGTCCTGGGCACCGAGCCCGCACCGCGGGGCGCCCGGGCGGCCTTCACCGACGACCCGAAGCTGAGCGAGGCCGACTGGGCGGCGGACATCGATCGATCGACGCCCGCCAAGGCCGGGTTCTCCACCGGCCCGCTGTCCGCACCCCTGCGGCTGTCCGGCTCCGGCAAGGTGACCGTCACCGTCACCCCGAGCACGTCGACCGCCCACCTCTCCGCCGTCCTGGTGGACCTCGGACCCGACACCATCCGCAATTACGGGGCCGAGGGCGAGGGCATCACCACGCTGACCAAGCGCACCTGCTGGGGCGTCGGCAACAAGGGCGACACCGGCTGCTTCAAGGAGACCGCCGCCGACACCCAGAAGGTGGCGCACACCGTCCTCAGCCGCGGCTGGGCCGACCTCGGCAACTACGCCGACGACCGCAAGGGCCGCCCGCTCACCCCGGGCAAGCCGTACACGATCACCCTGGATCTGGCCGCCAGTGATCACATCGTGCCCGCGGGCCACCGCCTCGCGCTGATCGTCGCCGGCACCGACGCGGGCCTGATCGACCCGCCGTCGTCCAGGCCGAAGCTGACCCTCGACCTGCGCCGCACCAGCGCCGCACTGCCGGTGACCGGCGGCGCCCCGGCGTTCGCCCGCGCCACGGCGGGCGCCGCGCGGGAGACCGTCACGGACGCTCCGCTGGACGGGATCGCGCCGCCGCGCTCGATCGACCGTATGCCGTTCGCGGACTGACCCGCCGAAGGGGCCGCCCCACCCGGGCGGCCCCTTCTTCGCATCTCCTCGACCCAAGGAGGCACCCCTCGTGAGACCCCGCTCCCGCGGCCTCGCCCTCGGCACGCTCGCCGTCGGCCTGATGGCCTCGCTCGCCGCCACCCTGCCCGCCGCCCCCGCCGGCGCGGCCGGACCGCCGATACCCCGGACCGGCTTCGAGGCCAGCCATGGCGCCCGGTGGACCAGCCAGCCCGAGGAGCAGACCTTCCTCGCGGCCGTCGACCGTGCCACCCCCCGGGTACGGATCGACCGCATCGGCGTCACCCGGCAGGGCCGTCCCGTGCAGCTCGTCCGGATCGGCGCCCCCGCCCCCGAGCGCCCCCAGGACGTCCGCCGCGGCAACTCCGTCCTGCTCATCTGCACCCAGCACGGCGACGAACCCTCCGGCCGCGAGGCGTGCCTCACCACCATCCGGGACCTCGCCTACGCCAAGGACCGGGCGACCCTGCGATTCCTCGCGCACACCAGCGTGCTGGTCGTACCGACCGCCAACCCCGACGGCCGGGCGGCCGACACCCGCGGCAACTCCGACGGCACGGACATCAACCGCGACCACCTCGCCCTCCGGACCCCCGAGGCCCGCGCAATGGCCGCGGTGATCCGCGACTACCGCCCCGACACCGTCTACGACCTGCACGAGTACGGGCCGACCGCGCCGTACTACGTGAAGGACCTGCTGTCCCTGTGGCCGCGCAACCTCAACACCGCGGACGCGGTGCACCGCGAAGCCACCGCCCTCTCCCGCGACTTCGTCGAACCCGCCGTCCGGAAAGAGGGCTTCAGCACCGGCGTCTACGGCATCTGGACCGATCCGGAGACCGGTGACCCGGTCAAGCAGGTGGCGGGCGACGGCCAGGAGCGGATCCTGCGCAACACCGCGGGGGTGAAGGGCTCGGTCGGACAGCTCGTCGAGACCCGGGTCGACGCTCTCACGGACGCCGAGAAGGCCGACCCCGCGCTCAACAACCGTCGTCGGGTCATCTCCCAACTGGCCGCGCTCAAGGGGGCGTTCGGCTTTCTCGACCGCCACCGCACACGCATCGAGGCGGCGACCACCGCGGCCCGCATCGCCGGCTACGCCGACCGGGGCCCGGTCTACCTCGGAGGCGCGGACAACGATCCGGCGTCGGAGGACGAGGTGTTGGCCGACCCGCCGTGTGCCTACCGCCTGGATGCCGGCCAGGTCAGGAAGGTCGGGGCCACATTGGCGCTGCACGGGGTCGGTTGGCGGCGGGACGCCGACGGGGGCGCGGTCGTCCCCCTCCGACAGTCGCTGCGGAAGCTCGTCCCGCTGTTGTTGGACCGACGGGCCGGTTATCACCTTACGGTCGCAACGCCGGTGCGGTACTGCGACGGTGTGGTAGGGGGTAACAGGTAAGAAAAATCTCGCCAATTGGAAGGTCAACAGTGTCGGACACGGTCAAGGAAAAGGGACAGGAAGGTGGCCCGCCCCCGGCGGCGGAGCCGCCCGACGCCCCTCACCGGACAGCACCCCCACAGACCGACCGCGTGGTCTTCGGTGTCACCGCCCTGCTCACCCTGGCATTCATCGCCTGGGGAGCGGGGTCCACCGAATCGCTCAAGAGCGTCTCGACGTCGATGCTCAACTGGGTCATCGACAACGGTGGCTGGGCCTTTGTGCTCGCCGCCTCCGGATTCGTCATCTTCGCGATCTGGCTCGCCGTCAGCAAGTACGGCCGGATCACGCTCGGCAAGGAAGGCGAGGAGCCGGAGTTCCGTACGGTGTCGTGGGTCGCGATGATGTTCAGCGCGGGCATGGGCATCGGGTTGATGTTCTACGGCGTCAGCGAGCCGCTGGGACACTTCGTGAAGCCGCCGCCCGGGACCGACCCCAAGGACGCCGCCCAGGCGATGGACACGGCGCTGGCCACCACGCTGTTCCACTGGACGCTGCACCCCTGGGCGATCTACGCCGTCGTGGGACTGGCCATCGCGTACAGCTGCTTCCGGCGGGGGAGACGGCAGACGATCAGCGCGGTGTTCACGCCTCTTATCGGCAAGCGGCGGGCAAACGGCTGGGGCGGCCGGGTCATCGACATCCTGGCCATCTTCGCCACCCTCTTCGGCTCCGCGGCCTCGCTCGGCCTCGGCGCCCTGCAGATCGGCAGCGGCATCAAGGTGCTGGGCTGGATGGACAGCGTCAGCACCACGCTCCTGGTGGGCATCATCACCGTGCTGACCATCGCCTTCATCCTGTCCGCGGTCTCCGGCATCGCCAAGGGCGTCCAGATGCTGTCCAACATCAACATGGTGCTGGCGCTGATCCTGGCGGTCTTCGTCTTCGTCGTCGGACCGACCGTCCTCATCCTCAACCTGGTGCCGACCTCGATCGGCTCCTTCATCGGCGAGCTCCCGCAGCTGGCGGGCCGTACGGAGGCCAGCAGCGGCAGCGACGTGGGCGGCTGGCTGCGCAGCTGGACCGTCTTCTACTGGGCGTGGTGGATCTCCTGGACGCCCTTCGTGGGCATGTTCATCGCCCGGATCAGCCGCGGCCGGACGATCCGTCAGTTCATCGGCGGCGTCATCCTCGTACCGAGCGTCGTCAGCCTGGTCTGGTTCGCGATCTTCGGCGGCTCCGCCATGAAGCTGCAGGACGGCAAGCAGCTGAACGGCTCGGCGACCTCGGAGGGCCAGCTCTTCGACGTGCTGCACCAGTACCCGGTCGCGACGCTCACCAGCATCCTGGTGATGATCCTCGTCGGCATCTTCTTCGTCTCGGGCGCCGATGCCGCCTCCATCGTCATGGGCACCCTCTCGCAGAAGGGAACCTTCGAGCCGACCCGCCTCGTTGTGGTGTTCTGGGGGGTCGTGACCGGCGCGGTCGCCGCGATCATGCTGCTCATCGGCAGTGGCTCGGGCGACGCCCTGATCGGACTGCAGAATCTGACGATCCTGGTCGCCGTGCCGTTCCTGGTCGTGATGATCGCCATGTGCTGGGCGCTGATGCGGGATCTGCGCAGCGATCCGCTGATCGTGCGGGGGCAGAAGGGCGAGGAGGCCGTGGAGATGGCCGTGATCGCGGGCCATGAGCAGTACGACGGCGACTTCGAGTTCCGGATCGGGCCGGGGAACGGCAACGGTGGTCACGGCGAGGAGGACTCCGGGGCCGATGGGTCCGGGGGCGCCCGGTCCGACGGGGCCGGGTCCGACGGGGCCGGGGCCTAGCGGGAAGTGCGCGGAGGGCCGGGGCCACCGGCCCTCCGCGGTCGCTCATCGCGGCCGGACCGCCTCCCGGACCAGCCCGGCCACCTCGTCCGCACACCCCCACGCCACGGTCACGCCCGCACCGCCGTGCCCGTAGTTGTGCACGCACAGCGCTCCGCCGGGCAGCCGCTCCGCAGCCAGCCGCACCGCCGAACGGGCCGGTCGCAGGCCCATCTTGTGCGTCAGCACGCGGGCCCCCGCCAGCTCCGGGAACCGTCGGGCGCACCGCGCCACGATCGCCTCCGCCACCGCCGGGTCCGGCTCCCGCCCCCAGGCGTGCTCGCGGGCCGTACCGCCGAGGACGACGCCGTACGGCTGCGGCAGGACATAGGACGTCTCGTCGGACCCGGGGTCCGCGGAGACGTACCACTCCTCGATGCCGGGGTTCTCCATGATCACCAACTGCCCCTGAACCGGATGGACTTCGCGGTCCGGTACCAGCTCCCGCGCGCCCAGCCCCGAGCAGTTCACGACCACGGCGGCCTCCTGCCCGGCGGCCTCCAGCGAGGCGAGAGAGCGCCGTTCCACCGTCCCGCCCGCGTGCGTCAACCGCCGCTCCAGATAGCTCAGATGGGCCGGCATGTCGACCAGCGGAGTACGGGCCCGCCATCCGGCCGGGCACCCCGCGGGAAGCTCGTCCGGGCGCGCCCGCCGCAACCCGGGCACGGCGTCGTACCAGGCGGCCAGGTCGTCGTCCCGCTCCGGGGCGGCGTCGGTCATCGTGCCCGTCACCATCCGCGAGCCGGTCTCGGCCGGGCGCCGCGCCAGAGCTTCGAGCACCTCGAAGGACCGCAGGGACCATCGCACCGCCCGCTCGTACGGCCGGATGCGGTACGGCCAGCACAGCCCACCGGCCACCGCCGAGGTCGTACCGCCCGCCGCCTCCCGGCTCACCACCCGCACCCGGTGCCCGGCCTCCGCCAGCGTCACGGCCGAGGTCAGCCCGATCACGCCGCCGCCGATCACCAGTACCTCACTTGCATGGATCGTCATGCGGGGACGCTAACCGCGACCGGCCCCGTCGAAAAAGGGGCGGACGGCGGCGGCCGACGCGGCGGTGCCCGGACGAGGCGGCGCAGCGCGAGGGCGGAGCAAGTCCTGGGTGCCCGAGGTGTCGGAGCGGAGCGGGGCGGCAGGGTCGCGGGGGTGGGGCCCGTCCCGGCGTCGCCGTGGCGGGTTCCCCCGTCCCACCGGTCGTCCCCGTCCCACCGGTCCTTCCCGCCCCATCGGCGCCACCATCGCGTGATCTTGGTGTAACCCGTCGGACGTCATCCGGACAAAACCGGACCTTAGGCTGGTGGCAGCACCGTCGGCCGATGAGGAAACCCATGCCCCGCGCCCCGCGCGCCCTGCCTGCCTGGCTCGCCCACCCTTTCCGCTGGCAGCGGCTGCCCGTTCCGTGGGCGGCCGTCGCGCGTGGCGCGCTGTGCGCGGGTCCGCTGCTCGGCGCGGGCATCGCCACCGGGCGTACGGCGGCGGGCGTGCTGGCCGGGCTCGGGTCCATGCTGGCCGGGGTCAACGACCGCCCCGGCACCCGCCGCACCGGCATCGTCCACATCGGCCTGCCCGCCCTCGCCTCGGCGCTCGGCATGCTGGTGGGTGCCGCGTTCCAGTCGGTTGGCGCGGGATGGTGGATCGTCCCGGCGCTGTTCGCCGTCGGTTATGTCTCCGGCGCGGGCAGTGTCGCCGGACCCGTGCGGTCCACCGCCGGTATGCAGATGCTGGCCACCACCATCCTCGGCGCGGGCATGCCGCTGCCCGGGGCGCCCTGGGAGAAGGCCCTCTACGTCCTGGCCGGCTGCCTGTGGCTGCTTGTGCTGCGGCTCGTACTGCGCTCGCCGCGCCCCGCGGGCGGCGCGCTCAGCGGTGAGCGCGCGGCCGTCGCGACCGTCTTCGACGCGCTCGCCGACGCGCTGGGCGCGGTGGGCGGCTCCGGCGCCGAGCCCGCCCGGCGCCGCCTGACCGCCGCCCTGGACCGCGCCGACGAGGCCCTGCGCCTGCGCCGCCTGACCAGCCGACTGCTGTGCAGGCCGGCCCGTACCGAAGAACTCCTGCTCGCCGAACGCTCCGCCGCGGCGACGGCGCTGTGCGAGGCCAGCGTCGCGCTGCTGTGGGAAGCCCGCCCGCTGCCGCCCCGCGTCGTGCAGAGCCCCCGGCGGTTCGCCGACGCCCTGCGCACCGGGAGCTCACCGGGGCGGCTGTCCGCGCCGGAGTCCAGTTCGCCGGCCCGGAGGGCCTTCGACCGTGCCCTGCTGGATGCGGCGGTCGCGTTCGCCCGCACGGAGCCGTCGGCACAGCCGGACCGAACGACGGCCGACGGTTCCCGGCGGCGGTCCCCGCTCCGCCGGGCGCTCGGCATCGTCGGTCGGCGGACGCGTCCCGGCCGGGGCCTCTTCGGGCCCGCCGGGCGGGACTACGGCCTGCGGGTCGCCCTCTGCATCGCCGCCAGCGCCGCGGTGGCCCTGCTGCTGCGCGCCGACCACTGGTACTGGCTTCCGGTGACCGCCACCTTCCTGGTCAAGCCGGACCTGGGCCCGCTGTTCTCCCGTACCGTCAACCGCTTCGCCGGGACCGTCGCGGGCGTTCTGGTCTTCGCCGGGGCGGGGCTGCTGCTGACCGGGGCGGGGGCGTGGTGGCCCGCCCTGGTGGCCGGTGCGGGCGGGGCGCTCCTGCCGTTCGCCACCCGCCACTTCGCGCTGCAGACGTTGGCGATCACCCTCATGGTGCTGTCGTTCGTGCACGTCGGCGGCGACCCGCAGGCCGCCTCGGAGCGGATCGTCGACACCTCCATCGCCTGCGGGATCGTCCTCGTCGTCGGCCATCTGCCGCACCTCGCGGACCCCCGCCGACGGGTCGGCCAGCGCGTCGCCGCTGCGCTGCGCGCCACCGAAGCCTTCCTGCGGCACGTCCTGGAACAGGAACCCGTGCCGGACCCCACCGCGCGGCTGGCGCTGCGCCGGGCCGCCTACCGGGCGCTGGCCGAGGCCCGGGCGACGGCCGAGACCGCCGCCGCCGAACTCCGCACCGCCCGCGACCGCACCCCCGACTGGCTGACCGCGGTCACCGCCGCCGAACGCATCGTGGATGCCGCCACTGCCTGCGCCGTACGCCTCGACCACGGCGCCCGCCGCCCCGGCCCCGACGAGGCCGAGCGGCTGTGCCAGGCGCTGTCCGTCATGGCCGACGCCCTCGAGGACCCGCGCCGTCACGACACCGGCGCGCCCGCCCCCGAGCTGCGGGCCGACCCGGACTGCGCCACCCTCACGGATGTTGCCGCCGAACTGGAACGCCTGCGGGGGTATGCGGGGACGGGCTAGGTGCGCCGTCCCGGGGGCGGAGACGCCCGGCATCGCGGGCCGTCCGCCGCCGCTGTCCGCCGCTGCCCGCCCGCTGTCCGCCGGGCAGAAACGCCGTGTCGGTACGGAGGCCGGGTCGCATAGGGTGATCGTTGGTCAAAAGCCGACGGTATGTCACGGGGGAAGGTTCATGCGGACGGAGGCGGACACGGGTCGCGCGGCCGGGGCGGAGGAGGGCGGCGCGGTCACCGAGGACGAACTCGCCGCCCTCGACCGTACGGTCGCCCGGTTGCGGGCGCTGCCTCTCGACGACCCCGCGCGGGTGCGGGCGGAACGGATCGCCGGGACGTTCGTGCGCGATACCCGGATGATCCGGCGCAAGGAGCGCAAGCGGGAGCAGGCCGCGGCCGATGCCGCCGTGCTGGCGGCGACCGCGACCGGGTCCCCCGATCGGCGCGAGGACACCGCCCTGGAGCAACGGGACGGCAGGGGCGGCGAGTTGCACCGGCCGCGCCGTTGCTATGTCTGCAAGGCGCTCTACCGGCAAACCGATGCCTTCTACCACCTGCTCTGTCCCGCCTGCGCCGCCGACAATGCGGCGCGCCGCGGACTCCGTACGGATCTCGCCGGGCGCCGGGTACTGCTCACCGGCGGCCGGGTCAAGATCGGGTTCCAGCTGGCGCTGATGATGCTGCGCGATGGCGCGGAGCTGCTGGTCACCAGCCGCTTTCCGCGGGATGCCCGGCGTCGGTTCGAGGCCGCGCCGGGCAGCGCGGAATGGCTCGACCGGCTGACCGTCGTCGGCATCGACCTGCGTGACCCCCGCCAGGTGCTCGGGATGTGCCAGGAGCTGCTGGAGGAAGGCCGCCCGCTGGACATCCTCGTCAACAACGCGGCGCAGACGATACGCCGGCCGGCCGCGTCGTACGCACCGCTCGTGGCGGGGGAGCGCGGGGAGCTGCCGGAGGGGGTGCGCCGTGCCCCCGGCTTCCGCACCGACCTCGTTCTGACGGACCGTCAACATGCCGACGTCCTGGGGGTGATGCCCCCGCGCCAACCTGCGCCCGTCCCTATCCCGGTCCCCGTAACCCGTCCTGCCGCTGTCGCTGCCGCTGCCCCCGTTCCCGCACCCGTCGCGACCCCCGACCGGACGCCGGAGCTCGCCGTCGACGAGGCCGGGCTGCTGCCCGACACCGCGCCCGTCAACTCCTGGAGGGTTCGTATCGGGGACCTCGACCCCGCCGAGCTACTGGAGACCCAGCTGGTCAATGCCCTGGCGCCCACCCTCCTCTGCGACCGTCTGCTGCCACTGCTGCTCGCCTCGCCGCACCCCCGCCGCTATGTGGTGAACGTGAGCGCCGTCGAGGGGCGGTTCGCGGTGCACAAGAAGACCGGCCGCCATCCGCACACCAATATGGCCAAGGCCGCCCTGAACATGCTCACCCGCACCAGCGGACCCGAACTCGCCGCCCACGGCATCCATATGTGCAGCGTCGACACCGGTTGGATCACCGATGAGAACCCGCTGCCCATCAAGGAACGGAGCGCCAAGGCCGGGTTCCGCACGCCCCTGGACATCGTGGACGGCGCGGCCCGTGTCTACGACCCGATAGTGCGCGGCGAGGCCGGCGGCCCCGTCTCCGGCGTCTTCCTCAAGGACTACCGGGAAGCCGACTGGTAGCGCAGAGCGGCGGCGCCGAGACGTGCGGCGAGGGTCGCCCGCGCGACCCGCCTCACCGCCGGGGTATCCGCGCGAACGTCTCGATCCAGAACCGCTGCGCCTCGTTCGACGCGCCGACCAGGTACGTGGAGCGCAGCTTCGGCGGCAGCAGGGGCAACAACCGGGCCACCGTGTCCTGGTGCTTTCTGAGCTGCGACACCTCGGCGTTGGCCAGGACCTGATGGACCAGGTCGCTGTCGTTCGACCCCTCGCTCGACTCGGCCGCCGCCTTGCGCAGCCGCTCCTCCCACGCGTCGATGTCGTCGGCCAGCTCCCGCAGCCCGGTGACCGGACGTTCGCTGAGCCGGTCGATCAGGGCGGTCAGCGGCACCGGGGCGTACTCGCCCTCGCCGAGATACACCATCGCCATCTCCAGCGGCAGTCCCCGCTGGTGGAGCTTGATCAGCCGCTCGATGGTGCGCTTGGTGATCCAGGCCCGGCCGTCCTCGTCGATGTCGTGCTTCCACCACTCCAGGACCGTCTCGGCGACCTCGCCGTACTTGGCGATCAGCCACTCATTGGCCGGGATGTCGCCGGGCTCGACCGTCAGGGAGGCGGTGAAGCGGGTCGCCTGGGCGATGTTGTTCCGGGCGACCAGGAGCTTGCGGCCCAGGTGGTAGGGCGGGTTCTGCACCGCGATCTGCGCCCGCAGATTCTCGATCCGCCGCCCCGCCAGCGACCACTCCTGGGTGATCTCCATCAGCTTCGCGAACGCGGCCTTGTCCTTGGGGCGGTTGTACTCGTCCCACACGATGACCTTCGGCTCCGGCCCCAGGAACGACCCCGCCAGGAGATTGTCCAGCGAGCCGTCGGCGGTCGGAATCGGCGCGCAGAGGTCCTCGACATTGGTCACCGGCATGGAGAAATACAACGGCTCCCGCCCGCCCAGCCCGTCCCGGACCGTCTCGCGCACCAGCTCCGTCTTCCCGCACCCCGGCGGCCCCTGCAACAGCACCGACCAGCGGTTGCGCAGCGCCGCACGGACGACCGAGCGGACCGGATCGGGGATCGTGACGGGATTGGCCGCGCCGATCGCCGCGGCGATCCGGTCCAGGACCTCGGCCGTACGGTCGGTGCCCGGCTTGCCGTCGCTGCGCCGCTCGCGCAGCCGCAGCCGCTCGCCGTTGACCAGCGGCAGCCCCCAGCGCAGCGGAAACCCCTCGCGGGCATTGGCCAGGATGTGATCGATGGTGCGGGGCGACAGCAGCTCGCGCAGCTCCGGGCCGAGGGCTGCCCAGGTGGTGAACACCTCGCGCAGATTCCACTCGGGGTACTTCGAGGCCAGCTCGTACCGCCAGGCCGTGTCATTGGCGGTCATCCGGATCGTCACCATCCGGTCGAGGACGGCCAGATCGCTGCGCCGGGCCGCCGTCTCGGCCAGCGATTCGTTGTCCGTCAGGAAGACGCCGATGCAGCCCAGCGCCCGCAGGTCGTACTCACCCAGCGTCCAGTTGCAGGCGATCTGCATCAGCTGCGACTGGATCGTCGAGCCGGCCTGCAGGGAGTCGTCGATCAGCAGCACGAACGGCTTGCCGGGGCGCAGCTGGCTCATCACCAGCTGCCGCAGCACCAGCTCCCCCGTCGCGGCATCACGCACGGGGGCGTTGGCGAGCAGATCGTCGGGTGTGAGATTGGCGGCCGGCACGAAGACCAGCTCGGCATCGGGATACGCCTTCGGCAGATGGGAGAAGAACGTGGCGGTCTTGCCGATGCCGTGCTCGCCGAAGATCTGGCCGGTCTGCCCCATGTCGATCATCGCGTCGATGAACGACTCCAGCCGGGAGACACCCGTCCAGCCCTTGGGCGGCTCCGGGTAAGTGGCGCTCGCCCGCCAGCTCTTCGGTCCGTTCCCGGCAGCCGTCCCCGGCCTCTTGGTCTGCATGGTCGCGCTCATCGGTCTCCTGTCGTCACCCGGTGGCAAGCCATCTGCGGGGTGTGGTGGTCGGGCCAGTCGTCGCCGTCCTGGGTGATCAGCCAGATCCATTTGTCCGGCTCGGCGGGGGTGATGCGCGGTGCATAGCCGTCGGTGAGCATCACGACCGCGTCCGGTATCTCGTCGAAATGCCGGTCGTCGACCGCCGTGCGGCCCTCGACGTAATCGGCCACCACCTGAAAGCTGGTGCCCCCGCCGCCGTACACCCGCTCCCCGGGCCGGAACGGCATCACCACGGCGTCGAACGACAGCCAGTGCGCCGCCACCCCGTCGATCTCGCCGACCAGCTGCGTCAGCCAGTCCACCACCCGGTCGGACATCGACCCCGAGGTGTCATAGGCGATCACCAGTACCTTGTCGCGCTCCGGTCCGCGGCGCGACAGCATCGGGTCATGGCCCAGCGCGGCCAGCAGGGCGCCGCGCTTCTTCGGATAGATCAGCCGCTCACCCTCCCGCAGCTTCGAGGCGAGGACGTCGACGAGCCAGCGCTGCCACCAGTCGACCTTCCCGGTCCGCGCCGTCTCGCCGCGCAGCGCCCCCGCACCCAGCCGCCCCCATACCCGGCTCGCATGCTCCGACGTCCCGTCCGTGCGGTCCATCAGATCGAGCAACTCCCGCTCCGCGACCGGGTGTCCGCGGCGCGCGGCCAGCAAGGTGTTGAGCAGCGCCGAGGAGGCGGCCTCGTCGGTGGTCTCCTGGTCCGCCCCCATCATGGGGCCCTCCACATGCACACACGCCGACGTCCCGGCGGGCGGCTGCTTCATCCGCTTCAGCTCGCGGAACACGCCCATGTCCGTTTCGACGAAGTCGCCGTAGGCGAGGGGTTCGAGACCCTGTTCCGTCAGATCGGCGACGTACTGCCGGTGGACCTCGCGCGGGTCCACACCCGTCGGACGCCCGTCCAGCACCGGGAGCTGCCTGCGGCCCAGCCGTACGAGCGCGACATGGTTGATGGCGACCTCGGCGGCCAGCGCGAAGACAGGGTCGTCGCGCAGCTCCGGATCGGCGAACAGATGGCGGTGCACCAGATGGCGCGCCTCGTGGAAGAGGACGAACTTCACGCCGTCCAGGCCCAGTCGGACGAAGAAGTCCGGGTTGTAGAGCAGCGGGCAACTGCCGTCCCCCGAGGCCACCACGGCGGCGGTCGCCACGGCCGTCGTCGGGATCTGATGGTGGCACTTGGCATAGATCCACGACGCGATCACGGAATCCGTCAGCCCGAAGTCCAACAGCGCGGCCTCCTTCAGCCGCCGCGCCTCCTCCACCACCGACGGCTCCGCCGGCCGCCAGCGCTCCAGCGCCCGCCGGTCGGTCAGATCGACCAACGGCCGGTGCCCCACCGTTTCCGTGTCGTACGTCATGCGCCACCACCCCCGTTCTCAGCTGCTCCTATTCGTACCAGCAGGCACTGACAACGGATCTTGGCGACCTCCGCCGCCGCGGCGGAAACGGGCTGCGGTCCGGCGCGGCCCCCGGCTACCGTGAGCGGATGTCGTACCAACTCGACGCCGTCATAGGAGACTTCGACCGCCTCCGGAGCCGGGCCGCCGGAGATCCGGAGGCGCTGGTCGCCCCGCTCCACCAGCGCATGGGGCTGATGCCGCTCACCAAGGCGCACCGCGACGAGCTGCCGCAGACCCTGGGCCGGCTTTCGCAGGGCGGGCCGATCGCCCATGTGGAAGCGGACTTCTGGGCCGGGGACGGATGCCAGACCGCCTCGCTGTGGCGAGCCGGTGTGCGGGAATGGGGTCCGGCGCACACCTCCACCTTCACCGGCCCACAGCGGGACTGGCCGATCAACGCCGCGCTCGCCCGCCTCGGAGTGGCTCCGGCCGGCCCCGGAGCGCCGGACCACTGCGACCTGTTCGAGGTGGTGGGCCTCGGCAGCGGACGGGACGAGGACGACTGGCACCTCGCGGCGCGACAGGCCGACTGGGCCGCGGACTACGACGAGTGGCACGCCCGGCGGGCCGCCGCGCACGAACGAGAGGAGCGCGCGGCCGCCGAGCGCGCCCGGCACGAGCGTCTGCCGGACGTCCCGGTGGCCATGGACGGCAGGGACGTCATGGACGTGCTCGGCACACCTCCAGGCCGGACGGTCGCGGCGGCCATCCGCCACCTGCAAGAACTCCACCTCGCACGCGGCCCGTTGCCACGCGCCCAAGCCGAGGCCGCACTGCGGACATGGGCCGCGGAACACGACCCGACCACCGCCCCGGACAGTTAGGGCGCTTCTGACGGATCTCCGCGGCGTCCACGGAGATCCGTCAGAAGCGCCCCAGCGGCGGGCGGAGGCATCGCGCCCCGCCCGCCCGTACCGCAGGCCGCTACCGCCGCCCGCCGCCCTCCTTGCCCAGGAGCCCGGCCCGCCGCAGCGCATCGGCCATCGCGTCATTGGCCGGCGCGGCGTCTCGGCCACCGCCCCGGCGGTCCCCGCCGCGTGCCGCGCCGCCGCCCTGCCGCTGCCGCGGCGCGCCGCCCCGGCCGCCCTCGCGCGGTCCGCCGCCGCGGCGCTCGCCGCCGCCCTCGCGCGAGCCGCCACCACGGCGCTCGCCGCCGCCCGCCGCCGCGGCCTTGCCGTGCTCGTCGTCCAGCCGCAGCGTCAGCGAGATCCGCTTCCGCGGAATGTCGACATCGAGCACCTTGACCCGCACGATGTCGCCCGGCTTCACCACATCCCGCGGGTCCTTGACGAAGGTCTTCGACATCGCCGACACATGCACCAGACCGTCCTGGTGGACGCCCACATCCACGAACGCCCCGAAGGCGGCGACATTGGTCACCACGCCCTCCAGGAGCATTCCCGGCTGCAGATCGCCGATCTTCTCCACGCCGTCCTTGAAGGTCGCCGTCTTGAAGACCGGACGCGGGTCGCGGCCCGGCTTCTCCAGCTCCTGGAGGATGTCGTTGACGGTCGGCAGACCGAAGGAGTCATCGACGAAGTCCGCGGCGCTGAGCGTGCGCAGCACCGTCGCGTTGCCGATCAGCGAGCCGACCTCGCCGCCCGCCGACGCGACCATCCGGCGCACCACCGGATACGCCTCGGGGTGCACGCTGGACGCGTCCAGCGGGTCGTCGCCGCCCCGGATGCGCAGGAAGCCCGCGCACTGCTCGTACGCCTTCGGGCCGAGCCGCGCCACATCCTTGAGGGCCTTGCGGGAGCGGAAGGGACCGTTCTGGTCGCGGTGCGCGACGATGTTCTCGGCGAGGCCGGAGCCGATGCCCGACACCCGCGAAAGCAGCGGCGCGGAGGCGGTGTTGACGTCCACCCCGACGCCGTTCACACAGTCCTCGACCACCGCGTCCAGCGAGCGCGACAGCTTCAGCTCGGACAGATCGTGCTGGTACTGGCCGACCCCGATCGACTTCGGGTCGATCTTGACGAGTTCGGCCAGCGGGTCCTGGAGCCGCCGGGCGATGGACACCGCGCCGCGCAGCGACACATCCATGTCGGGCAGTTCCTGGGAGGCGAAGGCGGAGGCGGAGTACACCGAGGCGCCCGCCTCGGACACCATCACCTTCGTCAGCTTCAGCTCCGGCTGCGCGGCGATCAGATCGGCCGCCAGCTTGTCGGTCTCGCGGGAGGCGGTGCCGTTGCCGATCGCGATCAGCTCGACGTCGTGCTCGCGCGCCAGCTTCGCCAGGGTCGCCAGCGAGGCGTCCCACTTCTGCTGCGGCACATGGGGGTAGATGGTGTCGGTGGCCGCCACCTTGCCGGTCGCATCGACGACGGCGACCTTCACACCCGTACGGAAACCGGGGTCCAGGCCCATCGTGGCACGCGTCCCGGCGGGCGCCGCCAGCAGCAGATCGCGCAGATTCGAGGCGAAGACCCGCACCGCCTCGTCCTCGGCGGCCTGTCGCAGCCGCAGCCGCAGATCGATCCCGAGGTGCACCTGGACGCGGGTGCGCCAGGCCCAGCGGACGGTGTCCTGCAGCCACTTGTCGGCCGGGCGGCCCCGGTCGGCGATGCCGAAGCGATGCGCGATGGAGCGTTCGTACGCGCTGGGGCCCTCGGTCGCGGACGACGGGGCCTCCGGCTCCAGCGCCAGCTCGAGGACCTCCTCCTTCTCGCCGCGGAACATCGCCAGCACCCGGTGCGAGGGCAGCTCGGTGAACGGCTCGGCGAAGTCGAAGTAGTCGGCGAACTTCGCGCCGGCCTCCTCCTTGCCCTCGCGCACCTTCGCCGCGACCTGCCCGCGCGACCACATCCGCTCGCGCAGCTCGCCGATCAGGTCGGCGTCCTCGCTGAACCGCTCGGTCAGGATCGCCCGCGCGCCTTCCAGGGCGGCGGCCGCATCGGCGACCCCCTTGCCCTCGTCCACGAACGCCGCGGCGGCCGCGGCCGGCGCCACCGACGGATCGCCCAGCAGCCCGTCGGCCAGCGGCTCCAGACCCGCCTCCCGCGCGATCGCCGCCTTGGTGCGCCGCTTGGGCTTGTACGGGAGGTAGATGTCCTCCAGGCGTGCCTTGGACTCGGCGCCGCGGATCTGCGCCTCCAGGGCGGCGTCCAATTTGCCCTGGGACCGTACGGATTCCAGGATCGCGGTCCGCCGCTCCTCCAGCTCCCGCAGATAGCGCAGCCGTTCCTCGAGCGAGCGCAGCTGCGCGTCGTCGAGCATCTCGGTGGCTTCCTTGCGGTAGCGCGCGATGAACGGGACGGTCGAGCCACCGTCGAGCAGTTCGACCGCGGCCTTGACCTGCCGCTCCTTGACGCCGAGTTCCTCGGCGATCCTCGCTTCGAGGGACCCGAGAGACCCGGTGGACACAGTGGATGCCGTCACGTTGATCCTGCCCCGCCTTCCAGCGCTTGCTTGAGCCTGCATTGTGCCGGGTGGGGGGCCGGACTGTCGCGCCGCCCAGCCGCGCGCGCCGGGGTGTGAGAAGGCGCACGCACACCCCGGCGGCGCCTTATCACACGCCGATCCGCCGACCGGTCGGGTGTCGGCTCACTTGCGTCGGCTCATGTGTATCGGCTCACTTGCCGAACATCTCCGCGGGGAAGGCCCCGGCATTCAATGCCGCCCCGGTGAAGGCCGTCGCCAGCTCGGTGAGCCGGGCGACGCCCTCGGCGCCCAAGTGCTCGTACGGCGCCCGGTCCAGCCGGTCCGTCGTCCGCTCCAGGTCCTTGCGCAGCTGGACACCGGTCTCGGTCAACTCGCCCTCGGCGTCCAGGAGGCCGCGGCTCCGCAGTCGCTCCTGGGCCGCCTGCCAGTCCTCCTCCGACCAGCCGCGGGTCGCCATCACGCCCCGGTAGCTCATGCCGCGACCGCTGGCGGTGTGGCTGACCAGCGCCTCCAGGCCGTCCAGCTCGGCGTCGAGCAGCGCCAGCAGGTGACCGTCGCCGCGGTGTTCGCGCAGCAGGGTGGCGGCGTGCCAGTAGGCGAGATGCGGGGCGTCCGGCACAGGGAGGTCGGCGTGCGCGGCGTACAGCGGCCGGGCCTGGCGGGCGCAGCCCTCGGCGGCCCGCAGCGCCAGTTCGGCCGCCTCCGCCATCTCCGGGGACTCGAGGGTCTCTTTCCCGAGCAGTCGGTGCAGCGTGGCGTCGACCACGCGCAGCCGGGCCTCCAGTACGGCCTCCGGGGTGGTGACCGACCAGACGTGCGGTACATGCTGCGCGATGAGGTCGTGGTTGAAGTTGTAGAAGGTGGCCGCGATGGTGCCGGGGCCCACCGCGCCCATGGCCGCGGCCCGCGCGGCGAAGTAGGCGGCCCGACGGTTCTCGAGGCCGATCTTGGCCAGCTCGACGGGGAACTCCGGCGCGAAGTAGTGCGCCGAGTGATACGGGTTGATGACGTTATGACACTGACGTCCGGCGTTCTCTGGCAGTGCGCTGGTAGAGGTCATGGCAGCAGGTTACCGACCGCTCGGTATGGCTGCGCTGGCGCCCCGGGCTTCGGCAGTCCATAACAGCCCATGGCAGGAAAGGTGGGAAATTCGTCATTGCCGCCATCGCCGCCGCTGTCCAGGATGGAGGCATGGAACAGCGCGACGTACTGGTCGTTCTCTTCGACGGCTTGCAGAGCCTGGACGTCAGCGGGCCGGTCGAGGTCCTCAGTGGCGCCAACGTCCACACCCCGGGCGCCTACCGGATCCGTACCGCAAGCCTGGACGGCGGCCCGATCCGTACCTCCAGCGGGCTGACGCTCACCCCGGACCTCGCGGTCGCCGACGCCGAGCCGCCGCACACCCTCCTCGTGCCCGGCGGCAACGGCACCCGTACCCCCGACCCCCGGCTGATCGACTGGCTGCGCACGAACGCGCCGCGCGCCCGGCGGAAGGTCTCGGTATGCAGCGGGGCGCTGCTGCTTGCCGAGGCCGGGCTGCTGGACGGGCGTCGCGCGACCACCCACTGGTCGCTGTGCGACACCCTGGCGCGCCGGTTCCCCGCCGTCCGCGTCGAACCGGAGCCGATCTACGTACGGGACGGCGACCTGGTCACCTCCGCGGGCGTCACGGCCGGGATCGATCTGGCGCTGGCCCTGGTGGAGGAGGACTTCGGCCGGGACCTCGCGCTGACGATCGCCCGCCATCTGGTCGTCTTCCTGCGCCGCCCCGGCAACCAGACGCAGTTCAGTGCGCAGCTCGCCGTCCAGACGGCGGAGCGGCGCCCGCTGCGCGACGTCCAGCAGTGGATCACCGAGAACCCGGCGGCGGATCTGTCCGTCGACGCGCTCGCGGCCCGCGCCGGACTTTCGCCGCGGCACTTCGCCCGCGCGTTCCGCGACGAGGTCGGGATGACGCCGGGGCGCTATGTCGACCGCACGCGCCTGGAGGCCGCCCGACGGCGTCTCGAGGACAGCACCGACGGCATCGAGGAGGTGTCCCGTCACTGCGGCTACGGCACCGCCGAGGCGATGCGCCGCGCGTTCGTACGGGTGCTGGGCGCCGCCCCGGCCGAATATCGCCGCCGCTTCCAGCCGGTCCCTGCGCCGGTGAGCTGACCGGGCCGTACCCCTGGGGGGCGCTCGAACGGAACCCGTAGGGGACACGAGGCCCCCCTACGGGGCCCACAACGCGGCGGGGCCGGGCGATGTTCCCGCGGCGCGCAACGCGCTCCCTTGCCGCCCCCGCACGCCCCGCCCCCGCCCATCCGATCCATGGCCGCCATCCACCACCCGCCATCAACAGGAGCACCCAGATGCAGATCGCGATCCTCCTCTACAACCGCTTCACCACCCTGGACGCCATTGGCCCGTACCAGACGCTCAGCCAGCTGCCGGGTGCGGAGACGGTGTTCGTCGCCGAGCGCCCCGGCATCGTCCGGGACGACGTCGGCTCCGTCGGGCTGGCCGTCGAGGCCGCACTGGCCGATGTCACCGAGCCCGACATCCTCGTCGTACCCGGCGGGCTGGGGCAGGTCGAGCAGATGGACAACGGCGCGCTGCTCGACTGGGTCCGCGCCGTGGACGGCCACACCACCTGGACCACCTCGGTGTGCAACGGCTCGCTGATCCTGGGCGCTGCGGGCCTCCTCAAGGGCCGCCGGGCCACCTCCCACTGGGTGACGCTGGACCAGCTGCCCGGCCTGGAAGCCGAGCCGACGGGGGAGCGGGTGGTCTTCGACGGCAAGTACGTGACGGCGGCCGGCGTCTCCTCCGGGATCGACATGGGGCTGGCCCTGGCGGGGCGGATCGCCGGGGACCCGGTGGCCCAGTCGATCCAGCTCGGCATCGAGTACGACCCCCAGCCGCCGTACGACGCGGGCTCGCCCGACAAGGCCCCGGCCGAGATCACCGCGCTGCTGCGGGAACGCCTCGGCGTCCTGCTGCCCGGGCCGGAACAGCCCCGCCAACCCCGATAGCCCTGCCACCCCGCTCGCACTGCCCCCGGCTACCCAGTCACCCCGCGGGCCAGGTGAAGCGCGGCGCCCGGCGCTCCAGGAAGGCGGCGGCACCCTCCACGGTGTCGCCGCTCTCCCGCGCCTGCGCGGCCCAGTACGCGCCCCGCTCCTCGGCGTCGGCGGGCAAGACGTCCCACGTCCCGTCGGCCAGTTCCTTCGCCGCGGTCTGCGTCAGCAGCGACCGGCCGGCCAGTACGGCAGCGAAGTCCGCAACCCGCTTGCCCAGCTCGCCCTCGGGCAGCACCTCGTCCACCAGCCCGGTGCGCAGCGCCCGCGCACAGTCGATCAACTCCCCTGAGAACAACAGGTACTTGGCGGAAGCGGGCCCGATCAGCCGCACCAGCCGCCGGGTGGCGGACGACGGATAGACGACCCCCAGCTTCGCCGGCGTCACCCCGAACAGCGCGCCTTCCTCCGCGAAGCGCAGATCGCAGGCGGCCGCCAACTGGCAGCCGCCCCCCACGCAGTACCCGCGTATCGCCGCCAGCGTCGGTCCGGGGAACGCCGCCAGCGCCTCCTCCGCCGCCACCGCCAGCCCCTGCGACTCACCCGACGCATCCCGCAGCGACCCGATGTCCGCCCCTGCGCAGAACGTCCCGCCCTCGCCGGTCAGCACCAGCTGCCGGACGGCACGGTCGCCCGCCAGGCGCTCCAGCAGCGGCGGCAGATCCCGCCACATCTGCACGGTCATCGCATTCCGCTTGCCGGTGTTGCTGATCGTGACGGTCGCCGTGCCGTCGCTGACATGCGTCTTCAGAGCCGGTTCCATGTCCCGGATATTAGAGCGACCGGTCAGCGGGCGGCCGGATACGATCGGCGGCCTGATGTCAGCAACTCTTGTCGCCAAAGACCTCGCCGCCGGCCACGGCGAGCGCGTCCTGTTCTCCGGCCTCGATCTGGTCGCCGCCCCCGGCGACGTGATCGGCCTCGTCGGCGCCAACGGCGCGGGCAAGTCCACCTTGCTGCGCCTCCTGGCCGGCCTGGACACCCCGGAGGAGGGCAAGCTCGCGCTCAGCCCGCCCACCGCCACCGTCGGCCATCTCCCGCAGGAGCCGGACCGCCGCCCCGGGGAGTCCGTACGGCACTTCCTCGCCCGCCGCACCGGCGTCGCCGACGCCCAGCGCATTCTGGACGCCAGCACCCAGGCGCTGGTCGAGGAGCGGCCCGGCGCGGACGACGCCTACGCCGTAGCCCTCGAGCGCTGGCTCGCGCTGGGCGCCGCCGACCTCGACGAACGCGCCGAGGAGACCGCCGCCCAGCTCGGCCTCACGGTCAGCCTCGACCAGCCGATGACCTCCCTGTCCGGTGGCCAGGCCGCCCGCGCCTCGCTCGCCTCGCTGCTGCTCTCCCGCTACGACATCTTCCTGCTGGACGAGCCGACCAACGACCTCGACCTGGACGGCCTGCGCCGCCTGGAGTCCTTCGTCACGGGGCTGCGCGCCGCCACGGTCCTGGTCAGCCACGACCGCGAGTTCCTGACCCGCACGGTCAGCCGCGTCGTCGAGCTCGACCTCGCCCAGCAGCAGGTCAACACCTACGGCGGCGGCTACGCCTCCTACCTGGAGGAGCGCGAGCGGGCCCGGCGGCACGCCCGCGAGGAGTACGAGGAGTACGCCGAGACCAAGGCCGCCTTGGAGACCCGCGCGCACACCCAGCGCAACTGGATGGAGAAGGGCGTCAAGAACGCCCGCCGCAAGGCCCCCGACAACGACAAGCTCGGCCGCAAGGGGCGGGTGGAAGCCACCGAGAAGCAGGCTTCCAAGGCCAAGCAGACCCAGCGGCTGATCGAGCGGCTCGACGTCGTCGAGGAGCCGCGCAAGGAGTGGGAGCTGCGGATGGAGATCGCCGCGGCGCCCCGGGCCGGCGCGGTGGTGGCCACCCTCCGCGGCGCCGAGGTCCGCCGCGGCGACTTCCGTTTCGGCCCGGTCGACCTCCAGATCGACTGGGCGGACCGGGTCGCCATCACCGGACCCAACGGCTCCGGCAAGTCCACGCTGCTCGCCGCCCTCCTCGGCCGGCTCGCGCTGGACGAGGGCCAGGCCTCGCTCGACCCCGGCGTGGTGGTCGGCGAGATCGACCAGGCACGCGGCCAGCTCTTCGGCGGACGCGGCGCCGGCGACGAGCCCCTGATGGACGCCTTCCGGGCCTGCGTACCGGACCTGTCGCCCGCCGACGTCCGCACCCTGCTCGCCAAGTTCGGCCTGAAGGCCGCGCATGTGCTGCGCCCGGCACGCACCCTCTCGCCGGGGGAGCGGACGCGTGCCGCGCTGGCCCTCCTCCAGGGCCGCGGGGTCAACCTCCTCGTCCTCGACGAGCCCACCAACCACCTCGACCTCCCGGCCATCGAACAGCTGGAGTCGGCGCTCGCCTCGTACCCGGGCACGTTGCTGCTGGTCACGCACGACCGGCGGATGCTGGAGGCGGTCCACACCACGCGCCGCATCGAGGTCGAGGGCGGACGGATCGCCGACCGCACGGTGTGAGCCGTGCCCCACTCGAACAATCGATTTGGTCCTGCGGCCGGCGACCCGTACTGTGGTGTTCACCGACGCGGGGTGGAGCAGCTCGGTAGCTCGCTGGGCTCATAACCCAGAGGTCGCAGGTTCAAATCCTGTCCCCGCTACTCCATACGACAGCAGGCCCGGTGCTCAGGCACCGGGCCTGCTGTCGTACGTTGATCTGCCGTCACCCGCGATGCGGGGTATACCGGGACAAAGACCCCGGTGGAGGAGGCGGCGATGACCGACGGACCCGGATCCCCCCGGCATGACCCGCCGGCCGAGCGGCTCGGCCGAAGCTTCACCCGGCTCGCCGTACTCGGTGCCGTCCTGGTCGTCGCCGGGGTGGTGGGTCTGGTCTACGTCGGCCTGGCCACGCTCACCACGATGCTGCTGTTCGGCTGGCTGCTGCTGATCGGCGGGGTGGTCGGCCTGCTGCATGCCGTTGAGGCGCGCGGCTCGAACTTCTTCTGGCTCGCGGTGATCGTCGCGGCGCTGGACATCGCGGCGGGCGTGGTGATCATCCTCCGGCCCGAGGTCGCGGCGGTGGCGCTGACGATGTTCGCCGCGCTGCTCTTCCTGACGGGCGGGGTGTTCCGGCTGGTCGGCGGGCTGGTGGTGCGCGGCCCGCAGTTCGGCTGGACGCTGGTGCAGGGCGCGCTCGGCATTCTCCTGGGCGTCCTGGTGCTCATCAGCTGGCCGTACAGCAGCCGGTATGTGATCGGCACCTTCTTCGCCCTCACGCTGGTCTTCGACGGGCTCGGCCTGTTCGCGATGGGTATCGGCGGCCGCCGGGTCGTCGTCATGGCCGAGGAGGGCGAAGTGGCCGGATCCGACCCCCGGTCCGGGGAAGAGTGACGGCCGGCCGGACATGGCGCGTACCGTTCGGCCGCCGTTCCCTGCCGCTCCGCGAACAGGGAACAAAGGGGGCAGAACCAGTCGCCGCATCGATCGGACCGCGCCACATCGGTCAGAAAGCGTCGATAAGCGCTGACTTGTGTTCAGCGGGCCGGTCCGGACCAACGCATTCTCAACACTCTTCCTGTGAGGATGCCTTCCGGACCCCCCGCAGAACCCCCCGAGGAGCTGACCTCCGCGCTCGCGTACGAAGGTGCCTGGCGCTTCACCGCCCCGGCACTGGAGTCGTCGGTGCCGCAGGCGCGCCACGCGGTACGGGATCTGCTCGGCGAACAGCGTGTGCCGGTCGCCGCCGACGTCATGGACGGTCTGCTGCTGATCGTCTCCGAACTCGTCACCAACGCCGTCCAGCACGCCGCACTGCTCTCGCCCCAGATTGTCGTGCAGCTCACGATCGGGGCGAACTGGCTGCGGGTCGCCGTCGAGGACAACCACCCCTACCGCCCCAAGGCGCTCGAGGCGGACGAGGGTGATGTCGGCGGCCGCGGCCTGTGGCTGGTCAAGGCGCTGACCGCGGAGGCGGGCGGCAAGTGCGACGTCGAGCACACCGCGAACGGCGGCAAGGCCATCTGGGCCGAGCTGCCCCTCGTCCCGCTCGCTACCAGCCCGCCGACTGTCCCGTGAGCTCGCGGACCGCCGGGCGCGCCGCGTCCAGCACGGTCATGAACCACGCGGAGAACGGCACCCGGGTATGCCGCTCGGCCAGCTCCTGCGGCGTCACGAACGCGATCTCGCCCACCTCGTCGGGATCGGGCGTGGGCTCGGCCCGCACGAGCCCGACGAACAGGTGGTTGAACTCCTGCTCCACCAGGCCGGAGGCCGGGTCGGGATGGTTGTAGCGCACCGTGCCGGCCTCGGCCAGCAGCGCGGGAGCCAGGCCCAGCTCCTCCGCGGTGCGCCGGGCCGCGGCCGCGAACGGGGTCTCGCCCGGGTACGGGTGCCCGCAGCAGGTGTTGGACCACACACCGGGGGAGTGGTACTTCGACAGCGCCCGTCGCTGCAGCAGCAGACGGCCCTTCTCGTCGAAGAGGAAGACCGAAAACGCTCGGTGCAGCTGTCCAGGAGGCTGATGGGCGGCGAGCTTCTCCGTGGTGCCGATCGTCTTGCCGTCCTCGTCGACCAGCTCCAGCATGATCGGTTCGGCGGCGCCGTCCGCTGTGCTCGCCGCCGGGATCCCGGCGGTCTGTCCGTTGGCAGGTGTGATCGGCATGCCCATCCTTGTCGTCGGTCTTCGACGCCAAGTCTGCCCCACCTGCGTGCCCATCAGGCGCACAGCGAGCCAGGTCGTGCGCGGTGCCGCGCCGTTTGCCAGGCCGGACTCGGTGTCCGGCTCGGTGTCCGGAAGTGTGTCCGAATGCAAAAACGATCAGCCGCGGCCGGGCCGGCCGTGAGAGAGGCCACAGCGGCCGGCCCCCGAATGGCTCTCGCCACAGCCGCCCCGGCACAACCCGCACCACCCATGACCAGCCCACTCATAACCGGCACCGGATCGAGCACCTGGTCAGGGCGGCAGTTGTTCCGGGGCCGTCCGATCCACCATGATGATCGCGGCAGGCGCAGCCGTCGGTCACCCGATCGTGCGGTGAATGCGCGGTGAACGGCCGCATCCGGCGATCCGATAGCCTCTGCCGACGTGCCACCCAGCCCCTCCGGGCGCCAGGTGTGCCACGCCCGCTGCCCGGGTAGTTCGTATCGAATGCGGATCGATTGCGGACCGACCCGTGCTGCCTTGTCAGCATCCAAGGAGTGAGTTCGTCTGTCGACCGCCATCCTCACCGGTCCGCCGGTCGCCGGGTCGCCACTCGAAGCCGACCTGCGCACGCTGGGCTTCGACGTCCGTACGGCGAACGATGCCACGGCTGCCGCCGAGCTGATCGCCGCCGCCCCCGCCCAGGAGCGGGTCGCCGTCGTCGACCCCCGCTTCGTCGGACATCTGCACGCCCTGCGGCTGGCGCTGACCGACCCGCGCTTCCCGGCCGCCGCCGTCCCGGGGGCGCTCACCGCGCAGCCCGAGGCGCGCGCCGCGCTGGTCCGGGCGGCCGGCAAGATCCCCGTCGGCGCCGGTACCGCCCATCTCACCGACGTCCTGACCGACACCCTCACCGAGTCCCTGGACCACGAGGACATCGGCCTGCACCGCGTCGAGCTGGGCAGCCTGGTCGCCACTGTCGCCCTCACCCCGGCGCAGCGCGAGGACGCGCAGGAGGCCGTCGCCGCGGTCGACGACGAGGCCGTACGGCTGCGTACCGCCGTGAAGTCCCGCGACGGCTTCTTCACGACGTACTGCATCAGCCCGTACTCCCGCTACCTCGCCCGCTGGTGCGCGCGCCGCGGGCTCACCCCCAACCAGGTCACCACCGCCTCCCTGCTCACCGCGCTGATCGCGGCGGGCTGCGCGGCCACCGGGACCCGCGGCGGCTTCATCGCCGCAGGCCTCCTTCTCCTCTTCTCCTTCGTCCTGGACTGCACCGACGGGCAGCTCGCCCGCTACTCGCTGCAGTACTCGACGATGGGCGCCTGGCTGGACGCCACCTTCGACCGGGCCAAGGAGTACGCCTACTACGCGGGCCTCGCCCTGGGGGCGGCCCGCGGTGGCGACGACGTATGGGCGCTGGCGCTCGGCGCGATGGTGCTGCAGACCTGCCGCCATGTCGTCGACTTCTCCTTCAACGAGGCGAACCACGACGCCACCGCCAACACCAGCCCCACCGCCGCGCTCTCCGACAAGCTCGACAGCGTCGGCTGGACGGTCTGGGTGCGCCGGATGATCGTGCTGCCCATCGGCGAACGCTGGGCCATGATCGCCGTACTCACCGCGTTCACCACGCCGCGCATCGTCTTCTACGCCCTGCTGATCGGCTGCGCCCTGGCCGCCTGCTACACCACCGCCGGCCGGGTGCTGCGCTCGCTGACCCGGCACGCCCGCCGTACGGACCGGGCGGCGCAGGCCCTGGCGGACCTGGCCGACTCCGGCCCGATCGCCGAGCTCGTCGCCAAGGGCCCGGCCTCACGCGGATACATGGCGGCCCCCTTGATGGCCGTGGCAGGTGTGGCATTCCTCATGGCCCAGCTGCTGTGGAAGGACGGCGGAAGCTGGTGGCCCGTGCTCGGCGCCGCCATCTACGCGGCCTTCTCCGGCGCCGCGGTCGCCCGCGCCCTCAAGGGCCCCCTCGACTGGCTGGTGCCGCCCCTCTTCCGGGCCGCCGAGTACGGCACGGTCCTCCTCCTGGCCGCCCGCGCGGACGCCCCCGGAGCGCTGCCCGCGGCGTTCGGGCTGGTCGCGGCCGTCGCCTACCATCACTACGACACCGTCTACCGCATCCGCGGTGGCACCGGGGCGCCGCCGCGGTGGCTGGTCCGGGCAACCGGCGGACACGAGGGACGCGTCCTTGTAGTGACCGTCCTGGCCGCCGCACTGTCCCCCTCAGGTTTCACAATCGCGCTCACGGCTCTCGCCGTGGTCCTGGCGCTGCTGGTGCTCATCGAGAGCATCCGCTTCTGGGTCTCCTCCGGAGCACCCGCCGTACACGATGAAGGAGAACCCGCATGATCGGCCTCGTGCTGGCAGCCGGCGCCGGACGGCGTCTGCGCCCCTACACCGACACCCTGCCCAAGGCTCTGGTGCCGGTCGACGGCGACACGACCATCCTGGACCTGACCCTCGGCAACTTCGCCGAGATCGGCCTGACCGAGGTGGCGATCATCGTCGGCTACCGCAAGGAAGCCGTCTACGAGCGCAAGGAGGCCCTGGAGCAGAAGTACGGCCTCAAGCTCACCCTCATCGACAACGACAAGGCCGAAGAGTGGAACAACGCCTACTCCCTGTGGTGCGGTCGTGACTCCATCAAGCACGATGTGATCCTCGCCAACGGCGACACCGTGCACCCGGTCTCCGTCGAGAAGACCCTGCTCGCCGCCCGCGGCAACGGCCAGAAGATCATCCTCGCCCTCGACACGGTCAAGCAGCTGGCCGACGAGGAGATGAAGGTCATCGTGGACCCCGAGAAGGGCGTCCAGCGCATCACCAAGCTGATGGACCCGGCCGAGGCCACCGGCGAGTACATCGGTGTCACCCTCATCGAGGGCTCGGCCGCCGAGGAGCTCGCCGACGCCCTGAAGACCACCTTCGAGCGGGACCCCGACCTCTACTACGAGGACGGCTACCAGGAGCTCGTCAACCGTGGCTTCAAGGTCGACGTGGCCCCGATCGGCGACGTCAAGTGGGTCGAGATCGACAACCACGACGACCTGGCGAAGGGCCGTGACATCGCATGCCAGTACTGACCCGCCTCATTCCGTCCCCGGTCGTCGTTGACATCAACGCCGGCGCCCTGGACGACCTGGCGGGCCTGCTGGCCGATCAGCGCATCTCCGCGTCCGGCAAGCTCGCCATCGCGATCAGCGGCGGCTCGGGGGCACGGCTGCGCGAGCGGCTGTCCCCCGCGCTGCCGGGCGCCGAGTGGTACGAGGTCGGCGGCGGCACCCTGGACGACGCGATCAAGCTCGCCGACGCCATGAAGAAGGGGCACTACGACGCGGTCGTGGGCCTCGGCGGCGGCAAGATCATCGACTGCGCCAAGTTCGCCGCGGCGCGCATCGGCCTGCCGCTGGTCGCCGTCGCGACGAACCTGTCGCACGACGGCCTGTGCTCGCCGGTCGCCACCCTCGACAACGACGCGGGCCGCGGCTCCTACGGTGTGCCGAACCCGATCGCCGTGGTGATCGACCTCGACATCATCCGCGAGGCCCCGGTCCGGTTCGTCCGCTCCGGCATCGGCGACGCGATCTCCAACATCTCCGCGGTCGCGGACTGGGAGCTCTCCCACCGCGAGACCGGAGAGGCGATCGACGGACTGGCCGCCGCCATGGCGCGGCAGGCCGGCGAGGCCGTGCTGCGGCACCCCGGCGGGGTCGGCGAGGACGCCTTCCTCCAGGTGCTCGCCGAGGGCCTGGTGCTGACCGGCATCTCGATGTCGGTGGCCGGCGACAGCCGTCCCGCGTCCGGCGCCTGCCACGAGATCAACCACGCGCTCGACATCCTCTACCCCAAGCGCTCGGCAAGCCATGGCGAGCAGTGCGGCCTGGGCGCGGCCTTCGCCACGCACCTGCGCGGCGACAAGGAAATGTGCGCGCTGATGGTCGAGGTACTGCGCCGGCACGGCCTGCCGGTCACGCCCGACGAGATCGGCTTCACCGCCGAGGAATTCGTCGCGGCCGTCGAGTACGCACCCAAGACCCGCCCCGGGCGCTACACCATCCTGGAGCACCTGGACCTGTCCACCGACCAGATCAGGGACGCTTACGCCGACTATGCACAAGCCGTCAGTAGCTGAACTCCGCCCGGTGGTGCACCCCCCGGGGGTGAAGGACCGGCGGAGCGGCGAGCACTGGGCCGGCCGGCTCTACATGCGCGAGATCTCCTTGCGCATCGACCGGCACCTGGTGAACACGAAGGTCACGCCCAACCAGCTGACCTACCTGATGACCGTCTTCGGCGTGCTCGCGGCCCCGGCCCTCCTGGTGCCGGGGATCGCGGGCGCCGTGCTCGGCGTGCTGATGGTCCAGCTCTACCTGCTGCTCGACTGCGTCGACGGCGAGATCGCCCGGTGGCGCAAGCAGTACTCGCTCGCCGGCGTCTGGATGGACCGCGTCGGCGCGTACCTCACCGACGCCGCCGTGCTCGTCGGCTTCGGCCTGCGCGCCGCCGACCTGTGGGGCTCGGGCCGGATCGACTGGCTGTGGGCCTTCCTCGGCACGCTGGCCGCGCTCGGCGCCATCCTGATCAAGGCGGAGACGGACCTGGTCGGCGTGGCCCGCGCGCAGAGCGGCAAGGAGCAGGTCAAGGAGACCGCGTCCGAGATGCGCTCGTCCGGTATGGCGCTGGCCCGCAGGGCCGCCGCGGCGCTGAAGTTCCACCGGCTGATCCTCGGGGTCGAGGCGTCCCTGCTCATCCTGGCCCTGGCGGTCGTGGACCAGATCCGGGGCGACCTGTTCTTCTCCCGCCTGGGCGTCGCCGTGCTCGCCGGCATCGCGCTCGTCCAGACCCTGCTCCACCTCGTGTCCATCCTCGCCTCCAGCAGGCTCAAGTGACGGGGGCGTCCCAGATGCGCGTCGGTGCGGTTGTTCTCACGATGGGCAACCGCCCCGACGAGCTGCGCGCGCTGCTGGACTCGGTCGCCAAGCAGGACGGCGAGCGGGTCGAGATCGTCGTCGTCGGCAACGGTTCGCCGCTGCCCGAGCTCCCCGAAGGCGTACGGACCGTCGAGCTGCCGGAGAACGTCGGCATCCCTGCGGGCCGCAACGTCGGCATCGAGGCCTTCGGGCCCGGCGGCAGCGAGGTCGACATCCTGCTGTTCCTCGACGACGACGGGCTGCTGGCCAAGGAGGACACCGCCGAGCTGTGCCGGCAGGCGTTCGCCGGGGACCCCGAGCTCGGCATCATCAGCTTCCGGATCGCCGACCCGGACACCGGCGAGACCCAGCGCCGCCACGTACCGCGGCTGCGGGCCGCCGACCCGATGCGCTCCTCCCGGGTCACCACCTTCCTCGGCGGCGCCAACGCCGTCCGTACGAAGGTCTTCCAGGAGATCGGCGGGCTGCCCGACGACTTCTTCTACGCCCATGAGGAAACGGACCTGGCCTGGCGGGCGCTGAACGCGGGGTGGCTGATCGACTACCGGTCGGACATGCTGCTGCTGCACCCGACGATGGCCCCGAGCAGGCACGCGGTCTACCACCGCATGGTGGCCCGTAACCGTGTGTGGCTGGCCCGCCGCAATCTGCCCGCCCTGCTGGTTCCGGTCTATCTCGGCGTCTGGTTCCTGCTCACCCTGGCCCGTCGTCCCTCCTGGCCCGCGCTGCGGGTGTGGCTGGCCGGCTTCAAGGAGGGCTGGACGACCCCGTGCGGTGACAGGCGCCCCATGAAGTGGGCTACCGTTTGGCGACTGACCCGACTGGGCCGCCCTCCCGTCATCTGAGAAGCTCGTATCCGAGAGCATCAGGCGCGATGCGGGGCGTGACCCCGGCAGCGCACATTGAGGACGAAAGTGTCAACTGTGAGCGAGACAACGCACGACAGTGCGGTCGCCATGAGTGCCCCGCCAGCTTCCGACGAAGGGCTCACTGCGGCCCAGCGGGCCCAGAAGTACGGGCTCGCGCAGAGCGGGGCCCGCCCCAGCCTGCCGCAGTACGTCCGGGAGCTGTGGGACCGGCGGCATTTCATCTCCGCCTTCGCCAGCGCCAAGCTGACCGCGCAGTACAGCCAGGCGAAGCTGGGCCAGGTCTGGCAGGTGGCGACGCCGCTGCTGAACGCCCTCGTCTACTTCTTGATCTTCGGCCTGATCCTGAAGGCCGACCGGGGCATGGACCGCCAGATCTACATCCCGTTCCTGGTCACGGGCGTCTTCGTCTTCACCTTCACGCAGAGCTCGGTGATGGCGGGTGTCCGCGCCATTTCGGGCAACCTCGGCCTGGTGCGTGCGCTGCACTTCCCGCGGGCCTCGCTGCCGATCTCGTTCTCGCTGCAGCAGCTCCAGCAGCTGCTGTTCTCGATGATCGTGCTGTTCATCATCGCGATCGGCTTCGGGAGCTATCCGCGCCTGTCCTGGCTGCTGATCATTCCGGCGCTCGCCCTGCAGTTCCTGTTCAACACGGGCCTTGCGATGATCATGGCCAGGCTGGGCAGCAAGACCCCCGACCTCGCGCAGCTGATGCCGTTCGTCATGCGGACGTGGATGTACGCGTCCGGCGTGATGTTCTCGATCCGGACCATGCTGGCGGAGAGCCCCCCGTGGGTCGCCGACATCCTGCAGTGGAACCCCGCCGCCATCTACATGGACCTGATGCGCTTCGCGCTCATCGACGGCTACGCCCACAAGAACCTGCCCCCGCACGTCTGGGCGTTCGCGCTCGGCTGGGCGGTGCTCGTCGCCGTCGGCGGCTTCGTCTACTTCTGGAAGGCTGAGGAGCGTTACGGCCGTGGCTGACGACAACAACCCCCAAGAGGGGCGCATCCCCACCGTCATCGCCGACGAGCTGCACATCGTCTACCGCGTCAACGGCGCGAAGACGGGCAAGGGCAGCGCCACCGCCGCCCTGAGCCGCATCGTCAAGCGCGGCCAGGAGCGCGGCGTACGCAAGGTGCACGCGGTCAAGGGCGTCTCCTTCACCGCGTACCGGGGCGAGGCGATCGGCCTCATCGGCTCCAATGGCTCCGGCAAGTCCACGCTGCTGCGTGCCATCGCGGGCCTGCTCCCCGCCGAGAAGGGCAAGGTCTACACCAACGGCCAGCCCTCCCTGCTCGGCGTGAACGCGGCCCTGATGAACGATCTGACCGGCGAGCGCAACGTCATCCTCGGCGGGCTCGCCATGGGCATGAGCCGCGAGCAGATCAAGACGCGCTACCAGGAGATCGTCGACTTCTCCGGCATCAACGAGAAGGGCGACTTCATCTCGCTGCCGATGCGCACCTACTCCTCCGGTATGGCGGCCCGGCTGCGGTTCTCCATCGCGGCGGCCAAGGACCACGATGTGCTGATGATCGACGAGGCGCTGGCCACCGGTGACCGCAAGTTCCAGAAGCGCTCCGAGGCCCGCATCCGCGAGCTGCGCAAGGAGGCCGGCACGGTCTTCCTGGTCAGCCACAACAACAAGTCGATCCGGGACACCTGTGACCGGGTGCTGTGGCTGGAGCGCGGCGAGCTCCTGATGGACGGCCCGACGGACGAAGTGATCAAGGCGTACGAGAAGGAGACGGGCAAATAGCCCGGCCCTTTTGACCCAGCCCGCTCTCGAAGGTCTCCGCGAGTCCGGCTCGCGGAGGCCTTCGAGTGTTACGGCGATCTTTAACAGATGGTCAACTCTTCCGGGGGCGGGAACAGTTGGATCGTTGTCGATGGTGACCGGATTGTTGCCCGAAGCTTCGGTACCCCCTCGTACGCGGGCGAGATGTACGGCGTAAGCTGTACGGGTACTGAACAGCACAAGTGGTACAAGTCGGGCAACACTCACCTGAGCGGGCGAGGGAAGCTTCGTTCGGGGCGCGGCGTGACCTGCGGCGTGTCCGAAATGGGATGTTTTAGCTTGGCGGTGTAGAACGGGAGACGTGACGGCAATGGCTACTGGTTCGCTCCGGCTCCGAAACGCGCCGGGCAGCCCGCGGTGAGCGAAGGGGAGGCGTTGACGCGCACCGTCATCCATCGACGGGCGAAGGCGACCGGCGAGACGGCCGACGCACAGTCGCGCGCCGTGCTCGACAAGGCCGCGCACGAGAATTTCCCGGTGGCGCCGTTCTTCCTGCCGCGCGCGTGGCGGGCCGACCTGATGGCCGTCTACGGCTTCGCCCGGCTCGTCGACGACATCGGCGACGGCGATCTCGCGCCCGGTGGCGGCGATGCCGTGCTGCTGGGCCTGGACGCCGCGGCGACCGACGACCGCACCGCGATGCTGGACGCCCTGGAGGCGGACCTGCGGCGCGTCTTCCGCGACGCCGCCCCCGGCCCCCGGCATCCGCTGCTGCGCCGCCTGGGCCCGACCGTCCGTCGTTGCGCGCTCACCCCCGAGCCCTTCCTCGGCCTGATCGAGGCAAACCGCCAGGACCAGATCGTCACCCGCTACGGCACCTACGACGACCTGCTGGCCTACTGCGAGCTGTCCGCCAACCCCGTCGGCCGGCTCGTCCTCGGCATCACCGGCACCGCCAGCCCGCAGCGCCTCCGCCACTCCGACCGGATCTGTACCGCCCTCCAGATCGTCGAGCACGTCCAGGACGTGGCCGAGGACCTCGGCCGGGACCGCATCTACCTTCCCGCCGAGGACCTGAAACGTTTCGGTGTCTCCGAAGCCGATCTGGCCGCCCCGAGCGGGGGCGCATCGGTGCGTGCACTGATCGCATACGAAGCGGAACGCGCCCGTGACCTGCTGGATGAAGGCGCCCCACTGGTGGGTAGCGTCCACGGCAGGCTCAAGCTGCTGTTGGCCGGCTTCGTCGCCGGCGGGCGCGCCGCACTCCGGGCGGTCGCGGCCGCCGATCACGACGTACTCCCTGGACCGCCCAAGCCGACCAAGCTCAGCCTGCTGCGCGAGGTGGGGGCGACATTGCGAAGAGAGGGGTGAGCCGGACCGTGGAGGCAACCGCACACGCGTCTGCGCCGGTGCTCGCTGCGTACCGCTACTGCGAGGCCGTCACCGGGCAGCAGGCACGGAACTTCGCCTATGGCATCCGGCTCCTGCCGACCGACAAGCGGCAGGCCATGTCGGCGCTCTACGCCTTTTCGCGCCGGGTCGACGACATCGGCGACGGCAGCCTGGAAGCCGCCGCCAAGCAACGGCGCCTGGAGGACACCCGGGCGCTGCTGGCCCGCGTCAAGGACGGCCGGATCGACGAGGACGACACCGACCCGGTGGCCGTCGCGCTCGCCGACGCCGCCCGGCGCTTCCCCATTCCCCTCGATGCGCTGGACGAGCTGATCGACGGCGTGCTCGCGGATGTGCGCGGCGAGACGTACGAGACCTGGGAGGACCTCAAGGTCTACTGCCGCTGTGTCGCCGGAGGTATCGGCCGGCTCTCGCTGGGCGTCTTCGGCACGGTGCCCGGCGCGCTGGACGCCGAGCGCGCCGGCGAGTACGCCGACACGCTCGGCCTCGCCCTCCAACTCACCAACATCCTCAGGGACGTTCGGGAGGACGCCGACAACGGCCGCACATACCTCCCCGCCGACGACCTCGCCAAATTCGGATGCTCGGCCGGCTTCCACGGCCCCGTTCCGCCGCCCGGCTCCGACTTCGCCGGCCTGGTGCACTTCGAGGTCAAGCGCGCCCGCGCGCTGTTCGCCGAGGGCTTCCGGCTGCTGCCGATGCTCGACCGGCGCAGCGGCGCCTGCGTGGCCGCCATGGCCGGCATCTACCACCGCCTGCTGTCCCGGATCGCCGCCGACCCCGAGGCGGTGCTGCGCGGCCGGGTCTCGCTGCCCGGCCGGGAGAAGGCGTTCGTCGCGGTGCGCGGGCTCTCCGGCCTCGACGCGCGCGCGATCGGCCGCCGGGAGTCCGTCAGGAGGCGCGGATGATCCTCCGGGCAACCCTCCCCGGGACGCCTGCGTCCCTTTCAGCGGTACGGGGGGAGATCACATGACATCGGCAGCCAGGCCGCCCGGCCGTCCCCAGGGGGCGGCCGCCGTGGTCATCGGCGGCGGTCTCGCGGGCACCGCGGCGGCGCTCGCGCTGGCCGACGCGGGGCTGCGGGTCACCCTCGTCGAGGGCCGGCCCAGGCTCGGCGGGCTGGTCTTCTCCTTCCGCCGCGACGGCGCCGCCGGCGAGCTGACCGTCGACAACGGCCAGCACGTCTACCTGCGCTGCTGCACCGCATACGGCGCGTTCCTGGAGCGCATCGGCGCCACGCATCTGGCGCCCCTCCAGGACCGCATGGACGTCCCCGTCCTGGACGCCGACCGGATGCGGCTCGGCCGGCTGCGCCGCACCGCCCTGCCGGTGCCGTTGCACCTGGCGAAGAGCCTGGCCCTCTATCCGCACCTCACGCCCGCCGAGCGCGCCGGGGTCGTCCGCGCCACCCTCGCCCTCAAGAGCCTGGATCCGGCCGATCCCGCCCTGGACGGCGTGGACTTCGGCAGCTGGCTCCGGCGCCACGGCCAGACCTCCCGGGCCATCGAGGCGCTGTGGGACCTGGTCGGCATCGCCACCCTCAACGCCACGGCCGGCGACGCGTCCCTGGGCCTGGCCGCCAAGGTCTTCAAGACCGGCCTGCTCTCCGCACCGGGCGCCGCCGACATCGGCTGGGCCCGGGTGCCGCTCGGCGACGTCCACGGCACGCTTGCCCGTACGGCCCTGGAGAAGGCCGGCGTACGGATCGCGCTGCGCACCCGCGCCGAGGCCCTCTCCCGTACGGACGACGGCTGGCAGGTCTCGGTGGCGAACGGCCCGCACGGCCGCGAGCGGCTCGCCGCGGACACCGTCGTCCTCGCCGTACCGCAGCGCGAGACGCACGCCCTGCTGCCCGACGGTGCGCTGGCGGACCGGGACCGGCTGCTGGAGATCGGCACGGCGCCGATCCTCAACCTCCATGTGGTGTACGACCGCAAGGTGCTGCGCCGCCCCTTCTTCGCCGCCGTCGGCTCCCCGGTGCAGTGGGTCTTCGACCGTACCGACGCCTCCGGGCTCGCCGGACTCCCCGGCGGGGCCGGCTGCCAGTATCTGGCCGTCTCGCAGTCCGCCGCGCAGGAAGAGATCGACGAACCGGTCGCCAAGCTCCGCGCCCGCTATCTTCCCGAGCTGGAGCGGCTGCTGCCCGCCGCCCGGGGCGCCCGGATCCGGGACTTCTTCGTCACCCGCGAGCGCACCGCGACCTTCGCGCCCGCACCGGGCGTCGGCAGGCTCCGCCCCGCCGCCCGCACTCAAGCCCCCGGCCTGTATCTGGCCGGTGCGTGGACCGCCACCGGGTGGCCCGCGACCATGGAAAGCGCTGTTCGCAGCGGCACTGCCGCCGCTGGCGAGGCACTCACCGAACTCGGCTTCCCCCAGGGCCAGTTGCCTCAGGAGGCGGCATGACTACGAGTACTTCGAGCGCTCGCACGAGCACGAGCACCGGAAACAGAGGAGAAACCGTGAATCCGGCTTCCCCAGCTATCGACACCGAGAGTGTCACCGCGCTGCTGGAGCGCGGGCGGACGCTTGCCACTCCCGTGCTGCGTGCCGCCGTGGACCGACTCGCTCCTCCCATGGACACCGTCGCCGCCTACCACTTCGGCTGGATCGATGCCGCGGGCAACCCCTCGACGGGGGACAGCGGGAAGGCGGTACGCCCTGCGCTCGCCCTGCTGTCGGCCGAGGCCGCGGGCGTCGCCCCCGAGGTCGGCATCCCCGGTGCGGTCGCCGTCGAGCTGGTGCACAACTTCTCGCTGCTGCACGACGACCTGATGGACGGCGACGAACAGCGCCGCCACCGCGACACGGTCTGGAAGGTGCACGGCCCCGCCCAGGCCATCCTCGTCGGCGACGCGCTGTTCGCCCTCGCCAACGAAATACTGCTGGAGCTGGGCACGGTCGAGGCCGGCCGGGCGACCCGCAGGCTGACCCTGGCCACCCGCAAGCTGATCGACGGTCAGGCCCAGGACATCTCCTACGAGCACCGCGAGCGGGTCACCGTCGAGGAATGCCTGGAGATGGAGGGCAACAAGACCGGCGCGCTGCTGGCCTGCGCGGTCTCCATCGGGGCGGTCCTCGGTGGCGCCGACGACCGCATGGCGGACATCCTGGAGAAGTACGGCTACCACCTCGGCCTCGCCTTCCAGGCGGTCGACGACGTGCTGGGCATCTGGGGCGACCCGGAGGCCACCGGCAAGCAGACCTGGAGTGATCTGCGCCAGCGCAAGAAGTCGCTGCCGGTCGTCGCCGCGCTGGCCGCGGGCGGCCCCGCCTCCGAGCGTCTCGCCCGGATCCTGGCGGCCGACGCCAAGAAGACCGAGACCGAGATCGCCGACTTCACCGAGGAGGAGTTCGCCTCCCGGGCGGCCCTGATCGAGGAGGCCGGCGGCCGCGAGTGGACCTCTCAGGAGGCCCGCCGCCAGCACGCCACGGCCATCGCCGCGCTGGACGAGGTCGACATCCCGGAACAGGTCCGCGCGCAGCTGGTCGCGCTCGCGGACTTCGTCGTCGTACGAGAGAGATGATCACCATCGATACGAACTAGTTCGCAGTCGCCGGCCGGTGCCTGGGGGTACTCCCCAGCCACCGCTGGGAGGTGCCCCTCCCACGCCTTCAGGGCAGTGGGGGAGGGCACCGGCCGACGGAATCCCTGAACACGCATTGACAGTTCACTGCAGAAGGGGAAGCCATGACAGCGACGACCGACGGAAGCACCGGGGCGCTGCCGCCCCGGGCCCCTTCGGCCAGCGATGCCACCGCTGAGAAGACCGACACCGTCACCGCCGTGCGGCGCGCGACCGCCCGCGCCACCGACCATCTGCTCTCCCTCCAGGACTCCGCCGGCTGGTGGAAGGGCGACCTCGCCACCAACGTCACGATGGATGCCGAGGACCTGCTGCTCCGTCAGTTCCTGGGCGTGCAGGACCCCAAGCTCACCGAGGCCGCCGCCCGCTTCATCCGCGGCGAGCAGCGCGCGGACGGCACATGGGCCACCTTCTACGGCGGCCCCGGCGAACTCTCCACCACCATCGAGGCGTACGTGGCCCTGCGGCTCGCCGGGGACGCCCCGGACGCCGCCCACATGGCCAGGGCCTCCGCCTGGATCCGCGAACACGGCGGGATCGCCGCCGCCCGGGTCTTCACCCGGATCTGGCTGGCCCTCTTCGGCTGGTGGAAGTGGGACGACCTCCCCGAACTCCCCCCGGAGCTCATCTACTTCCCCAAGTGGTTCCCGCTCAACATCTACGACTTCGGCTGCTGGGCGCGGCAGACGATAGTGGCCCTGACCATCGTCTCGGCCAAGCGCCCGGTACGCCCGGCCCCGTTCGCCCTCGACGAGCTGCACACCGACCCGCGGCGCCCCAACCCGCCGCGCCCGCTCGCCTCCGCCGTTAGCTGGGACGGCGTCTTCCAGCGCCTGGACAAGGCGCTGCACGTCTACCACAAGGTCGCCCCGCGCCGACTGCGCCGGGCCGCGATGCGCTCCGCCGCCCGCTGGATCATCGAGCGGCAGGAGAACGACGGCTGCTGGGGCGGCATCCAGCCGCCCGCCGTCTACTCCATCATCGCCCTGCACCTCCTCGGCTACGACCTCGACCACCCGGTGCTGCGCAGCGGCCTGGAGTCGCTGGACCGATTCACCGTATGGCGCGAGGACGGCGCCAGGATGATCGAGGCCTGCCAGTCCCCGGTCTGGGACACCTGCCTGGCCACCATCGCCCTCGCCGACGCCGGACTGCCGCCGGACCACCCGCAGCTGATCAAGGCCGTCGACTGGATGCTCGACGAGCAGATCGACCGACCCGGCGACTGGTCGGTGCGCAGGCCTCAACTGGCCTCCGGGGGCTGGGCGTTCGAGTTCGAGAACGACAACTACCCGGACATCGACGACACCGCCGAGGTGGTGCTCGCGCTGCGCCGCGTGGAGCACCCCGATCCCCAGCGGGTCGACGCCGCGGTCCGCCGGGCGGTGCGCTGGAACCTCGGCATGCAGTCCAAGAACGGCGCCTGGGGTGCCTTCGACGCCGACAACACCAGCCCGTTCCCCAACCGCCTGCCGTTCTGCGACTTCGGGGAGGTCATCGACCCGCCGTCGGCCGATGTCACCGCCCATGTCGTCGAGATGCTCGCCGACGTCGGCCGTACCCACGACCCGAGCACCCGGCGCGGCATCGACTGGCTGCTGGCCGAGCAGGAGCCCAACGGTGCCTGGTTCGGACGCTGGGGCACCAACTACGTCTACGGCACGGGATCGGTGCTGCCCGCGCTCGCCGCGGCCGGCTTTCCCGCCTCGCACCCCGCGATCCGGCGGGCCGTCAGCTGGCTGGCCCGGGTGCAGAACGACGACGGCGGCTGGGGCGAGGACCAGCGTTCCTACCGGGACAAGGCCTGGGCCGGACGCGGCGCCTCGACCGCCTCACAGACCGGCTGGGCGTTGATGGCGCTGCTGGCGGCCGGAGAGGGGGAGAGCGAGGCGGTCCGGCGCGGGGTGCGCTATCTGGCCGACACCCAGCTCCCGGACGGCTCCTGGGACGAGCCGTACTTCACCGGTACGGGCTTCCCGTGGGACTTCTCCATCAACTACCACCTCTACCGCCAGGTCTTCCCGCTGACGGCCCTGGGCCGTTATGTCCACGGCGGACATGCCGACGCGCCGTTGGGGGACTGATGCCGAGACCGGCCCCGGCCGACGCGGATCCGCCGCTGCTGATCGCCTGCGCGCTCGGCATCGAGCGGCTCGCGCTGCGGGGCAGGGGCGGCGGTGGCACGCGTCCGCCGGTGGTCACCCTCCGTACGGGCATGGGCCCCCAGGCCGCCGAACGCGCTCTGGCACAGGCGCTGCGCGAGGGCGCCGCCACCGCGCATTCACCGGTCGTGGCCAGCGGCTTCTGTGCCGGCCTCGCACCGGGGATGCGGCCCGGGGACGTGGTGGTCGCCGAGGCCACCCGTGACCACCGGCCGGACGCCCCGGACATCGTCTGCCGCGACAACGGACCGCTGCTGGCGGCCCTGCGCGAGCGCGGGCTGACCGTGCACACCGGTCTGCTGCGCGGCTCCGACCACGTCGTACGCGGCGCGGAGCGGGCCGCGCTGCATGCCGAGGGGGCGGTGGCGGTGGACATGGAATCCGCGGCCACGCTACGGGCCGCGCGGCATGCCGGAAATCGTCCGGTTGCGGCCGTCCGGGTGATCGTGGACGCTCCAGGACATGAACTCGTACGTATCGGCACCGTGCGCGGTGGAATATCGGCCTTCCGTGTGCTGCGCTGCGTTCTTCCTGTTTTCTTCGAATGGCACCGTTCTTTGCTGCTCCCCAGGAGGTGAGCCAGATGGCCATGCCGCTTCGTCAGACCATCCGGGTCGGGACCTATCTTTTTGAACAGAAAGTGCTTCGCCGACGCGAGAAGTTTCCGCTCATCGTCGAGCTGGAACCGCTCTTCGCCTGCAATCTGAAGTGTGAGGGCTGCGGGAAGATCCAGCATCCGGCGGGCGTTCTCAAACAGCGGATGCCGGTGGCGCAGGCGGTCGGCGCGGTGCTGGAGTCCGGTGCGCCGATGGTCTCCATCGCCGGTGGCGAGCCGCTGATGCATCCGCAGATCGACGAGATCGTCCGGCAGTTGGTGGCGAAGCGGAAGTATGTCTTCCTGTGCACCAATGCGATGCTGCTGCGCAAGAAGATGGAGAACTTCACGCCCTCGCCGTATTTTGCATTCGCGGTGCATATCGACGGGATGCGGGAGCGGCACGATGAATCCGTCGCAAAGGAAGGCGTATTCGACGAGGCCGTGGCGGCGATCAAGGAAGCCAAGCGGCGCGGCTTCCGGGTCACCACCAACTCCACCTTCTTCAACACCGACACCCCGCAGACCATCATCGAGGTCCTCAACTTCCTCAACGACGACCTCCAGGTCGACGAGATGATGCTGTCGCCCGCCTACGCCTACGAGAAGGCCCCCGACCAGGAGCATTTCCTGGGGGTCGAGCAGACCCGGGAGCTGTTCAAGAAGGCCTTCGCCGGCGGCAACCGGCGCCGCTGGCGGCTCAACCACAGCCCGCTCTTCCTGGACTTCCTGGAGGGCAAGGCGGACTTCCCCTGCACGGCCTGGGCGATCCCCAATTACTCGCTCTTCGGCTGGCAGCGCCCCTGCTATCTCATGAGCGACGGCTATGTGCCCACGTACCGCGAGCTCATCGACGACACGGACTGGAGCAAGTACGGCCGCGGCAAGGACCCGCGCTGCGCCAACTGCATGGCGCACTGCGGCTATGAGCCCACCGCCGTCCTGGCCACCATGGGCTCCCTGAAGGAGTCGCTGCGGGCCGCCAGGGAGACCGTCGGCGGAAACCGCGGGTGATGCGCGAGCGGTGAGCCGCCGGCGCCGGGCTCCCCGGACGTCCCGGCCCGGCCCGGCCCGCGGCGGCGCGCCGCCGCGGGCCGGGCCGGCGCACACCGCACCCACAAGCCGAGGGAGCGCTGCCAGGCACCCCCGATGTCACCGTCAGCCGAAACCCATGGAGGGGGACCGAGCATGACCCTGCTGGAGCACATCCGCGAGCCGCGCGATGTCAAGGCGCTCCCCGAGGAGCGGATGGACGAACTCGCCGAGGAGATCCGGCAGTTCCTCGTGCAGGCCGTCACCCGCACCGGCGGCCATCTGGGACCCAACCTGGGCGTGGTCGAGCTGACCCTTGCCCTGCACCGGGTCTTCGACTCGCCCGCCGACCGCATCCTGTGGGACACCGGCCACCAGTCCTACGTCCACAAGCTTCTGACGGGGCGGCAGGACTTCTCCAAGCTGCGCGCCAAGGGCGGCCTGTCCGGCTACCCCTCCCGCGCCGAATCGCCGCACGACATCATCGAGAACAGCCACGCCTCCACGGTGCTGGGCTGGGCCGACGGCCTCGCCAAGGCCAACCAGGTCCGCGGCAAGGACGACCATGTCGTCGCGGTGATCGGTGACGGCGCGCTGACCGGCGGCATGGCCTGGGAGGCGCTCAACAACATCGCCGCCGCCAAGGACCGCCCGCTGATCATCGTCGTCAACGACAACGAGCGCTCCTACGCCCCGACCATCGGCGGCCTCGCCAGCCACCTCGCCACGCTGCGCACCACCGACGGCTACGAAAAGTTCCTGGCCTGGGGCAAGGACGTCCTCCAGCGCACCCCGGTCGTCGGTCAGCCGCTCTATGAATCGCTGCACGGTGCGAAGAAGGGATTCAAGGACGCCTTCGCGCCGCAGGGCATGTTCGAGGACCTCGGGCTGAAGTACCTCGGGCCGATCGACGGGCACGACATCGCCGCCGTCGAGTCCGCGCTGCGCCGCGCCGCCGGCTTCCACGGCCCGGTACTGGTGCACTGCCTGACCGAGAAGGGCCGCGGCTATCGGCCCGCCCTGGAGGACGAGGCGGACCACTTCCACTCCGTCGGCGTGATGGACCCGCTGACCTGCGCGCCGGTCACCCCGCCCAGCGCGCCCTCCTGGACGTCCGTCTTCGCCGATGAGATGGTCCGGATCGGCGCCGAGCGCGAGGACGTCGTCGCCGTCACGGCGGCGATGCTCCGGCCGGTCGGGCTGGGGAAGTTCGCCGAGGCCTACCCGGACCGGGTCTGGGACGTGGGCATCGCCGAACAGCACGCCGTGGTCTCGGCGGCCGGGCTGGCCACCGGCGGACTGCACCCCGTCGTCGCGGTCTACGCCACGTTCCTCAACCGCGCCTTCGACCAGGTCCTGATGGATGTCGCGCTGCACAAGTGCGGCGTCACCTTCGTCCTGGACCGGGCGGGCGTCACCGGCACCGACGGCGCCTCGCACAACGGCGTGTGGGACCTGTCGGTGCAGGGCGTCGTGCCGGGCCTGCGGATCGCCGCACCGCGCGACGCCGACCAACTCCGCGCCCAGTTGGGGGAATCGCTGGACGTGACCGACGCCCCGACGGTCATCCGGTTCCCCAAGGAGCCGGTGGGCGACCCGATCCCGGCCGTCGGGCGGATCGGTGGCGTCGACGTACTGCACCAGGCCCCGCAGCCGGACGTCCTGCTGGTCGCGGTCGGCGTGATGGCGCCGGTGTGTCTGCGGGTCGCCGAACTCCTCGCGGCGCGCGGCGTCGATGCGACGGTCGTCGACCCGCGCTGGGTCAAACCGGTGGACCCCGCGATCCCCCCACTCGCCGCGCAGCACGCCATGGTGGCCGTCGTCGAGGACAACAGCCGCAACGGCGGGGTGGGCTCCGCGGTCGGCCAGGCGCTGCGGGACGCGGAGGTGGACGTACCGCTGCGGACCTTCGGCATCCCCGAGCAGTTCCTGCCGCACGCCAAGCGTGGCGAACTGCTGGCCGACCTCGGCCTCACCCCGGCCGAGATCGCCGGCCGGATCAGCGCCGCGCTGGCCCGCAAGAACGGCGCCCCGGTCCGGAAGGAGAATGCCTCGTGACCGGATTCGACCTGGCGAAGCTGCTCGCCGAACGCGGCGCCGAGCGCTACGACCTGCATGCCCGCCATCTCAACCACCAGCTTCCGCGGATGCTGCACACCATCGGCTTCGACAAGGTCTACGAACGGGGCGAGGGCGCCTACTTCTGGGACAGCGACGGCCAGGACTACCTCGACATGCTCGCCGGATTCGGCGTGATGGGCCTCGGCAGACACCATCCCGTCGTACGCCGGGCGCTGCACGACGTCCTCGACGCCGGCCTCCCCGACCTCACCCGCTTCGACTGCCAGCCGCTGCCCGGCCTGCTCGCCGAGAAGCTGCTGTCCTACGCGCCCCATCTGGACCGGGTCTTCTTCGGCAACAGCGGCACCGAAGCCGTCGAGACGGCCCTGAAGTTCGCCCGCTACGCCACCGGCAGACCCCGCATCCTCTACTGCAACCACGCCTTCCACGGCCTGACCACCGGCTCGCTCTCCGTCAACGGCGAGGACGGCTTCCGCGACGGCTTCGCGCCGCTGCTGCCGGACACCGCCGTCGAGAGGGGTGATCTGGCTGCGCTGGAACGGGAGTTGAAGCGCGGAGACGTCGCGGGTTTCGTCGTCGAGCCGATCCAGGGGAAGGGCGTCCACCCCACCCCGCCCGGATTCCTGCGCGCCGCCCAGGAGCTGCTGCACCGCCACAAGGCCCTGCTGATCGCCGACGAGGTGCAGACCGGCCTCGGCCGCACCGGCGACTTCTTCGCCTACCAGCACGAGGACGGCGTCGAACCGGACCTGGTCTGTGTGGCCAAGGCCCTCTCCGGCGGCTATGTCCCGGTCGGCGCGACGCTCGGCAAGGACTGGATCTTCAAGAAGGTCTACTCGTCGATGGACCGGGTGCTGGTGCACTCCGCCAGCTTCGGCGCCAACGCCCAGGCCATGGCGGCCGGCCTCGCCGTGCTCACGGTGATGGAGGACGAACAGATCGTCGCCAACGCCCGACACACCGGCGATCTGCTGCGCGAGCGGCTCTCCGCACTGATCGGCAAGTACGAGCTGCTGCACGACGTCCGCGGCCGGGGACTGATGGTCGGCATCGAGTTCGGCAAGCCGAAGTCGCTGGTGCTGCGCGGGCGCTGGACGATGCTCCAAGCCGCCCGCAAGGGTCTGTTCGCGCAGCTGGTCGTGGTGCCCCTGCTGCAGCGCCACCGCATCCTCACCCAGGTCTCCGGCGACCACCTGGAGGTCATCAAGCTGATTCCGCCGTTGATCATCGGGGAGCGGGAGGTGGACCGCTTCCTCGACGCCTTCACGGCCGTCATGGACGAGGCCCACAACGGCGGCGGCCTGCTGTGGGACTTCGGGCGGACGCTGGTCAAAGCGCAGCTGAGCGCCCGCGGGTGAGTCCGCGCCCGCCGCTGTGGGGCGGGCGCGGAGGCGAATCCGTCCGCTCCTAACGGGATTCCACGGTGACTGTCAGTGCCGGCCGTTACCGTCGAAGGCGTGAGTGACAGTGTCACCATGGCGACCGGGGAAGCCGGTCGTCGTTCCGACGCCGCAGGAATTCGGGGGAGCGCAAGGATGATTGCCGCGACGACGGTTCGGGCCGTCAACGACCTCACCGCCCGCTGGGCGCGGGTGGCTGTGGGGGAGCGGGGCACGGCCCTGACCGCCGCCGGACTCTGGCCGCTGCTGGCGCTGCTCGCCGGACCCGCGGACGGCCCGGCCCGCAAGGAACTGGCCGATGCCCTCGGCACGGACGCGGAGCGCGCCGCAGGGGAGGGCCGCGCGCTGCTGGACGCGCTGGCCAAGGCGGACGGCGTCGATGCCGCGGTGGGTCTGTGGAACCGGCGCATGCTGGAGCTGCGCCCCGACTGGCTGCAGAGCCTGCCGTGGGATGTGCACGGCGAGCTGACCGGGGACGCGGCGGCGGACCTGGAGGCGATGAGCGCCTGGGTGCGGCGGCACACCGACGGCCTGATCGAGCGGATGCCCGTAGCGGCCGATCCGGGCACCCTGTTCGTCCTCGCGAGCGCGCTGCTGGTGCGTACGACATGGCGCAAGCCGTTCCGCGAGGTCCCGCTGCGGATATCCGAAGGGCCCTGGGCGGGGCGGGAGATGACCGGTCTGCGGCGATCCGGCGCGGATCCGGAGCAGATCCGGGTGCACCGCACGCCGGCCGGTGAACTGACCGTGGTGGAGGTCACCGGCGACAACGGCCTGGACGTGCGGCTGCTGCTCGGCCCGCCGGAGATGCCCGGCGGCGAGGTGCTGCGCCATGGCGTCGCGGCCCTGGGCGGGGGCTATCCGGCGGTGTCCGGTACGGCTCTGGGTGACGGCGCCGGGCCGGGCGTGCGGGTGCAGAAGGTGACGAGCTGGGACGGCGCCCCGCAGACCAGGCTGACCTGCCCGCGCTTCACCGTCGACGCCGAGCACGATCTGCTGGAGCGGGCGGGGCTGTTCGGGCTCGCGGCGGCCACCGATGCCTCGCGGGGGCACTTTCCGGGGATCAGCGAGCAGCCGCTGGCGGTGTCCTCGGCCCGGCAGACGGTCACCGCGAGCTTCGGTGCGCTGGGATTCCGGGCGGCGGCCGTGACGGCCCTCGCGATGAATCCGGGATCCGCCCTGCGCCCCCAGGAGCGGTCGCGGCTGGTGTCGGCGGACTTCGACCGGCCGTTCGGCTTTCTCGCGGTGCACCGGGAGTCGGGGCTGGTGCTGGTCGCGGGCTGGGTCACCGACCCGGACGCGTGGCAGGAGCGCCCGCGGCGGCCCGGCGAGATCTGGTGACGGGCGGCCCGCGCCGCTGAGGTGCGGCATGCGGAACGGCCCGGCGGGGGAGCCGCCGGGCCGGTTGTGCGTACGTCCGGTGCCGTTCGTCCTCTGGCGGGAGCCTCAGTCGGTCAGCAGCTGGTCGCGCAGCCGCTCGCGGGTCGCGGGGGTCAGCTTGAGGCCCTCGCTGAGGTAGGCCTCCGTCGAGCCCCAGGTCTGCTCGATCGTGTCGAAGGCGGCCGTGAGGTAGTCGGTGTGCGCCCCGAACAGCGGCGCGAGCAGCTCCATGACCTCCGCCGACATCCCGACCGCGGAGTTGTCGCTGCGGCGGATCTTGTAGCGGCGGTGCGGATCGTTGGACTTGAGGTAGTCCTCCTCGATGGCGTCCGGCTCCACCCCGACCGCCAGCAGCGTCACCGCGACGGACAGCCCCGCGCGGTCCTTGCCCGCCGCGCAGTGCATCAGCGCGGGAACGCTGTCCTCGGCGAGCGCGTGCAGCACCCGGCTGTGGTCCTCGGTGCGGGTGGTGATGATGTGCCGGTAGGTCCTGGCCATCCGGGCCGCGGCCTTGCCGTCACCCAGCGCGACCCGCAGCTGGTCCAGGTGGCCGTCGCGCACCATCGCCCAGAATTCCGCGCCGTCGGCCGGGTCCGTGAGCGGGATGTTCACATTCCGCACGCCGGGGAGTGCGACGTCGGGGCCCTCGATCTTGATGTCCGCGGAATTGCGGAAGTCGAAGACGGTGTGCAGCCCGAGGCCGCCGAGGAACGCCGCGTCCGCCTCGGTCGCATGGGCGAGATGGCCGCTGCGGAACAGCCGCCCCTGACGTACCCGACGCCCGTCCACGGTCGGCAGGCCGCCCACATCGCGGAAGTTGCGGACCTCCGCGAGTTCGAACTGCTCCTGCGGGACCTGCGGCGTCTGCGTCACGGGCGCTCCTTTGGTTCGGCCGCCGACGCTGGCCGTCGACATGGCGGGCAACTCGACGATACGACATTGATGCAGTAGGCAATCAGCTGGCAACAGTCCCGCCGTACAACGCGGTGGGCGACCGTCCGCGACCGTTCATGGAGCGAAGATAAAGCAGTCTGTGATCGATCATTATTCCAACTTGAGCAGAATTTGACCTGGTGGCATTAATCACCTCCCGTCAACCCCTGGTTACGGTGGCGTAAGTCACTTCTCAAGGTGAAGTATGTCCTGACGTGGCAGACGATTCGAAGAACATCAGCAGCGGCGCCGGTGGCGCCATCGGGTCGTACGCAGCCGTCGGGGACAGCTTCACCGAGGGGGTCGGGGATCCCGGCCGTGACGGGGCGTACATCGGTTGGGCGGACCGGCTAGCGGTCCTCCTGTCGGACCAGCGGGAAGAGGGGGACTTCCGCTACGCGAACCTCGCCGTACGGGGGCGGCTTCTCGATCAGATAGTCGAGGAGCAGGTGCCCCGGGCGAAGGAGCTCTCCCCCGCGCTGGTCACTTTCTGTGCCGGCGGCAATGACATCCTGCGGCCGGGTTCGGACCCGGACGCGGTGGCCGAGCGATATGAGCGGGCGGTCGCCGATCTGCGGACGTCGGTCGGAGCGGTGCTGCTGTGCACCGGCTTCGATACGCGCGGGGTGCCGGTTCTCAAGCATCTGCGCGGCAAGATCGCGACCTATACGGCGCATGTGCGGGCCATCGCGGACCGGCACGACTGCCCGGTGCTCGACCTGTGGTCGCTGAAGTCGGTGCAGGACCGGCGGGCGTGGAGCGATGACCGGCTGCATCTGTCGGCCGACGGTCACACCCGGGTGGCGCTGCGCGCGGCGCAGGTGCTCGGACTCCAGGTGCCGGCCGATCCGGACCAGCCGTGGCCTCCGGAGGCGGAGCGGTCGGCGGCCGAGGCGCGGCGGGACAACATCCACTGGGCGCGCGAACACCTCGTCCCGTGGATCGGGCGCCGGCTGCGCGGCGAGTCCTCGGGCGACCATGTCGAGCCCAAGCGGCCCGACCTGCTGCCGCTGTAGCGGGCGGCGTCCGGTAGGGCGGGCGCGCGACACGACAAAGGCCCCGGTTGCCGCGATGGGCGGTCCGGGGCCTCAGTGTGCCGCTGCGGCGTACGGCAGATCTGCCCAGACGACCCGGCCGCGGCCGCTGTCGTCGGGCCGTGTCCCCCAGCTCTCGGACAGCGCGCCGACCAGGAACAGGCCGCGTCCGCCCTCTTGGTCCACGCTGCCCGGCTGGGCGTGCGGTGTCGAAACTCCGCAGCCGCCCTCGTCCGTGATCTCGATGCGGATGTACGACCCGACGAGCGTCAGCTCGCAGCCGACCTTCTCGCTGTCGGTGTGCCGTACCGCATTGGTGAACAGCTCAGAAACCACCAACTCCACGTCGTCGCGGACTTGTTGAGCCGCGCCCCATTCACGCAGCAGCGCGATGACCCGCTTGCGTGCCTCGGGGACCGAGGTGCGCCGCGCCGGCAAATGGAACGCGTCCTGGGGGTGCTCGGCGGCCAAGCCGCACCAGCGCCCTAACGAAGGAGCGTTTTTGGAGGAAGCCACGACGTAACTATGTGCGATGTTGGTCACCGATGGCAAGGATCACTCTGTAATTTGCAGAATCGCATATGCAGCCTGTTCGTCCTCATGACGACATGACACACTGCTGACCACATAAGTCAGTTGGAGGGGATCAGACGTGGTGGATCCACGTTCGGCCGGAGCGCCGACCGTCCTTCGGGTGGTGCTCGGCAAGCGACTGCAGGACCTGCGGGAGAAGGCGGGGCTGTCCTTCGAACAAGCCGCGCGGGCCCTCGATGTCACCCACGCCACGATACGGCGCATGGAAAAGGCCGAGGTCGGCCTCAAGATCCCCTATGTCGAGAAGCTGCTGGTGACCTATGGCGTCACCGACCAGGACGAGACCGAGAGCTTCCTCGGCCTGGCCCGCGAGGCCAACAAGCCCGGCTGGTGGCACCGGTTCCGCGACGTGCTCCCCGAGTGGTTCAGCGCATTCGTCAGCCTGGAGAGCGAGGCCAACCTCATCCGGGCCTACCAACCGCACTACGTCCCCGGCCTGTTGCAGACCGAGGACTATGCCGCCGCCGTCCTGCGGGCCGGTATGCCGCACGCCCCTGCCGCGGACATCGACCGCATCGTGGCGCTGCGCATGGAGCGGCAGTCGCTGCTGACCCGCGAGAAGGCACCGATGCTGTGGCCCGTGGTGGACGAGACCGTCCTGCGGCGCCCGATCGGCGGCCCCAAGGTGATGCGGGACCAGATCACCCGGCTGATGGAGGCCACCTCGCTGCCGACCGTCCGGCTCCAGGTCATTCCCTTCGCTTCCGGCCCGCATCCCGCGATGTACGGGCCGTTCCACATTTTCCGCTTCCCGATTCCGGAGCTGCCGGACATCGCGTATGCGGAAAGCCTCGTCGGAGCCGTGTACTTCGACCAGCGCAACGACGTCTCGCAGTTCCTGGAGGCCCTGGACCGGATGTGTGCGCAGGCCGCGCCGGCACACACCACCAGGGCCATTCTGGGTGGCTTTCGCAAGGAGATCTAACCCCCCATGGATCGCATACGCATCTACAACGGCATGCCCGCCAGTGAATTGGGCAACGAAGGCTGGCACAAGCCGTGGAGTGGCGGAAACGGAGGCGAGTGCGTCGAGGCCATGCGGCTGAAGGACGGCCGGGTGGCCCTGCGCCAGTCCACCGACCCCAACGGCCCGGCCCTGATCTACACCCATCACGAAATGGTGAGCTTCATCGAGGGAGCGAAGGCCGGGCACGCCGACTTCCTGCTCACCGCGGCACCGTGCCGGCGCGTCGAGCGGAGGACGGCATGAGCGAGCACGACTTCCCCCAGGAAGCGGCCGGCAACGAGGTCCCGGATTTCGGACCGTTCACCAAGGGGCCCGAGCACTCCGGCTTCTCGGCCGAGGAGATCGACACCAGCAGGCCGCATCCGGCGCGGATGAACGACTACTACCTCGGCGGCTGGGACAACTACGAGGTCGACCGGGACGCCGGGGACCGCGTCCTTGCCATGCACCCCCAGGTGCGCGACAGCGCCATCGCCAACCGCGCGTTCCTGGGACGGGCCCTCCGCGAACTCGTCGGCGGCGGCATCCGCCAGATCATCGACATCGGCACCGGCATCCCGACCTCGCCCAACGCGCACGAGATCGCCCGCGAGGTCGCGCCCGACACCGTTGTCGTGTACGTCGACAACGACCCGATCGTCGCCACCCACGCCGGGGCCCGGCTCACCAACACCGAACACACCGCATTCGTGCTCGGCGACCTCCGCGACCCCAAGTCGATCCTGGAGCACCTCGCCGTCCGCGAGCTGATCGACTTCGACCGGCCGGTGGCGCTGGTGATGTCCGTCGTCCTGAGCTTCATCCAGGACGAGGAGAACCCGGCCGCCCTCATCGCCGGCCTCGCCGACGCACTGTCCGCCGGCAGCCACCTCGTGGTGTCCCATTCGACGTACGAGCCCTACGAGGGATACGAGCCGGGCGAGGTGGACGAGCGGATGCGCGCCGATGTGGAGGACGTCTACAAGGGCTCCATCGCCCCGCTCAAGCTGCGTTCCAAGGCCGAGATCGCGTCGTTCTTCGGGCCGTTCACGCTGCTCGAGCCGGGCGTCGTACGGGTACCGCTGTGGCGGCCGGACGGACCGGTGCCCAGCGCCGAAGAGCTCAACGACAACGTCTTCTACGGCGGAGTGGGCCGCAAGGACTGACCCCGGCGGCCGTCAGCCGCGGCAGAGCACCGCCCCCAGCGCCTCGTCGAGCTCCGCCTCCGGGTCGGCCGCCATGCTCTCCGACCGCCACGCCACGAACCCGTCCGGACGCACGAGTACCGCGCCCGCGGGAGTGGTGCCGTGCACATCGGCCCAGTCGGTGCCCTTCTCGGGGGCCAGATCGTCCTCGGGCCGGGTGCCGATGCTGTACGCGGGAAGGTGGACGGACCAGCGCTCGGCGGCGCGCGCGGCGGCGGCGCGCCACGGGGCGCCGGTGGGGCCGGTGAGCAGGACCAGGGACTTCTCGTAGAGGTCCAGCGTCGACATCCGTACCCCGGCGCGCTGGAGCCACATGTGCGGGGCCCGGGTGCCGGGGGCGCCCGAGAGCTGCATCCGGGCCGGGACGACCGGGAGTTCGGGGTCGGCGCCGACCACCGCGCCGTTCGGATAGCTGTAGCCCAGGGCGACGGTGAGCACGCCGCTCTGCCGGCCGCCGCCCGCGCCGGGGGCCGCGGCATACCCGGGGTGACTGTGTTCGGCGGACCGGGCGGAGGCGCGGGCGCTGGTCGCGCGGGCCACCGGCCGGCGCTCCGACTCGTAGGTGTCCAGCAGGGCGGGGCCGGCCCAGCCGTGCACCACGGCGGCCAGTTTCCAGGCGAGGTTGTGCGCGTCCTGGATGCCGGTGTTGGAGCCGAACGCCCCGGTGGGGGACATCTCATGGGCCGCGTCACCGGCGAGGAAGACCCGGCCGGCTGCGTACCGCTCGGCGACGCGTTCGGCGGCGTGCCAGGGCGCCTTGCCGGTGATCTCCACCGCCATGTCCGGGACGCCGGTCGCCCGGCGGATGTGGTCGATGCACCGCTCGTCGGTGAAGTCCTCCAGGGTCTCGCCCCGGTCCGGGTGCCAGGGCGCGTGGAAGACCCAGTCCGCCGCGTTGTCCACCGGAAGCAGACAGCCGTCGGCTTCCGGGTTGGTCAGATAGCAGGCGATGAAGCGGCGGTCGCCGACCGCATCCGCGAGCGCGGGGGCCCGGAAGGTGATGCTCACGTTGTGGAACAGGTCGCCGGGGCCCGTCTGGCCGATGCCGAGCCGTTCCCGGGCCGGGCTGCGCGGGCCGTCCGCCGCGATGACGTAGTCCGCGTGGATGGTGGTGTGCTCCCCGCTCTCGCGGTTCTTGACCACCGCGGTCACGCCCTCCCGGTCCTGGTCGAAGGAGAGCAGCTCGGTGCTGAAGCGCAGATCGCCGCCCTGCTCGCGGGCGCACCGCACCAGCACCGGCTCCAGGTCGTTCTGGCTGCACAGACACCATCCGGCGGGGCTGAATTTGGCCAGCCCGCCGCCCGGGTCGATCTCCTTGAACAGCCACTCCTGCTCCTCGCCGGTCAGCGACGGGGCCTGCAGGATGCCGTGGTTGTCCGCCAGCACGGAGGCGGCCTCGCGGATCCGCTCCTCGGCGCCCGCAACCCGGTACAGCTCCATCGTGCGGACGTTGTTCCCCCGCCCGCGCGGATGCCGTGACGTATCGGAATGCTTCTCCACCAGGATGTGCCGTACGCCCAGGCGCCCCAGGAACAACGACGCGGACAGGCCCACCAGGGACCCGCCCACGACAAGTACCGGAACCCGCTCTTCGACCGCTGCATTCATTGGCTGCTCCAGCTCTGTGGCGCCTACGGAGCTGGAGTTTCCCCGGAGGCGGGAGCGTTCGATCATGGTTCACCCGCATGGCCCACAGATATCGCGCGCCCCGGGGGTCCCGGCCACGATCGATTCCGGGACGGACACCCCCGCTGTGGGGCCGGTCGTCCCGGTACGCCGGGTCAGCGTCCGGATCACCTCCGGAACTGACGACGCACCACAGGAGCCGAACTCGCTCCGAGGGAGATGCGTAGACGATGACAACAGTGTCGGAACGAATATCGCAGTCCGCGTTCGACGGCTCGAGACTCCGGGTCGTGCTGATGCTGGACCTCCACGACGGCGCCCAGCAGCGCTTCCTCGAAGCCTACGAGTACCTGCGCAACCAGGTGGCGTCCGTCCCCGGTCACATCACCGACCAGCTGTGCCAGTCCATCGAGAACCCCTCGCAGTGGCTGATCACCAGCGAATGGGAGAGCGCACCGCCGTTCCTGGCCTGGGTCAACAGCGAGGAACACGTCAAGATGGTGCAGCCCCTGCACGGCTGCGTACGCAACACCCGATCGCTGCGCTTCAGCGTGCTGCGCGAGACTTCGAACGTCCACGCGCGCGCCCCGGAGAACTCCGCCAAGGGCCGGCTGCAGGCCGCGCCCCGGGTCGGCGACGGTGTGGTCCGGCACGCCCTGACCTTCACCGTCAAGCCCGGCAGCGAGTCGATGGTCGCCGAGATCCTGGCGGGCTACAGCTCTCCGGAATCGCGGGTCGACGACGTCACCCGGCTGTGCCGCACCTCGCTGTTCATGCACGGCAACCGCATCGTGCGGGCCGTCGAGGTGCAGGGCGATCTCGTCGCGGCGCTGCGGCACGTGTCGGAGCAGCCCGAGGTCCGGGCCGTCGAGGAGGCCATCAACCCGTACCTCGAGCAGGACCGGGACCTGACCGACCCCAACTCCGCCCGCGTGTTCTTCACCCGGGCCGCGCTGCCCGCGGTGCACCACATCGGCACGGACGGACCGGAGTCGCGCGACGCGCAGCGGCACGCGCTGTACTACCCGGCCAAGGAAGGCTGCGGGATGGCGCTGGCCCGGATGCTGGCCCGGCAGGACGAGCTGGCCGCGGACGACCCCGCCTGCCCGATCGAGGGCAGCACCCTCTTCCAGCGCGACGACATCGTCGTCCGGCTCATCGATCTGCGGGTCGGCATCGACGAGATCGACCCCGACCTCGTCATCGGCGTGCGCGGCACCCGCAAGCGGGGCGTCTTCAAGCGCCTGATGGACACCGACGAGGCCGGCGGCCTGTCGACCGACCGGGAGCTGGCGCACTTCCTCGCGCGCTCCGACATGGACCTGATCACCGACCGCCGGGCAACGGACTCCTGAACCGCGCATCCGGCCGTCCAAGGCCCCCCACCCGTCGGCCCCCGTACCAGGAGGAAGCAGCCATGACCACGCACCGCCCACGCATCGTGGACCTCAACGAGACCAAGCCCAACCGCCGACGCGGAGGCGACCTGCGCGCCATGCTGACACCCACCGCGGTGGGCGCCACCAGCGGCTTCATGGGCATGGCCCTCGTGCAGCCCGGGGAGCGCATCGGCGAGCACTACCACCCGTACTCCGAGGAGTTCGTCTACGTCGTGAGCGGCGCGCTCGAAGTGGACCTCGACGGCGAGCCGCACCCGCTGCGTCCGGACCAGGGGCTGCTGATCCCGCCGTATCTGCGGCACCGCTTCCGCAACGTCGGCGACGTGGAGGCCCGGATGGTCTTCCACCTCGGCCCGCTGGCCCCGCGCCCGGACCTGGGGCACGTCGACACCGAGGAGTCGGAGGACGGTGCGCCCTCGGGCCCACCGGAACGAACGGAGCCGGTCTCATGACGCGACGCGTAGCGGTCACCGGTGTCGGCATCGTGGCGCCGGGCGGCGTGGGAGTACCCGCCTTCTGGGACCTCCTGTCCGCCGGGCGCACCGCGACCCGGGGCATCACCCTCTTCAACCCGGAGGGCTTCCGCTCCCGGATAGCCGCCGAGTGCGACTTCGACCCGGCGGCCCACGGGCTGGGCCCGGAGCAGGTGGCCAAGCAGGACCGGTACATCCAGTTCGCGATGGTCGCCGCCCGGGAGGCGGTGCGGAACGCGGGCCTGGACACCGGCAGCGAGAACCGCTGGCGGATGGGGGTGTCGCTGGGCACCGCGGTCGGCGGCACCACGCGCCTGGAGCATGACTACGTCGCCGTGAGCGACTCCGGTCAGCACTGGGACGTGGACCACCGGCCGGCCGGCCGCCACCTCCAGCGGGCGTTCTCCCCCAGTTCGCTCGCCTCCGCGGTGGCGGAACAGATCGGCGCCCACGGCCCGGTGCAGACCGTCTCCACGGGCTGCACCTCCGGCCTCGACGCCATCGGCTACGCCTTCCACTCCATCGAGGAGGGCCGGCTCGATGTGTGCATCGCGGGCGCGTCCGACTCGCCGATCTCCCCGATCACGGTGGCCTGCTTCGACGCCATCAAGGCGACCTCCGCCAACAACGACGACCCCGCCCACGCCTCACGGCCGTTCGACGCCCACCGCGACGGATTCGTCATGGGGGAGGGCGGCGCCGTCCTCGTACTGGAGGAGCTGGAGCACGCCCGCGCCCGCGGTGCCACCGTGCACTGCGAGATACGGGGCTACGCCACGTTCGGCAACGCGTACCACATGACCGGGCTCACCCAGGAGGGCCTGGAGATGGCCGAGGCGATCAATCGCGCACTCGCCCACGCGCAGGTCGACAGCTCACAGATCGACTACGTCAACGCCCATGGCTCGGGCACCCAGCAGAACGACCGGCACGAAACCGCCGCCGTCAAGAAGTCGCTGGGTGAGCACGCCTACAAGGTGCCCATGAGCTCCATCAAATCCATGGTGGGCCACTCGCTCGGCGCGATCGGGGCGATCGAGATCGTCGCGTGCGTGCTGGCGCTCGCCCACCAGGTCGTACCGCCGACGGCCAACTACGAGACCCCGGACCCGGAGTGTGACCTCGACTATGTGCCGAAGACCGCGCGGGAGCTGCCGCTGCGGTCGGTGCTCTCGGTCGGCAGCGGGTTCGGTGGCTTCCAGTCCGCGGTGGTGCTGACCAGACAGGGTGGGAGGGCCAGATGAGCTCCCTGCAACAACGTCGTTCCGTCGTCACCGGTATCGGTGTCATCGCCCCCAACGGGGTGAGCACCGAGGCCTTCTGGAAGGCGACCACGGAGGGCATGAGCGTGCTCGACGTGGTCACCCGGGAAGGGTGCGAGAACCTGCCGCTGAAGGTCGCCGGCGAGGTCCGCGACTTCGACCCGGCGGTGCTCATCGAAGAGCGCTACCTGGTGCAGACCGACCGGTTCACGCACTTCGCGATGGCCGCGGCCAACCTCGCGCTGGACGACGCCCGGCTGGGCCGCGCCGACTACAACGACTCGCCGTTCGCGGTGGGCGTCGTCACCGCGGCCGGCTCCGGCGGCGGCGAATTCGGCCAGCGGGAACTGCAGCACCTGTGGGGCCAGGGCTCCAGGCACGTCGGGCCCTATCAGTCCATCGCCTGGTTCTACGCGGCCAGTACGGGCCAGATCTCCATCCGCGGCGGCTTCAAGGGGCCCTGCGGGGTCGTGGCCAGCGACGAGGCCGGCGGTCTGGACGCGCTGGCGCATGCGGGCCGGACGATCCAGCGCGGCACCGATGCCGTCGTCGTCGGTGCGGCCGAGGCGCCGCTCGCCCCGTACTCGGTGGTCTGCCAGCTCGGGTACGACGACCTCAGCAAGGTCGAGGACCCCTACCGCGCCTACCGTCCCTTCACCGACGCCGCCTGCGGCTTCGTCCCCGCCGAGGGGGGAGCCATGCTGGTGGTCGAGGAGGAGAAGGCGGCCCTCGACCGCGGGGCGGATGTCCGCGCCGTGGTGGCCGGGCACGCCGCGACGTTCACCGGGGCGGCCCGCTGGGAGGCGTCCCGCGAGGGGCTGGCCCAGGCGATCATCGGCGCGCTGGAGGACGCGCGGTGCGCCCCCGAAGAGATCGATGTGGTGTTCGCGGACGCCTTCGGAGTGCCGGCGGCCGACCGCGCCGAGGCGCTCGCGATCGCGGACGCGCTGGGCCGGCATGCCAAGGCCGTTCCCGTGACCGCACCCAAGACCGGCACCGGCCGGGCGTACTGCGGCGCCCCCGTCCTGGACGCGGCGGCCGCGGTGCTTTCCATGGAGCACGGCATCGTGCCCCCTACCCCCAACGTCTTCGAGGTGAGCCACGACCTCGACCTGGTCACCGTCTCGGCCCGCCCGGCCGAGCTGCGGACGGCGTTGGTGCTGAGCCGGGGACTGATGGGCTCGAACGCGGCGCTGGTGCTGCGTCGGAGCTCCGGCCGGTCCCCCTCGTGAGAAGGAGAAACCCGTCATGATCGCTGAACTGACCTTCGACGAGCTGGCCTCGCTGATGAAATCGGCCGCCGGCCTCACCGTCGACCCGAAGGACTTGGCGGGCCGGCCCGATGCGACCTTCGCCGACTTCGGCCTGGACTCGCTCGGCCTGCTGGGCATCGTCGGCGAGCTGGAGAACCAGCTGGGGCGCTCGCTGCCCAACGACGCCGAGCGCAGCAGGACGCCGCACGACTTCCTCGACCTCGTCAACACCGTGCCTACGACAGGAGCCTGACATGCCCGGTCACACCGAGAACGACATCAAGATCTCGGCCCCCCTCGACCTCGTCTGGGACATGACGAACGACCTCGAGAACTGGCCCCAGCTGTTCAGCGAGTACGCCGCCGTCGACGTGCTCTCGCGGGAAGGCGACAAGACGACCTTCCGGCTGACCATGCACCCCGACGACAACGGCACCGTCTGGAGCTGGGTCTCGGAGCGGGTTACCGACCGCAAGGGACTGACCGTCCGCGCCCGCCGTGTGGAGACCGGCCCCTTCAAGCACATGGACATCCACTGGTCGTACCGCGAACTGCCCGGCGGTACGGGGATGTACTGGCGGCAGGACTTCGCGATGAAGCCCGAGGCCCCGGTCGACGACAAGGGCATGACCGAGCACATCAACCGCAACTCCAAGATCCAGCTGGAGCTCATCCGGGACAAGATCGAACAGCGCGACCGCGACATCCGGGCGTCGGTCAACTGACGCCCCGCACGGCCGCGTTCGGTCCGCCACCCCAGGCGGCAACGAAGGGACCTGACCGATGCATCACGCACTGATCGTCGCCCGTATGGCGCCGGAGTCGGCTCCGAAGATCGCCGAGGTCTTCGAGGCCTCCGACCGCACGGAACTGCCGCATCTGATCGGCGTCTCCCGGCGGAGCCTGTTCCAGTTCGGTGACGTGTATCTGCACCTCATCGAGTCCGAACGGCCCCCGGGCCCCGAGATCGCCAAGCTGACGGACCACCCCGAGTTCCGTTCCATCAGCGACAAGCTGTCCGCCTACGTCAGCGCCTACGACCCGCAGACCTGGCGCAGCCCGAAGGACGCGATGGCCCGTCAGTTCTACAGCTGGCAGCCCGACGCCGGCTGAGCCGACGGGCCCACCGGGGCCGGACGCCAGGTGCCCGCGATCAGCGTCGATCGCGGGCACATGTGCGGGGCGCGCCGGTCACCCGGCCGCGCTCACTCCGGAACGCTGCACTCGAAGGCGTGCAGATACGCGTTGACCGGCATGATGTCGTGGACCAGCAGACCGGCATCGGACATCCGGCTGATGAGGCTCTCCTTGGTGTGCTTGGCCCCGCCGACGTTGAGGAGCAGCAGCAGGTCCATGGAAGTGGTGAACTTCATCGACGGACTGTCGTCGACGAGGTTCTCGATGATCACGACCCGGGCGCCGGGCCGGGCGACCTCCAACACATTGCCCAGGGTCCGCCGGGTGCTCTCGTCGTCCCATTCCAGGATGTTCTTGATGATGTAGAGATCGGCCTGGACCGGGATGTCGATACGGCAGTCGCCGGGCACGATCTCCACACGGGAGGCGAGCGGGCCGCCGTCCCGCAGCCGGGGGTCCGCGTTCGTCACGACGTCGGGCAGATCGAGCAACGTCCCCTTGAGATCCGGGTGTTTCTCCAGCAGGCCGGCCAGCACATGCCCCTGGCCGCCCCCGATGTCCGCCACCGCGGACACCCCGGTCAGATCGAGCAGTTCCGCCACGTCCTGGGCGGACTGCTTGCTGGAGGTGGTCATGGCCCGGTCGAAGACGTGGGCCGAGTCCTGGGCGTCCTGGTGCAGATAGTCGAAGAATCCCTTGCCGTACAGGTCGTCGAAGACGCTGCGGCCGGACCGTACGGCCTCGTCGAGCCGCGGCCAGGCCTCCCAGGTCCACGGTTCGGTGCACCACAGGGAGATGTAGCGCAGGCTGTCGGGGGCGTCGTCCCGCAGCAGCCGGGACATCTCGGTGTGCCTGAACCTCCCGTCGTCCGTCTCCTCGAAGATGCCGTAGCAGGACAGGGCGCGCAGCAACCGCTGCAGCGGCCGTGCCTCGGTGTGCACCGCGGCGGCCAGCTCCTCCGCGGTGGCGGGCGCGTCGCCCAGCGCATCCGCCACGCCGAGTCTCGCCGCCGCGCGTACGGATGCCGCGCACGCGGCTCCGAAGACGAGTTCCCGCAGCCGCATGGCCGGCTGGGGAGTGGGGCTTACGGTGGTCATTCCGCCTCGATTCTGCTGCTCAATTCCGCTGCTCGATGCTCCTGCTCGATGCTCTTGATGAACTGCGTGCACACGTCAGCACAGGCCCGCCGGATCCGAGGTCCGGCACTGGTTGCCGACGAAGCGGTTCCCGGAACCGCCCGGGTCGTGGTTGATCAGGTCGGCCGGCTGGTTGCGCAGCGCGACGTTGCCCGTGATGACATTGCGTTCGTTGAGGGCCTTCGCAAAGCTGGGGAAGAGGACGATCCCGCCCGAGAGCGGGGATTTGCCGACGTTGTTGTTGACCAGATTTCCCCCTACGCGGGTGTCCTCGGCGCCGGTCAGGACGATGCCGATGCCCTGGAGGAAGGGCAGGCGCTTGGTGGCGGGGCAGTGCTTGTTGTTGTCCGAGACGTTGTTGCCGCTCACCGACAGATCGCCCGCCCGCGGCCGCGACTCGTCGCCCACGACGAACACCCCGCCGCAGTTGCCGGTGATCTCGTTGCCGTCGACCCGGAGTTTCCTGGTCCGCCGGACGGTGATGCCGATCCGGTTCCCCACGACACGGTTGTCGACGATCGCCGTGCCGCGGGTGTCCAGGGCGCCGCCCTCCTCCTCGACGGTGTTCGCGAGAAAGATGCCCGCGTCACCGTTGCCGCTGGCGGTGTTGCGCCGGATGGAGCTGCGGACGGACTTCTCCAGGGCGATGCCCCACTGGCCGTTGTTCCGCGCCCGGACGCTGCGCACCCGCAGCCGGCTGGTTCCGGTGGCCCAGACGCCGTTCTTCTTGAAGCCCGCGACGGTCAGGGAACGGACGGTGACGTCCCTCAGGCGGTGCTTCGGTCCGCCGATGACACAGATGCCGTTGCCGTCCCGCCCGCAGGCGTTCTCCGCGCGTGCGGTCGGCGGCCTGATCACGGTGCGGTGGCCCGCCCCGCGCAGCGTCACCCGCGACTCCTTGATCAGCACGCTCTCCCGGTAGGTGCCGGGCTCGACGAAGACGGTGTCCCCGGGCTTTGCCGCGTCCACCGCCCTCTGGATCGACTCACCGTGGTGGACCACATGCCGTTCCGCGGCGTCGGCCGGCGCGACGGCGCCGAGGCCGCCCACCGTTGCCGCTGTCAGGCACGCCAGGTACTTCATCTGTCGAATCGCCATGAGGCGAAGCTATGGGCGATCGCCCCCGCTCGCCACATGTGGTAACCCAATGACTACACACGGTGCCTCATTCGGGTCTCTGACGCGCTGTCAGGCGAGGTTGCGGTACACCCCTGCCCGCGTCCGCGACACTCCGTCAGACCGCTGCGCGGGCGACGCCGTCCCCCGGTCCGGGCCGACGTGCGCCAGCGGCTCGCCCGGCGGAGGAACGGTGCACGGAACATCGCCCGGCCCGTCCGGGAACACCTCTGCCATCAGCGTCGCGAGGCTGGTCGGCAGGAACCACGGCCGGACATGGGGGACGGTCACGGAACACCAACGGCGCGAGGGCGGGCGACGACACCCGCTCCGGCGCCGGGGCCCGCTTCATCACTCCAATGGCCCCCGGTTGCCGCGCTCCGCGCCGGGCGGAACGCAGCCGCCCGGACGGCACCCGGTCTCAGGACCAGACGTCGTGGTCCCCGCCCTGCCACTCGATCACCTCGCGGTCGTCGAGCGACACCATGTCCGTGTCCAGGCCGGCCCGGCGCAGGAATTCGAGGACGTCGACGCTGCTGTAGGCGCGGCCGACGTTCTCGTCCCCGATGCTCACCTGCCGGCCGCCGCCGGGGGACGGCGGATGCACGATGACGGGCGGATGTTCAGCCATACCCCCAGCCTGCGACCGGGGCGGCAGCGACGCACGTCAGCCACCGTCCACCGGGGCCGCCCGGCTCACACCGTGAACGGCTGCTGCTCCAGGAACCGCGCGCCGGGCTGTCCGGTCACAAAGAAATTCGGGCTCTGCGTGGGCGGCATGTTCCGCTGGATGTCGCGGTGGAACGCGCGATAGCCACCGCGGAACGCCCCGCGGTCCCAGACGTCCAGCAGCGTCCCGGTGAACTTGCCGTTGACCGGGCCGTCGGAGGCGAGCTGATTGTCCTGGCACGCGGAGATCAGCAGCGCGCTGGTGTCCGCCTTGCGGCCGCTCTTCGGGCCGAGCTTGCGCTGGGTTTCCTGGAAGAAATCCTTGTCCCGTTCATAGATCTGCGTCTGCTTGACCACCGGCATCAGCCGCGAGGTGTTCTCGATCTGGCCCGGATCGCTGGTCTGGAACTGCTCCCGCATCGCCTCGGGGGTGAGGACGTCCCGCACCTCGATGCCGGACCCGCTGTGGCAGCTGTCGTGCAGCGCCAGGATCCGCACGCCGTCGGCGAACTGCCCGAATTCCCGGTAGAGCTCGTCGTCGAGGAATTGCCGGTCGTAGAACACCAGCGTCTCGTCGAATTCATCCGGCTCCTCGTCCGAGCCGTCGAGATTGGGCACCTGCCCGCCGTGGCCCGAGTAGGTGAACAGGAAGATGTCGCCGCTGCGCAGCCGCTTGGCCGCAGCGCGCAGCTCGCCCGTGATGTTCTCGACGGTGGATTCGAGGGTCAGCAGGACCGTCTCGTCGAACCCGGTCTGATGGGCCAGCCGAGCCATGTCGTGGGCGTCGTTCTCGCAGGCGACGAGCCGGCCGTCCCAGCCGTCGTATTGCGCCGGATCGACACTGTTGAGTCCGACATGGAGGGAGAGGCCGGTGGCCATGGGGAAGTCTCCTTGCGCCTGGGGTCGGGGAGGGTACGAACAAACGCCTGGATGCATTCCGTAGCTCCCCGGCCGGGAATCCGGCGGCCGTCCCAACCGCCTGAACGGTCCCGCCGGGGCCCTTGCGGACCCGCGCGGCTGTTGGAGTGGCATCGGTGCCGGCGCCGATGAGAGCCGGGCGCCGCCGGGAAGCGCTCCTGGCATGATCCCTTCAGATTCACCGCGGTCCGGCGGGGCCGGTGGGGCGGCATCCCGCGACGCGCTGGCGCACCGTGCGGGCTACGACGCGAACTTCCTCGGCCCCACGGTGCCGCTGCCGACGCCGGTCGCCCCGCATGTCGAGACGGTGGTCCTGCCGTACACCCACTTCAGCGTGGTGCTGCGCCCGGACCGGCGGCTGGCGGCGGCCACCGCGGTCTGCATCGACGGGCAGCGCCTGCCGGAGGGGGCGGTGCCGCGGGACGACAACTGGCGCTTCGACCCCCGGCTCCCCGAGGACCGGCAGGCCGGCGAGGACATCTACCACGACAACACCCTCGACCGTGGGCATCTGGTGCGCCGCCTCGACCCCGTGTGGGGCGAGCCGGACGAGTGCGCGGCGGCCGACGACGACACCTTCCACTTCACCAACGCCGCACCGCAGGCCAACGTGTTCAACCAGGGCAAGCAGCTGTGGCAGGGCCTGGAGAACTATCTGCTCGACCACGCCGCCGAGTTCGACCGGAAGCTGAGCGTGTTCACCGGGCCCGTACTGCACGACGCCGACCCGCCGTACCGGGGCCTACAAGTGCCGCTGCGCTTCTGGAAGGTGGCGGCGTTCCTGCAGGACGGCTCGCTCGCCTCGACGGGGTACGTGCTCGACCAGAGCCCCGACCTCAGCAGGGACACCGACCGGGCGCCGGCCGTGGCGGAGCCGGGCGGGCTGCCGCCGCTGGGCGCCTTCCGGACCTTCCAGGTGCCGGTCACGGACATCGCCGAACTCACCGGCCTGGCCCTCGGCCCGCTGCCCGCCTGCGATCTGATGCCGCTCACCCGCGCACCGGCGGAGCGCTGGAAGCGTCTGGAATCGCACGACGACATGGTCCTGACCGGCTGACCGGCTGACCGGCCGACCGGCTGAGCGGGCGATGGCGGATATCCGGCGGCCGACGGTCGTTTATTCCCATGGCGCCGGTAACAAAGTCCGCGCGGAATTACTGAAATCCCAATGGGACCGGGCGCTTTTCGGCAGGGACATGGGTGGCGCCTCGCGCATGGCGTACTGGGCCCCGATCCGGTACGAAACCCCACTGCCCGATTCCCGGCCCGACCCGCTGGACGGCGGCCCGCGCCACAGCATGGAGAGCGCGGGCCCGCACGGCGTCGAGGATCCCGAGGAATTCATCGCGAGAACGCTCGGCGAAGCGCGGTTCGCGGCCGGCGACGGCGCATGGGAGGTACGGCCCGGCACCGCGGCCGAGGACACCCTCGCCGACTGGCTGCGCGACATGGTCCATCTCGCGGATGCGCTCGCCGAAAGCGAGCGGACCGCGGAGGCGGCGCTCGGCGAGGAGCCCCTTCACGAGGCGCTGCCGCCGTCCGGGGCCGCTGGTAAAGCGGTGTTCCGGCTGCTGGTCCGGCACACCTTCAAGGCCGTCCACGCGTATTTCTTCGGCGGCGACGGGCCGGCGATCCGCGAGGTGTTCAAAAAGGCTCTGGAGGGGGTGGACGGCGGCCCCGTGGTGGTCGTGGGGCACGGCCTCGGGTCCGTCGTCGCCTACGAGGTGCTGGCGGAGCTCACGCGCGAGGTGCGGCTCCTGGTGACCGTCGGATCACCGTTGGCGATCACCCAGGTCCAGGACCAGTTGGCGCGGCCGCCGGCGATCCCGCCCGGCGTGCTGGCCTGGCGCAATGCCTCGGACCTGCGGGATCCGGTGGCCCTCGGCCACACCCTGCGGTCCGCGTACACGCCGCGCGACCGGGTGCTCGATCTGCTGGTCGGCAATGACAGTCCGAACCACCACCACATCACGCAGTATCTGGCGCATCGGCAGATCGGCGAGCCGGTGCAGCGGATCTTCAACTGCCTTGCACACGACTGAAATGGGTGAAAACATCGTAAGTGGCAGTAGATCCGCCGTACGCCGTGTGTCCACCCGGGGCGGCTTGGTAGGTGCGTCATGCCGTTGTCCGACGAGGACTGGGACCTGGTCACCATCTGGGTCCGGGAATATCTCCTGAACACCACGAATCCACACACCCAGCTCCGCCTTTACGGATTCCCGCCGGATTTCATCGGCTCGCTCCCGCTGACAAATGTCAGCGCCACCAACGCCCGGGTGCTGGTGCACGCTTCCCGCGAAAATATCCAGGGGCAGCTCAAATTGGTCGAGACCGTCGCCACCATCGACGAACTGGCCGTTCTGCCCGACGTCGAGAAAGCCATGACATTTCTCGACAGATTGCGCGCGGATCGGCAATTGGGGGTGGAAATCCGGGCCGATGCGAAAGACAACTTCCGTACCAGCGTCTTCGGCGACGAGGTCTTCATCGGCCGCACGGCCCTACGGGAGACGCTGCGCGAATTCGTCGCGAACCCCGACAAGGTCGTACTGCTCGTCGACGGCGATCCGGGCAGCGGCAGATCGTACACCTACACCTTTCTCCGCCACCTCGGCCAGCAAAGCGGATTCCGTCCGGCGCGCATCACCCTCTCCCGCAACTCCACCGCCGACACACTCGTCCGACGGCTGGCCGGCATCGTCGACGCCTCCGCCGCGCGCCTTTCCCTGAACCCCACGGGCCTCAACGACCGGCTGCCGTCGATCGATGACGCCGTGCACTGGGCGGTCGGCCGGGCAACCACCCTCGACGAGCGGCTCTGGCTGGTCCTCGACGAATGCGACACGCTCGAACCCGGCTCCGATGTGTGGGACGTCATCGGACAACTCGCCCTCGCCATCTACGAGCAGGCGAGCGGCGACCGGGCACCCCGCCTGGTCCTCCTCGGCTACGGGCCCGGCATGCACCAGCTCCCGTACGACCTGAAGGCGAGCCAGTGCCGGGACACCGCACGGATCGCCGGACCGTGTGAACTGCACGACTTCTTCGACCAGTACTTCCGCGAATCCCCGCCCGCCTGCCTCGGCGACGGGAAGCTCGCCGAGGACACCCTCACCGCAATGGTGGACCTGGCCGTCGACGAGGTGCTGCACGCCGCGAAGAAGGGCGGCAACGGCGGCGATTGCTATATGCGCAGGGTCTGCGCGGCAGCGGAGGGAGCGGTCAGTGCCTATCGATCCCTCTGAGGTGCGGGAGATCTTCGCCGCCCGGCTGCGCCAGGAGCTGCGCGCCGCCGAGGACCGGTCGGACGCCGTCTCGGACGCCCGCCACGCCTACCGCGCAGCGGCCTGCCTGCTTTCCCGCTTCGACCCCCGGCTGCTCAAGCTCCCCGGGGCGACCGGCGCCACCGGAGCCGCCGCCCTGGAACTGCTCGACGACTGCACGACCACCGGCATGCAGGACACCGTCGTATGGAGCCTGCGGCCCGAGGTCCGGCACGCCGCCCTGCGCGGACTGGCCGGCCCGGAGGCCGCGCGTGCCGCCCTGGAGACCAACCGCGACCAGTTCTGCGCCGACTCCGGCCCCGAACACCTCTGCCTGGCCTATCTTTCCGGCCACCCGCCGCCCCAGCAGGAGAGGACCCCCGACGAACTGGCCGACACCCTCCGGGCGGTGCGCTGGCTCGCCCTCGTACCGGGGATGCACGGCCTGCCCGACACCGGCGAACTTCGGCACGCCCTGGACCGCGCCCGGCTCCTGCAACCCCTGGAACGCCTGGTACAGGGACCGTTCGAGGGCCGTACCGGCGAACTCGCCACCATCCGCTCCTACGTGGTCGACGCCCACCCGCCGCCGGTGCCCCCGCTGATCGTCCACGGGCCCGGCGGCATGGGGAAGAGCACCCTGCTCGCCGCCTTCCTGCTGCACAGCATCCGCCGCGACGGTCCCGCCTTCCCCTTCGCCTACATCGACTTCGAACGCCCCACGCTCTCCCTCCAGGAACCGGTCACCCTCATCGCCGAGGCCGCCCGGCAGCTCGGCATCCAGTACCCCGCGCACGGCGCGGAGCTGACCGCGCTGGCGGACGAGTGCCAGCAGGTGGCCGGCAGCCAGCGGGAGGAACGCGACCGGGTGACCCAGCTCAACGAACTCGCCACCACCCGTTCCGTCCTGGGGCGCAGCTCCTCCAACGCGTTCCAGGCCCTGGCCACCGGGCGGGAGGGCGATCTCATCGCGCGGGTCGCCGATGTCCTGGTCCGAGCGGTGGCCGGAACGCCCCAGGAGGAGCAGCCGTTCGTGCTGGTCATCGACTCGTTCGAGGACGCCCAGTACCGGGGATCGCCGGTCGTGGGCCGGATGTGGTCGACCTGCCGCGCGTTCCAGAGCGTCTATCCGCGGATGCGGTGCGTCGTCTCCGGCCGCGCCCCCGTGGACCATCCGGCGCGCGAGGCCACCCCCATGGAGATCGAACTCCGGGAACTCGATCCGGCGGCGGCCGAAGGCCTCCTGGCGGCCTGCGGCGTCACCGACCCCGATGTGGCAAGGACACTGGCCGAACGGGTCGGCGGCCACCCGCTCAGCCTGAAACTCGCGGCACGGGCCGTCGCCGTTGCCCACAGTGACGGCGCCGACCTGACCGAAGAACTCCTGCACAGCCTGCCCGCCCGCCGGGAGGAGGCCTTCCGCCGCGTCGACCAGCTGCTCGTCCAGGGCATCCTCTACGAGCGCATCCTCAGCCACATCGCCGACGAGGACGTCCGCCGCCTCGCCCGTCCGGGCCTGGTTCTGCGGACCCTCACCCCCGAGATCATCAAGGACGTCCTCGCCGGGCCCTGCGGACTGCCGGTGACGACCCAGGAGGCCGCCCGGACGCTCTTCGACGAGTTCCGCCGCCTCGACATGGTCGAGCCCGCCGGCCCCGACGCCGTCCGCTACCGCGCCGACGTCCGCGCGATCATGCTGCGCCTGCCCGACGGCGACCACACCGCCGCACTGCGCGAGATCGAACAGCGCGCCGTCGGCTACTACGCCGCGCGGGACGGGACGGCGGACCGCGCCGAGGAGATCTACCACCGGCTGAGGCTGGACGAGAACCCGCGCTCGGTGGAGGAACGCTGGCTGCCCGGCGTGGAGCGGTTCCTGCTCGGCGCCCAGCAGGACCTGCCCCCCAGGGCGGCGGCGCTGCTCATGGCCAAGCTCGGCACCGGGGCGTCCGACAAGGTCGCCGAGGCCGCCGACCAGGCGGACTGGGAGCGGATCACCGCCCGGGAAGTGGAGGACCTGCTCGCCCAGGGCTTCACCGAAGAGGCCTACGCCCGGATCCGGCGCCGCCGCCCCTGGACGCCGTGCAGCCCGCTGCATTCGCTGTTCGCCGAGACGCTGGGCCGGCTCGGGCGGCCGGACGAGGCCCGGCAGGCCACGGCGGACGCCCTCGCGGGGACACCGGACGCGGACTGCGCGGAACGGCGGCTGGAACTGCTGCTGCTCTCCGCCCGCCTCGCGGCGGACGCCGGCGACCTGGCGAGCGCCGACCACGACCTGCGGGAGGCGGAAGACACCGCGGTCGGGCTCGGCCAGGACCTCGAAGCGATGGGCGCACTGCTGGCCCGCGCCCGGCTGGCCGGTGACACCGAGGACCAGGACACCGAGGCGGACGGTCAACTCGCCGAAAAACTCCGGGACATGCCCGACGCCGTACTCGCCGGCCGGCCCGTCCTCGTACGCGCCGTCGCCTCGCAGATCTACGACGAGGACCCCGGAGCGCTCGACCATGCGCTGAAGGTCGTCGGGCTGCCGGCGGACGACGCGACGCTGGACACCCTCGGCGCGGCGATGCGCCGGGCCACCACCCGCCGGCCGGCGCTGCTGGGACCCGTCATGGAAATCCTCGACGACGCCATCGGCACGTACCGCAGGCCCGGGGAGGTGCACCACGGCATCGCCGACCTCCTGCGCCTGGCCCGCGACCGCGGCACCCTCGGCCAACTCGCCCGGCGGCTGCTGACGGTGGCCGACACCAGCGGCGAGATCGTCGCCGGGGTGGCCGCGGCCATGGGCGTGGGCACCGACGGCCGCACGACGCGGGGGACGTACCCGGACCGGCCCGCCACGAGCGGGAGCCCCCCGGCGCGGAGCCGCCAGGACGACGAACGGAGTGCGCGGTGACCAGCTACCTCTCGCCGGACGAGATCCAGCAGGTGCTCGACGCGACCCTGGAGACCGGCCTCGCCGATCCCGCCCTCCGCTCCCTCCTCTTCGACGGCATCATGCTGAGGTACCACTCCACCCTGCCGCGGCTGCCGGCCCCCGGACAGCAGGTGCACGCCGACCTCAACGCGATGAACCGGGTGGAGCGGCTGGTGGACGGTTCCGTGCCGCTGGAGATCTGGCTGCGCAACGCCGTCGCCCAGACCACCGAGGCCGCCCCGCTCGCCGTCTTCCAGCGTGCCCTGGACGATGTGGCGCGGCAGGCCGGAGGCGAGCCGGACGTGCTCTCCGGGGCGCCCGCCCCGGAGACCAAGGAGGAGATCGTCCACCGCGACGACACCGTTCCCGTCGGCTTCCTGCGGGGCGGGGAGCTCGCCGCCACGGCGGTCGCCCGGATCAAGGTCCCGCCGTACGAGGGCGGCGCTCCGCTCCAGCCGAACGGCTTCCCGCACTCCGGTACGGGCTGGCTCGTCGCCCCCTCCCTGCTGATCACCAACCACCATGTGGTCAACGCCCGCACCGGCACCGGCGCGCAACGCCCGGCCGCCGAGCCGGACGACCTGCGCCTCCAGGCGCAACACGCCCACGCCCGCTTCGACTACGACACCGACGACGTGGAGACCGAAGAGACCGCCATCACCGAACTCGTCGCCGCGGACGCGCAACTCGACTACGCCGTCCTCCGGCTGGCCGCCGCACCCGGCCGGCCGGTCCTGCACCTGGCGAACAAAGCGCTGTCCCTCGTGGATGGCGACTACGTGGCCGTCAACATCATCCAGCACCCCGGCGGCCTGTCGAAGCGCGTCGCCCTGCGCAACAACCTCGTCTACGAGGCGGACGAGCACGATGTGCGCTACTTCACCGACACCCGCGGCGGCTCCTCCGGATCGCCCGTCCTCACCGACGACTGGCAGGTGGTGGCGCTCCACCGGGGAACGCGGCGCGTCGAGAACGTGATGTTCCAGGGCAGAACCACGGCCTTCGTCAACGTCGGCACCCAGATGGACGTCGTCATGCGCCACCTCGAGGCCACCACCCCCGGCGTCCACGCCGAGATCGCCACGGCCCAGCACAACTGAGCCACACCACCGGTCCAAGGAGGGCATCATGCGCAACCGGAGCCGATCACCGGTGGCCACCGGTCCCGAGCAGGTGTTCTCCGATCTGCGGGAGGTCGCCCAGCGCGTACGGGACGGCCTGACCTGGGAAGTCCCGGAGTCCGCCCCGGATCTCCCGGCCGCCGAGCTTCCCGCGGGACAGATCTCCCAGTACGCCCGGCAGGAACGCACCCGGGTGCTGTCCGCGGGCGCCAACGGCCTGGAGAAGCTGGCCGCCGGGCGCGCCGACGAGATCAGCGACGACGAGTCCTTCGGGGTGGAGGCCATCGTCCTGCTGGAGGGCAGGCCCGCCCTCCTGATCCAGCACCACGACTTCGTCCCGCCCGCCGGCGACTGGGCGGTACTCGACGGTCACCGGGCCGCGATCAGGGAATCCCTCGCGCGGGTCGGCCGGGTCGAGGTCCGCGGACACGTCAGCCTCGACTGGCTCGGCACGGCATTCCTCGTCAGCCCGGAAGCGGTGATGACCAACCGCCACGTCGCGGTGGAGTTCGCCCGCGACGACGGGACCGGGTGGACCTTTCAGCAGGGCATGAGCGCCGATCTCGACATGGCCGAGGAGTACGGCACCGCCGCCCCGGACGACGCCGGCGCCACCTACCGCATCACCGAGGTGTTGGGCATCCATGAGGACGTCGACATGGCCCTGCTGCGGGTCGTCCCGTCCGCCGGCCGCACCCCGTCGCCAGGGCCGCTCGCCGTGGCCGCGGACGCGCCCCCCGACCTCCCTGGCCGGCCGGTGTACTGCGTCGGCTATCCCGCCTGGGACGGCCGACGCAACGAACCGGAATCCATGCGCCGGATCTTCATGGACATCTACAACGTCAAACGCCTGCAGCCCGGCACCACCACCGAGCTGATGGCCGAGCGGAGCGTCATGAAGCACGACTGCTCCACCCTGGGCGGCAACAGCGGCTCCCCGGTCTTCGACCTCACCGACCACCGCGTCCTCGGCCTGCACTTCGGCGGCCGCTACGGCTACGGCAATTACGCCGTCCCCCTCTGGCAGATGGTCGACGACCCCCTGCTGTGCCGCGCCGAGGTCAATTTCGTCTGAGGGCCCGGCCGGACCGCATTCCGGCGGCCGGCGCATCCGCCTGGGAACGGAGCAACCTCCCGGCGCCGGGAATGTCACGGCCGGTCGCGCCGTTTGCCCCTGAGGGTGATGGTGAAGGGGTACGGGTGTCGTGGTGCAGCAGCGCAGGCCGACGCCGCTCGGCCCGGTGTGCCGGAACCTGCCGTTCGCGTGGTGCGTTCACTTCGCGACCGCCCCGACCATGGAGGTGCCGTGACCGGTTCCCGACCCCGCCCCACGCCCCTGCGCGCCCTGCGCCCCGCAAGCTTCGGCGCCGAGCCCACCGGCGAGCGGCTGGCCAGGATGCGCAGATCGCCGCAGTTCCGGGACGGCCAGTTCCGCAACCCCGCCGCCACCCGGCAGCTGCTCCGGGGATCCGCGCTGCCGATGGCCCGTACGCAGCTGAGCCGCGAGGGCCGGCTGCGCCGGGCGCCGGTCGGCCGGATACCGGTGCATCGGCCGACCGCCGCGGACTGGGGCCGGCCGCCCGAGTCCGGTCTGCGGATCACCTGGATGGGCCATTCGAGTGTGCTCGCCGAAATTGACGGGCACCGGGTGCTCTTCGACCCGGTCTGGGGCGAGCGCTGTTCGCCGTTCAGCTGGATCGGGCCCAAGCGGATGCATCCGGTGCCGGTGGAGCTGGCCGAGCTCGCCCCGGTCGACGTCGTCGTCATCTCCCACGACCACTACGACCATCTCGACATGTCCACGATCAGGGGCCTGAGGGACTCCGGGGCGGCCTTCGTGGTGCCGCTCGGCGTCGGCGCCGACCTGGAATTCTGGGGCGTGCCGGCCGGCCGGATCACCGAGCTGGACTGGCAGGAGTCCACCCGGGTCGGCGGGCTGACCCTGACCGCCACCCCCGCACAGCACTTCTGCGGCCGCGGGCTGCGCGGCCCCCAGCACACCCTGTGGGCCTCCTGGGTGGTGGCCGGACCCGAGCACCGCATTTACCACAGCGGCGACACCGGATATTTCGACGGCTTCGCCGAGATCGGCGCGGCGCACGGCCCGTTCGACGCGACGATGATCCAGATCGGCGCGTACTCCGACTTCTGGCCGGACATCCATATGACCCCGGAAGAGGGGCTGCGGGCGCACGCCGACCTCTCCGGCGGTACCCCCGAAGGGGTTCTGTTGCCGATCCACTGGGGGACCTTCAACCTCGCGCCGCATCCGTGGTCCGAGCCCGTCGAACGTACGGTGGCCGCGGCCTTCCGTAGCGGCGCCAAGGTGGCCACCCCGCCGCCGGGCAGGCCGTTCGAGCCCGCCGACGAGCCGGTCGTGGAGCCGTGGTGGCGGGCGGTGGCCGTACCGCCCGTGCAGGGCTGGCCGGGCTGGCCGCCGGCGCGCGTGGCCCCGGCGAGCGCCGTCGAGGAAGCGCCAACTCCCTCCGTCTGAACGCGAGTTCGTATGAATTCGCACTACCGTGCCTGCCGCGCCCACTTATGGAGGTAGCGAGGGGTAGCGAAACCTCGAAGTGGGTCCGAACCCCACCCCGGCAACAACTAGCGTGCGTGCTCCGCGAACTGCCAACGGCCGATCCGGAGGGCGCCGATGCCTACCGCATTCCCCCAGGGGACCCAGACGTTCCCGGAGGTTCAGACGTCCCCAGAGGTACCGAGTTCCTCTGGGGATCAGCGTTCCCCGGAGAGCGCCCCGGTACCCCTCCCCACACGGCGGCGGGAGCGGGAAGGCGGACGGCACGGCCGGGCCGCCTTCCCCGAGTCGGCCGCCGACTCGGCCATACGGTCCCGCCTGGTACGGCTCGCCGCCGTACCCTGCCTCCTCGTCGCCGTCATCTGCACCGCCGTCGCCGCCTTCGCCGTCCGGTCCGGCGGCGCCCACCTCACCGGCCGCGAGTGGCCGGTACTGGCCGGCGGCCTGGGCCTGGTCTGCGTCATCGTGCTCACCGCAGGCGCCACCGCCAACGCCGAGGCCCGCGCCGCCGTACAGCGCTACGCCCGCCTCCGCGAGGTCTGCGCCCGCAGCCAGTCCGACCTCTACGACCTCCTGGACCGGGTCCGGCAGGGCGACCACCTGCACCGCCGCGACCCCGGCCCCGAGACCGCACCCGCGCCCACCGGCGACACCCTCGACCTGCTCGCCCACGAAGTGGCCGCCGCCGGACGGGCCGCCGAAGCCGCCGTCATCGATGCCGTCGCCATCGCCCGCAGCAACGCCACCGGCAGTGAGCAGAAGGTCGAGGTCTTCGTGAACCTCGCCCGGCGCCTGCAGTCCCTGGTCCACCGCGAGATCCTGCTGCTGGACGAGCTGGAGCACCAGGTCGAGGACCCCGACCTGCTCAAGGGGATCTTCCACGTCGACCACCTGGCCACCCGCACCCGCCGGCACGCCGAGAACCTCGCCGTCCTCGGCGGCGCCATCTCGCGCCGCCAGTGGACCCGCCCGATCTCCATGGTCGAGGTCCTGCGGTCCGCCATCGCCGAGGTCGAGCAGTACCCCCGGGTCAAGCTCGTCCCGCCGATCGAGGGCCATCTGCAGGGCCACGCCGTCGCCGACGTCGTCCACCTGCTCGCCGAACTCGTCGAGAACGCCTCCGTCTACTCCGCCCCGCAGACCCCGATCCTGCTGCGCGCCCAACTGGTCACCGCCGGCCTCGCGGTCGAGGTCGAGGACCGCGGCCTGGGCATGGACCTCGACGAGCAGACGCAGATGAACGCCCTGCTGACCGACCCCGACCACGTCGATGTCGCCGAGCTGTTGAGCGACGGCCGGATCGGCCTCTACGTCGTCGCCTCGCTCGCCCGCCGGCACGGCATCGTCGTACAGCTGCGGAGCAACATCTACGGCGGGGTCCAGGCCGTGCTGATCGTGCCCAAGGAGCTGCTGGGCGACGAGCCGGCCGAGCCGGATGCGGCGACCGCCGGCGCCCCGGCCACCGTCCCGCCGCTCGAGCGGAGCGACCAGTACCCGCACGACGACGCCTACGCCGGCCACCGGCACGCCGCGGGCCACCAGAGCCTCGACGCCGCCCCGGACCTCGCGCTCGAAGCCCCCCGGCGCAGCGACGACCGCTCGGCCATGCCCCCGGTCCGCCCCGCCCACCCCCGCATCGACACCGACCCCGGCCCCGTCCACCTGCCGCCCGCCCCGCCCGCGGATCTGGACGACGGCGCCCGCCCCCGGCTGCCGCGCCGCATCAAGCAGACGCATCTGGTCCCCGAACTCCGCGGCGACCCGATCCTGCCGACCCCCAGCACCGGCCCCGAACGCGAGCACGACCCGACTCTGATGGCCACCTTCCAGCGCGGCTTCAGCCTCGGCGACGACACCTACGCGGCCGGCCTCGCCGCCTACCGAAACCGCAACACCGCAGGCCAGGGCGGCGACACCAGCAGCCCCGGCGGCAATGAGCTGCTTGACGAACGTGACCACGAGGCCCTGACGGCCCGCCCACGAGGAGACGACCACAACCATGGTGAGTGATGTGCACACGCAGTCGCACACGCAGTCGCACACGCAGCTCCAGGGCCAGCAGCAGGGGGAACTGTCCTGGCTGCTGACCGGACTCGTGCAGCGCGTCCCGCATACCGGCAGCGCCCTCCTGCTGTCCTCCGACGGCCTGGTGAAGGCCGCTCATGGCTTCGACCCGGACAGCGCCGACCACATGGCGGCCCTGGCCTCCGGCCTCTACTCCCTCGCCCGCAGCACCGGAGCGCGCTTCGCGCCGGGCGACAAGGTCCTCCAGGTCGCCGTCGAGCTGGAGTCCAGCTTCCTGTTCGTCTCCGCCGCCGGGTCGGGCGCCTGCCTGGCCGTCCTGGCCGGGCGCGACGCCGATGTGGGCGTGCTGTCGTACGAGATGGGGATGCTGGTCAAGAGCGTCCGGCCCTATCTGTCCACCCCAGCCCGCCGGCAGGCACCGGCAGGCGGTCGCTGACCATGCCGCTGGGCCGCCGGACGCGGCATCGCGGCCAGGACCCGGCCTGGTACGACGACGCGGCGGGCCGGCTCGTCCGGCCGTACACGATCAGCAACGGCCGGACCCGGCCCACCGCGCACTTCGACCTGCTGACCATGGTGATGGCCACCGGACGGCGGCCCCTCGCCTGCCAAGGACCGGACTACGCCCAGGTGCTGGGGCTGTGCGGCGGACCGGTCTCGGTCGCCGAGATCGCCGCCCATATACGGCTGCCCGCCGTGGTCACCAAAGTGCTCCTCGCCGACCTGGTCGACTACGGGGCGCTCACCGCGCGGGCCCCCGCGGCCGTTTCGGCGGATCCCGCGTCCCGTACCGACCGAGCCCTGCTGGAGGCGGTGCTGAATGGACTTCGCAAACGACTGTGACCCCCAGACCCCTGGGGATCCCTCATCCGACCTCTTTCCCACCGCGCTCAAGATCCTGGTCGCGGGCGGCTTCGGGGTCGGCAAGACAACCTTCGTCGGAGCCGTGAGCGAGATCGAACCGCTCAGTACGGAGGAACTCCTCACGCAGATCGGCATCGGCACCGACGATCTGGCGGGCGTCGAGGACAAGAGCACCACCACCGTCGCCATGGACTTCGGCCGGATCACCCTCAGCTCCGACCATGTCCTCTACCTCTTCGGCACGCCGGGCCAGCAGCGCTTCTGGTTCATGTGGGACGAACTGTCCAACGGCGCCCTCGGCGCGGTGATCCTCGCCGACACCCGCCGCCTGGACCAGTGCTTCGCCGCCGTCGACTTCTTCGAGCGGCGCGGCATCCAGTTCATCGTCGCGGTCAACGAGTTCGACGGCGCCTACCACTACGAACCCGACGAGGTCCGCGCCGCCATAGACCTCTCGGCCCGGATCCCGGTGGTCCTCTGCGATGCCCGCCAGTGCAGTTCGGCCACCAACATCCTGGTCTCGCTCGTCGAGCATCTGCTCACCCCCGCCCTAGCCGCCACCCAGGAGCTGCCTTGAAGCACCCCGCCTCCAGCGTTCCGTACGCCTCCTACGACCCCACGCGTCGGCTGCTGCTCACCCCCGAGGACAACGAGGCCCCGGCGCGCGTCGCCCGGCTGCGCGAACTGGGCATCGGCAGCTCCCCGCTGCCCGCGTTCGACGACTTCGCCCGCAAACTGGCCCGGACGACCCGGACGCCGTACGCCATGGTCAACTTCATCGACGAGAAACGGCAGTACTTCGCCGGGCTCTACGCTCCCGGCCTCGACCAGGCCGTCGAACTGGGACCGGCGCCACCCAGCGGCCGTCCGGGCCGGGTGATGGCCCGCGACCACGGCTACTGCCCGCATGTCGTGGTCCGCCGCAAGGCATTGGTCCTGGAGGACGTCTGCGACTACCCGCGCTTCGCGGGCAACCCCGTCGTCGACGAGATCGGCATCCGCTCCTATATGGGCGCGCCCCTGATCGACCGTACGGGCATGACGCTGGGCACCGTCTGCGTGGTGGACCTCGAACCGCGTCCCTGGGGGCGGGAGGGACTGGCGACCATCAAGTCGCTCGCCGCGGAACTCGTCGAGCAGATCCACCAGATGGAACAGCAGCAACAGGGGCAGCAGCAGTCCGACGCGTCCTGACCCGGCGGCTGCGGGACGGGCCGCGGCATCGGTTCCGGTGACCGAGAGCCGCGGCCCGGCCGCTCACCGGTGCGGCAGGAACCAGGCGTATCCCCGCCGCGGCCCGGTGCGCTGGCTCGGCACCGTGGGCGGCGCGTCCTCCTCCGGGCGCTCGGCCGGCTCCAGACGCAGCAGCTCCGCCAGCCGGCTCGACCACTCGCCCTTCACCCGCCCCAGCGCCAGCTCGCCCAGCCGCAGCAGCTGAACCTCGGACGTGCCGGCCGGCGCGAAGACATGGTGCGCATCCCGCAGGAACCGCTCCACCGGCCGGTCGGTGAACAGCCCGCACCCGGCATGGATGTCCATCGCATCGCGCGCCGACTCCAGCGCCGACTCCACATTGACCAGCTTGGCGTTCATCAGCTCCGCATCGCACGGCAGCCCCTGGTCCAGCAGATGCACCGCGTGATACGCGGACAGCCGGGCCAGCAGCAGCCGGGACTGGATGCGCCCCAGCTTGAGCTTGATGTTGCTCAGCTCGGCCAGCGGTTTGCCGTAGCGCTGCCGCTCGGCGCAGAACCGCGAGGTCTCGTCCAGCACCGCCTGATGGATCCCCAGCGACACCGCGCTCAGGTTGGGCCGCCCGTACAGCACGCTGGAGGAGTACGCCACGGACAGCCCGTCGCCCTCCCGGCCCAGGAGATTCGCCGCCGGAACCCGGCAGTTGTCGAAGAACAGCTCGCCGAAACTGAAGCCGTGCAGCCCCATCGCGGGCTGCTGCTCCCCGACCCGGAAGCCGGGACTGTCGGACTCGACGAGAAACGCGGACAGGCCCGTGGAACCCTCACCGGTGCGCACGACCACGCCGTGCAGATCGCCGATGTGGCTGTTGCCGACGTAGATCTTGCGGCCGTTGAGGATGTAGTCGTCGCCGTCGCGGACCGCGGTGCTCTCCATGCCCAGGACATGGCCGCCGGACTGCGGTTCGGTCACGGCGATGGTCGGCAGGCAGTCGCCGGATGCGATGGCCGGCAGCCAGGTCTTCTTCTGTTCCTCGTTGCCGAAGTGGACGATCTTCGCAACGCCCAGCTGGGACGCCTGCACCATGGCGCCCATGGCGGCGCTGACCCGGGACAGCTCCTCGATGATGATGGTCTTGGCCACATGCCCGGCGCCCATCCCGCCGTACGCGCGCTGTATGGTCGCGCCGATCCAGCCCTGACGGGCGATCAGGCGCGAGAGGTCGTGGCAAACGGAACGGCTCGCCTCCATTTCGGCAATCCGGGGGCGGACCTCGCACTCGGCGAAGTCCTGCACCCGCTGCCGGAGTGCTTCATGTCGCTGGTCGGTGAAATAGCGATGCAAGACGAGCCCTCCTCCGCGATCCTTCCCGCGCTGGTCGCACCTCGCCTCGGGACGACACTGGCGATGCCGTCTACCTCGTCGTTCCGGAACGTGATCTGTCGCTTACCGCGTGCAATACCCGTTGGCATACCTACTGCGGGGCGCATAAAACATCAACTGGTGGGATTTAAGTGATGAGTTGAAGCGCGAAATTTGTGCGCACAACCCCCTCCCGAGGAAGGCCGTGGCGCGGTCCCGGATGCCCGGAAAACCGCGCCACCCCACGCCTCCCCGGCGGGCTCGGCCCGTTCAGTGGCCGGCGTCGCAGCAGGACTCGCGGCGCTGCTGCCGGCCCACCTCCAGCCAGTCGACGGCCGGCTGCGCCGGTCGGCCGGCGGGTGACGCGGACCGCGCGGACGACGGGGAGGAGGCGGGCGCCGGGAAGGAATCGACCAGCTCCCGCCGCTCGAAGACCCGTCCGCCGCGCAGCACCGTCGAGATCCGCACCAGCGAGGCGAAATCGGTGAACGGGTCGCCGTCCACGAGCGTCATATCGCCGAGCTTGCCGACCTCCAGCGTCCCCAGATCCCGCTCCGCGCCGAACATCTTGGCGGGCAGCGCGGTCGCGGTCCGCAGCGTCCGGCTCACGCTCAGACCGCCCCGGTGCAGCGCCCGCAGACACAGATGCAGGGACAACCCGACCGGCGACAGGGGCTGGTCGGTGCCCAGCGCCACCAGTCCGCCGCCGTCCAGCACGCGCCGGTAGATGGCGACTTCGGTGGCGATGTCCGCAAGCTGCGTCGGCGTGGGCCGGTTCCCGGCGTGCTCCCGCACGAAAGCGGTGTCCCAGGGCGGCATCAGCGACCCCACCCGGTCGTCGTCCACCAGCGAAGGATCGTCGCCGAGCAGCGCGGCCGCCGAGAACGGGGTGGCGAGAAGGTGGAAGTCGGTGCCGGTGTAGATCTCCTCGACGTCCTGATAGCAGTGCGCGGAACTGGAGACGGCATGCCCGAACTCCAGTCGCTGGGTGGCCTGCAGATGGGTGGTCAGGTCCTGGCCCAGCTGCACGCCGGGGGAGAGCAGATGACTGCCGGCGCGGACCCCGAGCCGCTGGTGGGCGAAGCGCGCGGCCTCCGCCATCACCCAGCCCGGCGCCCGGACATAGGTCTTGACGAAGTCCCAGTCCAGGGCCGCGCCCCGCGCCAGCGAGCGCCGCAGCCCGGCGCGGGTGCGGTGTGCCCGCCCCATGCTGTACGCCACCCGCCCGCCGTCCAGCAACTCCCCGCAGGTCAGCAGCCGCGGCCCGGCGAGCGCCCCGGCCGCCACGGCCTCCCGGATGCGGGCCTGCTCGTACGAGAAGCCGCCGCAGGACACCGCGGTGGTGATCCCGTAGGCCAGCTGAAGCGCCGTCTGCCGCCCGCCGTACGTCGTCTGCCACGGGTGGGTGTGTGCGTCCCACAGGCCGGGCAGCACGGTCTGCCGGGAGGCATCCACCGTGCGCGCCGCCCCGCCCCGGGCCGCCCGGTGCGGCTCCACCGCCGTGATCCGCCCGTCCCGTACGACGACATCGACGTCCTCGCGCACCTCCTCCCCGGTGCCGTCCCAGAACCTGCCCGCGTGGACGACGGTGTCCCGGGCGCGCGCCCGGTGCTGCTCCAGCGCTACGCGTACGGTCCGCGCCGGGCCGCCGTCCACGCCGATCAGCCGCAGCTTTCCGGCCGAGAGATACAGGAGGGTGCCGGAATCGGCGGACCACGACGGGTGGTCGGCGCTCTCCTCGGTCAGCTGCCGCGGCGGTCCGTCCGGCGTGCCGTCGGACCGTACCGGCAGCACCCACAGCGCGGATTCGGCGATCAGCGCCATCCACCGCCCGTCGGGGGACCACACCGGCCCGGAGTCGTACCGGTCGGCGATCGAGAGATGGTCGGCGGGCACGTACAGCCGGCCCCGCCCGGTCGCGGTGTCGAGGACCCGGATGACGTTGTAGCCCTCGCGGAAGCGATGGTTGAGGCGATTGCGGTCGCAGTACGCCAGATAGCGGCCGTCGGGCGACCAGCTGGGGCGCCCCGGCAGCCCGCCGCCGCCCATCGGCGCGGCCAGTACCTTCTCCGTGCCGTCCGCCAGGGTCCGCACGACGAGATTCCCCGACATGTCGAGCGCGGCCAGCCGCCCGCCGTCCGGCGACAGCGCCGGCTGGACCCGGCCCCCGGTGGCCAGCACCGTCTCCTTGCCGGTGGCGAGCTCGCGACGGCGCACGGCGAACAGCCCGTCCCGGTCGTCGGCGTAGACCAGCGCACGGCCGTCGCGCGTCCAGCCCGGCCCGAGGACGTACCGGGTGGCCGCGGCCCGGACGATCCGCTGCGGCGCGCCACCGCCCGAAGTGGGCGCAATCCACAGGGAGTTGAGGGCAGCAAAGGCGATCCGGTGGCCGTCGGGGGACAGCGCGGGCAGATGCACCCCGCGCACCGGCCCCGCGTCCGCCCGCTCGAACCCGTAGTCCTTGACGCGGTAGCGCGGGCGGTCCAGCGGCAGTTTCGCGCGGAACGGGATGGTCTCGGCCCGCGCCGGAGCGTCCACCGGGACGATCCGGAACTGACCGCCGACCGTCAGCAGCAGGGCATCGCGCGAGACCCAGCGCGGCGGCACCGGCTCCACATCCCCCTCGACCTCGACCCGGGCGCCGTCCACCACCAGGGTGCAGGTGGGGCCCGGATAGTCGGTGGTGCGCAGATACGCCAGCCGCCCGGTGGGGGACAGCGCGGGCACCATCACCTGGGCGGCGGCCGCCTCGGTGTGCTCGGTGCGCACCGAGCCGCCACCGTCGGCGGCCACCGATGCCACCGTGCGGGAGGTCAGCGTGGCGCCCGTGACCCGTCCCCGTACGAAGGCGATCCGGGAGCCGTCCGGCGACCAGCAGGGATCGAAGTCCTCCCAGGCACCGTCCTGGTGCGGCCCGTCCTGACCGGGCAGCCCGGTCACCTGCGTCAGCCGCTTCGACGCCACCTCCAGCACCCAGATCCGGTACGGGCCGCCCGCCACCGCGTCGCCGCCCCGCTCCGAGGCGAACGCGATCCGGGTCCCGTCGGGGGACCAGGCGGGGCCGCGGTCGTCCCAGGGGCCGTCGGTCAGCTGCTCCAGGCCGGTGCCGTCGGTGCCCAGCGTCCACAGGTGGAAGCCGCCGCCGCGGTAGGCGCAGAGAACGATCCGGCGGCCGTCGGGGGAGTGCACCGGGCGGGTGGGCTCCAGGTCCGGCGGGGTCAGGGCCACCGCGTCGCCGCCCGCACGCGGCAGCGACCACACAACGTTCTGGATCTCGGCGATCAGCCGGTCGCCGTCCGGGGAGAGGGAGGCCGCGCCACCGGTGGCGGCGGTGAAGGAGAGCGCCGTGACCGGTAACCCGTCCTCGCCGGCCCATGCGGCGGGAGGCGTGGCCCCGGCCAGCCCGGCCACGGCGGCCGCCGACGCCGTGCCCTGGAGAAATCTGCGGCGGGACAGCGGCGAGGGAGCAAGAGGACGCAGCGGGGAGGCGGAGCGGCCGGGGGAACCCGGGGAGCCGGGCTCATCGGGCGGTCCCGCGGAGTCCTCGGAACGGTCTGTGGTGTCCAACGATCCTCCTGGTGAAGGGGGTTGCGGCACGGGCGCCGGGAAGAACCGGCCGATCGTGTCACGAGGCGCGGGTGCGAGGTCAACCGCGCCATGCGCGCCCCATGGCGCACCGCCGCCCGGAACGGAAGAGTGGACCCGACGACTCTCAGCCATCACCCCGGCAGTCAGGAGACGACGCCATGCAGGCCATGCAGCAGGACTTCCACCAGGCCCCGGACGGTGCCCGCATCGCCACGTACACCTGGCTCCCGGAGTCCGGCCGGCCGCGGGCCCTCGTCCAGATCGCCCACGGGGCCGCGGAACACGGCCGGCGCTACGCGCCCTTCGCCCGCTTCCTGGCCGGCCACGGCTACGGCGTCCTCGCCTCCGACCATCGCGGCCACGGCGGCACCGCGCCCGCCACCGGCGGCCGGGGTGTGGTCGGCGAGGATTCCTGGCGGGCGATCGTCGCCGACCTCAAGGGCATCGGCAACCATGCCGCCGCCGCCCACCCCGGTGTCCCCCTGGTCCTGCTCGGCCACAGCATGGGCTCGATGCTGGCCCGCGACTACGCCCAGGAGTACGGCGCCGACCTCGCCGGACTGATCCTCTCCGGCACCTTCCGTACGCTCCCCGGCCTGGACGTCGACGCCTCCGCCGGCGAGCTCGACCAGGAGATCGCCGCGCACGGCCGCAGCCACCTCTCGCCCTTCATCCCGCGCACCTTCAGCTCCTTCAACGACGCCTTCCCCCACCGCACGGGCTACGAATGGCTCTCCCGCGATGCCACCGAGGTCGACCGCTACGTGGCCGACGACGACTGCGGCTTCCCCTTCTGCGCGGGCCTCGCCCTCGACTGGGTCCAGGCCATCCGCAAGATCAACGACCCCGCCAACCTCGCCCGCATCCCCCGCGGCCTGCCCGTCCATATCGCCGTCGGCGACCAGGACCCCTGCCACCAGCGGATGACCCTGGTCCACGAACTCCTCGAGGACTTCCGCTACCTCGGCACCCGGGACCTCAGCTGGAAGGCGTACCCGGACGCCCGCCACGAGATCCTCAACGAGACCAACCGGGACGAGGTCCAGGACGATCTGCTGGCGTGGCTCGACAAGCACGTCTGACGCGTCCGGCACCCGGCCCGCCGCCCGGCCGCCCCTCCTTGCCCTACGGCTTCAGGAACCCGGCGATCCGCTCCCGCAGGGTCTTCGGGTCGAGCCCGTGCCCGGCCAGGTGCTCGTCGATCCCGCCGTAGCGGCGCAGCTCCTGGCGGCCGACGCCCAGACCCAGCACCCGATGCGGGCGGTCCTCCAGGGCCTCGTTCGCAAACCGGGTCGAGGTCCCGGCGAGGTACGGCTCCACGATCACCACATGCGCGGCGTCCGCCGCCCCGGTCGCGGTCCGTAGCGTCCGTGCGTCGAAGGGCCGCACGGTCGTCGCGTACAGCACGGTCACGTCCAGTCCCTCGGTCGCGGCCAGTACGGAGTCCAGCATCGGCCCGACCGCCACCACCACCCCGCCCCGCCCCTCCCGCAGGGGCCGGAAGCGGGCCCCGTCCACCGGCCGTGGCGCCTCGTTGACCTGCGCGGACAGTCGTACGTACACCTTGTCGTCACCGGCCGCCGCGGCCCGCCGCAGCAGCGCCTCGGCCTCGTCAGGGTGGCCGGGTACATGCACCGTCCAGCCGTCGAGGGTGTCGAGCAGCCCGACATCGCCGGGTGCCATATGGGTGAAGCCACCGCTGGGCCAGTCGTAGGAACCGCCGGCGCTCACCAGTACCCCGCCCACGCCCTGGTGGCCGAAGTCCAGCTTCACCTGCTCGAAGGGGCGCTCCACCAGGAAGCTGGCGAAGGTGTGCAGGATCGGCCGCAGCCCGGTGAGCGCCAGCCCGCCGCCCACCCCGATCAGCAGCTGCTCCCTGATGCCCACATTCACCACCCGGTCCGGATGCCGCTCGGCCGCAGCGGCGAAGCCGTCCCTGCCGATCTCGGCGAGCACGACCGCGAGCCGCGGGTCCTCGTCGAGCAGCCGCGAGGTGACCGAGGCGAAACGCTCACGCATGGTGTCCATCGTTGAATCCCTTTCGGAGTGCCCGGAAGCACGGAGGAAGAAGACGGAAGAAGGGGGAGAAGAGAGGGGCGGGGCGGTCAGGCGGTCTTGGGCTCGACGCGGGCGACCACCGCATGCGGGCGGCCCGGGTGCGGCGCGGCGAAGGCCTCGTACAGCGCCTCGTGGTCGCGGCCGTCGACGGTGGCCACCGACCAGCCGGCGGCCTCGAAGCGGGTGGCGATTCCGCCGGGCCGGCCGTGCGAGGCGGAGGAATTGTCGATGACGAGGGTGTGCAGCCGGTCCAGTCCGGTGGCACCCGCGTAGGCCAGCGCCTCGTGGTTGCTGCCCTCGTCCAGTTCGGCGTCGCCGATCAGCACCCAGACGGCCGGCCGCGTCCGGCCCTGTGCCCGCAGCCCGAGGGCGGTGCCGACGCCGAGCGGCAGCCCGTGCCCGAGCGAGCCACTGCCGATCTCCGCGCCCGGTACGAGCATCCGGTCGGGGTGGTGCCCGAGCGGCGAGTCGTACGAGCCGAAGCCCGGAAGCCAGTCGGTGGGGAAGAAGCCCTTGGCGGCCAGCACGGCGTAGTAGGCCATCGGGCCGTGGCCCTTGGAGAGCAGAAAGCGGTCCCGGTCGGGGTCCTCGACGGTGGCGGGGGAGACCCGCAGCACCCGGTCGTAGAGCACCCAGAGGGCGTCGAGTGTGGAGGTCGCCGCCGGGCCGTGCTTCTCATCGCCCGTCATCAGGCTCATGAGGGAGGGGAGTTCGTCGAATCCGGCCGTGCTGGTGGGGGCCGTGCGGGGCGCCGTGAGGGTTGCTTTCGTCATACGGCAAAGCCTGCAACCTCAAGCACCCTTGAGGTCAAGCCCGGGGCGCGGGGGTTCCGCCCCCGCGCCCCGGGCTGCCGGAATCAGACCTGGTTCGAATGGAAGACGTCCTGCTCGATGAGGATCTTGTCGATCCGGGCCTTGTCCACCCGGTTCGTCACCTCTGCGACCTCCTGCCGGTCACGTACGCACTTGGCCAGCGTGAACGCCGACGACACCACGAAGATCAGCCCGAGTGCGAGAAATCCACGCTCCCAGGGCCCGACCGGCAGCTTGACGATCCCGATCATCAGCGCCACCAGCGACAGTCCGAACGAGGTCGCGGCCTGCACGAAGAACGCCGTGGTCGTCGGCCGCTGAATGGATGGAGTAGTCATGCGCGTAGCGTGGCGGTGCCGTGACGCAGGCGCATGAGTACGGGTACTCATCTGCGGCGCCGCCCTCCCGGTCCGCCGCGCTGGAATATGGCCGCACCCACCCTCTGACATGCGGTATTGTTCTCGTGCGCGGTCGGTCCGGGTCATCTCCCGGCCGGAACGGGCAATCGGGACGTGGCGCAGCTTGGTAGCGCACTTGACTGGGGGTCAAGGGGTCGCAGGTTCAAATCCTGTCGTCCCGACCAGCGTTTTTCGCAGGTCGGAGGCCGTTCTCGCAGGGATGCGAGGGCGGCCTTTCTGATGTTGTGGCGGCGTGCGGCCGCATCACGTGAGCGGGGCGCCGCCGTTGAGCGAGAGGCGATCCCCCGGGCGCCTCGCCGGAAGGTCCCGCTGCCCAGCGCCAAAGGCGATCCGGTCAACTGAACGACCTCGTCCCCATCTTGATGCGGTGGACGTCGGGCTGGGCCTGCTGCCGGCGGCCGGCCGCAAGACCGGTGACACCTGGCTGCTCGGCACGTCGAAGACCCGCCCGACGGTGCTCGACGGCGGCGTACGGCCCCGCTTCAGAGCCGCTTCAGAGTGGCGCGACCGCCGGGCGCAAGACTGCGGCGGACGGGTGTGGCACACCGCTCGTCGACGGACGCGGACATATCCAGAAGGGACTGCCGACGATGAGTACAACGGTCAGCCGCACGATCCTGATCGCGGCGCAGCCGGACAAACTGCTGTCGACGCTGCGGGACATCGCGGCCTACCCCGACTGGCAGCAGGACGTGGAGACCGCGGAGGTCCTGGAGGCGGACGAGCTGGCCCGGCCGTCGCGGGCCCGGATGGTGCTCAGTGCCATCGGGAAGCGAGTGGAGCAGATCCTGGTGCTCGAGCACACGGACCGGGAGCTGAAGTGGTCCTTGGCGCCCGGGCACGAGAAGTCCCTGATCTCGCGCAACGACACCGAGTTCCGGCTCGTCGAGACCGGGGACGGAAGTACGGAGCTCACCGTTCGCCAGGAGTTCGAGTTCAACCTCAAGCTGCCCCGGACGCTGGCGCGGAGGATCGTCGAGCGGCGGTCCGCGTCGATGGTCCGGCAGTTCAAGGAGGCCGCCGAGGCGTGAGCGCGGTGCGGTGACGAGCGTCCGTCCGGTCTCGTCCGGGTCCCTCGCCGGGAGAGCCGGGAGAGGGACCCGTTTCCCCGATTTCCGGTGGCCTCGGGATTTCCGGTGGAGTGGTTTCCTCCGCTTGGTGGGGAGTTCGCTGCGATTCCACCTTTTCCCGAAGCGGATTCGATCCCGCGGTGAAGAGCGGTAATCAGGGGCCCTTGTCGGCCGGCATACCCGAACCGCTTCGGGAAGGGTTTGTATCTGTCGCCGTACGAGTGCCGCCCGGCCGTGGAGCCGTTACGGGGCGGTTGCGGGGAGTGAGCAGATCATGCCCTGAGTGAGGGCCCGGGCAACCCCTGGGAGGCGGAGATCGCCCCTCATCGCATGCAAGGGCGGGTGGTTCGGCAGTGGGGTTGTGTAAATATTAGCCATAATGCGGGCGTTATATCGATAAATATCCCCAATCGGAAGATGCCTCGCGCAAATTCCGCCCGCAAGGTGGGGATTGTGTTCGATGATCGAAAGCCGGAGGGCGCACATGGAGAGTTGCGCTGGGATCTTGCAATGGGGGTCGCTGGGTGAAGGTTCCAGGAGTGCCGCTTTTGGTCGGGTGGGAGACCGAAGTGGCGACGCTGCAAGGGTTACTGGCGGGCTGCGTCGCGGGTCACGGGAGCGTTGCGGTGATCGGCGGGCCGGTGGGCTGTGGAAAGACCGCACTCCTCCACCATGTCCTCGAACAAGCCGTTGATGCAGGTGCATTGACGCTTACCGCCATTGCGTCCCGGGCCGAAAGCGGGCTTCCGGCGGGTGTGGTCGGACAGCTGTTCCGCAACGAAGGCATTCCGCCGGAATTCCGGCGGAGCGCGAACGAACTGCTCGACCGAAGGCTCTCCGGCGCCATCGACGCCACCGCCGACAGCGAGGCGATCAGAAACTCGGACGCGCAGATCGCCCACGGCCTGTTCACCATGCTGCTGGAGATGAGCAAGTCGCGCCCCGTCGTGGTGGCCGTGGACGACCTCCAGCACGCCGACACCCCCTCGCTCCGGGTGCTTTCCTATCTGCAGCGGCGGATGGCGTCCTCGCGCCTGTTCCTGGTGCTGACGGAGTTGTCGATGGGACGGCTGGCGCACCCGGACTTTCACGCCGAGCTGTTCCGGCAGCCGAACTGCACCAAAATCCGGCTCGGGCTGTTGTCGCGGTGTGCGACCACCAGCGTGATCGAGGCCCGGCTGGGGCCGATCGCCGCCGCGGAACTCGGCGGTTCCTTCCACGCCGCCTCCGGGGGCAGCCCGCTGCTGCTGTCGGCGATGATGGACGACTACCAGGCCACCACTGCCACCCACGGGACGGTCCGACACGACACCGAGTACGCCTCGCGCGAGGCGCTGCACCTGGCGCTGACCAGTTGCCTGCATCAGTCGGAGGCGTGCGCGCACGAGGTCGCCCGGGCACTCGCGGTGCTCGGAGAGGCACCGTCGTCGGCCGTCCTCGCGCATCTCATCGACGCCGACCAGGAGGCGGCCGAGCACGGCCTCGCCTGGCTGACCGCGGCCGGTCTGCTCGGCGAGGGCCGTTTCCGCCACCCGGCGGCCCGCACGATCATCCTGGGGGCCATGGCGGCGGCAGAACGCCGGAACCTCCATCTGCGGGCCGCGGCCGCCCTGCACAACGACAGCTGCTCGTCGACGGCGGTGGCCGAACATCTGATCGCCGCCGGCCACGCACCGGAGGAGTGGATGCTCGGTGCCCTGCGGGACGCCGCCGAACAGGAGGCCGCGGCCGACCGGCTGGACATCGCCGCCCAGTGCCTCGACCTCGCCCTGGCCCACTGCGACGACGCGGAGCAGCGCGCCAGGCTCACGGCAGAGCGGGCCCACATCGAGTGGTGCGTCAGCCCCTCCGGCACCATGCGGTACGCGGGGCAGCTGCGGAGCGCCCTGCGCGCCGGGCACCTCGACGGCCGGGGCGCGGTCATGCTCCTGCGCCACCTGTTGTGGAACGGGCGGAACGGCGAGGCCCGCGAGGTACTGGCGGAATGGTGGGCCTCGGCTCCCCGCGTCGACCATGTCGTGGCCCAGGAGCTCACCATCCTGAACTGGTGGTACCCGACACTCATCGGCTCCGCGAGCTTCGTCGTCGTCCCCAGGGCGGAACCGGGGGCGGCCCACTCGGTCCAGCTCCACGGGCGATGGGCCGCGGACACGCTCTCCGGCGACCCGGCGGACCCGGCCGGCAACGAGGCCGTCACCCACGCCGAAGGCGTACTGGACAGCAACCGGCTCTCCCTCTCCACCCTGGAGCTCCTGCACACGGCTCTGCTGACGCTCCTTCACATGGACCGCCCCGACAAGGCGGCGATGTGGAGCGAACGGCTGCTCAAGGAGGCCCAGGACCGGTCGGTACCCACCTGGCAGGCACTGTTCGCGTCGCTGCGCGCCGAAGCCGCCGTGCGGCAGGGCGACTTCCCCACCGCCATCAGCCACGGAGAGGACGCGATGGCCCAGCTCTGCGACAAGGACTGGGGCGTCGGGATCGGCGACCCGCTCGCCAGCCTCGTCCTGGCCGCGTCCATGATGGGCCGCTACCGACGGGCCACGGAGTACGTGCGGCGCCCGGTGCCCGACGCCGTCTACGAGACCCGCTCCGGGCTCCGGTTCCTGCACGCCCGCGGCCACTTCCATCTGACGACCGGGCGGCACCGGGCGGCGCTCGCCGACTTCGAGATCTGCGGTCACCTCATGGCGGCGTGGAGCCTCGACCTGCCGGGCTTCATCCCGTGGCGCAGCGGCGCGGCCGAGGCGCATTTACTCCTCGGCGAGCGGAAGGCGGCCCGCGAGGTGATCGAGGAGCAGCTCGGCCTGCCGGGCGGCGAGCTGCCCCGGATCAGAGGCGCGTCGCTGTGGTTGCTCGCGGCCGCCACGGACCCGCCCGACGAGCGGCTGGCCCTCCTCGACGAGGCGGCCAGGCTCCTCACGCTGGAGACCAGCCGCTTCGACCTCGCCCGCTGTCTGGTGGACCTCGGCTGCGCCCTCGAAGCGGTGGGCGACTTCGAGGAGGCGCGGGCCGTCCACGCCAGGGCGCAGGACACCGTCCCCGTGTGGGCCTCGCACGTGGTGCGGGTTCCGTCCGGGCCGACGGCCGCCCGGCTCGGGACCCCCGCCCCGCTGACCGGTGCCACGGCGCTGAGCGAGGCCGAGAAGAGGGTGGCCGAGCTCGCCGCCGCCGGGCACACCAACCGGGCGATCGCCCGCCAGCTGTTCATCACCGTGAGCACCGTCGAACAGCATCTGACCAAGGTCTACCGCAAGTTGTCGGTACGGCAGCGCACGGACCTGGGAACGCATCTGCGCATGGACGCCATGAACTCCTTGTGTTCGTCGTAGGGCGTTCCCCCGTGACGGGAGACGTGGACCGTCGGCGCCGAAGAGGCCGTCCGCCTCACGGCGCCGGGCGGCCCGCGCGGCCCACCCTCGCCGTCAGCCGGGAAGCAGGCCCGAGGACCGCGCCGCCGCCAGGGTGGGGGCCTCGGCATCCTTCTCGGACAGGATGGGCTCGATCTCCTTCGGCCACGGAATGCCCAGTTCCGGGTCGAGCGGATGGATGGCGAACTCCAGCTCGGGCACATAGCGCGCGGAGCACAGATAGAGCACGGTGGTGTGGTCCTCCAGCGCCATGAACGCGTGCCCGAGCCCCTCCGACAGGTAGAGCGCCGACGGATTGCTCCCGTCGAGCCGTACGGCCTCCCATCGCTTGAACGTCGGCGAGCCCGTCCTCAGGTCCACGACCACGTCCATGACGGCACCGCTGACACAGGTGACGTACTTGGCCTGGCCGGGCGGGGCCTTCGTGCAGTGGATGCCCCGCAGCGCGCCGCGCCGCGACACCGAGCAGTTGGCCTGCGCCACGTGCAGGTCCGTACCGAGGGTGGAGCGCAGATCGGCCCCCTGGTACCACTCACGGAACGTCCCCCGGCGGTCCTCGAAGATCTTCGGCGTCGTCTCCCAGGCGCCTTCGATGCTCAGCGAACGCAATCCAGTACCTCCGTCAGGGAATCGGACAGAGCGGTACGCCAGTGCCGCATGGGCGGCAGGCCCACTCGTGACCAGCGGTCATGGCCCAGCACGCTCCACGCCGGGCGGTGCGCCGGGCGGGACAGGGACGCGCTGTCGGTGCGCAGGACCCGCTCCGGCGCGGCGTCCAGCAGGGCGAAGACCTCCCGGGCCAGCCCGTACCACGTGGTGTGCCCCGCGGCCGTGGCGTGGAAGACACCGCGGGTGCGCGCCGCCGGCAGGCAGGCCAGCGAGATCAGCCGTTCGGCGAGGTCCTTGGACCAGGTGGGCTGGCCGTGCTGGTCGTCGACGACCCGCACCTCGCCGGGGAGCGCGGCCTTCTCCGCCATGGTGCGGATGAAGTTGCGGCCGTGCCGCCCGTAGAGCCAGGCGGTGCGGACCACCGTCCCGGCCTCCGGAAGCTCCTGGAGGACCCTGCGCTCACCGGCGAGCTTGCTCCGCCCGTACGCCGTCCGCGGGCCGGTCGCGGCGTCCTCGGCGTAGCCGGTGGCCGGTTGGGTCGATGCGTCCCCGGAGAACACGTAGTCGGTCGAGACGTGCAGCAGGCGGGCGCCCGCGGCCGCGCAGGCACGGGCGAGGTGCCCGGGCCCCTCGCCGTTGACGGCGAACGCCTCGGCCTCGTGGGCCTCGGCATCGTCCACCGCGGTCCAGGCGGCGCAGTTGACGACCACGTGCGGCCGGTGTGCGGCGATCCCCTCCCGCACCGAACGGGCGTCGGTGATGTCCAGCCCGGCGCGGTCCGGCGCGACCACGCCGACGGCCCCGCGGGCGGCGAGCAGGGTCCGCAGGTCGCGGCCGAGCATGCCGCCGCCGCCCGTGATCAGCCAGCGTTCCGGGAGCGGCGGACCGGCCGCGTCCGTGCCGCGCGCCGCGGCCGGCGAGCCGCTCATCGGAGGGCCGCCCGTGTGGTGAGCGGCTCCCACCAGGAGCGGTTGTCGCGGTACCAGGCGACCGTGTGCGCGAGGCCCTCGTCGAACGAGTGCCGGGGCGTCCAGTCCAGTTCGGAGCGGATCCTGCCGGAATCCACCGAGTACCGCAGGTCGTGCCCGAGCCGGTCGGCCACCCATTCCACCCGGTCCCAGTCCGCGCCGCAGGCGGCCAGCAGCCGTTCGGTCAACTGACGATTCGTCAATTCTGTGCCACCGCCGATGTTGTAGACCCGTCCGGGACGGCCCTCGGTGAGGACCCGCAGCAGGGCGCGGCAGTGGTCCTCCACGTGCAGCCAGTCGCGTACGTTCCGCCCGTCCCCGTAGAGCGGTACGGAACCGCCGTCCATCAGCCGCGTGGTGAACAGGGGGATGACCTTCTCAGGGAACTGGTAGGGCCCGTAGTTGTTGGAACAGCGCGTGACCCGCACGTCCAGGCCGTGCGTGCGGTGGTAGGCCAGCGCCAGGAGGTCGGACGCGGCCTTGGACGCGGCGTAGGGGGAGTTCGGCCGGAGCGGTTCGTCCTCGGTCCACGAGTCGTGGGACACCGAACCGTAGACCTCGTCGGTCGAGACGTGCAGGAAGGTCAGCCCCGGACGTGCGAGGGCCGCGTCCAGCAGCGTCTGGGTGCCGAGCACATTGGTGGAGACGAATGCGGCGGCGCTGGCGATGGAGCGGTCGACGTGGGACTCGGCGGCGAAGTGCACCACGGCGTCGTGGCCGTCCAGCAGCGCGCCGACCCGCTCGCGGTCACGTATGTCGCCGTGGACGAAGGCCAGCCGCGGATCCGCGGCCACCGGTGCCAGGTTCCGCCGGTTGCCGGCGTAGGTGAGGGCGTCCAGGACGGTCACGGCGTCGGGCGCCGGCCGCCCGTCCCGGTCGTCCGGCCCCAGGAGCATGCGGACGAAGCACGAACCGATGAATCCGGCACCGCCGGTGACGAGGATTCTCATGGTGTGATCCGCACCTCGCTGTGATCGCCGAGGACGAGGCGGTGGGCCTGCGGTGTGCTCCGGGCGCCGGTGACCTGGACGTTCTTGCCGATGAGCGACGCCTCTATGCGGCCGACACCCATGATGGCGGAGTCCGCCAGCACGATCGAGAACTCGATCTCACTGCCCTCGATCACGCAGTCGTTCGCGACGGACGTGGAGGGGCCGACGTACGAGTCGGTCACCGAGGTCCCCGCCCCGATCACCGCGGGCCCGACGATCCTCGACCGCCGCACCCGCGCGCCGTGTCCGAGGCGCACCCGGCCGACGATCTCGCTCGACTCGTCCACCTCCCCCTGCAGGCAGGACTCGATCGTGTCGAGCACGGTGCGGTTGACCTCCAGCATGTCGGCGACGTTGCCGGTGTCCTTCCAGTAGCCGGTGATGACCGTCGAACGGACCGTCAGCCCCCGTGTGATCATTTCCTGGATCGCGTCGGTGATCTCCAGCTCGCCGCGCCCGGAGGGCTCGATGGCCCGTACCGCCTCGTGGATGGCGGGCGTGAACAGGTAGACGCCGACCAGCGCGAGGTCGCTGGCGGGCACCGGGGGCTTCTCCTCCAGCCGCACCACCCGTCCCGTGGCGTCCAGTTCGGCCACACCGAATGCGCCCGGGTCGCTGACGCGGGTGAGCAGGATGTCGGCGTCCGGGCGCTCCGCCCGGAACTTGTCGACGAGTTCACCGATCCCGCCGACGATGAAGTTGTCGCCCAAATACATGACGAAGTCTTCCTGCGCCAGGAAATCCCTTGCCACCAGCACCGCGTGGGCCAGTCCCAGGGGTCTTTCCTGCGGAATGTAGGTGACCGTGACGCCGAAGGAGGAACCATCGCCGATGGCGGCCCGGATTTCGTCGGCCGTATCGCCGACGATCACTCCGATGTCCGTGATGCCGGCCGCCGCGAGAGATTCGATTCCATAGAACAGAACCGGTTTGTTCGCCACCGGGACCAGTTGTTTTGCCGAGGTATGGGTGATCGGGCGCAGCCTGCTTCCGGTGCCGCCCGCGAGTAGGAGTGCCTTCATGGTGGAGTTGCCTTTGCCTGGGGTGCTGGGAAAGGCCCCGCTTGTCGTGGGTAGCCACGCCCGGTCCGTCGGTGGTGACCCCATCCACGGGGGGCAGTCACGCTGTGATGATAGGCGCGGAGCATCGCCGCGAACCCGGCCGGCGACCCCTAATCCGGAGTGTCTTCGATGCGGCATTCCGGCCGCTGGACCGGTAGGGGGTGGCCCGTAGGGGTGGTTAGGGGCCGAGTACGGGTACCCGAACCCGGTGGCTGACTCGCACCATGTTGTGCGTGCTTCCCGGTTGCGGTACCGGCTCCCGCCTCACTTCTTCGTGACGGAAGGAAATGTGTGCCATGAATGCCACGGATAAAGCGACGCCCTACCCCACTGAGCCCGTCGAAATCCTGTTGGTCGGAGGACCCGAGGGCATAGGGCAGTCGGAGCGGCGGATGCGCGCCGTCATCGTCGACAGCAAGGTGAAAATCAGGTTTCGGGACGGCTACGAGCATTTCGAGCTGGAGCGCCGTCCCGAGGATTCCGAGGATGCGTCCACCGCGGTTTTTCGCTGGATCATGAGGACGAAGATCGCCGAATAGCGCCGTCCCGGAAGGTGGTTGACGAAAGGAGAGAGATGTCATTGTCCCCGGGTGACGACGACCGGTGGATACGTTGCTTCGACCCGCGCTCCGACAGCGGACTCCGGCTGGTCTGCTTCCCGCACGCGGGCGGTTCGGCAAGCTCCTACTACGCACTCTCCAAGGCCCTGCCCGCGACCGAGGTCCTCGCGGTGCAGTACCCCGGGCGGCAGGACCGGCGCCTGGAACCCTGTGTCGAGAACATTCCCGAGCTCGCCGACCGGATCTACGACGCCCTCGGCCGGCGGGCCCGCGCCCCGTACGCCTTCTTCGGGCACAGCATGGGCGCGGTCCTCGCCTTCGAGGTGGCCCAGCGGCTCCGAGCGGACGGGGCGACGCCCCCGGTCCACCTCTTCGCGTCGAGCCGCCGGGCACCCGCACGGCGCCGGGAGGAAGCCGTCTACCTGCGGAGCGACGCCGGGATGGTCGCCGAGCTGCGCAGGCTCGGCGGCACCGACGAACGCTTCCTGGCGGACGAGGAGCTGCTCGCCGGCATCCTGCAGGTCGCGCGTGCCGACTACCGGGCGATCGAGACCTACCACTGGACACCCGCACCACCCCTGACATGCCCCGTCACCGTTCTGATGGGGGACAGCGACCCGCACACCACCCGGGACGAGGCGGCCGCCTGGGCCGACCACACCACCGGCCCGTTCGACCTGCACGTCTTCCCCGGCGGTCACTTCTACCTCGACCCCGCCGCCGCGCCCGTGACCGACCTCCTCGCCACGACCCTCGCCGGGACGGTCCCGGCCGGCCGGCCCGAGCGGAGCTCCCCGTGAGATACGAAATCCTGGGCCCGCTCCGGGTCGTCGACGGCGACGATCACTCCTTCATCAGCGCCCAGAAGGTGGAGACCCTCTTCGCCGTCCTGCTCATCCGCGCCGAACAGGTCGTCACCCCGGACCAGTTGATGACCGAACTGTGGGGCGACCAGCTCCCGAAGCGGGCGACGGCCGGACTGCATGTGTACATCTCCCAGCTGCGCAAGTTCCTCCACCGCCCCCACCGGCAGGACAACCCTGTCGTCACCCAGCAGACCGGGTACATGCTGCGCATGGGGAGCGATCAGCTCGACCTGCCCCTGTTCCTCGACCTCGTCGCCCAGGGACGCACCCTGGCCAAGGAGCGCTGCTTCGAGGAGGCCTCCGACCGCTTCGAGCGGGCGCTGGGCCTCTGGCACGGGCCGCTGCCCGGCACCCTCGGCAACGGGCCCATCACCGGCGGATTCTCGACCTGGCTGACGGAATCCCGCATGGAGTGCCAGGAGATGCTCACCGACGCCCGGCTCCACCTGGGCCGCCACCGTGAACTCATCGGCCGGCTGTACTCGCTGTCCGCGGAGAACCCCCTGCGCGAGACGCTCTACCGGCAGCTGATGCTGGCCCTGTACCGGTCGGAGCGCAAGGCCGACGCCCTGCGCGTCTACCAGAACGCCCGCCGCACCCTCAACGACGAGCTCGGCCTCGAACCCTGCCGGGCCCTGCGCGACCTCCAGCAGGCCATCCTCGCCGACGACCAGCGGCTCAACTCGTTCGCCGTCTCGCCGGTCGCCTGACCCACGGCCGCCGGTCCCGCAGCCCCCGCCGCCCCCCACCCCCCGAGGGAAACGCATGCAAGAGATCACCGCAGCCATCGCCGCGCCGGACGCCACCAGCGAGGACTTCGCCGCGCTCCGCATCCCGGAGCACTACCGTGGCGCGGTGGTGCTCCGCGACGAGACCGAGATGTTCGAGGGGCTCCCGACCTCCGAGAAGGACCCGGCCAAGTCCCTGCACATCGAGGACGTCCCCACCCCCCTGCCCGACGTGGGGGAGGTGCTGGTCGCCGTGATGGCGTCGTCCGTCAACTACAACACCGTATGGAGCTCGATCTTCGAACCGCTGCCCACCTTCGCATTCCTGCGCCGCGCCGCCCGCACCGACCCGGCGGCCGTCCGGCACGACCAGCCGTACCATGTCGTCGGCTCGGACCTGTCCGGCGTCGTCCTGCGCACCGGCCCCGGCGTGACCCACTGGAAGCCCGGCGACCGGGTCGTCGCCCACTGCCTGTCCGTGGGGCTCCAGTCACCCGACGGACACGCCGACACGATGCTCGACCCCGAGCAGCGCATCTGGGGGTACGAGACCAACTTCGGCGGGCTGGCACAGCTCGCCCTGGTCCGCGGCAACCAGCTGATGCCCAAGCCCGAACACCTCACCTGGGCGGAGGCCGCCGCGTCGGGGCTGGTCAACTCGACCGCCTACCGGCAGCTGATCTCCCGCAACGGCGCCGGCATGAAACAGGGCGACGTGGTGCTCGTCTGGGGCGCCAGCGGGGGCCTGGGCTCGTACGCCACGCAGCTGGTGCTCAACGGCGGCGGCATACCGGTGTGCGTGGTCTCCAGCGAACGGAAGGCCGCCCAGGCCCGCGCGCTGGGCGCCGAGCTGGTGATCGACCGGGCGCGGGAGAACTACCGCTTCTGGACCGGCGACGGCACCCCCGACCCGTCCGAGTGGAAGCGCTTCGGCCGGCACGTACGGGAGTTGACCGGCGGCGAGGACCCCGACATCACCCTGGAGCACCCCGGCCGCGAGACGTTCGGTGCCAGCGTGTACGTCACCCGCCGCGGCGGCACCGTTGTCACCTGCGCCTCCACCTCCGGGTACGACCACCACTACGACAACCGGCACCTGTGGACCAGCCTCAAGCGCATCGTGGGCAGCCACTTCGCGAACTACCGCGAGGCGTTCGAGGCCAACCGGCTGATCGCCAAGGGCATGGTGCACCCCACCCTCTCCGCCACCTACCCGCTCTCCGAGACCGGCGTCGCCACCCGCGAGGTCCACCGCAACCGGCACAGCGGGAAGATCGGCATCCTCTGCCTGGCCGACCGGGAGGACCTCGGCGTACGCGACCCGGAACTGCGCGCCCGCCACCTGCCGGAGATCAATCGGTTCCGTCAGGACCCAGGGGTCCCCCAGGGCCCCCGCTGACCCGACGGACGCCCGGTCCCTGGAGCCGCTTCAGAGGCCGGCCGGACGATGGCAGCCCGGCCGTCGCGCCGTCAGGCGGACGGCCGGGCCCGACCGCTGCCCCCAGGAGAGGAACCGCATGTCCATGCCCACCACCGGGGACGACGCCGAGGGGCCCGGTGACGTACTGCTCGCCCTCCACCGGGCCGGACGACTCGCGGCGGAGTACCCCCGCGTCGCCCGGCTGCTGACCGACAGCACCCCCGAGGAGCTCCGGCGCGCCGGCCAACTGCTCGCCCGCGTACGCCCCGAGGAGGTGCGGCGGCTCCACCCGGAGGTGCCCGCCGTGACCGTGGCCGTCACCGGCCACGGCACCCTCGCGCCGCTGATCCCGCCGCTCACCGCCGAACTCGCCCGCCACGGACTGCTGCTGCGCCCGCACCTCGCGGACTTCGACTCGTACGTCTTCGACCTCTCCGACCCCCGCAGTGCCCTGTACGAGGCGGGCGCGGACATCGTGCTGTGCGTACTCGACCCGGCGGTCGTCGTCGACGAACTGCCCGTGCCCTGGACGCCGGACGACGTCGAACGCGTCTTCACCGAGAAGCTCGCCCTGATCGAGCACCTCGTCACCCGCTTCGAGTCCGTCGGCCACGGCACCCTCGTCCTCAACACGCTCCCGTTGCCCCAGCGGCTCACCGCGCAACTCGTCGACCACCGCTCCAGAGCCCGGCTCGGCGCCGTCTGGCGGCGGGCCACCGGCCGGCTGCTGGACCTCGCCGACCGGCACCCCGGGCCCGTCGTCTTGGACCTCGACCCCCTCGTCGCCGAGGGCATCGCGGTCACCGACGAACGGCTGAGCAGCTACGCCAAGGCCCACCTTTCCCCGGCGCTGCTGGCCCGCTACGCCCGCGAGGTCGGCCACCTCGCCCGGCACCTGACCGGGCGCACCAAGAAGGCCCTGCTGCTCGACCTCGACGGCACTCTGTGGGACGGAACCCTCGGCGAGGACGGCTCCGACGTGCTCGAGGGCGACCGCAGCGAGCCCTTCCGCGCCTTCCAGCGCGTCGTCCGGCAGCTCGGCTCCCAGGGCGTGCTCCTCGGCGTCGTCAGCAAGAACGACGTCGAACCCGTGCGCACCGTGCTGCGCGAGCACCCGCGCATGGTGCTGCGCGAGGAGGACCTCGTCCGCGTCGTCGCCAACTGGCGCCCCAAGCACGACAACATCGCCGAACTGGCGCAGGCCCTCAACCTGGGCGTCGACAGCTTCGTGTTCATGGACGACAGCCCGTACGAATGCGGACTGGTCGCCGACGGACTCCCCGGGGTCACCGTGCTGCGGGCCGGCGACGAGCCCGCCCTGCACGCGGCGACGCTGCTGCGGGACGGCTGGTTCGACACCCGGACCCTGACCGTCGAGGACCGCACGCGCGTCGGCAAGTACCAGGAGGAACTCGTCCGCCACGACTTCCTCCAGCAGTTCGAGTCCACCGAGCAATATCTGCGCGAACTCGGCGTCCAGGTACGGCTCGCCCCCGTCGCACCGCACGAGGTGCCGCGCGTGAGCCAGCTGTCCCTGCGGACCAACCAGTTCAACCTCACGGTCCGCCGGCTCCAGCCCGCCGATGTCGAACGGCTCGCCACCGGTACGACGACGCCGGTGCTGGCCGTCCACGCCGCCGACCGGTTCGGCGACAACGGCCTCGTCGGCGCCCTGTTCCTCGACCGCGCCGACGACACCGTGCACATCGACAACTTCCTGCTCAGCTGCCGGGTCTTCTCCCGAGGCATCGAACAGGCATGCCTGAGTGCGGTGCTCCGGCACGCCCGCGCCACCGGTGCCACCGCGGTCACAGCGGAGCACCGCCGGGCCGCCAAGAACGGCGCCGTCCGGGACCTCTACCCCCGCTACGGCTTCCGGCCGGCCGGCCACCACGGCACCACCACCGTCTTCCGGCACGACCTGACGGACATCGTGCCCGTGCCGGAGCACCTGAAATTCACCGAGACGTTCGGAGGAGACACCCCGTGACAAGCATCGACGACTTCCTCGCCCTCATCCGCGACGAACTCGGCATCCCGGTCACGGCCGACGACATCGGCCGGCACTTCGACGAGATCGCGGGCTGGGACTCGGTGTACCTCCTCCACCTGCTGACCGTCCTGGAGCGGGAGACCGGCCGCAGCATCTCCCTGCCCGATGTGCTGGCCTCGTCCGACCTGGAGAGCGTCTACACGCTGGCGACCGCGTCATGAAAACCTCACCCCTGCCCAGGGCCCGGCGGCACACCTTCTACTTCCTCGACACCATCCGCGCCTTCGCCCCCGTCCACCTCGACACGGACGTCGACATGAGCGCGGTGCGCGCCCACCGCCAGGCCGCGCGGACCGCCGGAGAGCCCCGCTGCTCCACCGCCGCCTACGTCCTGCATGCCGCCGGCCGCGTCCTGGCCCGGCACCCCGACGCCAACGCCGCGCTGAGCGGACACCTGCGCCCCCGCCTCGCCCACTTCCCCGGCGTCCACGGCAAGCTGACGCTCGACAAGACGCTGGACGGCCGGCGGGTGGTGCTGTCCACCGTCGTCCCCGAGATCGAGCGGGCCTCGCTGGCCGACATCCAGCGGCACCTGGAGCGGTTCCGCGACGGGGACCCCGGCACCATGCCGGAGTTCGCCGACGTCCGCCGGCTGCACCGCGCCCCGCAGCTCATCGGCTCGCTCGCCTTCCGGGCCGCCGCCCGCAGGCTGCGCACCCGGGCGGGAATGATGGGCACCGTCGCCGTCACCTCCCTCGGCCACCGGCCCGTCGACGGCTTCCACTCCGTCGGCGGCACCACGACCACCCTCGGCCTCGGCCGGACCGCGGACCGCCCCGTCGTCCGCGACGGACGGCTCGCCGTCGCCCCCGTCATGCGGCTCTCCCTGACCTTCGACCACCGCGTCATCGACGGCGCCGAGGCCGCGGACGTCCTCGGCGAACTCAAGGACCACCTGGAGCGCTTCCCCACGGACGCCCACGAACCGGCCACCGCAGCCGCCGCGTCCCGGGAGACGACGTGAACGACCTCGGAGAACTCCAGCAGTACATCGTCGCCCACGCACACGCCCAGCGGGTGCCCCGCGCCACCTACCGCGAGGTCCTCGCGCGCATCCGCGGCGACGAGGACGGCGGACCCGGCTCGTGGGCCGCCGAATGGTCCGCCGCCGCGCGCGCCGCGGCACACCGCGGCCGCCACCTCGACGCCTCCCGGCTCTACACCATCGCCCGCTTCCCCTACGTGGACGGCCCCGCCCGGCAGCAGGCCGCCGAGGCGAGCGTCCGCTCCTTCGGGGACTGGGCGCGGGGGCAGCAGGACATCCACCGCCTCGAACTCCGGCTCGACGGCGAACGTGTCGTCTGCTGGGCGACCGGCCTGTCCGAGACCGACCGGCGCCCGCTCCTCCTCGTCATGGGCGGCATCGTCAGCACCAAGGAACAGTGGGGTCCCGTCCTCGCGCACTACCGGCGCCAGGGCATGGCGGGGATCGTCACCGAAATGCCGGGAGTCGGCGAGAACACTTTGCCCTACGACCGCGACAGCCCACGGCTGATCTCCCGGATCCTGGACGCCGTCCGCGACCGCGCGGACGTCGACCGCACCTACGCCCTCGCCATGAGCTTCAGCGGCCACCTGGCGCTGCGCTGCGCCCTCGACGACCGCCGCATCCGGGGCATCGTCACCTCCGGCGCGCCGGTCGCCGGCTTCTTCGAGGACGCCGGCTGGCTCGGCCGGGTCCCACGGATCACCGTCGACACCCTCGCCCACCTGACCGGCGTCACGCCCGACAAGCTCCCCGACCACCTGCGGGACTGGGCGCTGACCCCCCGGGAGCTGGCCGGCCTGGACATCCCCGTCCACTACGTCACCTGCCTTCGCGACGAGATCATCCCGCCCGGGGAGCCGACCCTGCTGCGCGAACGGGTCGAGCGGCTGCGGCTGCTGGAGATCGACGACGTGCACGGCTCCCCGGGGCACGCGGAGTACGCCCGGCTGTGGTGCGGACTCGCCCTCCAGCAGCTGCGCGGTGCCGGCGGGCCGCAGACCGCGGTCCTGCGGGGACTGCTCGGGCTGGTGGGGGCCCGTGACCGGTTCCTCAGCGGCCGGGAGCGGCAGCCGCGCCGGCCTTAGGGCGCCTCTGACGGATCTCCGCGGCGTCGCGACGCGGAAATCCGTCAGACGCGCCCTAGGTCGCCTTAAGCCGGGGCGCGAAGGATGAGGCCAGCGCCGCCGACCGCGCAACAAAGGGAAGCAGGGCCCCGGCCGGAGAACACCAGCGCCGTCCGCCAGGCCGTCGAGTTCTGCCCGTCCCGCGCCCTCCGGCTCGCCGAAGAGCCCTGACCCCGTCCTGGAGCGGCGGCTGAAAGGAATCCGTCATGGATGGTTCGGAGATACACATCCTCGCGGCCGGGACAGTGCTTCCCGGCCCACCCCTGGACAACGCCACCCTCACCCGCCGGTTCGGGCTGCCCCCGGTCTGGGAACAGTGGATCGACACCTACGTCGGCACCCAGAGCCGGCACTTCTGCGTCGACATCGTCACCGGGGAGATCCGGCAGACGCTCGCCGACATGGGCGAGACGGCCGCCGTGCGCGCGATGTCCGCGGCCGGGGTCCGATCCGCGGACATCGACCTCGTCGTCATGGGCACGGCCACCCCGGACCAGCTGATGCCGGCCACCGTCAACCGGATCGCCGACCGGCTGGGCATCGACCACGTCCCCAGCTACCAGCTCCAGTCCGGCTGCACGGGAGCCGTGCAGGCGCTGAGCGTCGCCCACCGCATGCTCCGCTCCGGCCCCGAGCGCACCGCCCTGGTCATCGGGGCCGAGACGTCCGCCAAGTTCTTCGACCCCTCGGCCGACGCCACGGCCCTCGCGCCGGCCGAGCTGATCAACGGCCTGCTGTTCGGGGACGGAGCCGGTGCCCTGGTCCTCAGCAAGGACCCGGCGCCCGGCTCCGTCGTCCTGCGCGACGTCTACGTCGAACTGGTCGGCCTCGGACGGCCGCCCGGGCAGACGCTCGAGTGGTACGGCAAACCCACCGACCACCCCGAGCGCCTGCCCGTCAGCGAGGACTACAAGGCCATCGAGGAAGCCGTGCCCAAGCTCGCGGCGCAGGCCTTCGAGCGGATGGTCGAGCACCTCGACTGGGACGAGGGCGACATCGACTACCTGCTGCCGCCCCAGCTCTCCGGCCGGATGACCAGCCGGATCACCGAAAGCATCGACGCCCCGGGAGCACACGAGATCAGCTGTGTGGCCGAGGTCGGCAACACGGGCAACGCCCTCCCGTTCTTCCAGATCGAACGGCTGCTGCCGCGCATGACCGACGGGGACCGCGCGGTCGCCGTCAGCGTCGAGTCCAGCAAGTGGATCAAAGCCGGCTTCGCCCTTGAGAAGCCGGCCGCCTGACCCTGCCCCCGCGTACGCCCACGGATCCACGGAAGCGAGTGTGTGAGAGAGACATGACGGAACAACAGGTCCGGGAACTGATCGGAGCGGCCGTCGGAACCGACGGCACCATCGACGAAACCATCGGCCGGATCGGCCCGGAAACGGTCGCGGCCCTGCTCCTCGACGAACTCGCCGCCCGGGCCGACATCGACGAACTGACCGACTATCCCAAGGTCACCGTCCAGTTCGAGCTGAGCCACCGCGGCAAGAGCGCCGACCACGTGCTCGTCACCGAGGGCGGCCGCGCCACCTGCACGCCGGGCCGCGCGGACGCGCCGGACGCCGCAGTCACCCAGGAACTCGGCGACCTGTTGCGCGGCGTCTTCGGCACCGACAACCTGCGGGCCAACCCCACCCGCTCCGTCGCCTGGCACCACCTCGGCGACCCGCGGACCCTCATCGGCCCGCCGCACGTGTTCACCATGGTGCGCCGGCTCCTGCGCGGCTGCGAGCCCGTCACCCACGACCTGTCCGAGCTCAGCATCCGCTTCGGATCGGACAAATGGGGCCTGCACTGCTACACCCCGCACTACGAGCGGCACTTCGCGCCCTACGCCGACCGGGCGCTCAACATCCTGGAGATCGGCGTCGGCGGCTACTCCCGCCCCGCGTGGGGAGGCGGCTCCCTGCGCATGTGGAAGCGCTTCTTCCACCGGAGCATGGTCTTCGGCATCGACATCTTCGACAAGCAGGCCTTCCAGAGCCAGCGCATCGGCATCCTCCAGGGCAGCCAGTCCGACGAGGGGTTCCTGGAGGAGGCGCTGCGGCGCACCGGACCGCTGGACATCGTGATCGACGACGGCAGCCATGTGAACAGCGACGTGATCACGTCGTTCGGCTACCTCTTCCCGCGCCTGCGCCCCGGCGGCCTGTACGTCATCGAGGATGTGCAGACCGCCTACTGGCCCGGCTACGGCGGCAGCAGCGAGAACCTCACCGATCCCACGACGAGCGTCGGCTTCGCCAAGACGCTCATCGACGGGCTCAACCACGAGGAGTTCGAGCCCTTGGAGGCCAGGGTGGCCGCCCCGACCGATCACCACGTAGCGGGCCTGCACTTCTACCACAACCTGGTGATCATCGAGAAGGCGCGCAACACCGAAGGGGTGCTGCCCGCCTGGATCCCGCACGAGCCGTACACCGGCTGACCCGCGGGTCGCACGAACGTCGAGGCCGGGGCCCGCGGGCCCCGGCCTCGACGTTCGTCCGCCTACTTCACGTCCCGCGGCGCGCCGAACCAGGTCTCCAGCGCCGTGCGCAGCCCGGACACGTCCGAGGGCCGCGAGTCCGCCCACGCCACCCGGCCGTCCGGGCGCAGCAGCACCACGCCCGCGTCGATGCCCTCGGCAGGCCGCGCCGTGACGACGTCGACCCGGTCCGTCCAGCCGGCGGCCGCCCCCGCGGGCAGCGCGCCGTCCGACAGGTCCAGCAGCACACCCCGGCCGGAGTACAGCAGACGCGCCACGTTCGTCGGGCCCGTGGCGGTGTCGAGCGGGAAGTCGGGCAGCCGGGTGCCCATCAGCCGGTGCGGGGAGTCCTCGGCGGACACGCCCGGCAGCATCGCGTACCGGGCGTCGAGGCCGCCGCCCAGCTTCACGAAGTACTCGTTGACGTCTTCCAGCTCCATGAGCTCGCCGAGCAGATCGCGCAGCGGCTCCGCCTCCCGGAGCCGGTGCATGAGGAACACCTGGGCCTCCGTGCTCCGGCAGGCCCGTTCCCCGACCGGATGCCGCTCCTCGTGGTACGTGTCGAGCAGTCCGTCGGGCGCCCACCCGTTGAGCTCGGCCGCCAGCTTCCAGCCGAGGTTGACCGCGTCGTCCAGCCCGGTGCTCAGCGCCACCCCGCCCAGCGGGAAGTGGTGGTGCGCGGCGTCACCGGCCAGGAACACCCGGCCCTTGCGGTACTCGGCGGCCTGCCGCACGGAGTAGCCCCAGCGGGCCAGCCACTTCGTCTCGCCCATGTCGGTGTCCGCACCGGTGATCACCCGGGCCCGGGAGCGCAGTTCCTCCGCCGTCACCGGCGCGTCACCGTCCTTGGGCGCCACACCGAACTCGCCGGTTATCACCCGCATCAGCAGCTTGCCGTCGGCCGGCGGAGGCGCCTCGCCCATCAGCACCCGCAGCGCCTGCGGGTCGGACGGGGAGACGACGAACGACGACCCGTCCGGGTGCAGGACGGGCATGAGGTGCTCGAAGAGGTCGCCGCCGAGCTCCGCCTCCACCTCCCCGTAGATCCCCCAGAAGGGGTGGTCCTCGCCCGGGGCCTCGATCCCGGCGAGCTCGCGCACCGTGCCCCGCGCACCGTCGCAGCCGACGACGTACCGGCACCGGACCGACTCCCGCCCGTCCGGCGTGCGGACCTCGACCACCGCGCCGTCCGCGTCCTGGCTCAGCCCGACCACCTCGTGGCCCGTGCGGACCTCGACGCCCAGCTTGCCCAGCACCTCCCTGATGTGCGCGTCCAGCATCGGCTGCGGAATCCCGAAGGTGAAGGGATGCGGATCCCCCAACCGCTCGGGATCCAGCCACAGGTACGCCCACTGGGCCGCCGGGAACTCGTTGCCGCGGTCCCGCAGCACGTCCATGAACCCCCGCTGCGCAAGGAGTTCGACCACTCCCGCGTTGAGCGCCAGCGCGGGTGCCTCACGGGCCGTGCGCTCCGCACGGTCCAGCACCACCGGCCGCACCCCCGCCAGCGCCAGCTCGTGGGCCAGCATCAGCCCCGCGGTGCCGGCACCGACGATGACGACGTCTTCACTCATGATGTCATTCCTCCAGAAAGGTTCAGAGAGTCGAAACGAGCCCGTCCCGGGCCCCGCCGAGGAGATGGCGGACCAGGGCGACGGGCGTGGGGTGCTCGAAGATGTCGTTCGGCGTCACCGCCGTCAGACCCGCCTCTCGGAGCCGGCTCGTCAGCTCCAGCGCGGCGAACGACGACATGCCCAGATCGACGACGTTGCCGTCCTCCGCCACCGCGTCCGCCGACTCGTGCCCGAGCAGCGACGCCAACTGGCCGCGGACGAGCTCCAGCAGGATGCCGGGCCGCTCCTCCTCGGACGCCTCCGCCAGCCGCGGCAACAGCCCCGGCCTCCCGGCCGCGCCCCCGTCCCCGGTGAGCCGCCGCACCTCCGGGATGCCCGAGAACCGGTGGGCCCGCTCCACACCGCTCCAGGCGAGCAGCCGGGGCCAGTCGATGTCGGCGATCACCACGGACCGGTCGTCCGCCGCCTCCCGCTCCAGCAGCGACAGTGCCGAGGCGGCCGGGACGGGACCCAGGCCCAGCGCGTCCCCCGACGGCAGGGCCTCCTCCTCCAGCGGGCCCAGCGCCACGAACACGCCCGGCAGACCGCTCGTCCGGCGCCGATGGACCAGCGCCTCCAGATACGCCTCGGCCGGGAACGCGTTCCCCTGACCGGGCACCCCCAGCACCCCGGCGACCGAGGCGAACACGGCGAACAGCCGCGGCGGCCGGTCACGGGTCAGCGCGTCCAGGTGCTCCACGGCCGACGCACCCCGCCACACCTCATGGTCGACCCGCGCCAGATCCACCGGACCCAGCCCCAGATCCTCCCGGACGGCCGCCACATGCACCACGGCGTCCAGCGGCAGACCCTCCGGAACCCTGGCCAGCACGGCGTCCAGCGCCTCCCGGTCGTCCACCGCGCAGGGCGCCACCGTCACCCCCACGCCCAGATCCGCCAACTCCTCGGCGAGCTTCGTCACCTTCGGCGCCTCGGCGTCCTCCGGCGCCACGGGCAGCAGCACATGCTCCGCACCGCGCGCGGCCAGCCACCGCGCGGCATGCTCGCCCAGCGCGGTCGTCGACCCGGTCACCAGCGCCGTACCGGACACCGTGAGACCCCCGTCCGCGGCCTCCGGCGCACCGGACGCCCGGACGAGCCGGCGCGCGAACACCCCGGACGTCCGCAGGGCCAGCTCCTCTTCCCGGCCCGGGGCAGTCAGCAACGCGCCCAGCCGCTCCCGCACCCGTGCGTCCGGCACCGCCGGCAGGTCGAGCGACACCGTGCGGCGCAGCCGCCGCTCCCCGGTCATCGCCTGCGCCAGACCCCAGGCCCGCGCCTGCTCCGGCCCGGTCGGCACCTCCGCGTCCGCCACCGACACCGCCCCGCACGTCGCCACCCACAACGGCGCTCGCACCCCCAGCTCGTCCAGCGCGCGCACCAGCGCGGTCGTCGAGGCGAGACCGGAGCAGGCGCTCCGGTACACCGGGTGACGCCGCTCGTCCAGCGCCAGGAAGGACAGCACACCCGCCACCGAGGACGCCGTCCCCTGCCAGTCGCGCACCAGTCCGGCCAGGTCCGCGCCCTCCGGCGCCGCCGGATCCACGGTGACGGCGGTGACCCGGGCCCCGCACCCGGACAGGGCTGCGACGGCCGCGGCCGGCCACCCCTCCTCCTCCGCCCCCGGGGCACCGCCACCGGCAAGGGCAGGCGGGACCAGGACGAGCCACGCGCCCGTGGAGCCCGGCGCGGTCGCGGCCGGGACGGGCGTCCACGCGAGCCGGTAGCGCTGCCGCTCCCGGCGCCGCCACGAGCCGAGCGCCGGCAACAGCGACGCCAGCGACGCGCGCTGGTCGTCACCGACCCGCAACGCGGCCGCCAGGGCGTCCAGATCGCCGGACTCCACCGCCTTCCAGAACCACGGACCGGACGACGCCGACGCCGCCTCCGCGCTGTCCCCCTCCTCCTCGTCGGGGTCCAGCCAGTACCGCGCGTGCCGGAAGGCGTACGTCGGCAGCTCCACCGTCCGGCGGGGCCCCGCGAGGAACGCCGCCCAGTCGACCGCCGCGCCCCGCGCGTGGGCGTGCGCGAGCGCCCCCGCGACCGACACCGCCTCCGGCTTGCGGGCCCGCAGCGCGGGCACCGGCAGCGCGTCACCCGGCAGCACCCCCGCGGCCAGCGGCGCGAGCACCGCGTCGGGACCCACCTCGACGTACACGCCGATGCCCAGCTCCCGGAGCGCGCGCACCCCGTCACCGAACCGGACGGTCCCCCGGACGTGCTCGACCCAGTAGTCGGCCGAGCAGACCTCCTCGGGGGACGCGAGCCGGCCCGTCACATTGGACACCAGCGGGAGGCGCGGCGCGTGGAACGCCAACTCCCCGGCCACCGAACGGAATTCGTCCAGCATCGGCTCCATGTGCGGCGAGTGGAAGGCGTGGCTGACCTTCAGCCGCCGGACCTTCGCACCCCGCTCCTTGCAGCGGGCGGCCACGGACCGGACGAGCTCCGCGTCACCGGAGAGCACCACGGACGCCGGCCCGTTGGCCGCCGCGACCGAGACCCGGTCCTCCAGCCCCTCCAGCGCCTCCCGGACCACGGCCTCGTCGATGTTCCGCACCGACACCATCGCACCGCCCGGGACGGCGAGGGTGTCCATCAGCCGCGCACGCGCCGCGACCAGGGTCACCGCGTCGTCGAGCGACAGCACACCCGCGTGGTGCGCGGCCGTGATCTCCCCGACGGAATGCCCGATCAGCGCGGCGGGCCGCAGACCCTGCCGGGTCAACAGCCGGTACAGCGCACACTCCAGGGCGAACAGCGCGGGCTGCGTGTACCGGGTGTGATCGAGCAGAGCCGCGTCGGCACCCCCCTCGGTGGCGAACACGACGTCCCGCAACGGCCGTTCCAGATGCGGACCGAACCGGGCGCACACCTCGTCCAGGGCCTCGGCGAACACCGGGAACGCCTCGTACAGCCCCCGGCCCATCCCCGGACGCTGCGCGCCCTGCCCGGAGAACATGAACGCGACCTTGCCGCCACCGGCGGCCCTGCCCCGCACGACGCCGCCCGCCGGCTCCCCGGCGACCAGCAGCTCCAGCCCGCGCAGCAACTCCTCCCGGCCGGTGCCGACCACCACCGCGCGATGCTCGTGGTGGGCACGGCCGGTGGCGAGCGCGTACCCGACGTCCGCCGCCTCCAGCTCCGGCCGGGTGCCCACATGCCGGAGCAGCCGGCCCGCCTGGGCGCGCAGCGCCTCCTCGTTCCGGGCCGACACCGGCCAGGCGACCACCGGCGGCGGATCACCCGCCGGCTCCGCGACGTCCTCCTCCGTCGCGCCCGGCGCCTCCAGGACGAGGTGCGCGTTGGTGCCGGAGATGCCGAACGACGAGACCCCCGCCCGCCGCGGCCTGCCCGTCTCCGGCCAGGGAACGGTCTCCGTGAGCAGGCTCACCGCGCCCGCCTCCCAGTCCACGTGCGGAGTCGGCGCGTCGACGTGCAGCGTCCTCGGCAGGACGCCGTGCCGCAGGGCCATCACGGTCTTGATGACACCGGCGACACCGGCCGCGGCCTGCGTGTGCCCGATGTTCGACTTGACCGACCCCAGCCACAGCGGCCGCCCCTCCGGGCGCCGCTGGCCGTACGTCGCCAGGAGCGCCTGCGCCTCGATCGGGTCGCCGAGCATCGTCCCCGTGCCGTGCGCCTCGACGGCGTCGACGTCGGCGGCGTCCAACCGGGCACTGGCCAGTGCCGCCCGGATGACCCGCTGCTGCGACGGGCCGTTCGGTGCCGTCAGACCGTTGCTCGCACCGTCCTGGTTGACCGCCGAGCCGCGGAGCACGGCCAGCACCGGATGGCCGTTGCGCCGCGCGTCGGACAGCCGCTCCAGCAGCACCAGCCCGACGCCCTCGGAGAACCCGGCGCCGTCCGCCGCGGCCGCGAAGGACTTGCTGCGCCCGTCCGGCGCCAGCCCCCGCTGCCGGGAGAAGTCGATGAACACCCCCGGCGTCGCCAGGACCGTCACCCCACCGGCGAGCGCCAGCGTGCACTCGCCGTTGCGCAGCGCCTGCGCCGCCAGATGCATGGCTACGAGGGACGACGAGCACGCCGTGTCGACCGTGACCGCCGGGCCCTCCAAGCCCAGGGTGTACGCGATGCGGCCGGTCGCCACACTGCCCGCCGTCCCCGTGCCCAGGTAACCCTCCAGCCCCTCGGGCACCTTCCGCAGCCGCCCGGCGTAGTCGCCGTAGATCAAGCCGGCGAACACCCCGGTGGCGGAACCACGCAGCGCCCCCGGGTCGATCCCGGCCCGCTCGAACGCCTCCCAGCCGGTCTCCAGCAGCAGCCGGTGCTGCGGGTCCATGGCCAGCGCCTCACGCGGTGAGACGCCGAAGAACGCCGGGTCGAAGTCGCCCGCGTCATAGAGGAATCCGCCCTCGCGCGCCGAGGACTTCCCGCTCTTCCCGGGATCCGGGTCGTACAACTCCTCGACGTTCCAACCCCGGTCGTCGGGGAAGGCCGAAATCGCGTCGCCTCCGGAGACGACCAGCTGCCAGAGGTCCTCCGGGGAGCGCACGCCACCGGGCAGCCGGCAGGCCATCGACACGACCGCGACCGGTTCGTGCCGCCCCTCCTCGACCTCGGCGAGACGTTTGCGCGTCTGGTGCAGGTCGGCCGTGACCCACCTGAGGTACTCGACGAGCTTCTCATCGTTCGTTGTCATCACGCATCAGTCCTCGTGTGCCGGTCCCGTGGCCCCGCGCGGCGAACGGCCCAGGTCGTTGTCGATGAATGCCAGGATCTGGTCGGCCGACGCCGACTGGATCATCTCCGTCACGTCCCTCTCGTCGTCCTCGGCGGACTCGTCGGCGACCGCCCAGCCCGACATCAGCGCACGCAGCCGGTGCGCGATGTCCGCGCGCCGGGAGTCGTCCGCCGGCACCGCGTGCAAGGCCGCCTCCAGCGCGTCGAGTTCGCGCAGCACCGGGTCGGCGGCCGACGCGGACCGCACGAGCTCACCGAGCAGGTGACGGGTGACGGCGGCGGGCGTGGGATGGTCGAAGACGACGGTGGCGGGCAGCCGCAGCCCGGTGGCGGCGGTAAGCCGGTTGCGCAGTTCCACGGCGGTCAGGGAGTCGAACCCGAGCTCCTGGAAAGCGCGTTCCGGCTCGATGGTCTCCGGCCCGCTGTGCCCCAGCACCCCGGCGATGTGCCCGCACACCTCCGTCAGCAGGAACTCGTACCGCTCCGCCTCCTCCAACTCGGCCAGCCGGCGGACCAGTTCCGCCACCCCGGCCCCGCCCCGCTCCACCGCCCGCGCCGGGACGAGCGTGCGCAGAATCGGCGGGAAGGCGTCGAAACCGCCCATCGCCCGCAGGGCGGGGAGGCTCAGCCGGGCGGGCACCAGCTTCGGCCGATCCGCGGCCAACGCCGTGTCGAACAGGGCCATCGCCTGATCGGACGCCATCGGCAGCAACCCGGTGCGGTTGATGCGGGCCAGATCGGCGCTGCCGAGCGTCGCCGACATGGCGCTTGTCTGCTCCCACAGCCCCCAGGCGAGTGAGGTGGCGGGGAGTCCTTGGGCGCGGCGGTGGGTGGCGAGGGCGTCGAGGAAGGTGTTGGCGGCGGCGTAGCCGCTCTGGCCGGGGCTGCCGAGGGTGCCGGCGATGGAGGAGTAGAGGATGAAGGCGGCCAGGTCGAGGTTCTTGGTTGCTTGGTGGAGGTGCCAGGCGGCGTCGGCCTTGGGGCGCAGGACGGTGTCGAGCCGCTCCGGAGTGAGCGCCGTGACCACCGAGTCGTCGAGCGCTCCGGCCGTGTGCACCACGGCGGTGAGCGGATGTTCGGGCGCGACGGACGCCAGCAGCTCGTCCACGGCCTCCCGGCTGCCCACGTCACACGCCACGACGGTCACCTGTGCGCCGTGCGCGGTGAGTTCCGCCTCCAGCTCCAGGGCACCCGGGGCGTCCGGACCGCTGCGGCTGACCAGCAGCAGACGGCGGGCGCCGTACTCGGCGACGAGGTGACGCGCGGCGAGACCGCCCAGCGTCCCCGTACCGCCCGTGATCAGCACCGTCCCCTCCGGATCCAGGTCCAGGGGAGCCTTCTCCCCGGCCGCCGGAGGATCCGTCCGCACCAGCCTCGGCACGTGCGCCTCGCCCGCACGCAGCGCGATCTGCCGTTCTCCCGCCGCGACGGCCGCGACGAGGGCCGCGGTGAGCGCCTGACGGGACGCCTCCGTGTCGTCGAGGTCCGCCAGGACGATGCGGCCGGGGTGCTCGGACTGGGCCGAGTGCGCCAGACCCCACACGGCCGCGCCGGTGAGATCCGTGACGTCCCCCTCGTCCGCCACGGCGACCGCGCCCCGTGTGACCAGCACCAAGGGCGCGGAGCGGGCCTCGTCCGTCACGTGACGGAGAATCAGTTCCAGTGCCCGGGACGTGACCTCACGCACCGCGGCGCCGGCATCCGCCCCGTCGGGTGCCCCGATGTGGACGACGTCCATGCCGTCGCTCCCGCCGTCGGCCGCGGTAGCCGGGACGGGGAACGGTGACCACTCGACGTGGTGCAGGGAACCACCGGAACCACCGCCGGTCGCCGCCGCGAACCGCCGCGGGTCGACCGCCCGTACGGTCAACGAGTCGGCGGAGAGCAGGAGCCGGCCCGTCTCGTCGGTGATCCGCACCCCGACGCCGTCGGACTCGTTCAGCGTCAGCCGTGCCCGCAGCCTGCCGCCACCGGCGGCATGGGCGGTGACGCCGTTCCAGGAGAACGGCAGCCGGACCTGCTGCCCCTCGTCGTCGCCCGAGGTGGCCATCAAGGCGTGCAGCGCCGCGTCGAGGAGCGCGGGGTGCATGACGTACCCGGCGGCGTCGACGCCCTCGGGAGGCGCGATCTCCGCGTAGACGCCGTCCTCGCCGCGCCAGACGGCCTGGAGTCCTCGGAAGGCGGGGCCGTAGTGGTAGCCGTGTTCGGCGATGCGCTCGTAGAAGCCGTCGAGCGGGACGGGGCCGGCGCCCGGGGGCGGCCAGGCGGCGGAGGGCTCGTCGGCGGGGGCGGCGCCCGCGGAGGTGAGGGTGGCGCTCGTGTGCCGGATCCAGGGGCTGTCGCCGGTGTCGCCGTCGGTGGGGACTGCCGGACGCGAGTGGATGGTGAGGGAACGGCCCCCTTGTGCGTCGGGTGGGTTGACGGCGATCTGGAGGTCGAGGGTGGTGTTCTCGTGGAGGGTGAGGGGTGTTTCGAGGGTGAGTTCTTCGACGTGTGCGAGGCCGGTGTGGTGGGCGGCGTGGAGGGCGAGGTCGAGGTGTGCGGTGCCGGGGAGGA